>CAMWTP010000043.1 GCA_947177165.1 uncultured Lachnospiraceae bacterium
TTGAAAAAATATATTTTGGTTTTAAGACAGAATTTTTCTAAAGTAAATGACATTGCCCGTGAACAGTAACAGACAAAAATCCATGCAAAATTCACATCTTCACGCACACACCAGCCAGACTGTCACTTCAAACCACTCCTTCTCCGCAGAACGGCAGCGCAGCCGGCCGCCCATCGCTTTTACAAGATATTCTGCGATATACATTCCCATTCCAGCGCCCTCTTTGTCCCCCGCATTCTGTCCTCTGAAATACTTCTGTGTGAGAAAGATCTCCTCCTCCTTCTTCACTCCCTGTCCAAAATCCCTGACACTGATGCACAGCTCATTCCCATCAAAAGAAAAGCGGACTTCAATCTCTGTATCCGCATATTTATAACTGTTGGATATGATGTTGTCCGCGACCTGCACAAAGCGCACTCTGTCCGCCATCACCAGACATTCCGGTACCGCAAGTTCACGTATCCGCTTCTTAAAATCTGCCTGACGCAGCGCGCGCTCAATCCAAATGCTCTCCGTCACTTCCGGCTTGACAGTAAGGCGTTCCAAATCATTGAGCATGCTGGTCTGCAGATTGGAGATCATCCCATTAATCTGACTGGTCTTCTGCACAATCGTCTGAAATTCCTGGCGCAGCGCCTCCGACTCTGTTGTGAGCGCCTGAAACTCAGCAATTGCCTGAATGGAGGCCGTCGGATTCTTGATGTCATGACTGATGGACGCAATCACCTCCCGCCGCTGCCGGTCAGCCTCCTGCTCCCTCTTTTTCGCGTAGACAAGCTCCTCCCGCATCATGTCAAAACTCTCTGAAAATTCACCGTAAAAGCCACTGTCCATCTGCCCCGCCGGAATGTCGAGATTCCCTTTTGCAATCAGTCCTGCAAATTTGTTCATCCGCTTCACTGGCTCCGTAACGTGCCTTTTTAGATACCAAAACAGCCAGACATCTTTGAGCAGAAATACAGTCAAAAACACCAGCGCCCATCGTTCAACATTTCTCTTGAAATCTGATTCCTCATTGTTTATGAAAATAATTCTGCCCAGAAGCCTGCCCTCTTCCAGAATATCCACACTGTAATCCTTATGGATAAAATCATATGTATAATCCGTTTCCAATCCTGACCTGGAAACACCTATTACGCTTCCCTGTGCATCGATCACAAGATAATCAGTGTCATATCCCTGTAATATGCCGGCTGCCTCCTCCAGATCAGGCCAGTGATTTCTGATTGTATGTATGATATCGTTTGCCTCTGCGTTCCTTATCTTATTCTGCGGCCTGCTTTTTATGATACAAAAAAGCGCTGCGCCGGCAATGAGATACAAACACATTGTAATGACAAGAAAGCGTTTCATGGATTTCTCCTCTATCGTTGATACCTACTCATTTGACATGCCCCAGACGAAACAGATAGCCTCTTCCATATTCCGTAATGATATACACCGGACTGGAAGGATTCTCCTCAATCTTCTCCCGCAGTTTCCTAATATGGACATTCAGCGTCCCGTCGCCCACATAAGTCTCCTGCCACACTTCCCGAAACAACTCCTCCTTCGTCACCAGGCGATTCCTGTTGCGAATCAGATATAACAGCAGTTTCTTTTCCATTCTCTTGAGCGGCACCGGCTGTCCGTTCCTCGACACGGTCTCCTGCACCATGTCTGCCTGACAATCCCCAAAAGAAATGATCGACTCACATTCCATGACAGAATATCTTCTCAGCACAGCCTTCACCTTCGCCAGCAGAATAGGCAGGGAATACGGCTTGCATATAAAATCATCGCCGCCCACATTCAGCCCCAGCAGAATGCTCTCCTCCTCCGTCTGGCAGCTCACAAAAATAATCGGAATCTGCGTCTCCTCCCGCATCTGCCTGCACAGGTTATAGCCGCACCCATCCGCCAGATTGATGTCCAGCAGAATCATACGCGCAGTGTTTTCTTTGATGAAATCATAGTATTGTGCCACTCCTGGAACGGCCGCCGCGCTGACGCCGGAGAGGTTCAAATACTTACAGGTATTCTCCGCCAATGGAATCTCATCTTCAATCATCAGACAATCATAGGTCATTCTCTCCACCTCCCCGTCAAGCGGCGTTTTGTACATTTCCAAATCGAATCTGCCAGATTTCATATGATACCGGTCATTTTTCACGAATCAGACTGCATGGAACTATTCTTCGAATCTTCCACGCGGAAACAAACGCTGTCAGACAGCCAGCCATTTCCATGCCCAGGACAAGCGCCGCAATCCATGCCGCCGGAAATGCAAAATCAATCCGATAAACGCCCATTCCGCGAAACAATCCTGCAATCACCGCATTTGATCCAAAATACAGGAAAAGACCTCCCAGTATGCTGCCGCCTGCAATATACAGCATAAATGTCACCACCGTCTGCGATATCAGCTGTCCGGCAGAATATCCCAATGCTTTCATTATCCCAAAATCCATTTTTCTTGTCAACAGAATCGAATTGGTCACAAAAAATCCCATAATGATAATCAGCAGAACCATCGCTGTCATAATCAGATACACGATACCTGCCACACTGTCTATGATAGGAGCAAGCTGCGGATAAAATACCTGCTCAAACCCATCCGCGTATGACACCTGGTCCGCATAACTCTGTTTCAGGCGCAGACAGTATTCCTCCACATTTGTATCCTCGTCCAGATAGACATGAATTGACTGCCACTCCGCCGCGGCATCTATCCGCCTGAGTCCTTCCATTGTAAGATAAATGTCCAGCCCCCCTGTGTAGGTTCCCTGTGTCAGACCGACGATCAGATAGCCGCTTTCCTGCGCCGTCTCCTGAAAAATCTGGGACACCTCTATCGTGTCACCAATCTCCTTTCCCAGTGCCTTCGCAAGATTTCCCGATATCGCAGCCTCGTTCTCATGCTTCGGATAACGTCCTGCGTAGAGCGAAGGATTTTCCAGCGCTGTGTAATCGCTGTACACCCCCAACGCCGCATACACAGTATCTTCACACATGAGCTGCCCGCTCCCCGGCTCAACGACGGTCATGACCTTGCGCACACCTCCGCCGCCTTCCAGTTCCCGGGCAATTTCCTCTGTCGCCTCCGGTCTGGCCGCCTGGATATTGACAGAATATACCTCCGCTCCTGTAATCTGCAGCAGCCCCCTCTGATCCGCTACCAGCCTCGCATACAGAATCACAGCAAAACCGGCAACGCACAGAATCACAGCCACAATCACACATGACAGTGCGCTTTTGATCCGCTCATAACTTATCATTTTCAGCGCGATAGACAGATTTATCGGGAAAGGCACCTGCATTTTTTCCAATGTCAGGCTCCCTTTTCTATAGATGGGAACTTTGCTTCTCTCCTGAAATGCCTCCACCGGCTTTAAGGTCCAAATCCCTCTCGACAATAAAATTGCTGCGATACCAGTCACCCCTAAAACAGTAAGTAAGCTTTTCCCCGCAGCCTCTCCCAAAAATACCGGTTTCCACACAAAGCCAACGTCTGTGACAATGTTCTTTAAGACTGTTGGCATGAGCCATTGTGAGACGCCGATGCCAACCATCGCCCCCAGCGCTCCCAGCACGAGAAACTGCATCACATAGACCGACGCAAGCGCACTTCCTCTGTAACCGACTGCTTTCAAGGTACCGATTTCTTTTAAATCCTTATCCAACGTGCTGCGCAGATGAAACCCAATCACGATCAGACAGGCCACAATTCCTATAAACGATGCCGCCTTTATGACTGCCACATAAATATTCATATTGCTGTTACGGCTGGTTTCGGCGTAGATGATATCCGAGGAATCATAAAACACTTCCCCGCCGGATTTTTCTGCCACAAATTCCGAGAACTGATTCACCAGCTCACTGATATCTCCTTCTGTCCTCATCAGCACAATTGCCGCATCACAGTCTGCACCCGCCTTTTCTTCCAGATGCCGGAACGCATTTTCTGGCAAATCAAACGCAATCTTGGTTCTGCTTCCGAAGAGCACATCCTCCGTAAAACCAGCGATGACAAAGGACTCTTCCCATTCTTTGCACGATATTTTGAGCGTATCACCGAGCGCAAAGCCAAAGAACGTCCTGCATACATACGGCACATAGATGCCATTCTCCGGCATCTGGTCTGCCAGGCTCTCCACTATTTTAACCGAAGAAAGCGACTCTCCTCTGTCCGCATTCCGAAACGTCCAGCTCCCGTTCATTGCCTCCCCGTCCCCTGCCTGAATATCCACGCTCCGCAGCAGCAAGGCATCCGCAATCTCAATTTCCACATTCCGTTTGCTTTCATCCTCTGTAATCATTGCAGTATTTTCATTTGACTGTTCTGCCCTTACCTCCTCCTGCCCAAAACTGCTGAGCTCCTCCCTATATTTCTCACAAAAACTGCGGGGCAGAACTGCCGCAAAATCAGCGCTGTTCGTCTCAGTCACTTTCTCCTGATACAGCCGCCGAAACCCTTCCGTCATCTGACTCCCCATATAAGACAACAGCATCGCAATCACAATCAACAGAAAAAATGCAGCCGACGTCTTTTTACTCTTCTTCAAATTTGACACCAACAATATAATCATACATTCCTACCTCCCTATTATTCTTTTCGTTTTTCCCACGCAATCTAACGAAACTTAGAACATCTTAGGCGGCGTCCTTTGACGCCTTAGTTGTTCTTTTCGTTTTACCACCCCATCTCCTCCAAAAAGCATATCAGCCGCTCTTTTCGTTCTTCCGACTCGCCCTGATACGTTCCCAGTGCAAATTCTCCGTTGATTCTCCCATCCCTGAGATAGAGAATGCGGTTTCCGCGCAGTGCTGATTTCAGATCATGTGTCACCATGATCGTCGTCTGCCCTCCCCGGTTAAATGCCGTCAAAAGATCGAGGACCGCTTTCCCGGAAGTGGAATCGAGCGCCCCTGTCGGTTCATCGGCAAAGACAACCTCTGGATTGTTGATTAGCGCCCTGACAATACCTGCCCGCCCCATCTGACCGCCCGAAATCTGGGAGGGATATTTTTCCCACTCCCTTTCCGTCATGCCCACTTCCGCAAATAATTTCCTGCCCCGCTCCACTACCCTTTTCCTGTTCTGGTCGGCAAGCAGCCCGCTCACCAGCACATTATCCATCAGACTCATACTGCCAATCAGACAGATCTGCTGGAATACAAAGCCGCAGTTCTTCTTCCGAAACTGCGCAAGCTTCCGCTCTGAGTATTTTGTGAAATTTGTTCCCTTGAAATAGACTTCCCCCATGCTGGCATTGTCCATTCCCGACAGGATATGGAGCAATGTCGATTTCCCGGAACCAGACGGTCCCATAAAAACTGTAAAGTCACCAGAAAAGATTTGTACATCCATATTCTTGATCACATGCTGGGGGACTTCCCCATTCATATATGTTTTGCACAGTTTGTTTGTGCTGATTACCGCAGTTGTATTGTCTTGCATTGTATTGATTCCTCCGTTTTTTTTATTTCTTAAATCATACCATCGAAAAACTTAACTGTCTTTAACTGAAATCTTAACAATTCTTATTTTGCTGTTCACGCTTATATGCGCAAAAAGCCCAGGTAAGACATCGCGGCATCTCACCTAGGCTTTTTGTGTACACACTATTATATTTCTTTCCTATAAGACAGTTAAAAACTGCCTACAAGCTTCGCTGCAGCTCTAATACACGGGATTCCGGAAGCTTGGAATATAAGATAATTTTGGAGATTGGTACTTTATCCTTTAACATACTGATTGCCACCTCTTCCCGGCCTTCTTCCCGACCTTCTTCCCGACCTTCTTTCCGGCCCTCTTCCCGACCTTCTTCCCGGCCTTCTTCCCAGCCTTCTGCTCTTGCTTCCTCTTTCGACTCCTCCAGTTCAGATATCCACGCCATGTACTCACGCCTCCATTCTTTATTCTCTCTTACCCTCTCTACCTCTTTGCCCAGTCTTTTTGTGAATTCACTCTGCGTTAACTCTTCTTTCAGATATTGGAAAAAAGCTTTCATATTTTCAGACAATTCTTTCGTATCACCATAAGGATTTACAAACACTTTTGTGGTTTCATCCCCAAGCTCTAATTCCAGCATTTCTTTACAGCGATTGGTAAAAGTATAAATTGGCAGCTTCTCCGTAAACGGATCAAACATGCAGACAAATATAACATAGCTCTTTTTCAAAGCGCTGTACTTGGCACCTTTCTCTATTGAATTCAAATCTATCATACCCTGATAATATCTTGAACGTTTCGGCAGGTTACGTTTTGGTGCAACCTGCATTTCAATGTTATAAACTGTATTTACGTCATCCCCGACATAAATATCAAGCCGGACACTCTTACCATCCGGCGTAACATCCAGCACCTTTTCCTTATCGGCAAGCTCCACCCTCTCAATCGCAACACCAAGTATTAACTCCAACAGCTGCCTGCATAGATCCAGATTATTCTCCAAAACCTTGCAGAATACAAAATTATTGGTAAATGTCAGTTTGCTATAATCCATGACAACCTCCTATACAATTATACTATACCATAAGAACAGTATCATTACAATGATGCAAACCTGATTCTCACCTAATTGTTTTCAGAAAGCGATGATGGCTTCCTTTTCTCGTTTCGTTTTCTATCCAGCTGACAGCCCCGGGATAAGATGTGTCACATCTTATCCCGGGGCTGCATTTCATTTGTACTCTTTCAGGAAATCCCAAAATGGCTTATAGTCCAGATAGCCCTCTATGTTTCCAGCCTGATACTGTGTCTGCATCGCATCTGCCAAAGCGCTCACCCAGTCATTCTTCTGAAACAAATCCTTAAAATTTCTCTCATCGGGACCATGCTGATTTGTCGCTGAACTCATAAATGAAGACTGCGCACTCGGACATTCTCCACTTGCTGACAAGTGACTGGAATATGCGAACATGTCAATATAGTCGCTGTTTTGCGGGTCAACCTTTGACACATCCACCATGCGCTCTGTCACATTTCCGTCCTTGTCCCATATCTTTGCCTTGTAAACAGGATTGGCCGGGTCAAAATCCTTCGGTTTATAGACAGTGACCGAGTAATCCCTGCCGCACGCTGCACTGATCGCTTCTCCGTCCTGTTCATTGGAGATATGCAACTCAAATGCGCCGCCGGACATTTCCGACCGCTGCACAGTCTCCAAAGCCTGCCCCGTATTGCCTGTATTGTCTGATTGCTTCCCCGCCTTCTTTATTCCATAATAGCCTGCCATCGGACAGCCTGCTGTTCCTACTCCATATACGCTCATCAATATCAATCCTCCATTACCCTTATTTGCCGGCGGCCCCTCTGTCAGTCAGAGCCGCCTATGTCCCCTTGTATTAAGTCCGGACATATTTTGTATCATACGCTGGACACTCCCCCATTCTGCAGGTAACCCTTGTACGCTTTGACAAACTCGCTGTACTTTTTCTTTGCCACATAGACCTTATCACCGTTTGTGAGGGTTAAGCTGTCCTTGCCGTACTCCGTGATATGCGCCATGTTCACAATGTATGCCCGATGACACCGGTAAAAACCATCCCCGAGCTGTCCGTCGAGCTCCTCCATCGTCGCATAGATTTCTATGCATTCCGGCGATCCTGCAATATGTATTTCCACCTTTTTTGCCCTGCTCTCAATATACAGGATATCAGCCTGATCGAGCATGAGCTTTTTTGTCTTGATGAACAATCCCCTCCTTGTCTCATTTTTGTTGTCGTTGACAGTCATGTCCAAAATCCACCACCTACCCCACTGTATCATAATTTAATATAACTATTCAGAGCGAGACTTCACACTGCTCTGCAGGATTCCTAAGAAAACAGATTCCTGCGTGTCATCAAGCCTCCGCGCAGCAATATTATATGGCCTGACGACGAGACCAGTGATTCCCTGAATAGTTATATGTGTTTATTATATCGGTAAAATTCTTATATTTTTCAGACAAATGGAACGAAATGACTATTTTTTTGGAATAAAAGGGCAGCATCCTCTCTTCCACATATTATACACATACTTATCCACAAGTTATCCACAATATGTGAACAAATTCCCCCGGAACGAATTTTGATGACAGATGAACGCGGCTGCAGGCAAGGGAAAAAATCTGAAATCCCTGTTCTTTACCATGCTATCTCGCTGTCTTTCACATATTCTCCGCTGTCCATCCTCTGTTCCGCTGCCCCCAGCTGTTTTAACCCTTTCGGCGTCAGCTTCGTAAAGTCCGGGGCTCACGCAGGCACCAATCGTTTTATTCGCTGGCTCGCAAGTTCCTGCTCGCTCTCTGGCAGCGTTTCTAACATTCGCACTGATTCCCGAACCATCTGTGTCATGCTCTCCGTGTAGTCGTATGCCGGCCACAACAGCGCCTGAATCTTGGCAATCCGCACGTCGGTGTCAAAAGGTTTCTCTTTTTCCTTGAAAAGAAGTGTGGAAAATTGAATCTTTACATGGTATCATAAAATCAGAGAATCATAGAATAAAAAATAAAGGAGGATGGCTTATGGCAATCGAAGTGAATGGAAAGCCCGCTGCCGCGGGCAGGAGGTATCTCTGTGCGAAAAATTATTAAAAATACACTATTTGTCATACTGTTTTCTGTCCTGATCCTGTTTGCTGTATATTTTGCGTATCTGCACTTTTATGCATCGAATGACCATACGCTCTCCGGAAACTGGACTGCCAGTCTGGACATGACGGAACAGGCCGCAGTCACAGCGCTCGGCTGGCTGCAGGATATAGAAGCTGTCTCTGTCTCCATACAGGATATGGAATCCCACATGCAGGATCTGACCGTCGAACTCAGTCTGACGATGGAACAAACCAGCCGCTCTACCGGAACTTTTAGCTGTGGTATCCTGCCAGAAAGCTATGCGGCATGCAGTCAGGCTGCGTATGAGGCATTTGCCGCAGCGTTTCGGGAACTTTTGACCGAGCGGCTTCGCATGGCCAACTACACGGACAGCATGGACGAGGAATCCGTCGAAGCGCTTGTAGTGGAAACATTTGGTATGTCCACAACCTCCTATCTGATGTCCTGCGTCCCCAACCTGCTGCCATCCCTGGAAGAACTGCAGGCACAGTACGGCGGCAGCGGTACCTATGAAGTCTCAGAAGGCAGTCTGACCAGACAGTTTGACAGCGGCCAGCTGGTCAGGACAAGAACGGAACACTACATCCGCAAGGACTCCACCCTGATTCTGTCCGGGGCAGTCGATTCCGCCTACTACGGTTATTTTGCCGATCATTACCCTGTGATATACACGCTGCAGCAACCCCAAACAGAACAATGAGAAGGGAGCTTCCATGAAAACAACTTTACAGAAAATAAATTCCTTTATACTGTCCGTGATTCTGGTGTGTTCCATACTGCCTGTCCAGGTCAATGCAGCATATGAGATTCCTGGAATCTGCCAGGTTCAGACAGATACAGGCGCCTCAGGCACTGTGAAAACCATGGATTACAGCTACGACCACAACACCTACTTTTCCCTGCGGGACATCGCCATGATTCTCAAGGACACTGACAAATCCTTTTCATTGGAAATCACCAAAAACGCCATCTCCTTAAATTCTGGAGGTGGCTACGCGCCTGTGGGAATGGAGAATGCCCCCTGGGAGAACAATGAAAATCCAAATATCACACTGCGCCGAAATGAATTTGCGCTGGATGGACAAAAAGTGCACTACTATACGCTGATTATGGCACTGCCCCCGGGTGATTACGATTGTTTTATAATGGCTGCGGATCTGGCGATGATTCTCGATGTCAACATCACCGTTCCCAGTGCAGGCCTCATTCAGATTGACACTCAGACCCCGTTTTCTGTCTCCCCTGCTGCCCTGGAGGAATCGGGCTATTTTTACGGTGTCAACGGCGTGCTGGCTGGAAATGCCACCACCGGAGAAATCTATTATGAATACCAATCCGATACACCCTATCCCATTGCCAGCACCTCCAAGCTGATGACATGTCTTCTGACGATGGAGGCTGTCTCAGCAAAGCAGCTCGCCTTTGAGGAACAGGTCACAATCTCTGATGCCGTCGCGGCGCTATCCGCCTCAGATGATGGCGTAATTGCCTTGGAATCCGGACAGCAGATTACTGTTAATGATCTCCTGCTGGGAGCCCTTCTGCCCTCCAGCAACGAGTGCGCATTGTGTCTGGCGGAAACCATCGCCGGTTCAGAGGAAGCTTTTGTTCAGATGATGAACCGGAAAGCATCGGAGCTTGGACTTTCACAGGCGGTCTTTTTCAACTGCCACGGACTGCCCTCCTTCACAGAGACGCCCATTCCAGCAAAATGCCAGAACCGCATGAGTGCAGAAGATATGTTCCGGCTGGTGTCTTACCTCCTGAAGGTTTATCCACAGATAACAGACATCACTTCCCAGAAAACTGCCACCCTGCAATCCCTCGGTCTCGAAGTGCGCAATACCAACCCGCTTCTGCATAACCTGCCCGAAGCTACCGGATTGAAAACAGGCACCACCAACAAATCCGGTGCCTGTCTCGTCACATCCCTGACCGCAGACGACGGAGCGATGGCGCACGATCTGGTGGTCATTGTCTTTGGCACAGAGGATTCCATAGAAAGAGGACGCGTCTCAGCACTGCTTGCCAGATATGCCCTGCAGACTTTTCACACAGGCGCAGAAAAACCGCAATCCCCGGAAGACAATGCCGTTCCCGGAAGTCTGCCCACAAACGCCGAGGCAGCCGTGGACCGGATCCTTCGAACTGCCAGGAAACACGGGTAACACTCACCCCAGCGCCACATCCAGCACCATCATCACGACAAATCCCATTGCGACACCGATCGTCCCGATGTTCGTGTGTTCCCCGGCCTGCGACTCTGGAATCAGCTCCTCAACAACGACATAGATCATCGCTCCCGCCGCAAACGCCAGGAAATACGGGAGCATCGGCACGATCAATCCCGCAAGGACAATTGTCAGCACTGCTCCCATGGGTTCCACAAGCCCCGAGAGCACACCGTACACAAACGCCCTTTTTCTGGAAGTACCCTGACTCTTTAACGGCATCGAGATAATCGCCCCCTCTGGAAAATTCTGGATCGCGATGCCGAGCGCCAACGTAAACGCCCCCGCCATCGTGATCTGCGCATTCCCGAGGAGCGCCCCCGCGAAGGTGACACCGACTGCCATTCCCTCTGGTATATTGTGCAGCGTCACCGCAAACACCATCATCGTCGTCTTTTTCGCTTTGGATCTGATTCCCTCCGGTTTCTCCGTATCAAAATGCAGATGCGGAATCACGCTGTCAAGAAGCAGCAAAAACGCCATCCCTAAAAGAAATCCCACCGCCGCCGGTATCCATGCCACTTTCTCCTGCTCTGCCGCCATCTCGATCGAAGGAATCAAAAGCGACCACACTGATGCCGCCACCATCACACCCGCCGCAAAACCCATCAACATTTTCTCAAGCTTTCTATTCATCTGGTTTCTCATGAAAAATACCATAGCCGAGCCAAGCGAGGTGCCGACAAACGGTATCATCACACCTGCCGCTACGCTGATATCCATACTGATACCCATGCTATATTCCCCCTTTTCTTCCTTATTAATATATGATTTTACTTGTTGCAGGGTGCCAAAACACGCCTATAGTTAGTTTTAACTAACTTCGCGTGACAACTATACCATATCTCTGCCAGGCTGTCAAGCAGACCTCCGGCCTCCGTTATCCAGTCCGGTTGTGCGGCATTTCCCCATGCACATTATAATAATATGACTTTTTTCTTATAATTGTTTATTATTTGTTGAAAAATACAATTTTAATGATAAAATTGACAAAATCGTTGGACAAAATAGATAAAACAATGTATAATCAAAATATATATTATTTATTTGTCCTGAGCACAAAAAGTCATACAATCGTAACTATTTAGTACCATACTATGCATTTGCAATATGGCATATGGGAATACCTGGTACAACATCGCATTAACCCTGAAGTACTAAGCGCCTGATGTTTGCGTCAGCGCGAGACTGAGGAGGGAAGCGATGCGATAGCATCGTTGACTGAAATATTGTACCAGCAAAACCACTCAAATGTCCCATCGCATAAACGAGTTCTGCAATTCAAAGTATTAACCCCACTTGACTTCTTACTCGCTTCTGTGAAAGTACTGAACAGTTTATACAGTCTAATGCACAGAAGAAATAACCAATATATTAGGAAATCAAAAATGACATATGCATTTGTATGATTGAATGTGTGAAGTTGTTTTTAGCAATTCCAAAGAAATTCCAAGAGTAAGGAGAACCACGTACTATGTTAAAAAAATGGAACAACCTACAAATCAGAGACCGGCTCGTCAAAGCCTTTGTCACAGTCGCATGCATCATGACCGCAGTGTCCGCCGTTATATTGATCACGATGTTTATTCTCTCACGGCTGTACGCATCTGCACTGATCAATTATGGTTTTGCACAGGGCGATATCGGAAGAGCTATGGCGCAGTTTGCCGATTCGCGCTCCGCAATGCGCGGTATTATCGGCTACGATGAGCAGGAAGCTATCGATACCCTGCTTGTAAACCACGAAACCTACAAGGCGGAATTCACCCGCGAGTTCAACAGTCTCGAGTCTGCTATGGTTACGCAGGAGAACAAGGAGCTCTATCGTGATGTACAGGATAAAATCGAAGATTACTGGGCATTTGAACAGGAAATCATCACCCAGGGTGCCACGACAGATCTCGAACAGTGCAAGCTTGCCCAGGACAAAGCACTAAGTGAACTTGCTCCCATGTACAATGAGATTTATGACGATCTGACGCAGA
The DNA here is from genome assembly GCA_947177165.1 of uncultured Lachnospiraceae bacterium. Lineage (GTDB taxonomy): Bacteria > Bacillota > Clostridia > Lachnospirales > Lachnospiraceae > COE1. The sequence continues at coordinate 12,799 of CAMWTP010000043.1, forward strand.
TCATGGAGATCAAGGTTGAGAAGGGACAGTCTATGTCAAACATTCTCACAACCGTCGTTATCGCTCTCATTGTAATTATTATCGTTGTCATTACTGTATCGATCATCTTTGCACTCTCTCTGGGTAAAGGTATCGCGGACAGCATCGCAACCCCGCTGGACGAGATCAAGAACCGTCTGGACACATTTGCACAGGGCGATCTCTCCTCACCATTCCCGACAGTCGATACCAAGGATGAGCTCGCTGAGATGGTTGCCACGACCACCTCCATGGCGACAACCCTGCAGTTTGTCATCAACGATGTCAAAAATATTTTAAACCAGATGGCTGATGCTGACTTTACCGTCACAAGTGCCGATAAAACAAAATACACGGGAGAATTTGAGGAAATCCTGACTGCTATGGCTCTGTTGAAGCGGCAGCTCGTAGAAACCCTGCAGTCTGTCAGCGAGGCATCAAACCAGGTTGCTGCAGGTGCAAACAATCTGTCTGACGCAGCCCAGAGTCTTGCAGAAGGTGCAACCGATCAGGCCGGCGCTGTCGAGGAAATGCAGGCGACCATAACTACAATTTCCGACGACATCAGAATCACGGCAAACAGCGCAGGAGACTCCTACAATCAGGCTCGCACATACGCTGAGGAAGCAGAGCGCAGCCATAGGGAAATGAAAGCGATGATGGACGCGATGTCAAGAATCAACGATGCCTCCCAGCAGGTCGGAAATATCATTTCCGAGATCGAGGATATTGCCTCCCAGACAAACCTGCTCTCCTTAAACGCTTCTATTGAGGCCGCGCGAGCCGGTGAAGCCGGAAGAGGATTCTCCGTCGTTGCAGACCAGATTCGCCAGCTCGCAGAACAGAGTGCAAACTCCGCCGCGGAGACCAGAACCTTAATCGAGACATCCCTGAGTGCGATTGCCGACGGAAGCAAAACCGTGGACATTGTAAATGCCTCAATTGACCGTGTGGTAGAGGGCATTGAACTGATTGCCCAGTCCTCCAAAGCCATCAGCGAGATGGCAAGTGACCAGGCAGAAGCGATGAGACAGGCGGAACTTGGTATCAGCCAGATTTCCGAGGTTGTACAGTCGAACTCCGCAACAGCAGAGGAATCTTCTGCAACAAGTGAGGAGCTGTCGGCACAGGCAACCACGCTGGATTCGTTGATCAGCAAATTCCAGCTTCCAAATCTGTAAAATACAAATAAAAGTACATATAGAAGAGACACAATAAAAGCTGGCGCAATATGCACCAGCTTTTATCATGCTTCTTCCAGAAGCAAATCACTGTAGATTCCGCCAAGTTCACGCAGTCCCTTTGCTATCAGTCCCGCATAGAGCACTGCGCCCTCATACCGCAAATGTGTGTTATCGGTTTTACCCTCTGGATAATTTTTATACTGATTTGCGTCAAAGTACATATACCACTTACGGCTGCCCGGCTCACCAGTCTTTTTCAGCTCACAGCGGCTCATACTGTACAAGTCCACCAACGGCACCTGATTCTTCTCAGCTGTCTGCTTCATCGCTGCCACATAGTCGGAATGCGCCCCCATTCCAAGATGCTTCGCATCCACAAAACACCGGCGCTCCAGAGGTGTGATCAGCACAGGATTGGCGTGGTGTTTTCTAGCCACATTGATATAGGTCTCAAGATTCTCCATAAAAGTGGAAAACGGCTCTGTATAACGCGTTGGATCTTCACTCTTTTCATCATTATGTCCAAACTGTATGAATAAGAAATCTCCCTCACCAATCTGCCCATCAATCACAGCAAGCCGCCCTTCATCCATAAAACTCTTTGTACTCCTGCCGTTTTTTGCGTGATTGGAAACTGTCACTCCTTCTCTGGTATACAAGTCAAACACCTGTCCGATTCCTGTCTGAGGATATGTTGTGATGTCATTTGTCTGTACGGTCGAATCCGCCGCCCAAAAAATTTTAATTGCACTATTTCCCATTGTATATCCCCTCCCGTTTTTCTTTATTTTCAAAAAAGGGAAACCAAAGTTTCCCTTTCTTTCTGTACCATTACCATTTTTATTCTTTGACAGCTCCGATATTGACACCCTTTACGAAGTACTTCTGCAAGAAAGGATACAGGATCATGAACGGAAGCACCGCTGAAATGATACCCGCATTGTACAGTGTACTTTGCGATACCTTATATCCCGTAATCGGGGTATCACCGTCCATAATCATGTTTCTCAGCTTATACTGGAAGTTAACCTGAAGAGGATCGGTAATATAAATCTTAACCGTTGAGTAGTCATTCCAGACTGCCACTGCAAACATCAATCCGATGGAAGCGAGTGCTGCCTTGGACAGCGGAAGCACGATCTTGAAGAAAATTCCCATCGGCGAACATCCGTCAATCTTTGCCGCCTCGTACAGCGAACCAGGAATACCCTCAAAGAAGTTTCGCATCAATACCAGATTGTACACGTTCATACCATGCTTTACAACGAGAATCCACCAGTTGTTTACCAGTCCCAGTCGTCTCATTACCAGGTACTCAGGAATCATACCGCCTGAGAAAATCATGGTAAAGAGCAGTATGTATGCGAAAATATTGCGTCCGGGCATCTCGAACTGAACAAGCACATATCCGCCGAGTGTTGACAGTATGAGACCTAACGCGGTTCCTAATATCGTTGTAACCACAGAGATAATGAACGGCATATATAACTGCTGGGTTCCAATAATTGTCTTGTAGCCGTCCAGCGTAAACGAGTTTGGCCACAGCATAAACTGATACACGCCAACCTTGTTGAATGAATCTACGATAACCTTCCAGATCGGCACTATGATAATCAGTCCAATCAGAATAAACACGATATAGTTTACAACATCAAATACATGCAGCTTATCGCTGGGCTTTTTGCTAACCATTTCTTTTGCCATATATCCACACCTCCTATACAATACCGCGGCCGCGGACCTTCTTGCTCACATGGTTACAGATCAGCACCAGCACACAGCCCACGAGGGAACGGAACAGACCAACAGCCGTCGAGTAACCATAGTTTGGCAGCGCAATCGCAAAAGTCTGGCGGTAAATATACGTCGCGATAACGTCAGATACATCAAAAACTGCATTGTTGTAAAGTACGAATACAGACTCGAACAGGTTCATAACCTTAGCAAGGTTCAGAATCAATACCGTGATGATCGTGTTGGACAGTGCGGGCAGTGTCACAAAGCGGATCTTCTGCATACGCGTAGCGCCGTCAATGTCTGCTGCCTCATACAGCTCCGGATTGATACCAGACAATGTTGCCAGATAGATGATAGTTCCCCAGCCAGTCTCTTTCCACACCTGGATAAACCAGTAAATCGGACGCCACCAGGTCGTACTTGCAAGGAAGTAGATATTCTTATCTGCCTCCTTCAAAACACCCCAGTCTCTCAAAATACCGTTCACCATACCAGTACTTGAAGGTGACAGGAACAAACTGAAAATTGATGCCACTACCGCCCACGACATGAAGTGCGGCAGATAGATGATTGTCTGCAGTGTCTTCTTCGCAAACAGATTCTTCATCTCGTTCAGGAAAATAGATACCACAACCGCAGAAACATTGGTCAAAATCAGGTTTGCGATACTCAGCTCAAGTGTGTTCCAGAACGCAGTCCAGAACGCCGGCGTTGAAAACATCTTCGTAAAATGATCGAAACCGACAAAAACTTTAGCCCCTACCGGCTTGTAATCATAAAACGCATAGCGCACACCGAGCATCGGCCAGTAATGCATAATAAGCAAAAATATCAAAACCGGCAGAAACATAATGTAGTATCCCCTGTTATTCCATATGCGGAGTCCTAGCGGTTTCTCCCGAACCTCTACGCCGCTGGAGGTTACGACTTTTTTCTTACCCATACCGTTTTCTTCCTTTCTCTATATATTTTTTGTTTGCGACCGGATCGGATCAAACGGTCACTACAACAGCTCAGCCCGTGTACTGATAATATTTGCGCTCCCGCCTATGGATCTGTAAACAAATAACTTTACCGTTCTTGTCTATTTGCTCACAATTCCTTACAGACAGAAGCGCAAATCGTTTGCTGTATTTTTATAAAGATTTCTGAACAGTTATTCTTTATTCAACATTCAGCTCTGCCAGACACTGGTCGATGATTGTGCCCACTGTATCAACATATGTCTGCATTGCTGACTCTACATCGCCGCCGTCCACTACGACTGCCGTGATCACTGCCATCTGCGCGTCGTGGATTGTACCAGACTCGTTTGTATATGTCTCGGAAACCGGCGTAGCAGGCGCATCCACACAGTTCTCTGTAAAGAATTTGTTACCAGCTTCTGCAAGCTCATCCTGATCGTTGAAACCGTTTGTCAGCGGCGCGATCGCGAGCGCCGGATCAATGTAGTTCTTCTTCCATACAGTGTTCGGATCATTCGGTGAAGGCTTCATATGGAATACGCCCTCTTCATAAGAATATGACTGCTCCTTGTCTGTTCCAGGATTGGTTGTGAACTCCTCTGCCTTTGTGGACCAGTGAACATCCTCTGCCCCGTATACCCACAATGTCTGAACAACATCGCCATCCAACATCGTATCCAACAGCGCATCGAACACTGCCTGGTTGTGTACAGGATCACCCTGGTCGATGATAACCCATACCGGTGCCTCTCTGTTGAGATAGCCGCCAATTGTATTCTTGATCTCCTGGATTGGCGGAAGCTGTACAAGCTCCTCGTCAACTTCATTCTTAATCAAAAAGTCTGTAAGATTTCTGTACCATGTACCTGCCCAGTATGTGAACACGCCGGCAGAACCCTTCTGGTCATTGGAGAACCACTTCTCACGCGCAATCTTTGTCGATGCGGTCAATGTCTCCGGGTCAATCGCACCATCCTTGTAAGCCTGCTGCATTCTCAGAAGCGCTTCCTTGGTAGCCTCCTCCTGGAACCCGTCTACCCATGTACCGTCCTCCTTCTGATAAATCGCAGGAAATGCTCCCTGCCAGAATTCAGGCAGATAGTTGATCCACGGAGCCTCAGTTCCAATAAAGCCTGCCGCCACAACACCGTATGTATCACCGTCTACACCGTTTCCATCCGGATCTCCATCATGGAATGCCATTAACATATTGTAGTAGTCATCATAAGTCTTGATGTCATCTATATTGATACCCACTGCATCAAGCCATGCTTTCTTGACATATGTAACGCAGCCATTGCCATATGCAGGTGCAAAAGCATACAGATGACCTTCCGCATCCTTCATATTCTCATTGATAGCCGGAAGCGTAACTCTGGACTGGAATTCAGCGTTTGCGTAAGCGTCCGCCATATCCCACAGAAGACCTGTCGGCGCGTACTGCTTGAACATCTCAGCGCTCATGATCATCGCATCCGGATAATCCTGGCTTGCAAAGAGACGACCAACGGCATCCGTATAGCCCGAGTGGTCAAGCTGCTGGATTGTCAGATCAATTCCAACGGCCTCCTCCCACTGCTTCTCAAAATCTGCCTGCCCATTGTCCACAGAAGCGGTCAGGGTACCATTTACAACGACTGTTATTCCATCCTTGAGTACTTCGTGGTAATCCGGCTTCTCACCTGATGCTGTGTCTCCTGACGCGTCACTGCCTGATGCTGCATCGCTGTTGGATGCTGCTGCATCGTTTGAGCCAGAAGCTGATGCATCACTACCTGTCGATGCATTGTTTGAAGATGAAGATGAGGCTGAGTCATCTCCGCCGCCTCCACATGCAACTAAGGAAAATACCATAGTTGACGCCAAAAGTAAAGATAATGCTTTCTTTTTCATTTCCTACTTTCCTCCCTTTAATTTTTTACATAAAGTTTCAACCGGAGTCAGTACTTTTTTGTTTTGCCTCCGTATGTCATACACTTTAGCATTGTAAGCCTTTACATTCAAGCGACAATTTTTGAGGGAGGATGCATATTTTGATGATATCTTTTGAAAAAGTCCCAAAAATAAGGATTATGTAAGCAGTTACATATTGTAATTTTTTTATAAAGCTGATAAAATATTACTAAAATCAGATTAAATTTTACAATAAAAAACTTTCATAATTGTAAACTCAGGAGTAAAAAACGTGAATATAAAATCTAAAAATATACAAACTGACCTAATTTTACCCCAAAACTATACAAGCTCTACAAACAGCAGACAGAATGACAAGCTGGTTCTGATGCTCAAGATGGTAAGTTCCTACAGCATTTTTCTCTTCATTATATTAATCTTATTTGTCCATATGTATATGTCAGACACAAAAAACGCCCGCAGCCAGTATCAGTGGCAGGTCAAGTCAGCACTTATGAGCAATGTGGAGCTTTTTGAGAAGGATCTTGATATCATGGAAGCATACTGCCGCCAGCTCCTGCAGGACAGCAGAATCCGAAAACTGGCAAGGGCAGACAAAGTAGACAACCAGCTTTTTGACCTTGGAATTGCGCTCGCAACCACCATGGCTACCGATGTATACCCGCAGGCACTCCTGCCGATGTCCGAGTTCTTCTGCTATTTTCCAAACTCAGAATTTGTGCTTGGCCCCGGCATCTTCATTGAAGAGGGGCGATATTACGACTGGGTTAAGGACTATTCTGAGGAGGAACATGAAACTTTTGTGGAAGCGCTTACATCACCTTCCAGTTACTACCACTTCATTCCCATGAACGCGTTCCGCCCTTTTAGCAGCAAGAACTTCTATATGTATATAATAGACATGAATGACCTCTACTATATGGATGTCGACGTCGTAGCATGCTTTATTTGGGAGGAAGAAAAGCTTTCCTCCTTGTTCGGGTGTCTGGAAACAGAATCTCCGTACCGCTATCTGTCGATCTGCACAGAGCGCTCTGACAGCATTCTCTCACTGCATACTTCCGAGAGCGAAAACTTTGACAAGCTGATTGCAGATGATCAGCTTGATGAGATGAAAGGCTTTCTGCAAACCCAGAAAATGTCCATGGATGTTCATACCTCCGCAAATACTGGCTTTACATACTACTACAGCTACCCATCCTACGACGCTACCACAAATAATGCACCCCCTCAAATTTTGTACGCTACAGTATTTGTGGCAGCGCTCGTAGGCGGTCTTATGATTATCTTTATGCTCTCCAAACGCAATATCCGGCCAATTATCGAGCTCGACCAGAAGCTGCAGGTGACAGAACAGGAAAAAAGTAACCTGCAGGAAGAAAAAAGCCATCTTGAGGAAGTCATGGATAGCCAGCGCCCCATTATTTTCAATTCCTATGTGCGCCTGTTTCTGAGAGGCATGATCGCCTCTCCCGAAGAAGCTTCCTATGCGAAAGAATTTCTCGGTCTGACAGACGAAAACTATATATACAATGGTCTGTACATAGTCGCATACAACAGTGCGAATGAATACCAGTCATGCTCAAATGAATTTATCTCGCTTGAAGAGTGCAGTCAGATTGTATTGGATACTCTGAAACAATATATGGGTGATCCGCTCTACTGTTTTAGTCCGTCCGACCGTGTTTATGCACTCATTGTTGTCGGAAAGCCTGATGATGAACAGGATCTGATCATCAAAACCAATGAAGCGGTTATAAAACTGCATGATTATCTGTTAGACACTTATGGAATCTGGCTCTTTGCGGGTATCGGAAAAAATACCAATGACATCATAAACGTGTGGGAATCCTACCAGCAGGCGATGGAGGCCGTCAACTACACCAGCAAAAATTATATCTTTTTTCCGTACGAATTTATCAAGAAGGATTCCAGTGCGTTTTACTATCCGACAGAACTCTCGACAAAGCTGATTCACTTTATCACGACAGGCAACACATCACAGGTACTGGAGCTGTTTAACTTACTGCATCAGGAAAATATAGAAGAACGCTCTCTTCCTATCAATATGGTACAGTTTTTGCTTTCAGACATCCGCAATACTCTGCTGAAGGCGAGATTTGCACTCCCGCAAAACATATCCGCTGAAACAATCAAGAGTCTGGATGAAACCTTCAGCCAGCACGTTTCCTTCAAGCTCTGTGAAGATATCGCGCTCCGGCTCTGTGAACTTTTTACCACTAAGACGGAGGACTCCGACCTGATCTCTACGATCGAGAAATATATTCACGACAACTACACAGATCCTTCCATGGGACTCAACAAGATCTCAGATGAATTTCAAATATCGGAAAGTTATTTCTCCCATCTCTTCAAGGAGAAAAAGGGCGTAAACTTCTCAACATATCTGGAAAATATGCGCCTGAGCGAAGCTTCCAGACTGATTCGTGAGACGGATGTCAGTCTGAATGAATTATACCTCTCTGTGGGTTACAACAATGCGAACACATTCCGTCGTGCTTTCAAAAAAGTCTACGGCGTGACGCCAAGCGCGATGCGCGATGGATGAACAGACTGCCTGTGTCCTGACGAAAAAAAACGCAGCAGGACACAGGCAGGCAAGAAAGGCACATCCCCCTGCATCATCCAGGGGGATGTGGACAGTTTGTCCATTGTTTACACATCAGTGATATGCAATCCTCCCGTCCACAATCGTATATTTCACAACACCCTTAAGTGTCTGGCCTGTAAACGGCGAGTTGGAGGACTTCGACACAAAATCTTTTATGACCTGCGACGCGTTGACATCAAAAATCACAAGGTCGGCTGCGCTTCCCTCTGACAGTGTCCCTGCGGGAAGTCCATACATTTTGGCAGGATTTGTCGACATTCTCTCAATTAGCTGTCCGACCGATAGTTGATTCTTATCAACGAGATTCGTGACACCAAGCGCAAGCGCCGTCTCCAAGCCGATAATGCCGCTCGGGGCCTCGGTGATCGGCTTTTCTTTCTCCTCTTTGCTGTGCGGGGCATGATCTGTGGCGATAATATCAATTGTCCCGTCCCTCAGCCCTTCTATGATTGCCTGTCTGTCGGCTTCCTCGCGCAGCGGCGGATTCATCTTGGCATACGTTCCATATTGAATCACTGCCTCCTCTGTCAGGCTGAAATGATGCGGGGTCGCTTCTGCATGGATATTGTTCCTGCCCAGGGCTGCCGCTCTCCGCTTCGCCTGTCTGACAAGCTCCACACCCTCCCTGGTACTGATATGCTGAATATTTAAAATAGCCCCCGTTTTCAATGCTATCTCCAGGTCACGCCCGATCAGCGATGTCTCCGCATCCCTCGGCGAACCGCCGATCCCATAATGCGCTGATGCCTTCCCCCTGTTCACACCATTGTTTGTGATTAATGCGGGATTTTCCTCGTGAAGGCTGACCGGCACTTGCAGCGCTGCTGCTTTCGTCATTGCCTGCTCCATCAGTTCCGCGTCCACGATCGGAATCCCGTCATCGGTAAATCCCACTGCTCCTCCCGCCAGCAGCGCATCCATGTCCGTCAGCTCTTTCCCCGCCATTCCCTTTGTCACCGTGGCACAGGTGTATATTTTTAGCTCCGTCTCTTTCCCTTTATCAATTACATATGTCAGCGTATTGATGCCGTCGACTGCAGGTTTTGTGTTTGCCATCAGCACCACACTCGTAAATCCCCCCTTCAGCGCCGCCCGGCTCCCTGTCTCAATATCCTCCTTATGCGTAAAACCCGGATCCCGGAAATGTACATGTACATCCACCAATCCAGGTGCCACAATACAGCCGGATGCATCGATTACTTCACAGTCCGCTCCGCATTCACCGCTCCACTTCTGTAAATCCTCTTTTACGATCTCATCAGCTATTTTCGCAATTTTCCCGTCTTTTACCAGAACATCCGCCATCTGTTCCACACTGTTTGCGGGATCAATCACCGTGCCGTTTTTTATCAAAAGCATCTCCTTGTACCTCTCTTTTTTTATTCTACTATTCAAAAATATCTTTCTGCCGCAGTGCGAACCCGGAAGTTTTTCGCTTCCGGGTTCCGGTTTGTCATTTCCTGTTATTATATCATATATTTTACTTAAATTCTATCATCTTATCCGCGATATTCATCGTCTTTACCACAATATACGGCCGCGTCGGTGTCTTCGTCACATTCTCTGCCTTTCCCGGCCCGATCAACGTCGTGTCAATGACCAGTGTATCCTCCGTCTCATAAAACGCATTGACACTGATGCTATACCCCCCGCTTGGCTGCTCACCGTAACCGATTGCTATGTAGAGCTGCTCACCCAGCGTGTAACTGATCTGGAACGGATCTGCGTACTTCTCCGCGATAATGTCTTTTAAGGAATCTGGCTGCTGGTCCTCTCCAACCACAGTGAAATCAATATCTTTGATTTTGTCCTCCGGAATCTCCTCCCCGGAACTGCAGCCAAGTATTCCTATGGTCAGCAGCGCAGCCAGCATTGTCAGTACAAGCTTTCTTTTTCCCTTTTTCATCAAATGCATAAAATCCATAAATATGTCCATATTTCCTCCTAAAACATAGCGGTAGCGATTGACGCTTTTATCTATAATTATGTCTTATTTCAAAAAGATATACGTTTTTAGTTGATTTTACACATAAAAATGTATAAGATATACTCATTGGTATATTACTTAGGAAAGGTATGGTATTTTTATGATTCGATTGATTCTCGTGGCAGGCTTTGTCATCCTCTTTCTGATACTGAGCATGCCGGTCATGTTCGTGGAATGGATCATTGGCAAATATAACCCCGATCTCAAGAGCCGTTCCAGTCTGGCCATCGTCAACTGGGCCTTCCGGTGCGTGCGCTTTCTGGCGGGCACAAAAGTGGATTACATCGGCGAGGAAAATATTCCGACAGACACGCCTGTGCTCTATATTGGAAACCACAGAAGCTTTTTTGACATCGTGCTGACGTACGTGCGCGTTCCACGCCCCACCGGATATATTGCAAAAAAGAGCATGGAGAAAGTTCCTCTGCTGAATATCTGGATGCGCAACCTGCACTGCCTGTTTCTTGACCGGGAAAATATCAAGGCCGGGATGCAGACCATCCTCGCAGCGATTGACCTGATGAGGAATGGCAAGTCCATCTGCATCTTCCCCGAGGGCACCAGAAACAAGGAGGAGGGCACACTGCTTCCCTTCCACGAAGGAAGCTTCAAGATTGCCGCCAAGGCAAACTGTCCGATTGTCCCCATGACGATCAACAACAGTGCCGCTGTCTTTGAGAACCAGTTTCCATGGATAAAAAAAGCGCATGTAATTATTGAGTACGGCAAACCAGTCTATATCAAAGAACTCCCCAAGGAACAGCAGAAAAAGCTGGCTCCCTATGTGCAGGAGATTATTCTGGAGACATACAACAAAAATAAAGTCAACATATGAAACAAAGCGGAAACCCGCGATCACGATGGTTTCCGCTTTACCCATTTTATTATAGCTGATTTACGCAGTGTGTAAAAAATGAAATGTCTTATCAAGTCATGACAATTTCTCTATAATTTCCTCAAAATGCATCCCATGTGATGCCTTGACGAGCACGATATCACCGTCACAGATGATCTCTTCAATATCCTCAAACAGCGCTTCTTTATTCTCATAATAGTAAATTTTTGCAGACGTGTTATCCACACTCACCGCGCCGTCATACATATTTTTGCACAATTTCCCCACACAGACGATCACGTCAATATTTTTCTTTGCCGCGCAGGCGCCAACTTCGCGGTGCAGTGCGGCCTCATCGGTCCCGAGCTCAAACATATCCCCGAGAATTGCAGCTTTCCGTATGTTTGGAATCCGTCCCGACTGCCCTGCCCTATCCGGAACATCTGTCATATGGAGCAAGTCAAGCGCCGCCTTCATCGAGACAGGATTGGCATTGTAACAGTCGTCAATCAGTGTGAACCTGTCCGTGCGGATCACATGGCTTCTGCCGCCGACAGCCTCCACATCCCGGATTCCAGCCTGAATCTGCTGCGTCGACATGCCAAAGAGCACCCCCACCGTAGTCGCGGCAAGTGCATTGTACATCATATGCTCCCCGGGAAGCGGTATCTCCGCCGTAAAATCAGACTCCATACCAGGTTCCGCAAGCATTTCTCTGATATGGATCTGCGCTCTGCTGCCAATCAGTCCCTTGTTCTCATAGTTGTCTGCATAAACTGCACTGTTGCTTCCACTGCCAAAAAACACCGGAACACTTCCTTTGACTTCCCTGATTGTGACCAGCTTGTCATCATCGCCGTTCAGGCAAATCCGGCCGCCCTCCTGCATGAAATCGAAAATTTCCGTCTTCGCCCGCAGGATCCCGTCTCTCGTCCCGAGATTTTCCAGATGACACTGCCCGATATTTGTAATCAGGCACACATCCGGTCTTGCAATCCTACTCAGCCTGTGCATCTCGCCAAAGTCGCTGATCCCCATCTCCAGAACCGCAATCTCACAATCGCCGCGAATCTGGAGCACTGTCAGCGGCAATCCCACCTCATTGTTAAAATTTCCTTCCGTCTTCAACACGCGAAAGCCCTTTGAAAGCACACTTGCCACAAATTCCTTTGTGCTGGTCTTGCCGACGCTCCCCGTGATGCCTACTACCTTAACGGCAAGCTGTGCCCTGTAATACTCCGCCGCATCCTTCAACGCCTGAAAGCTGTTCTCCACGACAATATATGCGCCCCGGGGGTTTACAGGTGCCTTCTCGCAGATTACCCCCATCGCACCGGCATCAAATACCTGATCGATGAAGCTGTGTCCATCCACATGCTCACCGCGCGTTGCGATAAAGATATAGTCCTTCCCCACCTTGCGTGAATCGAGCACTACCCCCGCAGCCTCTGTCGTATCCGCGTTGACAGCAGATGACATTCCTTCCGTATATAGAACACCATGTACGGCTTCCGCGATTTTTTTCAAAGTCATATTTCTCATGACAGCCCCTCCAACACGATCACATTTATTTATACTTTTCCATAGAGCTGTCAATAATGCGCTGACACAAATCCTCAAAGCTCATCCCCACGGCTGCCGCCTCCTGCGGAATCAGCGACGTCGGTGTCATGCCTGGCAGCGTATTTGCCTCCAGACAGTAAAACCGATACGCGTCGTCCATGCGGAAATCCATGCGAGCGTATGTTTTCAACCGCAGTGCCCTGTAGACTGTCTCTGCACAGGACTGCATCGCTCTCGTCACGTTCGCGTCGAGCTCAGCCGGGCAGGTCTCCACTGTCGAACCCGCCTGATACTTGTTCTTGTAATCGTAAAAACCAACCTTCGGCGCAATCTCAATCACAGGAAGTGCTTTCCCGTCGATGACGCCAATCGAGAACTCGCGTCCGTCTATGTACTGCTCGATAATCACCCTGTCCTCAAAGCCATACGCTTTTTCCAGCGCTGCGCCAAGCTGCTCCCTGTCATCTGCGCGATAGACCCCCACACTGGAGCCGCCGCAGTTTACCTTCACAATGCAGGGGAAAATGTTCCATGTATCGACCAGCTGCTGCTCACTTCTGCAGATCGTGATTCCCTTTGGCGTAGGTATCCTGTATTTGTGAAAAAGCTCTTTCGAGATCGCCTTATCCATGGCAAGCGCACTGGACAGGTAATCTGTACCTGTATATTTGATATTCAGAAGGTCAAACATCGCCTGAATCTTTCCGTCCTCACCATTCTGTCCATGAAGCGCCAGAAAAACGATATCTGCCTGTGAACAGATCCTGATGACATTCGGCCCTATGGCACACTCCGGATTGTCCTTCCTGCGGGCCTTCACTGCACTGATATCCGGATTGATTTCCGATATTTTTCCAAAATTCCCGCTCCAGTCCTTATCCATGGCAAAAATATTGTCGGCCTCTCCCTCATATCCAAGGTACACATCCAGGAGAACCAGTTCGTGCCCCTTTTTCCGGAGCGCATGATAAATCATGGACCCTGTCACCAGCGACACATCGCGCTCCGTACTGATTCCGCCTGCCAAAATAACGATTTTCATTTTAATACCCCTCACTAATTTCCATTCCGCTAAACGCTTTATTCTCTAACTCATTGATATTGCTGATCATGTCACTCATGCCCAAAAGTATGATTCCCTTCCACTCAAAACCCGGCATCTGCGTGCCGTCCGCCCCCATATAGCAGATCCCGTGCTCGTTCAGTCCTCCCATATATTGTATGGTATTCTCGATAATAACAGTATATTCCTTGCTGGGCGTCAGATAATTGACAAAACTTAAATGGAGCATATTAGACATATTCTCCCCCGCTGTCCTCGTACCGGTGCCAAAAACACTGTCCTGTTTTACCTCCTCGCAGATCGCTTCCACACGGTCTACCATATCCCTCATAATATATGTGCAGAGATCCCGATCGGTGCCTTTTTCTGCGCTGATATATGCCAATACGCCATAAAAGACAAATCGTTCCCCCGAATAATCTTCTTTCTTTTCCCGCAAAAACCTCTCCGCAATAGCCTTGTACGTCTCCCCGCCATCTGCCTTAAAAAGCTGCGCTGCTGCGTAAAACTGCGCGCTCCTTTCGCTGTCCGTCTCACACGGATGCTGCTCAAGCCACGCCCAGGCCACATCCGCCGCATTCTGATACTCTCTGCCCACATTTGCCTCATAGCGCCCAAACATATCCCGGCTCATTGCCATAATTCCGCAAAATGCTGCCGTTGCCTCATAATCATCATACAGGCTTCCATTCTCTTTCTGTCTGGAGCTGAGCCACTTTCCCATGTACAGCAGCTGTGTGACAAGCTGTTTGTCCTGCTCACTTTTGTCGAGGTGCTGGTAAGCCGCCTCGAAAAGCGAGCCGTTGCACTGCAGGGCATACATCGCCGCATGCATCCCAAAGCTCACATCACATACACCCTCCGGGCTTTCCTGCATTTCCGCATTGGAAATATTTTTTAACATACTCAAAAACAAATTCTCGTAGGTATCCTCCGCAATCCCAAACGGGTAAGACTGTCCCGCAATATCTGTGTGTATATAATATGTCCCCGGTTCATCAAAATCTGAAAAATCCCCTACACTGAGAACCTGTCCGCTCAGCTGGTCCACCTCGCCGCGCGGTATCCTTCCGGTATAGACAACCTCGCCGTCCCGACTCCGCACCACATCAAAGGTCTGTCCATGCCTGTCCCCCGCAAAGATTACCTTCTTCTCCCTGCCAGACACATATCCGGCCGCATCGACATAGATGCTCGGTCTGCTCACAGGCAGCACCACCCCATACGATGCAAGCACAGAGCCATAGCTTTCCTGCTGTGCAGAGCCAGCCTGCTGCGCCGTGTCCGCCGTTTCTGTTCCGCTTCCCTGATGCGCCTCCGACTGCTGTGTCTTCTCCTGCCGTCCGCAGGCACCTGCCACAAGGATTACTGCCAGAATGACGCAGCAGAGAATATGATAGCGAAACTTTTTATATTGATTCCAGAACTTCATATTTCAATAATCCCTTTTACTGTATTTTACTTATCCCTCTCAATATTCTACACGCATTTTCCTGACAAGTAAAGCAGTCTTTATGAAATTATGAAATCCCCTTAAATTCCCATTTTCCTTTATGATAGCGCCCCATGCTCACAATGCCGGTCAGCGCCCACGTAAGTCCGGTGGTAAGAAAGATTCCCCACACACCGATAAACGGTATCCTCGTGAGCGGGAGCGCAAAGCCAACGCGCCCCACGACCTCCATCAACCCGTTCAGCATTGCAAAAGCGGCATCTCCTGCCCCGTTCAGCACACTTCTCGCCACATAAATCATGCCCAGAAAGAAATAGAAGCAGCTTGTGATCGACAACCCCTTTGCACCGATCGCGACTACCTCCGGTTCCGTCACAAACACGCCCACGATCTGATTCCCAAACAGCTGGCATGGGATCAGCATGACAATGCTGAACACGATAACACACCGGAAGCCTGCCCTGTATCCCTGCTTTACCCGGTCAATCTTTCCGGCACCGATATTCTGTCCGGTATATGTTGTGAGCGCCGCGCCAAGTGAATTGTACGGCTGCTGCACGAGCTGTTCGATACGGCCGAGTGCCGTGTTTGCGGCAACCACATTCTCACCAAAACCATTGACAACCTTCTGCAAAAAAATGCAGGAGAATGCGATCAGGGCATTCTGTAACGCAATCGGAAGCCCCAGCCTGAAACAGCGCGACATGATATCTTTCCGGACCGGACGATTTTCCTTCTGGATGCGAAAATACGAAATCCTGCACAGCGCATATGTAAAAGCACCGACCGCCGCAACGAGCTGTGCGATGACCGTCGCAAGTGCCACCCCGAACACTGACCAGCCGAACACTATGACAAACAGCAGGTCAAGCCCGATATTGACAAAACACGCGACCACCATAAAGTACAGCGGCGTCTTGGAATCCCCCAGCGCGCGCAGCACCGATGCCACACCGTTGTACGCTGCAATCGCCAGTATTCCTGCACACGACACGCGCATATAAGTCACCGCATCATCCAGTATGATCTGCGGTGTATCCAGCGCTGCCAGTACCCACCTTGCCGAGACAATGCCGATCATTCCCATGATAACAGATACGGCTGCCAACAGATACATACCGTTTATGATACTTTTCTCTACCATATCCATCCTGCCCGCGCCGAAGTGTTGCGACACCACGACACCCACGCCTGCCGATATGCCAAAACTCATCGCAAAAAGGAGAAAATTCAGAGAGCCCGTGGCACCAACTGACGCCAGCGCGTTAGCGCCCACAAACCGCCCCACTACAATAGAATCAACCATGTTGTAAAACTGCTGAAACAGATTTCCGATCAGCATCGGAACTGTGAATTTGAGAAGAAGCCTTGCCGGGCTCCCCTCTGTCATACTGTAAACTGCCTGCTTTTCCATAATGCTACCCCTCTGATACTGTAAATTTTGCCTGCTGTACCTGCACAGCACCCGGTCCGCAAACATATTCCGGGACTGTCATTTGTTTCTTGAAATGCTATCATATCACGAATGCAAAATAAATCAATGGGGTATCCGAAAATAAATATTTTTTTACAAATTTAGTATCGAATTGTACAACAGTACATCCAAATGTCATCTCATCTTCCGTTTGTCAGCAGAAAATATCGACCTCCACATTCAATTTTCCTTTGCGCGTCTCACCCGCTGCTGCCACGAACTGAAATCTGCCGAAACCGCGCACCGTTACCCTGTCTCCGGGTTTTAATTGTCCGCCGTTATTCTCATTTAACCTGCCATTTACAAAGACTTTTTTTGCCCGAAAAAACTCCACGCTCTCACTCCTCGACAGGTTATAGACCTTCGCGATGATGCTGTCGGCGCGCGCCGCACTGACCTGAACCGTCCTGCGCTCCAGTCTTGTGACCGTGCTCTCCGGTATTTTCTCCGCGATCCGGCATCTGACATTTGTATGCCTGATCTGATCAAGATTTTCAATGATATACGGCGCCATCTTTTCTGTGCAGAACAGGAAAGCATGCTTCCCGGCAATGATAATATCCCCAAGCGTACTGCGCTCAATCCCGAGATTCATCAGCGCCCCCAGATAATCCCTGTGACCAAGCTCCTCTCCAAACTTCTCGACGAGCGGGGAAATCTCAATACACTGAATTGGAAAAGCCTCCTCGTATCCGCACAGCTCCACGCTCCCAAACCGCAGCATCACGCGCTCGCAGTCAGCCGTGCCGCCAAACACAGTGACCGGCACATAAGACAGTTCCCTCTCCATACGGTAATATGTATCAAGCTCCGCCGCCGACAAAAAGCCGGTAAATATATATTGGCTGTTATTGTAAGATTTGTCCGCCAGCTCCCCCAAGCGCTTTCTCAAAAGTGTTTCATCTGTATCCATATCTGCTCCTCTCATTTCGTTCTTTCCAACCCCTGCAAGTAATCCCTGTCCCACAAAAGAATTTTCAATTTCCGGGCCGCCTGCACTGCCGGCTTTGTAAAATACTGGTTCGTCAGCACAGCGCCGACCATTCTGTCATAGTAATCCCTTCCCGCGTAAGCCTCCTGAACCGCCTTCACGCCCACAAGCCCCGTGTAGCGCTTGCACTGAACCGCATAGGTCACGCCGTCCTTCTCCGCAAGAATGTCAACGCCATAATCACCGCTGCTGCGCGTGACCTTCACATCGACAAAACCGTCTGCCGCGAGCAGGTCCGCACAATAGTATTCAAAATCAAAGCCGTCCATCGTGTCGAGCTCTCTCCGTCTCATGCTGGCCCGAAACTGCCTGCAGAGCAGCACTCCCACCGCCGCAGCCAGCACAATGCCCGCTATAATCACTGTCAATGTAACGATTTGTGTATTCATCTGTGACTCCATCTCTCTTATCATCCTGCACCTCAGCCTTTAGAAACTGCACTGTAATAAATTATCCGTTTTGCAGCATTTTCAAACGAACGATTTTATTTTACCACACATGTGTTCGCATTGCAAGTTCTTTCTCATAAAAAATTTTCTCTTTACAAATCGACTGTATTGTTGTATAGTTCGATTGTTACAACAAACAATTTTTATTAATTGTGCAGAGTAGAATCGCGTGCGTCAAGCGCCTTGTGAACAGGGAGTTGTCACAGGGACGAAAAAACAGAATGTTTCCATGCTGTTTTGCGGTACGTGGTTCGCATCCCGCTGCTACATATTTGACTGTTTAAGATTACAGACTCTTTTTCTGGTTTCTTAAGTCTCATTTGTGTAGTTTCCGGTTGCTGCATAAAGGAGGCTGTTTTTTATGCAAAAAATCAAGAAACTCGATTCAAAACCCAATTCAAAGCTTTGCCTGGATTCCTTCAGGGAGCTGAAAGTCACACACAATCTCGTCCTGTGCGGTCTGCTGGCGGCACTGGCTGTCGTACTCAACTACACCACATCCATCTTTATCACACCAAACATCCGCATCGGTTTTTCCGGACTTCCAAACCGCGTCGTGGAATACCTGTTTGGGCCATGGGTGGGGGCGGTCTTCGGAGCCATGCTCGATATCCTGAAATACCTGCTGAAACCAGACGGCGGCGCTTTTTTCTTCGGCTACACGTTCAATGTCATGGTCGCAGGCGTGATCTACGGCTTTGTCCTGTATAAGAAACCTGTTAAAATATGGCGCATTCTCATCGCAGAATTTCTGACAAAAACGATCGTAAACTGCGGTCTGAATACCTTGTGGATTGCCGTTCTGAACGGGAATGCGTTTCTGGCAATCCTGCCCCCGCGTGTGATCAAAAATATCATCATGCTTCCGATCGACACCGCGATTTTGTTCTTCACGCTCACTTTTGTCACAAAGCTCCTCAACATGCCGGAGTTCCGCAGATACAGGCACGACCACAAATTGTAATACACGACTAATGCAAGACTGACCGGTCTTTCCTTTTTTTGCCGAACGCAAATTAAGTCTTTTTTCAGATTTAAAAATATGTTAGAATATATATATCGGCACTTGAGAACTGACTTTTCTGGCGGAAGGAATATATATGATGAACAGTAATGATAATCACATTTTTGATGAATTAAGACTTCTGATCGACAAATCAGCCCTGATCTGGCTGACTTTTATGACAGGTGTATCACTTTTGATCGGCCTGCTCTGGCTGTCTGGCGCACTGCCGGCCGCTGCGCTGTGGTCCCTGGTGTGGATCGCCCCGACGGCACTCGCCCTGTGGCTCGTCGTATGCCACTATCACAAAAAGGCGAAAATACTTGCACAGAAACAGCAGATTTCCATGATGTCCTATCATGCCAAGCAAGTGTTGGAACATCTGCAGCAGCAGATCCCCGACACAGTGATCACTGACAGCAGAATCAAAATGCGCTATCTTGCGCGCCATGGCATTGATATCGATGCCGCGATGGCAAGACTCGGACACAATACGGAGAAATACAATGAGCTGGCAATGACATTCCTGAAAAACAGCGATAAATATGAGGATACACTCTATGATCTGATGCAGCCTGACTCACTGATGCAATATGGCGCAAATGCCCATGTTTTGAGAGTCAAAGCCAATGAGCTGGGGCTTGTCAATCTCACGGACACGGCATTTTTCCACGAGATTGAAGCTTATGTCGGCGATCTCGACATCATACGCAATAATTGGAAGAAGCTGTCCTTTGAGCTTGATGAGGCATACAGTATCCTGAACGAGTATGTAAAATCGCTCAATCTGAAAGATGATGCCATTGACAAGGACGGAAACCATATGTCCTTCAAGAGATGGGGCGAGCAGCTTCAGGAGGCCTTTCAGGCACTTGAGACCTATGATACCCAGAAAGCGAAAACGATCTTGAATGAACTTGTCAAATTCCCGATTGACTCCGATATCACCAAGGCATTAAAAGGAATTATCTCAAATATTGACGAGATGATGGCTGTCTAAATACATATATACTGCAAAAATCGACCGCATTGCGGTCGATTTTACTATTCTCCGTCAAACAGTGCCTTCTCCAGCTCGGCAACATCATCTGTATTCGGTGTATATACATTGTTGATCAGCTCGATCCGCACTGTCATAGAGGCCGCTGCACTGTACTGCACCTCTGCAAGCACTGTCTCCATGCTGTTTTTAAATTCTCTGTACACTGCTGCCACCATCTCATCCTCTGCGGGCGACTCCGATGCGTTTGCCCACTCTTCCATCATTGCTGCCACATTTTCCTGATGCAAAGCCAGTGCCGGTTTGAAAACATTCATTTTTTCGTATGTTACTGTCACAATATAGGAACCGTCGCTCTGCTTCTCTGCATCGTCCACTGTATATCGGACTTTTCCGAGCATATCCATATAGAGCTGGCGAAACTCATCCTTATACTCATCGGACACGCCAAGCCTGCTGCAGAAGACGCCAACGCCCGTATCAATTCCCTGTTCGTAAAGCGCCTGCGCCTCCTCCGCGGTTCCCAGCCTGGTCTCAACAAAGGTACTGGAGTCATTCTTGTAGGAGGTGTCCAGAAGCGCCTGCAGATATGTCTTAACACTTTTATCTGATGTACATCCGCTGACAGTGCCAATCATCAATACACCCATCAGCAGAAACAAGATTTTCGATATCCTCTTCTTTATTTTCGTATTTCCCATTTCCGCCTCCAAATCGAGCAGTGAATACACTTTTCCCTGCCGCGTGGCGCGCGGACAATGATACTCCGCCCGCGCCCATGTGCCTGAAAGCCAAAACGCATATCCCGCTATGTTGAGATATGCGTTCTGCAATTATATAGCTAGTGTACTAGCCCTCTAACTCTACCTTGTCAAGATGCCAGATCTCATCCACATACTGCTGGATTGTTCTGTCAGAAGTGAACTTGCCGACCTTTGCCACATTGAGCATAGCACTCTTTGCCCAACCAGCCTTATCCTTGTAGGCTTTCTCCACTCTCTTCTGCGCATCAGCATAAGCGTGGAAATCCTTCAGGATGAAGTAGCGGTCAGCCTTGTCTGTATCCAGCGTGTTGAGCAGGGAATTGTAAAGGCTTCTGAAAAGCTCCCTGTCATCCGCATATGTGCCGTCCACAAGCTGATCGACAACCTTTCTGATCACAGCATCACTGTTGTATATATCCATCGGATTGTAGCCACCATTGTTCTCATAGTTGATAACCTCGTCTGAACTCAATCCAAAGATAAACGCATGCTCGTTGCCGACTTCCTCAACAATCTCCACGTTTGCGCCGTCCATCGTGCCGAGCGTCAGCGCGCCATTCAGCATAAACTTCATGTTGCCCGTACCGCTCGCCTCCTTAGAAGCTGTGGAAATCTGCTCGGAAATATCTGCGGCCGCAAAGATCAGCTCGGCATTGGATACCCTGTAATCCTCGATAAATACTACCTTGATGCGGTTCTTTACAACCGGGTCATTGTTCACTTTGTCCGCCACCGCATTGATCAGCTTGATGGTCAGCTTCGCATTCTTGTATCCTGCCGCTGCCTTTGCACCGAAGATAAATGTCCTTGGACAGAACTCCATACCCGGATTTGCCTTCATCTCGTTATACAGATGCATCACATGAAGAATGTTGAGCAGCTGTCTCTTATACTCGTGAAGTCTCTTAACCTGCACATCGAATATCGAATCGGGATCCACCGTAATACCATTGTGCTCCTGGATATATTTTGCCAGACGCACCTTGTTCTTGCGCTTGATTTCCATGAACTCTTTCTGTGCCGCGGGATCGTCTGCATATTTTGCAATGCCGTCAATCACAGGAAGATCTACAATCCAGTCCTCACCCACCTTGTCTGTAACCCAGTCTGCAAGCAGCGGATTCGCGTGGAGCAGGAAACGCCTCTGCGTGATACCGTTCGTCTTGTTGTTGAACTTCTGCGGAAACATCTCGTAGAAGTCCCTGAGCTCCTGATTCTTTAGAATCTCTGTGTGAAGCCTTGCAACACCGTTCACACTGTAGCCTGCAACGATCGCCATATGTGCCATCTTAACCTGGCCATCTGCAATAATTGCCATTTTCTTGATCTTATCAGCCGGCTCCGGATATCTGTTTACGATGTCGAGGAGGAATCTGCGGTTGATCTCCTCTATAATCTGGTAAATTCTCGGAAGCAGTCTCTGGAACAGGTCTACCGGCCACTTTTCAAGCGCCTCTGCCATAATGGTATGGTTTGTGTATGCACAGGTTCTTGTCGTAATCCTCCATGCCTCATCCCACTCTAAATGGTAATCGTCAAGCAGGATTCTCATCAGCTCTGCAATCGCCACGGTCGGGTGTGTATCGTTTAACTGGAATGTAACTTTCTCATAAAACTTATGAATATCGTCATGCTTTGACATGTATTTCTCAATCGCGGTCTGCACAGACGCAGAAATAAAGAAATACTGCTGCTTTAAGCGGAGCTCCTTACCGGATATATGGTTGTCATTCGGATAGAGCACCTCGACGATATTTCTGGCAAGATTCGTCTGCTCCACTGCCTTCTGGTAATCACCCTTGTCAAAAGAGTCCAGACTGAAGCAGTCCATCGGCTCTGCATCCCAGATTCTGAGTGTATTTACAATGCCGTTTCCGTATCCGACAATCGGAAGATCATAGGGCACTGCCTTGACAGACTGGTAATTCTCCTGATACCAGATCAGTCTGCCGTCCTCCTCCCTGCACGCCACGTTTCCGCCGAACTTAATCACCTTTGTATATTCAGGACGTCTCAGCTCAAACGGATTTCCGTCTCTCAGCCAGTTATCGGGAACCTCTCTCTGGAAACCGTCCCGGATCTCCTGCTTGAACATACCGTAGCGATAGCGGATACCGCATCCGTATGCAGAATAACCGAGTGTTGCGAGCGAATCAAGGAAACATGCTGCAAGCCGTCCCAGACCGCCGTTTCCGAGTGCTGCGTCCGGCTCCTGGTCCTCGATCACATTGATGTCGAGTCCAAGCTCCTCCAAAGCTTCTGAAAATTCCTTGTATGCCATCAGGTTGATCATGTTATTGCCAAGTGCACGCCCCATCAGAAACTCCATGGACATGTAGTACACTGTCTTAGGATCTTTCTCGTCATAAGCTGCCTGCGTCTTGAGCCAGTGGTCTACGATGTTGTCCTTCACAGCAAAGGCTACCGCCTGGAAAATCTGCTGTTCCGTAGCCTCCTCCAGAGTCTTTCTGTACAATGTCTTAACATTGTACAGCACACTTCTCTTAAACATTTCTTTGTCAATAATTGGCTTTTTTGGCATTTCGTTTTCTCTCCTTTTAACCTGTGCCCCATTTCTTAAAAGTATATCGCCTACTCCCAGGATTTTGAACACGTAATTTTTTAAATTGCTGCTATTTTTTAATAATTCTGCTTTCATCCTTCCTATTATAGCATACTATGTCAAATCTTTAAATAATTAATTCATCAATTTGGTATTTTTTTCATATTCTTCCTGCTCCTGCTCGTTCTCCTCGAGCTGTTCGGCTTTCTTTTCCTCCGCGATCTCCTCCGCTTTTTTCTGCTCCTCGTCCTCGTTTGGACCGGATACAACATCGTTCCGCTTGTCGATTTCCTCCTGCACTCTCTCCTCCAGCTCCCCGGACGCTTTGTCAATGGTGTCCTGTGATACCTCGTGGAGCGCTGCAGCCGCACCTGCATCCAGAATCGTCTGCTTCGCTCTGTCCACTCCGTCAAGCGGATTGATTGTGATATGTCTGCTCTCCAGCTCCTTCGCGTCCTGTATCTCCTGATGCCCCTTTCTTCTCAGGTCCATCATCTCTCCATAGTTTGACATCATCATGTTGCCTGCTCTCGCAATGTGCTCGGACATCAGCTGATTTTTCTCGTCCTCGCTGAGATTCGCTCTGCCAAGTGACTCTGCCGCCAGATCCAGCTCCGCCTGTATCTCGTGCATCATCGCGTCTGCCTCGGCCAGTCTGCCGTACCCGCTGTCAAACATGCCATCGATGATTCCCTTTGCCTGAAGCTCGCGCTTTGCTGCCGATGCGCCGAGCATCGATGCGGATTCCTGGAACTGACCGCCGACGCTGCCCTGACCATCCTCTGTATCTGCCGTGTCATCTTTCGCGCCCGAACCTTCCGCGCTTTCTTCCTCATCCTTCTCCTCGAGCGTTTTCAGCATCAGATACAAATCTGCATTTTTCCTGTCGATTTCCTCCTGCCCCTTTGATGCGCCTGCCACACTGCCCGCCGCATCCTCCATGCGCTGCTTATTTTCCTCCTCCTGCCGTGCCTTCAGATCCAGCAGCCGGTTCAAAGCATCCTGCTTATTCGCAATTGTCTCCTTGTCCTCGCCCGCTGCGTAGGAACTCTTGATCTCACTCATCAGATTTGAGATTTCACTCAGCGTGTCGGACTGTTCACTCCTGTTCATCTCATCCTGTTTCTGCTGCCGGAGCAGGAGCCTCTCTGCGCTGGCGGCGGTAAAGCTCTTTGGCTCTGACGCCTTCATCTGATCACTCAGTTTTCTGCCCTCACGCGAGATTGTCACCCTGCACTGCGGCCCAAACATATTACCCGTATTTGCCTGTGCAGCGCTTGCACGAAGCTGACCGGGCAGATTGTTATTGCCAGTCCGCATGTCAATATTCACACTTCTGTTTAAATTGTGAAATCCATTTAACATTTGTATCGTATTCATCTGCATAAAATCACCCTCCTGGTAAACGTTCTCATGCGCAGTCTGCATCATTGCAAACTGCATAAACATCCCTGTTATCACGCTCTCTCATTTCATCAAGAAATCCCCAAAACCGGAAGCCCGTTACGATTCCCCAGGATTTCTCTGACAACACATTTTATCTATATATCGGCAGATTGAACAATTCCTTTAACTTGTGGCCTTTCCTTTTTCATGCAAAAGTCCCATTTTGAGCTCATAGTAATCGGGCGTCATGTCCATATAATGTACATGCGGATTGTTGAACCGCTGCTCCTCCTCCCAGATCTCCTCGCTGAGCTGTTTCTTGACATACGACCGGATTTCCTCCAGTGCCGGAAGCTCGTACACTCTTTTGCCGTTTTCAAACACCTTTACCTGCAAAGGTTTCGCGGTGCAATTGGTAAACTTCAGATTTCTCCATGGCATCTGCGGGTCCACAAAACGAAACTCCCCGCTCATGTCGATCTCCTCGTCCGCCTTTGCGATCAGGTCCGCCTTCGCCTTGCCATTCTGGTCATAGATCCGATACACCTTTTTCAGCCCCGGATTGGTGATCTTTTCCACTGTACCGGATATCTTGATACGCGGCACAAACACACCGTTTTCCTCAACCGCCGCAATCTTGTACACTGCGCCGAGCAGCGCCAGTGTGTCGTCGGAATAGTCGCTCGTGGCGCCCGTGATCAGGCGCTCGCCCACACCGTAACCGTCTATGCACGCTTTCTGTATATTTAAGGACGATATCGTGTGCTCGTCAAGGCTGTTTGATACGATTATCCTGCAGTCTGTGAGCCCCTCCTCGTCCAGCATTTTCCTGACTTTTGACGACTGGTACGCCA
Source organism: uncultured Lachnospiraceae bacterium (assembly GCA_947177165.1). Classification (GTDB taxonomy): domain Bacteria; phylum Bacillota; class Clostridia; order Lachnospirales; family Lachnospiraceae; genus COE1. Next base: position 38,634 of record CAMWTP010000043.1, read on the forward strand.
GATCGCCGCTGTCGATGCGGACCCCCTTAAGCCGCTTGCCCATAGGCTCCAGCACCTCATGCGCCACGCGGACTGCATTCGGGATTCCCGACTGGATTGTGTCATAAGTATCAACCAGCAGAACTGTATTATCCGGGTAATTGACCGCATAGTTTTTAAACGCCTCATACTCATCCTTATAGTACATGACCCAGCTGTGCGCCATCGTTCCGCTCACGGGAATGCCAAACATCTGCCCCGCAAGCACTGTCGCAGTCCCTGCTGCACCGCCGATATAAGAAGCGCGCGCACCGTAAACAGCGGCGTCCATGTTGTGCGCACGTCTCGCGCCGAAGTCTGACACCATCCTCCCCTCTGCCGCCCGCACAATGCGCGCCGTCTTGGTCGCCACCAACGACTGGTGATTGATCTGCGTCAGAATCGCTGTCTCGACAAGCTGCGCGTCAATGAGCGGCGCAACCACAGTGATGACCGGCTCATTGGGATACATGATCGTCCCCTCAGGAAATGCGTAGATGTCCCCCTGAAACCGAAACTCTTTCAGATAGCTCAAAAAAGCATCTGTGAATGTGTTGAGGGAGCGCAGATATGCGATATCCTCATCCGAAAAGTGCAGATTCTCCACATACTCCACAATCTGCTCCAGTCCCGCAAAGATGGTAAATCCGCCCCTGTCGGGATTTTTCCTGTAAAAAACGTCAAATGCGACTCTCGTCTCCATATCTCCGTCATTGAAATAACCGTTTGCCATCGTCAGCTCATACAAATCCATGACCATGGTCAAATTTCTTTGATCTGCCTGCTTCATCATACCGGTATGTCCTTTCTACCTTCTACATATTTGTCAGGAACTGCGTCCATACTGCCTGTGCTTCCTGTATCTTTCATTCTGCGCAGTTCCCTGCACACTGCTTGTATCTATCATATGCCTTTTCTATGTATATTGGCAAGAAATTTTTCCTGAATTTGCTATAAATATCCTGCTGCTGTCCGGGGCACATCTGATTTTGACACAATTGTGGTTATCGATGGCATAAACAGCATCCCGTATCATATCTGGAATTTTTTATCAATTTTTCGTCATCTTTTTATCATCATTTCTCTTGCACCCCAAATCCGAATGTGCTATGCTAAATTTGTAAAAGTAGGTAATTATTTCAATAGTGATTCACAGGAAAGGGGGAATACTTATGCGAATCTCACCGATGTCTTATATAGCAAGACAGAACAACCGCAACTTAGCCCGTTCTTTCAAGAAGCTTGCCAGCGGAAAACGTATCAATTCCGCTGCCGACGATGCCACAGGACTTGCCATCGCCCAAAAGCTCTTAAAACAGACGAACGGCTTAAGTGCAGGTGTATACAATGCACAGACTTCCCAGAATATGATCAATGTTGCCGAGGGCGCAATGAGTTCTGTGTCCGACATGCTTCAGCGTGTAAACGAGCTCAGCGTACAGGCGGCAAACGGTACCAATTCCTCTTCTGACAGAGGCGCTATCCAGGCGGAGATTGATCAGCTTACCCAGGAGATCGACCGCGTATCAGCAACCACCAAATTCAACGAGTCCTATCTGTTAAAGGGAGGCTCCGGCAGAAGCTCTGTCCCTGTAAGCGCGCGCGATGCCGGCATCATGGGCACCCTGACGCAGAACAGCACGACAGCCACTTTCACGATGGACGCCCTGAAAACAGGGGATACGATCAAGATTGGCGGAACAGACTATACGATCGGCGATAAGGACGACGAGACAAATCCGAATCTGATCACAGCAGATACAGCATACTCCAAGATTCAGGAGCAGCTCGCAGCCGCAAGCAGTGTCGGTGCCACGACAGCCGCAACTGTTTCTACTGCTGCAGCCGATCCGAACGATGCATCGAAAGTGCAGTTTACGATCAGCAAGGGCAGCGTTGACCGGCCAGACAGCTTCTCCACCTCACTTCAGGTAGGTGCGGAATCGGATATGGCAAACAAGATTTCTGTCAATATTGATGCATTGAACGCCGCGGGAATCGGTATTAAGGGGCTGAATGTAGCTGACAGAACCGGAATGGCAGCCACCAATGCGCTCGACGCCATCTCTGATGCCCTGGCAAAAGTTTCCGCACAGCGCTCGTCACTCGGCGCTGCGTCCAACAGGTTAGACCACACGATTGCTTACGGCAACAACGCGATCTATAACCTGACCGCATCGCACAGCCGCATCGAAGATACCGACTACGGTACAGGCGTGACAGAACTCAAGAAAAATCAGCTTCTGAATACTTACAGTATCATGATGCAGCGCAAGTACATGGAAAATCAAAGCGGACGCGTAAAACAGTTTTTTAATTGATTGATGTGCACCTAAAAAGGAACCCTCCGGGTTCCTTTTTGATTTGATGATTATTCTTTTGCCCAGCCGTAGGCATATTTGACAGCCTTATGCCAGCCCCGGATCCGCTTCTCCCTGTCATCCGCCCCAATCGAGGGCTCAAACACACAATTGCTCGTCCAGTTTTTGCGGACTTCCTCTTTGCCTGTCCAGTATCCCACCGCAAGCCCTGCCAGATAAGCGGCTCCCATCGCGGTCGTCTCCACACACTGCGGGCGGATTACCGGAACATTGACAATGTCCGCCTGCGTCTGCATCAGAAAATCATTTGCGCTCGCGCCCCCATCCACTTTCAGGGCCGGAACAGCGATCCTGGAGTCCGCTTCCATCGCCGCAAGCACATCGTTGACCTGATATGCTATGGAGTCCAGCGTCGCGCGGATAATGTGGCATTTGTTGACACCGCGCGTAATGCCGACAATGGTTCCCCGCGCATACTGATCCCAGTAAGGCGCTCCCAGACCGGTAAATGCCGGAACAACATAGCAGCCGTTTGTGTCCGCCACCTTTTTTGCCATATACTCGGAATCCTCCGCGGAATCGATAATCCTCAGCTCGTCGCGCAGCCATTGTATCGCCGCCCCCGCCACAAAGATGGAACCTTCCAGGGCATAATTTACCTTCCCGTCAAGTCCCCACGCGATCGTTGTCACCAGTCCATTGTCCGAAAACACGGGCTTCTCACCCGTATTCATGAGCAGAAAGCAGCCTGTCCCGTAGGTGTTTTTCGCCTCTCCCGCACTAAAGCAGGTCTGGCCAAACAGCGCTGCCTGCTGGTCCCCTGCTGCCCCTGCAATCAGTATCGCCCCGCCGAGGAAGGACGGGTCCGCATTCCCGTAAACACAGCTCGAAGGCTTTACGGCAGGAAGCATGGATTTGGGTATGTCCAGCTCCGCAAGAATCTCATCGTCCCACTCCAGGGTATTGATATTAAAGAGCATTGTTCGGGAAGCGTTGGAGTAATCTGTGACATGCACTGCGCCTTTCGTGAGTTTCCAGATCAGCCACGTCTCAACCGTTCCGAACAGCAATTCTCCGTTTTCAGCCTTCTGTCTTGCCCCCGGTACATTGTCAAGTATCCACTTTACCTTTGTCGCCGAGAAATAGGCATCGATCACAAGACCGGTCTTTTGCTTGTACAATTCCGTAAGTCCCTTTTCTTTCAGGGCATCACACGCTTCTGCTGTCCGCCTGCACTGCCATACGATCGCATGATACACCGGAACGCCTGTGTTTTTGTCCCACACAATCGCCGTCTCCCGCTGGTTCGTAATGCCGATCGCAGCAATGTCGTGCGCTGTGGCTCCGATCATGTTCATCGCCTCAACCGCGACGCCAAGCTGACTTGCCCAGATCTCGTCCGCGTCGTGCTCCACCCAGCCCGGCTGCGGAAAATACTGTGTAAATTCCCGCTGTGCGACACTGCACATCCTGCCCTTTTCATCAAATAAGATGCATCGGTTGCTGGTCGTCCCTGCATCTAACGCCATAATATATTTTTTCAATGGCCTGCCCTCCTTGTACACTTGTCTATATTTCCTCCTGACAAAAATATTCACTCAAGAACATGTTTACAAAGTCAACGAACAGTTCCTTAGGTACACAATCCTGAGCAGGGAAGTATTTATGCAATAATCGCCTTCAGGAAATGTGCTGACTGCCCGATGCCTGCCAGCTGGTCCAAGTCCCCGAAATGCTCAATCGACAGATACCCGCGATAGTTGTCTTCTCTCAGTTTTCTGACTAGCTGCGCGACTGGAATATATCCGCTTCCTGTCGGAACAGATTTGAGGCCATTGCCCTCGCTCCCCCTGTCCTTGCAATGTACATGTACGATATAATGTTTCAAGTGCTCATAGGCCTCCATCACATTCTCATAGCCAAACGCAAAATTTCCCATGTCAAATGTGCATCTCAAATCAGGAACACTTCTCATAAACCAGAGCAGCTCATTCATCCGCGCGCATGGAGACCTGTTGTCATCAAAGTCCTCGAGCGTCACTTCCACTCCGAGCGTTTTCGCGTACTGCGTCAGTTCCGTCAGCGCCTCTTTCATCGACTGAATGCACAGGTTCTGCTCCATAAACCGCTCCACGGCAAAATAATCGCCGCTCACGCGGTGAAGCGCTTTCGCCTCCTCCGCGTCCAAAAATCCCGGCACGATCAGAACCTGTTTTACCCCAAGCTTATGCGCCATATCGATCTGATCTTTTCCGACACGGATATCAGCGCTGTTTCTCAGATCATAAAACTGATAGATACCTGCCACTTCCATATAATGATACCGAAGTGCCTCCTCAATCCGGTCGTAGTCCGCACAGAGCCGCCTGTACTCAATGTCAATACCGCGTATTCCAAAATCACTGCAGCATCCCATAATCTGATTCAGCGACTTGTCCCCCTGCGACTGATTAACCGCCTGTATAATATGGTCATAAAATACAGACAGCTTAATCGGGTTTGCATACTCTTCCTCCAGCGTCACCTTCACCGCGGTGCAGTCAAGCGGCCTTTGCTGTCTCTTGACTTCCGAGCACCAGTGAACCGCATTGGTAAGAATCCTCTGAATCTCCGGCATATGATAAATCGGATACTCCTCATGTCCCGGCTGAAAATAAAAGATTCTGCCCTGCCCCCTCTGAAAAGTGCAGCCGCTTCGAAAGACCTCGCCGCCAGCAAACCAGCCTGTGAACACCACATCATCCGGTTTTGGAATGTCAAAATACTCCCCGTACATTTCCTCAATCGGAATATCAAAATTCGCCGGCACTCCCTGTGCAATCGGATGATACGGCGCTGTCACAAACAGTCGCTCGCGATCCCCATGTCTCCAGCGAAGTGTCATGGCTGTCCCCATGAGCAGACGCATAATCTTCGCCAAATGTGCAGAGTGAAGCGCAATCAGCCCCATGCCCTGCAGCACATGGCGCCGCACGCGCTCAGCTACCTTATCGGAGAACTCGTGGTGTGCCATGTGCCCCCAGTAAATCAGCACATCTGTGTCCGCAAGAACCGCCTCGGTCAGACCATGCTCCGGTTCCTCCAAGGTGGCTGTGCGCACAAAAATATTTTTATCCTCTTTCAGAAAACCTGCAATGCAGCCGTGAATTCCATGCGGATAAATCCGTCTCACTTCCTCCTGTCTCTGCTCATGCAGATTCTCATTCCATACAGTTACTTTGATCATCGTTCCCCTCCCGCCTTAAGGAACTGTTCCGAAACAGGCAAGTCAAGATGTTCAGGTAATTTTTCGACAGTTCCTGATAAGTCTGTTACAATTCCAGCTGTCTGAACTCCTTTGACGCCGATTCATATAGATACATCTTGCGCGTCAGGACCTCGGACGGATCTAACATTCTGTTCATTTCCCTGACACGTCCCAAAATCTCTCTTGGCGGAATTGTCCCTTTCTTGTGAAGCCTTGCCTCGTGGATACTTGTAAATGCCACGTAAAAATCGCCGCCAAACAGCTCCGCAATGCGCTCCCTCACGCCGGGATAAAACATTGCAATCGCTCCGTTCATCTGTGTCGTCGTCGTTACTGTGGGTACGGCCATCGCTGAGAGCGTCCCGATGTCTGAATTGAGTGCCATGAACGCCCCCTTGTGGTACGGCGGTTTGTATGTATCCATCGGATTGAGGTACATTCTCGGCGGCGACATCATATAGGTGCTGCTCATCGCGTTCTCCCACACCTCGTCCTCGCTCAAATCCCAGCTCTCCATCATGACTCTCGGAAGCTTCATGGACGAGACATCATGCCGCTCCCCGATGTGCTCATCGCTTGCGAGCAGATAGAGCACCAGAACAATGTCTCCAATCCGCCTGTAAACGTAATCTTTCAATTCATAGCGATGGTCATTATAATTCAGCGGACGGATAAAGATTTTTTCCCTTAATGCATCGTACTCATTTCTGTCGATCAGCTCCATTATATCCATCTTTGCCAACCGCTTGCCATTTGCCAGACTCGAATTGATATCGGTCCACACGCCTTCCCATCCGTTTTCCTCATACGCCTGGTAGAGTCCCCTGCATGTAAATCTGCATATATGTGCGCTTACCGTTTCTACATAGAGAATGACAAAATCGCCTGACAGTACATCGGATTCTGTCTTGTTGTACCGGATATTGGTATTCCGGATTGTCGCAAGTTCCTTTTGATCTTCCGAGGTAAAACCATCCGGATAATATTTCACTTTGCTGTAGCCTAATTTATTTTTCTTATCTTCCAGCTTCTGTACCAGTTCACTGCAAAATTCTTCGTATGTCATCGTATTCCTCCGTTTACCTGATAAAATTCCTGCACTACTTTTTCCGCAGGCTTGGCATACAATTCATAATCTTTGCGCTTCTCTGCCTCACCCTCGTCATACAGCTTGTCTGCCCACGACCAGAGTGCAAATCCCCGCACCCAGCTTCGCTTTCTGCAGGCTTGAAACAGCTCCTTATACCAGTCTGCCTGTCCTTCCAGGTCACTCTCTCCCCGCACAGACCAGTCATTGGGCACATATTTTGAACCTGCGACGGACATACAGCCTGCCTCCGCGAAAAAGAATGGTTTTTGAAACTTTGCGACGACTGGTTCTATCCTGTCAAGCTGTCTCTCCCAGTCGTCGATTGGATAATATCCGCTTGATGAGATCACATCCACACAATCCCACCATGTGACATTGTGCTCCTGATATTTATCTGTATTGTAGGACACCAGTCCCTTGAAATCCTTTCGAATCTCTGCGATGGTCTGTCTCCACTCGTCCGCACGCCGCTCCGCCATGACCATCTCGCAACCCGCAATATGCATCTCGCAGCCCATCTCCTGCGCTATTCGGGCATAATGATTCTGAAACTTCATGTACGAAGAAAACCAGTTGCTCCATTTGGGCTCACAGGGTACATCCTCATCAAAGAAATTGATGTGCGCCCGCCATGTTCCGTTTTTGCAGTTGACAGTGGGCTTTAACGCCACGCGGAGTCCAAGCGTATGGGCATAGTCAATCGTTTGCTTCAACTCACTGTCTGTCATTGTCCTGTCGGAAGTATCATCAATTTGCTCTGACTGCGGCGTATCCTGAAGTCCGCCCGGGACAAGAATGATGAAATTGGCATTTGTGCGCTCCTTCATCAGTTTGAGGCTTTGCCGGGCACTTTCCTTTGCCAGGTTTCCAGCAGGCGCAAATGGGGCAAATGTGATGCCGTTAATATATGGTAATGTGGTCATTAAAGTACTCCTCACTTTTTGCGAAATCAAGTCCGTTTTTCCTGTCAGCTTTGTAAGACATCTAATCCTTTTTTCATTCGTCAGGTATCTGTAAATGCATTCTGCAATTCTATTGTTCAATGTCTCTTATTTCATATTGAACAATAAATCAAGACTTTTTTATGCTGGAGCGTGTTTGAAAAACCTATGATCAGTTTGGCTCCTGACTAGATATTTTTATATTGTAAGATATACTATAACGCTTAACGAAAAGGATGTCAATACTTTTTACGAATATTTGTTCGTTATATAGTTAATCAACCATACTCTTTATGGGGTATGGCACTCACAGAACCGGGCTTGCGGCTTTGGCCGGGAACATGGCCCCAGAAGAAACCCAGTGCGCAGATTTTCTGTACTGGGTTCCCCATATAACGAATGATTGGGCGAAACTGTGTGTACTGTCCTGTGATGTCCTACATAGTCTTGCATTAGATAACGCTTCATTGATAGTTTAAACTCTGCACCATAACTGTTCTTCTGCTGGTTACGCCGTCGGAATAAAGACCTCATTCTGACCATCTTAGCAAAGCCCACCTTCCTTGTGACTTCATCAAGAAATATATTGCATATTGATATAAGGAATATTTTCCACCACTTTCTATCATAAGACGAGACATCGTATTGCTCAATAATTGACTTTTTTACAGCAAGAAGTATATATACAAATTCACAGTTGACGAAAATATATTCCAATTTCAATCCCTGCTTCCGCACTGGGAGTGATCTCAGCCTTTGAAAAAGATAGTTGAACACGTAAAAATTTCAATCCACACTCCCGCACTGGGAGTGACAATATACGCGAGAGGGGGTATATTCTGATGACAAAATTTCAATCCACACTCCCGCACTGGGAGTGACAGGATCGGCGGTTATGCACCAGCTGAGGATATAATTTCAATCCACACTCCCGCACAAGGAGTGACAAGCAATCCTACGGAGGCGTTGAAAATCGCTTTTGATTTCAATCCACACTCCCGCACAGGGAGTGACGGGAATTGACACAAGCAAGGGAA
>CAMWTP010000044.1 GCA_947177165.1 uncultured Lachnospiraceae bacterium
ATTCTCATTAGAATTTTCAGGGTTGCATTACTGTTTATTTGTCAAGGTTCTGTTTGTTGCTCTTGATTGACGCAACTCTGATATCTTATCACCATTCAAAGTCTTTGTCAAGAACTTTTTTCATTTTTTTCAAATAGCTTGTCTGCCGCTTTTTCGCGGTAGGATTTTATATTAACACTTTTTCCAATCTGTGTCAATACTCTTTTTCATTTATTTTAACCTTTCTCATTAAGGCGAAAAAAAAGAATCTCGATGTTGCTAAGACACTTTTCCCATGGCAGCTTTGCCATAACCTCATTTATAAAATAAATGAACGGAGAAGAAGGGATTTGAACCCTCGCGCCGGTCACCCGACCTACACCCTTAGCAGGGGCGCCTCTTCAGCCTCTTGAGTACTTCTCCCCGGTACTGAATTAAATCCTCTACCAATATTTAAATCGTGCACCTTTTCACTTGACGCATGATTCATTATACATAAGGCTTTTGGTGTTGTCAACCCCTTTTTCGTTAAATTTTAAAATAATATTTTCTGAGGTAACTGTTTACACATCGTCATTTAAACAGACACCAAAAATTCAGCACAAACCACAAAATAAGAATCCCTATTCTGACACACCCCCACTGACACCATACTTTTTGTTCATCTGTGGTTCGTTCCTGATCCTCATGCTGATAATAAGGAAAATTTATTATCATAAATGTGATCATGAACACGACCACTAACGCCGGAAACACGTTTTCATATTCTCCCGGATATTGTATTGTATCTTTAATATAATGAATCATATCGCTGTTGCTATGGCTTTCTCGCCGGTTCATCAAATACTTGCTGTATGAAAACAATAAATAATCAAAGGTCTTTCTTCCGCCATAAACCTGTGACTGCGTAATGACGTATATGCCGGTAATCAGTATCGGCGAAAAAGCCTCCAGCACAAAATCAATCCTGATACTGCGCTTTTCCATAAACAATAACATAACCATAAACGGCGACAGCAAAATTTCCCAATAGCACTTCATTGTTCCAAAGGTTACTAAAACAGCCATACTGGAAAAACAGAGCCAGACAGACAGTTTTCCTCTCCGCACATCATTATAACAGCTGCAATATGCAAGTATACATATGACCGCATATGCAATTACTACCATGGAAGCCCCCATATTGTCCGGTCCTGCTCCCCACACATTTACCAACAGTGCCCTAATCTGGCTTGTCGCCAATGTATACGGCACTCTCACCTGATCTATGCCTATGGCTCCCAGCCAGCATAATATGCCTGTCATATTTTTGATGAGCATTTCCACGGGAATCAAAATGAATCCAATGCATATATCCCTCAAAATATATCGTATTCTTTTCTCTTTCAATAAAATTAATGGGATATATGCAAAGACAGACAAATATTTCACTGGGTTTGCCAGCAAAAAGGCAAGTATAAATTCTTTATAGTTCCCCTCTATGTATTTACGCACTCCCCACAGCATAAACACCAGATATACGACATCTATCTGCCCCAAATGGAAAACAGGCAGAAATGCCAGAAGAGAGGAGGACAGAAATAACCCCATCCATTTTATTCTGAGTTCGTCCATCTTTAGTGTCACCGCAATTTTCTTTGTCTCCTGCACACAGCGCCACCACACCAGGACAATAAAAAGCTTGTACCACAAATACGCGCCCATGCTATCCGCCAATGAGATCCCGAATATCAGACTCAGGATTTTGACTGGAATAACCCATATCACAAATAATATCTGACAAAACACGCCATATGGTACGATAGGGGACCAATCGAACAAAAAATCCAGCACTCTTCCCTGAAAAAGACATTCCAGCCGGTAATATGCCGCTCCAAAAATTACCGGATTATCAACATAGTACATTGTCGTATAATAGACTGCAGCGATGGCTCCCAAAGCAATATTGAGCAACTCGAAATTTTTATCATTTATTACAGACTTCATAGCTATATCTACTCTGTAAATCTTTTCAGCACATTTTACTTTCATCTGTATCCATAATCCTTTCCAAACACATACCTTTAGTCATCTTTGGGATAATTATACCGCCAAAATAATGTTACTGTCAATATATTGTTACCCATCTTTGGGATATCCAGATGTCGGTGGAATAACCAGGAGGTGCGTTCATGAAACTATATAAATACGCAGATGGCAAATGCAATATTTCGGGCTCTATTATCCGGGATTTGAGAGAACGGGCTGATTTATCGCAGGAACAGCTTGCCGCAAGACTTCAGCTTGCCGGCTTAAGCTTAAATCAAAAAGCAATTAGCAGAATTGAAACGGGAGACCGGGTTGTCCCCGACTTTGAATTGATTTATTTTTCAGAAGTGTTTGATGTACCTATTTGCAAACTGCTGAATAAAGAACTTTGTAAGGACAATGCACGTATCTTATGACGCCATACTGGCTTTTTACACGATACGTGCACTGTCCGTGTACCTTTACGATTCCCTATATTAGGGAAACTGTACAATTCCTGTGAGCAATTTTGAAAGCAGCTAAAACTTAGGAACTGTAGAAAAATAAGTGATGCAGGTTGCGCAGGATATTTCTTCGAGAGTGCAGCACAAAAAAAGCAAGCGTAGAAGGCAAAGGCATAAAGGACAATGCCTTACGGCGAGGCTTTTTGTGCTGTGCTATCAGAGAAATAGACAAGTCAAGATGCGTCAGTTATTTTCCTACAGTTCTTTAATACCAACGCCGTCTCTTACAGTCAGGATAGGGACGCCGCTCTGTCGATGAGGCGGTTGCCTTTGTAATCTGCAGGACTGTCTCGCTGAAATACCTTGGATTTACCTCCCCCAGTTTACATGGTGCAAGTACTTGTGACGCTCCTGTGACTTTCTGTGCGAAATGTACTTCATAGACATCCACGTCTGTATCTAAACAGGCGATGAAATCTCCGGAGAACGTCAGCTCCGCATTCTTGTCATTATCATAGCGATAGTATGTATCAAAACCGCCGCCGTCACCGACTTCACCTTTGTACCATCCCATGTTCTGGAGTTTTCCTGACAGGGAGAGGGAATTGACTACCACTCCGCCAAAGCGGATCAGTTCCTTCTCGTCTTTTTCTTCCTCTGTCACGCGGAATACCGGGCGTTCGAGCTGTTCTATGGGCTGGGCGATCTCGTAGTCAGACAGCTGTTCTTTCCATGCTGACAGGGTTTCTTCTGATAATTCGACGGGATGTACCAGACCAATACTGGCGTTTTCCGGCAGTGTATACTCTTCTTCGTCCACGGTGTTGAATGTGCCGTCTTCCATATAGCGGAATGTTTCTGCAAGCCCTCCATCCTCGTACACGCCCCAGACCAGTCCGATAGCAAACTGGCGCATGACGGGATTCTTTATGTACAATTCTTTCCACTTCTCTGTCTGCCAGTGCCGCTCTGTGCTCAACGCCTGCTCCATGCGCAGTTTCTGGTTTGTGACGACTGTTTTTAACTGCTTTTTCAGGGATTTCCACGCATCGTTTGCCGCTTTTGACTGTTCGGGATCATCCGTTTTGCCAGGAGCGGGCATACTTTTTAATTTTTTCCCTTTTTCGTCATAGACATCCATGGAGAGCGCCGGGGTTAAAACGACTCTGAACTGACGTTTTCCGTAGTCAAAAATGCGCTCCATCTGCTCGTCAAATCCGAGGCCTGGCACGATTCTGTCCTCCATTTCGTCCCTTGAAATCCCCAGCTGCTCCGCGGCGTAATCCAGTGCTTCTGCGGCTGCACTTTTCACCTGATAGTACTTGAATTTTCTGGAAATCTGGTCTACCAGGACAAGCGCTGTGGGGGATGGACTTAACGCGAGGGCTTTTACCGCCTCCGCAGCCATCGCGCCGCGGCCATTTTTCGGCCAGTCCTGAATCTGTGCATACAGGTCTGTCACGACTGCCTCCCCGCCATGAATCGAGATGGCATAGAGCACCCATTTGCGCTTTGCCTGCGCGCCTTCGCTGAACCAGAAGTTGTACAATTCCTTTATATACGCTGCTAATTCTGCTGGATTGAGCTCTGCTGCCAGCCGCGCTGCGTCCATGCTGATGCCCAGCTCTTTCCTGTCTGCATAGCTGAGCAGGATTGCTGCGAGGTATTCTTCGGACGCCTCCTCACCGTCTTTTTTGTGAACTTTTGGAAAGGTATCCAATGGCAGCCACGACCGCTTCCGCTTCCATGCGCCAGTCAGCGTTTCCTGTACGAGCTTCTCCAATGTCCATTCTGCTGTGTTTTGTCCGTTATCATTTTGACTGTTCAATCCCAGTGCATTTTGCAGTACGCTGCGTATCTTTTTCGTTTTTTCTGTCTCGAGTGCCAGACTCAGCTGGTCACGATATTTCTCGGTTCCCCAACTCTGAAGCACTTCTATTGCCATCTCACGCTCTGCGCCGCGCGGGGATTTTAGCATTGCAAGAATATCTTTCTCCCATTCGAAACGTCCTGTCAGGATTGCCCGCACAAAATCTCTTGCCTGTTTGCTGCTTTCTGAGGCGCAGGCGAGCAGCTCATGCTGGTACTCATACCACTGAATGCCCATCACCCGAATCGCCAGGACACGCGCTGGCAGAAAACGGCTGGCAGAAGCTGCTTTCCACTCCTGATGCCAGTCTTTGTGGTAAGCGGCAATTGTCATCAGGTATTCCTGGCTGACATAATCTGTCTGCTCCGACACATAGTAACTGTCATATGTGAAGCCGAGAAATTCAATCTGATACTGGGGCGGAACCTCTTCTTCATCCAACAGTTTTAATAGCGCCTTTATCTGGCGCACATCATAACCCAGCCAAGACTTTTCTGAGCGTTCCTCTCCAGAATCAATCCAATAATGACCAATATAATCATGATTGAGACGCAGACATTCCAGCACCAAAACCCTCCTGTAAATCTGCAGTTCCTCAAATTTTCTGTAATCATGAATATTCCTGCATCTCGTAGTCCAACTCTCAAGGCATTTCATATCCCGCCAGCCTTCCACACAGGGAAGGATATCCGAAATTTCTATTTCCCCTAACAGATAACGCAGCGCCTCATCTTGCGAAACATCAAAATTACTGACTGCCTGCTGCGCTGCTGCCCTGCGGTAGCTGTCAGCAAAGGTCGTTTTCATCTCTGTATACAATTGAGGATTTCCGACTTCTACACAGGTCTTCAGAAATCCTGCGTCATCTGCTGAGGCATCCTTTAATACTTCGCAGGTTGCTTCTGGCGCTTTCACAGCCATACGCTCCAGAATCTTTCCTTCTTTATTCTTAAGGGCCCAGCGTATATATATGTCATCCGGGATTTCCAGATATTTTTCCAACGCCGCAATATGTCTGCGAAACCAGTCACTTCCCGTCGCAAGGCACTTTTCTAAAGGCAGGTTCTGAACAGACATGAAGTCCATCGCTGTCGTGAGCCGAAGCATGGATACAAATCTGTCAGAATGCTCCACTGCCAGAAATGACAGAAAAGACAGAAACGCCATCAGGTAATTGTATTGGCGTCTTCCTGACAGTATTTCCCACATTTCTTTTGGGATGGGTGCATCCAAATCAGCACTGCGGACAAAGTTTTGAAGCGTTTTTAAGTCCTTCTCCTCCGGTTCAAAATTCTGTTCAAACAGCCCGTCAATATTATTAATCAGACGATTTTCCAGATATTCTGTCAACTCTCTGATGTGCTCTGGATTTCCTGCTGTTCTCTGATCTTTATCTGTGAAAGTGCAGAGTCTGCCTTTGTTTTCATCCAAAGGTTTCACGCAATATAGATACAGTGCTGCCAAAAGCATCTGCGTGTTGACGCCGAGATTGTTGCAGCACAGTTTTCCAGCCTCCCATAACACTTCCGGATCCTGGAACCCTGTCTCAACCAAGGGGCTTAAATACGTCATCCGCATATTACTATAATCCCATGCAGAAGCATTCGCATGTATTGCTGTCACCAGGCTTGGCGGCAGCAATTGTCCTAAATACTTATATTCTCTGTCAAATCCCCAGTAAGCGAGAATACCTTGGGAAGTTTCCCTGCCAACCTCCGCTATGAACCGGACAAGGCGCTCTGCCCGTTCGGTACTCTCCTCTTTGCATATTTCCAGAAAGTGATATACCTCCTGCCTCGTATTGCGCTGAAGTTCCTGAAAGCTCTGATGTTCCACATCCTTTAGCAGTTCCGCGTCTTCTGGTTTTGTCAAGTCCAGATACTGCTCTGCCAGCTGTTGGTTCTTCGCTGTTAGTTCCAGCAAACTCATTACTCTGCACAGCTCCTGTTTTTCCCTGCTTTCTTTTTCTGCATTCATATCTTACTACCTCCATTTTTTATATATACTCGCGCCAGCCGCAGCCGCGAAGCGGCATATTTCCTTATGCGGCTGTGTGCATAACTTTATACTGAGCGGTCAGTCTTTTCGACCGCCAGTATAAATAGTTGCTGCAATGATGCAAAGTTCACACCTGCACTGCAATAAAAAAATAGTACTATGAACTGCATTTTGTATATTTCACGCTTCCCCGACGACTCTCGCAATCTGCAGAACTGTCTCGCTGAAATACCGCGCGCTGACTTCATCCGGTCTGCATGGCTCTGTCTTGCCGGACGCGCCGTCGAAAGTCCGGTAAAAATACAGGTCATCGATCGTCACATCCTCATTCTCATACCCTACGGAACAGCCGGAAAACATCAGTTTCGCGCCAAACCCGCTGTCGCTGCGGCAGTAGTTGTCAAAAAATCCTGCGTCCATTATTTCACCGCGTACCCAGCCCTGTGTCAACAGTTTGCCTGACAGGGACAAGCCGTTCAATTCCCTGCCGTAAAACCGCGTGAGCTTCTGCGCGCCTTTCTCCTCCTGTGTGACGTGATAAACCGGGCGTTCCAGCTGCTCTACCGGCTGTGTGATCTCATAGTCTGAGAGCTGCTCTTTCCATGCTGCGATGATATCCTCCGACAGTTCGAGCGGATGCACAAGTCCGACAGCGCCTGATTCCGGCAATGTGTACTCCTCCTCGTCCACTGTGTTGAAACTGCCGTCCTCCATGTAGCGGAAGGTGTCCTTCAACAGCCCTTCCTCGTAGGTTCCCCAGATGAGTCCTACAGCAAATTGATGCATGACTGAGTTCTGGACAAACAGCGTTCTCCACTTCTGTGCTTCCCAGAACCGCGCTGCGCTGAGTGCCTGTTCCAGACGAAGTTTCTGGCTCGCAACGACGAGTTTTAGCTGTTTTTTGAGCTGCTTAAATTCGTCCTGCGCCTGCTCTGCCTTTTCGGCATCATCCTGTTTTCCGGGCTTGGGCATACTTTTGAGCTTTTTGCCGCTCTCGTCATAGACTTCTATTTCCAGCAATACATTCAGGCGGACTGTAAATGTGCGCGTGCCGTAGTCAAAGACGCGCTCCATCTGCGCATTGAATCCAAAGTCGGGCACAATCCTGTCCTCCAGCTCTTCCCTGCTGATTCCCAGCGCTGCTGCTGCTTCGGCGAGGGCTTTCTTTGCCGCATTTTTGACCTGGTTCGACTTGAATTTGCGCGCCATCTGATCGACAAGAAGCAGTGCCTGCGAACTTCCGTTTAGCGCGAGGGCGCGCACCGTTTCCGCCGCGACTGCACCCCTGGAATGGTCTGCCCAGTCCTTGATCTGCCTGTGCAATTCGGTTATCATTTCTGCGTCCCCATGGAGTGCCGCGGCATAGAGTACCCACCGTTTCTTTGCCTCCGCTCCCGCTGCCATCCAGCCTTGATACAGGGTGCGCATATAGGCGGTGAGTTCCTGCAAAACTAAGGGTGCTGCAAGCTTTTGGGCATCTGGATTCACACCCAGCATCTCCATATCGGCGTAGGAGGCTAATATCGCAAGCATATATTCCGGCGAAGCTGCTTCCTGTTCGTTTGATGTGCTGCCGTCAGAGGATATTTTATCCTGAAAATGCACTGTGGGGAGCGCCATATCCTGTACCCACTCCACTTTTCGTCTTCTGTTTCCTTTGTAAATCTCCGCGGCAAGCTGTTCCTCTGCCCTTTTGAATTGTCCTGTCTGGTTTTCTTCTGTTCCGGCCTTCTCCAACGCCTCTGCCAATGCCTGCAGCTGCGCGGCTAATTTCTTGTTCTTCTCCTTTGCAAGCGCTGTCCTGACAGCCTCCAAATGTGCGGGCTGCGACCACTCCTCCAGCAATATGACAGCAAATCCGCGCGCTTTTTGTTTTTTCGACGCAAGCATCGCCAAAATATCTGCGTCCCACTCGATGTGCTGTTTCAAAAGTGCAACAAGCTGCTTTTGTACCTGGTCTGCGCTGTTTTCCGCGATGCCGAGCAAAACTTCTTTGAATTGGTCCAGTGAATTGTACTGCTCCATTACTTTTAGAACAATACAGCACGCCGAAGCTCCTCCCTGCCGGAGCGCTTCTGTCAGGCCCTGCTCCCACTGCTCCTGAACCTGTTCCTGCTGTCTTTCGACTGCCACTTCCACACAGGTTTCCAGGAACAGTATTCTGTCCTGTTTCTCAGATACGTTGTCACAGACACTGCCCAACGCCTTTAACTGCAGTCCAACCGGAACATTCTCCTGCGTAAAAATCTGAAAAATTCCTCTTATCTGCTCCTTGTCATACAAGATGGTATCGTCTTTTGATTGTTCCTGTTCTTCCACCGATACAGAATACATAGCAAAAAAGCTGGGCGCGCCCTTGAGCGTTTCCAGTATCACTGCGCGGCGATAGAAAGAAAATTCCTCCAACGCTTTCAAGTGATTGATTCTCTCATAGTTCTGCGGCCACAGATAACCAGCAATGCTGCAATTGCACTGTTCCAGCTTTGACAGCAGCACATCCAGCGGACATTTCCCCAGAAGATATTGTTTCGCGGTCTCCTCGCACCCCTTAAAATGATACTGGACCAGCTCCGTGGCAAGCTTTTCCCGAAATACGTCCTGATATGAGTCGTGAATCTCCTCATAGAGCGCGGGATTTGCACTCTGTACGAGTTCTGTCAGTCTCTTGTACTCCTCAGAATCTGCCTTCTGAACCGCCGCACGGATGCCATCCGGACATTTTACCGCCATGCGCCGGATTTCCGCTTCACACTCTGCATGTTTGTATTCCATGCGTAAATGTTCTCCCTGTCCCGCGTCAGACGGATATCCATAAAGGCACCAGATGATATAGTCCTCGTCCAGGATTGGGAGCATTTCCTCAATTTCGTCCATATTGGCATGGAAATCATCATCCCCGACAATCCCTCTGGCGGTATCCAATGCCCTGATACGGTTCTTATATGCAAAGCCCTCGCCCAGCGTCAGACGGAACAAAATCTCGAAGTGCACGGAGTGGCGCAGTGCGAGAAATGAGCAGCCTGCCACAAACGCAACATTCATCCAGCCCAGACGCGCTCTGCATATCGAAAGAACGCTCTGCGGAAACGGGGTGTCTTTTTGCGCGGTTCTGGCATAATTGTGCAGACTCTGGAGCTCGCTTCCTGAAAAGGCCTTTGCGGGCGCGGTGATGTATGGTATCTCTGCGAGTAAATCTTTCAGCAGCATTTTTGTCAGTTCTGGTTCTGTTCCCGCTTCTTTGCAGAATAAATACACTGCTGTGAGAAGCATTCTGGTGTGCAGCGTGTCCTTTGATTTCACCTTGTCTGACACATAGCAGTAATCCAGTGCATGCAGAACGGAGTCTGGATTCTCTTTTCCGAACTGGCACAATGTCTTTGTATACACTGTATTGCCATCTTTATACAGCGCCTTCGCACATAACTCCGCGCGGAGTGCCATTTTCTGTTCCTCGGCATGCTCTCCGGTGAGGTATGTGAGCATGCCCTCCAAATCCGCCAGCTTCGCCTCATAATTGTCGTTTACAAGAATTCTCCAGGCTGAAGAACCGCCCAGTTCAACTACAAAACGCACGTAGCGGGTAAGCTCTTCTGTCCGCTTATTTTTGTGCAGCCATTTCAGGTATTCTGCGTATCCGCTCATGGGAAACAGGCTGGATAGGTCCTGATGCTGCACCTGTTCCAGTAGTGCGGGGTTTTCCTGGCTGTTCATGTCCAGATACTGCTGTGCAATCGGTTTGTTCTCTGCAGTCAGATGCATTCTGCCAAACATGGATTCGCGCAGGTTGTCTTCTTTTGTATTATTAGAAACCATAAGAATATCCTCCGTTTCTTCTTATTATGATAGGATGGTTTTAAATAACATCTTGCCGAAGGTACGTTTATTCTCTCTTACAATTGCTTTATTCCTGTTTATACTTCTCGATGGCTGTCTCGTAGAGGTTGTTTCCTGCGGCGTCGATGACGACGATGACAGGAAAGTTCTCCACTTCGAGCCTGCGTATTGCCTCTGTGCCTAAATCGTCATATGCGACGACTTCCGATGCGGTGATGGATTTTGACAAGAGGGCGCCTGCGCCGCCTACCGCCGCGAAATAGACGGCTTCATTCCGCACGATTGCTTCCTTTACGGCTTCGCTTCGCTTTCCTTTTCCAATCATGCCTTTTAAACCGAGATCTAACAGTCTTGGCGCGTATTTGTCCATGCGGCTGGCTGTGGTGGGACCGGCGGAACCGATGGGGCGTCCTTCTCTGGCGGGGGATGGTCCCATATAGTAGATGATGTTGTGTGCCATTTCGATTGGGAGGGGCTCGTCTCGGTCAAGTGCTTCGTACATGCGAAGGTGCGCGGCGTCACGCGCGGTGTAGATGGTTCCGGTGATGTATACGTAATCTCCTGCTCTCAGGGATTTTGCGTCCTCGTCTGTGAGGGGGGCTTTGATGTGTTTGTCCATTTTATGTGTGCTCCTTTTGTTTCGTGGTATGTTTCGAAGTTTTTCTTAATATTATGCGCTATGATACATATTCTGATTTTTATATGGTGCGTACTGCGTGGCGGTTTACATGGCAGCATATGTTGACGGCGACTGGAAGTCCGGCGATGTGTGTCGGGTAGGTGTTGATGTTGACGGCGAGCGCAGTTGTCGTGCCGCCGAGTCCGCCGGGGCCTATGCCGGTGCGGTTGATCTTGTCTAAGAGCTCCTCCTCCATCTCCTTCACATATGGAATGTCTGAATGCTGGTTCACTGGTCTTGTGAGCGCTTTCTTTGCCATGAGTGCGCATTTCTCAAAGGTTCCGCCGATGCCGACGCCGACTACCATGGGCGGGCAGGCATTGGGTCCTGCATCCTTCACGGCTGTGAGAATCGCGTTCTTTACGCCCTCGATGCCGTCGGCTGGCTTGAGCATGAAAACGCGGCTCATGTTCTCACTTCCGAAGCCTTTCGGGGCAACAGTTATGGTTACGTTGTCGCCGGTTGTCATCTCATAGTGGATGATTGCGGGGGTGTTGTCCCTGGTGTTTTCGCGGATCAGCGGATCTTTTACGACAGACTTTCGCAGGAATCCCTCCACGTAGCCCTGACGGACGCCTTCGTTGATGGCATCTTCCAGGCTTCCTCCCTCGAAGTGCACGTCCTGCCCGATTTCCATAAAAATAACTGCCATTCCTGTGTCCTGGCAGATCGGGATCATATCGCTGCCTGCAATCTGCAGGTTGTCCTGAAGCTGGTTTAAAATCTGTTTTCCGAGCGGGCTTTTTTCCGTGTCTGCGGCATTTTTCAGCGCACCGTCCATGTCAGGCGCAAGATAGTGGTTTGCCTCGATGCACATTTCCTTGATGTTCTGAGTGATTTGTGATACATTAACTGTCTTCATATATGTTACCCTTGCAGCAGTTCCTAAATAGCTGCTTTATCCTTCCTTTTATTATTTTTATTTAAACAGAAGTTATCCTATACCCTATCTCTTTCAATATTTTTATTCCATCCAATCCTTTATAGTCAGTCTTAGCGCTGCCTTTTAAAATATAATATCTGCGAACTCTGCGCCTGATACCGCTGCCAGGTCCTGCGGGGTGAGTTCGAGCTGCATGCCGAGTTTTCCGCCGCTCACGATGATCTTGTCGAGGTTTTGGGCGCTCTGTTCGATGCGTGTGACATACTGTTTTTTCATGCCGATGGCAGTGCAGCCGCCTCTGATGTAGCCTGTGACGGCGTTGATGTCCTTTACGTGGAGCATTGCCACGGACTTTTCGCCGACGGATTTCGCCGCTTTTTTCATGTCGAGCTCCTCCGCGATGGGAATGACGAACACGTAGTAATTTTTGCTGCTGCCCTGTGTGACTAAGGTTTTATATACTTTCTCATAGGGCAGTCCGAGCATATCCGCAATCTGTACGGCGTCTATAAATTCGTCGCACTCGTAAGTGTGCGTTGTGTACGGTATTTTCTTTGTGTCAAGTATGCGCATTGCGTTTGTCTTGTTTCTGGTCTTGTCTTCTTTTTGTTTTGACATTGCTGATGCTCCTTTTTAATCTCGTATATTCTGTCCAATTTACTGCAATCTGGTTCGTCAGAATTTGGACTGTGGTTTCAATATTTTATTCATCATAATCCTCATAATCATCGTCATCCCAGTCCGGATATTGCTCAACATGCCCCTTTTCCTTTACAACACGGGGTTTGACTGATTCTGCCGTCTCTGTGATTTTCTGGACATTGATTGTGAACATCCAGTCGTCTCCAAAATCATAATGAAGCGAAAACTTCTGTCCTTTGACCAGACCAAGCTTATCCAGTTTGACCTTGACCGTCGGCTGACCTGCCTCCGGATCAGACTGATAGCTATAATCACTGTACATTCTGTTGTCCATGCAAAATTCGTATAGGTGCTCATCTATAAAGTCAAACGCGGAAAGGATTGTGCTGCATAGTTTTTGGAGGGTGTCTTTTCCTGATATTTCGATTACCCTGTACACTGAGGTTCCCATTCCGGCCGGATATACTTTTAAGGTGTATTGATTTTCCATCGTTTATTCTCCATTCTTTTCCTAAGAGTATTATTGTTAACCTAATTCTAGCATACGCCTGTGACAATAGCAACTGATTCTATTGTATGAGAACCACATTTTATACGGCATGATTATACAAAAATCTGATTTCATAAAATTAAAATTTCATGTATACTGAATAATAGCAAAACACAATTTTAACATATAATGTTTTCTACATAATAATCAAAAACTACCAGGAGGTACCATAATGCAAGGATATAACGTTATCGTAGTATTTAATGAAAATGCTGACAGAATATTGCTGTGCAAAAGAAAGAAAAACCCCTACAAAGGACTATCCAATTTTGTAGGCGGTAAAATAGAACTGAATGAAAACGGATTTGATGCGGCGTATCGGGAACTCGAAGAAGAGACTTCCATAACCAAAAATGATATTGTGCTCTCTCATCTCATGGATCTTACATATTTCTATGGAAAATGTTCTCTTGAAGTTTATGTCGGAAAACTAAATAAACCGGTAACTGTCAGCGGAGACGAAAACGAACTTTATTGGTCTGCCTTAGACCATAACTTTTTTGATACATCACAATATGCAGGGGAAGGAAACATGGGGCATATTCTGATGGAAATCGAAATCTATCAAAAAGAACTGCTGAAATAGCACTGTCCCAAAGGAAGGAAGGCAGAACGAAATAAAGCGGCAACAAAAAGCAGTATGCTAAAAGCCTCTCCTGCGCAGATCCACTTCATCACAGTGGGATATGCCCCTGTCTGAGCTGCTGGTGACGACACCGCGGAAGTTTGTCCACATGGCAGCTCTCGGCGCGAGCAGCCCATCGTTGGGCCTTCGAAAAACTCTGAGCCAGATATCCCAGCAGCCCGCCGCCAATTTTACCAGCAGCTCTGGAAATTGCAGCAGTTTATCTACGGTCAGGGAGCCGTGATGCGCCAAATGTACCACATTCATAATTACTTCCAGTAAAGTTTGATAAGTTCCTCTGCTTCATGGACACTTTTGTTATATTTGGTCATGACATAATTTTTGGCGTCTTCCTGCGAATGTCCTAATTCTTTGCATGTCAGAATTGAGCCTTCGATTTTACCTTCAATAATTCCTTCGGCTTTACTGTCCTCCATCATTCCCTGTATCGCCACACACACATTTACCCGCTCCTCTCCCTCGTCAAATTTCATGTTCGAATTTGTAGCAGCATTCATGATCTCCATGGCTCCACGCTCCACGCTCTTAAATCTATTTTCTGAATTGACTACCTCATTTAACTTTTGCTTATCTTTTGAGTATTTGATATAACGCATAATCTCCCGCAGGTTGGTCTGAAACGCATCAATCTCATGATCGGTCAACGCATTGGGTGCAATCAGATTAATATGGTAATCTGCCACATATTTCAGAATTTCTTTATCACAGTCTGTATACATCTCCTTCAGGCTCAGAGGACCGTCCCATTCCTCCGCCCCAAAATATATGACAACAGTCACAACCGGAAGCAGCCTGTCGCTTTTCCAAAAACCACTTAGAAATTCATCAGATGATGGCACGTAATCCTTTGTTTCTGATTGTCTGTGCAGCTTTGCGGCTGATGTAACCTGATGCGAAAGCTGCAGGAAATCATACAAGCCATCTTTTACGGGCATCGCATAGTTGATCTTTCCTTCGTTTTCCACAGCAAGAATACAGTATGCCACAGTCCCGTCTGTCATTGCCATGAGCATTTTGACTGTATCCCGATACCGCTGCTCTGGCACGGATGCGTGATCTGTCCCATATGGAACAGCGATTTCGGCAGTGTCCAGCTCTGTCAGCCGGGCTGGTTCTATCACCTGCCTGCCATGGTAGAGAAACTGGTTGAACACGTCTGCAAACACAACTGGCTGACGCATGTATTCTTTCGCCAGTATATCCAATTTTCCCATTGTTCTGCCTCCTTTATCGAAAACCTGTATATCCACCATACCACATTTCAGACGGATTTTCATTGGACGTTTAATCCAATATAATGTCGGACTACACCCAGGCAGACTTGAAAAAATTGTGCCAATGACATGATTGATTGTAAATCGCTGCTTGCTTTATCATTATACATGATATTCCATTGCTGTGCAATCAGCGAAATTTTGATTTCTTAGCTATAAATGAGCAAATTCGAAGTATAACCAAATTCTACTGTGAAATATTAAATTTTCAAGGTTCTTACAGGGATTCAGCCATATAAAACTCTATGTTTTGCCTCCAGCATCATGACATTGTGTATGAACAGTAACGGTATGGTCCTGCACGCAAAAAAAGACATATAGTTTTCACTATATGCCCAATTTTTGTATGATATGATTACATAATTATCAAAATATAAAATACTACCAGCATGAAATCAATCAAACAGGCAGTTACATACTGCACGATTGTGTGTGTAAGAACTTTGGAAATATCTTTTACTTTCAAATTTCTGATAATCAGCACTACTGTACATAGTATGGCAATACCCACGGCTCCAACAGAAAAACACCTGATAATCGGAACCAGCGTATCAACATACATGATATCCCCGCCAGTCATATTTATATACTCCGTCATATCGTCAACTATATCGAACCAATGCACAATAATACACATGCCCAAAAACATCATCACCACAGAAATCATCGCAAGTATGATATTAGGTATATTGAACAGCTTATTTTCATTGTTTTTGAAAAAATTTTTCATATGTATAGTCATATCCTTTCTTATGTCTGTAAATTTTAAAATAGGAAATAATACTTCTTTTCCGCAGCTTACTGCATATCAAAGTATACTCTGAACTGTACTTTTTCCCCTATGGAAACAACATCACCACTGCGCAAGCGGTTTGGTGCAAAAATACGCATTCCATTTATGGCAGTGCCACATGGAGAGTCGAGATCCTCAATGCGAATCGCTTCTTCGTGCATGAAGATCCTCGCATTCTGACCTGATACCTCCGGCTCGCGCCATATAATATCACACGCCTTTTCACTGCCTATGATCAGCGTGCGTCCCATCGTAAAATTTTTTTTCTTTGATGCATACTGTCCTGAAAGGACTTCTATGCAGAGATGGTTTGGCAGTATTTTTTTATCTGCGCATGAAACTTTCCTCAAAATCACAATAAGCGCCACAATCAATATCATTATACCTGCCAGAAGCGCACCATATACAAGCAGATTCTCCCTTATATTTTCCAACAATCCAGTTCTCCATCCGTCCCAAGATTGAAGTCTGTGGCTAATGTCGGAAAGTAAGTTTTCTTCCTTCGCATATAATGTATCCTGCGCCGCATACACAGGAACTTCCGGACAGAATATCAGAACGCATGCCATCCACACCATCCATATTTTATTCTTCATTACAGATTTTGCTCCCCTTCCATATCTGAACCGTTCCGCTCCCTCTTAACGCACTAC
This sequence comes from uncultured Lachnospiraceae bacterium, assembly GCA_947177165.1. Classification (GTDB taxonomy): domain Bacteria; phylum Bacillota; class Clostridia; order Lachnospirales; family Lachnospiraceae; genus COE1. The sequence continues at coordinate 16,273 of CAMWTP010000044.1, forward strand.
TACTGCCATAAAGGTCAAATTGTCGCTGTCGGGCTTCATGCGTTTCATCACCCGCAGCATCAATAGCTGTCCCCACTCCTCGGCTGTTTCAGATTTCAGACAGTCAACCAGTATTTCCTCATCATAGAGATACTCCCAAAATCCGTCGGAACACAGCAAAAATGCGTCCCCCGGCATAAGCTGTCGCCCACAGCCCAGGCAACCACATTCCGGTTCACAATGTCCTTCGTCGCCCACAGCGCGCAGAAGACTGGACCGGTCCTCATCAAAGTTCATCGCATCACGGCTTATTTCTCCCGCCCTATACTTCTTGTATGTAACAGAATGATCCGCTGTCAGACGCTCGATACCGCCGCTCGACAAATAATAGAGTCTGGAATCTCCCACATGCGCCCATGACGCCATACCTGCATCCAGGCAGAGCGCCACCACTGTACTTTTCATCCTTCCTTCTCTTTCCTTCTGCAGCATAAGAAGTGCATCATTTGCCTCTGCTATCTGCCGTTCCAGCCATTCTGTCCTTGACGCCGCTCCGGCATCTGCAGCCCACGCTGCAATCAGATGCTTCACAATACAGTGTGATGCAATATCTCCGCCATAATGACCGCCCAGTCCGTCTGCAAGAACAAAGAAGGCTCTTGCAGAATCCATGCAAAAGTCGGCGAAATCCTCGTTGTATTTCCTTCCGCCATTATTGGTAAACGTATAAATATCCAGTTTCAAACCAGTCCTCCATTCCGCTGTCAACTAAGCTCTGTCCGAATTTCGTTGGCGCGGTCTCCCAGATAAAAGCTATCGCCTGGTTTGAGATAACACGGCATCCCCGGATTGATCCTCTGTCCGTTAGCCAGAAATGTACCGTAGGAAGATTTGAGGTCTGTCAGCACAAACGCGCCCCTTGATGTATCCCATGATATCTGACAGTGCTGTCTGCTGACACCTGGTGTCCCCTCCCGGAACGCAATCTGACAGGAAGCTGCATCGCGTCCGAGCACTACCGGACGTCCTTCAACCGTAACCTTCACGCTACCATGTGCTGGAGATGCGGGGTAAACCACTGGCTTGTGCTGGAGTGCTCCACCCTGCGCCGCTGACACTGATGCAGGCTGCTGTTTCTTTTTACCTTTCAGAACTATAACCACAACTGCGACTACAGCTGCACCTGCTATAACCACTACGATCGGAATGACGGAAGACGCTTTCCCAGATGATAACGCTAATTCATATGCAACATTGTTCTTGACAAGTAGAGGAATTAACTCATTCACATTTACCGCATAATTCATGCCTTGCCCTTCTATCCCTGCCACGTTCACGCCTACCAGGTCACCGTTGGTATTAACCAGGGGGCCTCCAGAATTTCCATGATATATCGCAGCATCCATCTGTATTATTCTTCTGCCCGTTCCGTTCTCGGTAATAAATCTGCTGATTGTACCGTTGGTAACGGTAATATCATCTATACTGAAAGAACTCTTGGAATCCACTGCCTGATCCGCCAGTCCGGGAAAACCTGCCGCATATACCGGATCCCCAATCTCAAAATCCGTCTGAATTCTTAACGGCTTTCTCTTTGATGTCGGACTGGCAAGGCGGAGAATCGCCAGATCCATTTTATCATCATACCCGACAACATATGCCTCCTCTATATCATCCGCAGAGAAGGCAACATACAGTGCACTTTCACTTCCTCCGCCTCCGGCAATTAAAAAATTCTCTATCACATGATGATTGGTCACAATATATTGGGGATCTTTGCCTGACTCTCCGACAAAAAATCCGGTTCCGGACCATGTGCCGTAGAATTGTCCATCCAACACGATATCTTCTCCTATATAAACGATACTTTCCAACACTTCCTTGTTAAAGCCTGATGCATATATGGATACCACATTCAACATTGCAAGCATCAAAACCACCAGCATACTCCCTATCCGTTTCTTCATCACAAATTCCTCTTTTCTCTCTGTTTCGTATCTTCTAATATCTGCATGCTACCACAAGCGCTGTATAGTTATCCTGATGAACGCGCCCCTGTGTCTGTATCTCCTGCTCCATGCGGCGGCATGCCTGTTCGGGCGACGGTTCACTCAGGCACGCAAGAAGCGTCTGTTCTGTCAGCACACCGCCTACCCCGTCAGAGCACAGCAGCAGAACATCGCCCTCCCTGACGCGCCACGGACGGCAGAGTGCGTCTACCTCTTCTAACTCATCACGCCCCAAGAACTGGCTCAGCCGCGATCCGTCCCCGCCTGTATCCGGCTCAGTTGTATCCAGAATCCCATGCTTTAACAAATCCAGATATGCTTCCTGGCGGCACGTCTGCTCTCTGTTCAGACGATAAATACCGCTGCCGCGTTTCAGATAAAGAAAACTGTCCCCCACACTTGCAAAATATAATCTTTCCTGAAAAAAAATACATGCGACAATCGTTGTTCCGCCACTGCCCCCAAACTTTTGATACACCACATCATTTGCATGATAAATACTGTTTTTCAGCTGAATTCCCATATTTTGCCTTCTGTCCATGATGTGGAAATCTTCCGTGAGTACCCCTATTGCAGTTTCGCTGACAAGCTTTCCATCCTGCATACCACCCATTCCATCTGCCATCAGCGCGAGAAGACCATAATTTTTTATATCCATCACGTCCATTGCGTTTACAAAGGCAAATGAGTCCTCCTGCCGCTGGCGCGTGCCGATCCCCTGAAGGTTTGCGATCTGGTAACTCAGGAGTCGCTGCATGGGCTGTTGTATGCACTGTCCATGTTTTGTCTGTTTAAGTAGCTGCATCGCCAGCTCCTCTCTCGTTAAGACCGCCGCTCCATGTAAACCGCTGTTCGCACAAAGGAATGAACACTAACTTAGTTGAACTGACTTCGATTAAATCATATGCATTCAGTTTTGCCTGCATATATATAGGCTCATTATTTAAATACGTATTGTTGGAGCCGTTTCCCGGAATAATATGAAATCCGTTATTCTTGGGATCATACGCCACCCTGAAATGCGCATCCCGCGTAATACCGCAATCTCCGCGAACGCAGACGTCCATATTCTCCCCCCTGCCAACCGTATTGATTCTTCCAAAGAGACGGTAATCCCTTCCCCGCTCTTTTCCCTCAATGCACACAAGCCAGCCGACTACCGGCTCGAAACCATGGTCGTTTTTCATCGCACCGACCGTCTTGTTCTCTGTGTCCACACGCATCTCATACCCTTTGGGCGGCAGCGTTTTGTTTACCTCATCCATGACGGACCGCTGCCCTCCGTCATACAGGCCGCCTCCAGCAGGCATTGTCACCCCGCCTGTGCCCACCGGCACATCTCCCGGCATCGTCGTCCCGCCTGCGCCTACCGGCACACTGCCGAAATCAACGGTCTGAAAACCGTTACAGTAAGGACATGACGAATACATATCTGCATCATAGATATGCCCTTTTCCACAATCAACTTTAGTCATGACTCTCCTCCTTTGTTATTGCTCTATTATTTTATTGTCTTCCCAGATACCTTTAAACGTTCTTCCGTCCGCGATATACACGCCATAACCATTACATTTTCCCGCCTTCCAGCCTCCTGCATAAATTCTTCCATCTGACCAAACATAAATGCCTTCTCCGCTAATATCTCCGTTATCATCAAATCCGCCAAAATAAGCGCTGTCATCCCACACAGAGAGGTTGTGCATATTGTCATACCCCCGCACAGTAAGCTGATTATCTTGTTTCTCTGCATAGGGAACCAGTATGTCCATATCCAGAAGTCCTGAACAAACAAACCCTTCCAGATATTCAAGATCAAACACCTCAGATGTCTCCTGTCCATACTCGGCACTTTCCACTGTGTCTATCATACTGTCAAACAATTCTGACAGTACAAAATACGCCATATTATTCGGAATAGGGGGGATTATCTCCGGATGTGCGAACCAATCCTGCACTTTCGCATTTACATATTGTTTGTACCGATTTTCAACACCTTCAAAATACTTCAACTGCCTGTATGATATCGTCACGGCAAAGGACCCATCACTTTTTTCCTCGATGTCTGTCACCGTATACTCCGCCTTTGCAAGCGCCTCGTCCAGATAGTCACTGCAGAAAATATCATAATTGTCATAAAGATTTTCCGACAACATCGCAGTCAGAATATAAGACCGAAAATTTTCATGCAGTGCGTGTGCCTCATCGGCCGTACCCAGACCAAGATTGGTATAGGTTGTCGGGTCATCACGGCAGTAAATATCCAAATAAGCGTTTACCACATCTATCTGCCACTGCTTTGAATCTTCGCCCTCATTTCCGCTTCCTGTATCTTCTATGGAGGCTGTCTTTTGATATGCAGTGTCTTCCATATTCTTCACTCCGCTCTGCGTCTCATTCCATGCTGAACTGTTCCCCCCATCTTTTGCCGTCTTATTGGAGCCAGATGAGATCATCATCAAAAGCAGTACTACGGCTGCCGCACAACCTGCTGCAACGATCCGTTTTCTTTTTTTCGGCGCCGGGGCAGACTGCTGCGATACAGATGTAGAAACCTGCATCTGTGGCACAGGTGTCTGCTCCGCTGCCAGTGTTTCCCCTGTAATTGCTCTCCTGAACTCATCCATTGACTGAAACCGATCCTCAGCACGCACCTCCAGTCCCTTCAGAATGGCATCTTCTGCTGTCTGTGGAAGCTTGACGCCACGTGTGCTTAGAGGAACCAGATTATCTTCCTCCATCCGCTCAAGGGATTCTGGCGGCAGATAACCGCTCAGCGCTGCATAAAAACAAGCTGCCACGGAATACACATCCGTATATGGCCCCTGCCTGCCCCTTCTGACATACTGCTCCTTTGGCGTATACCCCGGTTTCAATATGACATCCAGACTCTGGCTCCGTTCTCCCAGGCTGTATCTTGCTGCACCAAAATCAATCAGCTTGACTGTGTTATCCCTTGTTATAAAAATATTGTCCGGCGCCACGTCGCGGTGTATGATGCCTTTCTGATGTGCAATGTACAACGCATTCATGACTGGTTCCATGATCCTCCATGTCTCTTCCCAGCCCAGACTTCCACCATGCTCTTTCAAATATGTTTTAAAGTCGATTCCTTCAATGTAGTCCATCACAAAATATGCGGTGCCGTTTTCCTCAAAATAGCCTTGCACATTCACGATATTCAGATTTCCCCGAAACTGCGCGAGCACTTTCGCCTCCTCAAGAAAGGTCTGCATGCCAAAACGGAAATTTTCAAGCCTTTCATCCGTGTATGTCCTGACCTCCGGCGCTGCATTCTGCCGCATCACCATACCCTCTGGAAAAAATTCCTTGACAGCTACATTTGTCCTTTTTTTGTGATCTTCGGCGAGATAAGTGATACCAAATCCGCCCTGCCCCAACACTTCCTTAATAATGTATCTTCCCGCAAGTATCGTATCCCTCGCCAATGCTGCAGGATATTTATCCCAAGCTTCTTGTTGATTGTCACTCATCTATGCACCTTCTTCTTTCTTATGTGTACTTGCCGAACTCCTCTGAATCGTGATTCCCACAGGCAACTATATCACTGTCACTCCCAGTTGTCCGAATCCATAATTTCCTTTCCTATGCCGCAATAGTCCCAAGTTGAATATGTATGATTTTCCGTACATATATTAAGATATTATACTCGGATATTCATACATAGTCAAGTCAATTTTATAACCATACAATTATGCTCAAATAATTATAGGTTTTCCAAAGGAGGTTTTAACATTGATTAGCTATGAACCACTATTTAAGACAATGAAAGATCGAAAGATCAGTTCCTACAGACTTGAAAAATTAGGTTTTTCACGAGCCACTTACTATTCCATACGAAAAGGCAATAGTATTTCTACCAATACGATTAACCAGTTATGCAAATTATTGCATTGTAATGTATCAGATATTATTCAATTTATAGATGAGGACGAATAATATTTTTTATTTTACCAGGAAATTTGTCGGGCACAGACTATTGCTGCCATTGAGAGCAGGCAGGATCAGCGCTAAAAGCCTTTCCTGCGCAGGTCATTGACAATACTGACATAAAAATCTGTAATATCGCTGATTCCTTCGCCCTGCCTGCGGGTAAATCTTCTCCTGCGCAGATCCACTTCATCACAGTGGGATATGCCCCTGCCTGAGCTGCTGGTGACGACACCGCGGAAGTTTGTCCACATGGCAGCTCTCGGCGCGAGCAGCCCATCGTTGGGGCCTTCGAAAAAACGTACCACTGTGGCCGGTACGACCATAAGCATATCACTCCAGACATGTTTCATGACAAACGCATAGCTCTGGTAATACACTTCCGGCGCATCTGGATTATTGCGGTTAAATTCTTCTGCCTGCGCTGTCGTAAAGAGTTTGAACACTTCGTATGCATTGGGATTTTTGTCTCCGCAGACTCTGAGCCAGATATCCCAGCAGCCCGCCACCAATTTTACCAGCAGCTCTGGAAATTGCAGCAGTTTATCCACGGTCAGGGAGCCGTGATGGGGCGTGCTGATCGTTGTGAGAGAGGCGATATACCTGGACATTTTCAGTGTGGAGACTGCATATCTTATGTCGAGACCGCCTTTGGAATGCGCTATCACGTTAAGTTTTTGCGCTCCTGTCTGCTCTAAAATCTCTTTTATTCTGTCGGCTAAAAATGCGCCGTTTGACGCGACAGTTCCGTTGCTGTCCTGATTTCCATAATATATTTCACAGCCGTTCTCTGCTAATTTTGCTGGAATTCTTCCCCAGTAGTTCAGGTATCTGCTGTCCCGAAATCCCATGCCGTGAACCAGCAGTACCGGGTATTTTAGCTTCTCGCTCATGTATGTTTCCCCTGCCCTTGAAAATTATAATTTTTTCTTAACTCAATAGTGATACTTCTTCCGTTTCAATATAAGGAATAGCACGGTCAGCACAACTGCCATCAGCTCCGCGACAACGATAGAAATCCAGACGCCGTCGATACCCCATATCAGCGGCAGAATCAGGATGGCTGCCAATTGAAATACCAGCGTCCGCAAAAAGGAAATCAAGGCGGATGTCAGACCATCGTTGAGCGCGGTAAAAAATCCGGAGCCGAATATCGCAAATCCCATAAAGAAAAACGACAGGGCAAAAATCCGGAATCCCGATACTGTCAGCTCCATCAGCGCTGCGTCATAGCCGACAAAAATCTGTGCCAGCGGTGCTGCAAGCAGTTCCGCCGCCGCTACCATACATACAGCAAATATGCCTATAATCGCAAGACTCTGCCGAAGCAGTCCTTTCAGCTCAGTATGGTTCTTCGCTCCGTCATGATAACCGATGACCGGAGCCGTACCAATCGTATAACCGTTGAATGCCGCTGAAAAAATCATGCTGACGTACATCATCACGCCATATGCAGCAACACCGTTTTCTCCTGCATATTTCAGGAGCTGTAAATTGTAAAGCATGCTGATAAAGCTCATGGAGACACTGCTCATAAATTCCGACGAACCGTTCGTGCAGGCTTTCAGAATTGCCTTTCCGTCGAAATTCGTCACTCCAATCCGCAGTATACTGCTGTTTTTCCGCCCGAAGTAAAACAGCGGAATCATGCCGCCCACCACCTGACTCATCGCTGTGGCGACAGCCGCCCCTGCAAGCTTGTGTTCCTGCGGCAGGAGGATCACGAGCACTGCGTCGAGCACCATATTCGTGATGCCCGAAAAGACTGTTACCACAAAACCAATCTGTGGTTTCTCGGCTGTCACAAAGAAACTCTGAAAGATAAACTGCAGTATGTAAAACGGCAGCGCCAAAAGAATGATACGCGCGTACAAAACGCAGTTTTCAAGCAGCTCCCCTTCTGCGCCGAGCAAAACGGAAATCGGACGGATGAAAACAATTCCAAGAATTGCAAAAACCACGCCCAGCGCTGCGGCAAAATAGATAAAGAGCGAAAAGTACCGGTTCGCCTTTTCATACTCGCCCTCACCGAAAGTTTTTGCGACAACAGCAGAACCGCCGGAACCGAACATATAGCCAACCGTGCCGACGATGATCAGAAACGGGAAAATGAGATTGACAGCCGCAAAAGGCGTTTTCCCCGCAAAATTTGAGACAAAGAAGCCGTCTACCACGCCATAGATTGATGTGAAAATCATCATCGCAATCGATGGCAGCGTAAACCGCATAAGTCTTCCATAAGTAAAGTGATCCGAAAGTTGTATTTTCATAATCTCTTTCCTCTTTATTTTACTGCATCCGCTCTAACTGGCTTCGGAACAGCTCGTTATACTTTTCCATGAAACGGATGTAGCTGTCAATTTCCTCCTCTGACCAGGATGCAAATATTTCAATTTCTGCCGCATATAACCGGGCAACATTTTTTTCCACATAATCTTTTCCCTTGTCAGTCAGGTACACTCTTTTTCCTCTGCCGGTCTCCTGCTCCAGATAAAGGATCTCATCGCTCTCCAGTTTCCGGATGGCAGAGTTGACAGTCTGTTTGCTGATGCCGGACTGCTTGTATATGTCGCTGAGCAGGCAGGTGCCGCCGTTGTCATAGACGGTATACAGCGCACGCATCGCGCTGTCTGATATGCCAAGTCTGAGCGAAGCCTGGTGATACAGCGCTTCCATCTCAGCGCCAAGATAGTTGATGCGGTGAAGCTTTTCAGATGTTCTCTTTTTCATTTTTGCCTCCTTTAAGTACGAAATCATACCAGATACTATAGTCCGAATTCATACCTTTGTCAATAGGTTTTTACAAAAAATCTGTCTATGTCCGCCTACGTAATTGGAGTACTGTGGAAAATTATGACAACAACCAGAACCATGCCGCACTGGAAACTTTGTCAATCATATGTTATACTGATTCCAGACAAAACTTGCGAGGAGAAAACATATGAAGGTTGTAGTCTGTGACGACAGCATGGAAGATTTGAAGAAAATCAAAGGGCTGCTGACAAAATACAGTGAAACAAACAAAAATGTGCGGCTTGAGACGCAATATTTCGCCAACTCTGCAGAATTGTATCACAAGATACAAGCAGACGCACCGAGCGATATCTATATTCTTGATATGATAATGTCAGAACGGACAGGTATTGACATTGGCACTCTGATCCGCAGCACGGATGAGAGAAGTGTCATCATCTATATCACTTCCTCCGATGATTTCGCATTTGCGGCTTACGGTGTGCACGCCGTCAGATATCTTCTAAAACCAGTCCGGGAAGAACTTTTTATAGAGGCATTGAATTACGCAATCTCCAGCATTTCGAAGGAGACAAAGGATGCAGTGTACACCGTAAAGACCAAAGAAGGACTGGTCTCTATCCCCTGCTCCAGGATCGAGTACATTGAAAATTATTCCAGGACACTCAATATCTGTCTGACAGACGGAACGCGCATCCAAAGTATCTTTATCCGAAAATCTTTCGATGAGGAAACCCGGCAGTTTTTGGAGAACAGCAGCTTTGTACAGGTTCACAAATCTTTTCTCGTCAATTTGTATCATGTGGACAAACTGGCTCCCGGAAATATCATTATGGAAAGCGGCGCAAGGATTCCAGTCAGCAAGACAAGAACTGCTGATGTAAAAAGGGAATACCTCAAATTTGTCTCGAAACAGTATCGGTAGGAGGGCGGAAAATGCATTACAAAAATATTTCCTATACGATCAGCCACATTTTTGTGGTGTTGTTTATGTATTTGTTTATTGCCCCCCGCTATTCCAGACAGAAAACTGCAGCAATCTGTATTGCTTCCTTTTTGGCGATAACGGCTCCAAATGTGTTAAAATTAAACATTTTTCCAGACAGCCGCCTGTGCTATTTTCTGGTGACGATTTATCAGATTGCCATGACACAGTTCACAGGACTATTTATCTCCAAAAAGAGGGACAGCAAAGCGCTGTTTGTCGGTCTGAGCGCCTCCAACTACGTAATCGCCGGAAGTATTATGGCTGCTATCATACATATCTGTACAGGAAATTTGTACCTGTGCACCGCTGGCTGTATTGTGACACATGTCACACTGATCTTTGTATTATATGTCAAAATCAGGGACATCTGGGTTAAATACCAGACGGAGGAATCGATGAACAGCTGGTGGAAGCTGTGTCTGATTCCGGTATTTTTTTACTGTGGTTTTTCAAGCCTTACATTCTTCCCATTTACGATTGATGACCACCCGGAAAATATTCCTGGTGTGGTTCTGTTCATTATCGCGATGTTCGCATCACATGTCATCGTACTTCAATATGTGTCAAGCGAATCCCAGCGCACAGCAATCTACTGGCAGAATGTACTTTTTGAATCCTATATTCAAGGATTAGAAAACCAGTATTATCTGGTTGAGCAGTCCGAGAAAAATCTGCGGATATTGCGGCACGACATACGACACTATTCGGGACTGATCGATTCCCTGCTGGAACAGGGTGAATACGATGAGATTAAGAAAGTAACAGAGCATATCAACACGGTAACAGATGGAAATAAAGTGACGCGATACTGCAGTAACATGATCGCCAACACAATGCTCTGCTGTATGATGGAAAAGGCGTGTTCACTGGCGATTGAAGTGCAGCAGGATATTGTCATTTCCAAGGAAATTCCTGTTGACAGCTATGAATTTGCCATGGTGGTCGCGAATTTATTCGACAATGCGCTCAATTGCGTGAAAGATTTTGCGGAGCGAAGAAAATATGTGGACATCAAAATCCGCTGTGAAAAAGACGGTCTTCTGATTCATATAAAAAACGAGTATGAACAGGAAATTCTATTTGACTCTGAAACAGGACTTCCAAAGAGCCGGAACGGGAAAAATCATGGATTTGGCATGCAGAGTGTCCAGGCTTTTGCAGATAAGATTGGAGGAAATTTAGGCTGCTACTGCGAGGATAGCATGTTTCATATCATGCTGTTTGCAAAGTTCCAGGACATCAATGTGCAATAAAGAATCGTGGGCGGAGCTAAGGATCTGTCATGATGCCATAAATTGTAGCCACCGTTCCCTGATATATGTAAACTAAAAGACAGAAAGAAGTATTATATGTATAAAATACTATTATTAGAGGATGATATCAGTCTGATTGACGGGCTGGAATACGCTTTACAAAAAAATAACTTTGCGGTCGAAACCGTGCGCACTGCGGGGGAGGCGCTGAAACGGCTGCACAGCATCGACTGTATCAGTCAGTATGACCTGCTCCTTCTCGATGTGACGCTGCCCGACGGGACAGGATTTGACGTCTGTGAAAAAGTACGGAAAACAAACAGCCGGATTCCTATTATTTTTCTCACTGCATCGGACGAGGAGGTCAATGTCATCCGAGGGCTTGACGGCGGCGGAGATGACTATATCACAAAGCCTTTCAAGATTGGGGAACTATGCTCCCGAATCCGCGCACTGCTGCGGCGCGCATGTTTTAACCCACAGGAAGAGACAGCTTTTTCACAGGAAGCAGCGCCAAAAAATTCTTTTCAAACAAAACCTGTCAATTGTCTGCATTCCGGCAGCCTTGTGATTGACCTCACAGCAAGCCGTGTGACGCTGAGCGGTAATCCCCTTGACCTGACGCGTTCAGAGTACCGGCTGCTCTGCCTGCTCGTGCGAAACGCAGACAGGGTTGTCACGAGGGAGATTATTTTTGATGAGCTGTGGGATAATGCGGGCGATTACGTCGATGACAACACATTGTCCGTATATGTACGGCGGCTCCGCGAGAAGATTGAGACCGATCCGTCCCAGCCAGAACATCTGGTTACTGCGCGCGGATTTGGCTATCGCTGGATTCCATAATCTGATGTTGTCATTTAGGAGGAAAAATGATGGACACAACATGTTTTCGTTTTATGCAGGATAAATCAATCCGGCGGTACTGTGCTTTTCTGTCAGGACACATATTTGTTCTCTTAACGGCTGCTGTCTTGTTCTGCTGCTGTATGACGGACTCTGCCAAAACCATGCTTCTGTCTCACGATGAAGCGGTTGCCTCCTCGTTAATCGAGCAGGGCGTTTCCGAAAATATCATTGCCAAAGCGCTCACTGCCACAGATACCGTGCGCTCTCATAAAGGTTTTGCGCTTCTCCAAAAAATGGGAATCCGCCCTGCTTTAGAGACTCAGTTTCTGCCTCATCTTCACGATTTTCAAAAGCATGCCATTTTTTCTGCACTGGCTGTGGTTCTTCCTATATGTCTCCTACTCCTTGGCGGGAGCCTCCTGTTTTTTCACCATAGAGAAAATGTGTACCGCCGCGCCTCCACTATCATTGAACATTATATCAACGGCTTGCACACGGAACGGCTGCCGCAGACCAGCGAGGGCGCTTTGTATCAGCTGTTCTCCTCCGTGGACCGGCTTGCGACCATGCTGCAGGCACAGAATGAGACGGAGCAGAAAGCAAAGATTTTTCTGCGAAATACAATCTCTGATATCTCCCATCAGCTAAAGACTCCGCTGGCAGCACTGTCCATGTATCAGGAAATTATGGAAAACGAGTATGACACGCCTGCCGTCATACAGAAATTTGCGGCAAAGACAGGACTGGCGCTAAAGCGTATGGAGCAGCTAATCCAGTCCATGCTCAAGATTACGAGACTGGACACGGGTAATGTTGTGTTTGAGAAAAAAATCTGCAGCCTTTCTGAATTGATTTCCGATGCAGTCAGCGAATTGACAACCCGTGCTGTTGCCGAGAATAAGACAATTATGCTAGACGGCTCTGACACAGATCTGCTTTCCTGTGACGCAGCATGGACGAGTGAGGCGATTAGCAGCATCGTCAAAAACGCCCTGGATCATATGCACGCCAATGGCACTGTCCGCATCACTTGGGAGATATCTCCGTTTACCGGAATAATCCGGATCTCTGATAATGGCAGCGGCATTGCCCCGGAAGATATCCATCATATCTTCAAGCGGTTTTATCGGAGCAGCCAGTCATCGGACACACCGGGAATCGGTCTGGGACTGCCGCTTGCAAAATCTATCATAGAGGGGCAGGGCGGCACGATTTCCCTGCAAAGCACACTGCATGTTGGGACAACCTTTACATTGCTGCTGCCAGTATAAATCCAAATGATTCATTCGTTCTATTATCCTAAGGAGCTGTCATGGAATAACTTTTCATGACAGCTCCTTACAAAAATGTAAGCTTAAATTCATCTGGCTGTAAGATGTACCTGATAAGATAATAGGGAGCTGACATGAACCAGAAGAACCAGACTGAATGTCACGCAATCATTTAAAATGTTATGAAAGGAACGTTACAAATGGAAATCTTACAAGTACACAATCTATGTAAAACTTACGGCAAGGGTGAAGTGCAGGTTCACGCATTAAAGAACGTATCGTTTACGCTTGATAAGGGCGAATTCTGCGCGGTAGTGGGCGAATCCGGCTCCGGCAAAAGCACGCTCCTGAACTGCATTGGCGCTCTTGACGCCCCTACCTCCGGAAAAATTCTCATCGACGGAAATGAGCTTTTTGCGATGAAGGAGGAGGCACGCACAATATTCAGAAGGCGCAATATCGGCTTCATCTTTCAATCGTTTCAGCTTGTTGCAGAGCTGAATGTCGAGCAGAATATTATTTTTCCGCTTCTGCTCGACTACTGCCGGCCCGATCCTGCCGTTGTCGAGGAGACTTTGGAAATCCTGGGACTAAAGGACAGACGTCACCATCTGCCGAGACAGCTGTCCGGCGGCCAGCAGCAGCGCGTCGCTATCGGGCGTGCCCTCATCACCAGGCCGAAGCTGATCTTAGCCGACGAACCGACGGGCAATCTGGACAGCAAAAACTCGCAGGAGGTGCTCGACCTGCTCATCAAGGCGTCCAGACGTTATCAGCAGACCATTCTGATGATCACACACAACAACAGCCTGGCGGCAGCTGCAGACCGCGTGCTGCGTGTGGCGGACGGAACGCTCACCGATTTGGGCAGGACGGACGGGAAAGGAGATGCTTTCAGAGATGAAAAATTATCTTGAACTCGTGCCGCGCTACACCAGAGCGCACAGAAAACAAAACCGCATGTCTGTCTTCTGCATTTTTCTGTCGGTCTTTCTCGTGACTGCAATCTTTGGCATGGCGGACATGTATATCCGAAGCCAGCTGATCAAGACCAGACAGGAGGACGGCAATTGGCATATTGCGCTGAGCAAAATCAGCGACGAGACCGCTGCGCTGATCGCCGCGCGCCCTGACGTCAAAGTGCTCACCTGCTATGGAACTTTGAATTACCGTCTGGATATGGGGTACACAATCAATGATAAGGATGTTGTCATTTGCGGAAGCGAGGAACCTCTCCTGACAGAAATCTATGCCGGTAATCTCTCAGAGGGTTCCTACCCCCGGACGGAGCAGGAAATACTCGTAAGCGGAAATGTAAAGAAAGAACTTGGACTTGATATCGGCAGTCCGCTCGTGATCCGCGATGCGGCCGGCATCGAATACCAATATATTATCTCAGGTTTTTCCAATAATCCGCCTATGGTCCTGAGCAAGGATATTTACGCTGTATTTATGAACACTGACGCCTTCCGCGGTATTTTTCCCGGCGTGACAGACGGAGAACCCGACGACTATGACAGCTGTTTCCTTGTTCAATTCCACAATCATTTCAATATACGGCGCACAATTAATGATATTAAAACGCAGTTCCATCTATCCAAAGATCAGGTTGGTGAACAGGCTATGCTGCTGGGCCTGCTCGGGCAGAGTGACGCGGGAAACACGTTCATGCTGATGATTTACGCGACTGCAGGTATTTTATCTGTACTGGTTCTGCTGGCGGGCATTCTCATGATCGCGGGCAGCTTAAACAGCAATATCGCAGGGCGGACGGAGTTTTTCGGAATGCTGCGCTGTATAGGCGCTACGCCGGGACAGATTATCCGTCTGGTTCACAGGGAAGCGCTGGGCTTATGCACCTTTGCCATTCCTGCGAGTGTGATTGCCGGCATGGCTGTAATCTGGGTGCTTTGCGCCATTCTGCGCTGTCTAAGCCCTGCGTATTTTGCCACCATGCCGGTCTTTGCAGTCAGCCTGCCCAGCATCGCCGCCGGTATTTTCATCGGTATCCTGACGGTGCTGCTGGCGTCGCGCGCACCGGCCAAAAGAGCCTCCAAGGCATCTCCGCTGGCGGCGGTGACAGGCAGCGCAAACAATCTCGCGCCTGTGCGCAAGGCTGCAAACACTGCTTTCTGCAAAGTGGATACGGCGCTCGGTATTCATCATGCCAGGGCCAGCCGCAAAAATTTCCTGCTGGTGGTGGGGTCCTTTGCTTTGAGCATTATTCTGTTTCTGTCCTTCTCCACCACCATTGACTTTATGAAACATGCCATCAAGGCGCTCAGTCCATGGTCGCCGGACATCTCGATTATCAGTCAGAACAATACCTGTACTGTCGACCGCACGTTACTCCCGGCACTGCAGGATAATCCCGCTGTCAAAAGAGTATATGGGAGAATGTTTGCCTATGACCTTCCTGCGGCGGCAAATGGCAGAGAACATACAGCAATGCTGATTTCCTATGAAGAAAACCAATTTCAGTGGGCAGAGGACTATCTGCTGGACGGTTCTTTGGAGACCGTACAGAGCCAGCCCGGAACCGGACTGGTCGTTTCGTCCCCGCAGTACAATAATCATACGGAATTACAGACAGGTGACACTGTGACGCTCCTGATTGACGGACAGTCTGCAGATATCGGGATTGTGGGTATGGTATCCGAGTGTCCTTTCAACACGCCAGACGGTGATATCATCATCTGCTCGGAAGATACTTTCCGGCAATTTACAGGGGAAGAAAATTATACGATTATCGATATCCAGCTGACGGGAAAAGCCACTGATGCCGATGTCGATGCGATTCGTGCACTGGCTGGAACAGAGTACACATTTTCTGACCAGCGCATGAACAATCAGAGTGTGCGGGGCGCCGATTATTCATTTAAACTGTTTCTCTATGGATTTCTGTTTCTGATTGCCATGGTTACAATCTTCAATGTCATCAACTGTACCGCCATGAGTGTGGAGGCCCGCATAAAGCAGTACGGCGGACTGCGCGCTATCGGACTCAGTGACAGGCAGCTTTCCAGAATGATTGTCGCGGAGACACTGACTTACGCGGTGACGGGCAGCATCTGCGGTGTGGTTTTGGGACTGCTGCTCAACAAGAAATTGTTTGAATCTCTGGTGACTTACCGCTGGAGCGAACCCTGGAGTCTGCCAGTCTCCGAACTATGTATCATTCTTGGAATTGTCGTTCTCGCCGTACTTCTGGCGGTGCGCGGTCCTATTGGCAAAATCCATACGATGTCGATTGTGGACACGATGAATGCGCAGTGACAAGAATACTGCCCCCGCCGCAATGAACCCTGTCAGATAAATCGAGCAGGGTTCATTAAGGGCAGGGGCAGGAAACATTCACAATCTTTATTCCTTCACCCAGGACTCTATATCACCTCGTCCTTCATCACGCAGCATATTCCATACATATTCTGGCGACTCTGCATATAACCCGGATTCCTGGTCCTGCAATAACTCGTATGTCATTGTCTTTAGCAATTTTTTTAGTGCATCTTCCTTCGTACAGTTCTCTTTTTCACTAATTTGATGCACCAAATAAAAAGAAATTGCCTGTATTGATTTATTGATATTAATGGTTGATGCGTTCATCCTACAGTCTCCCTTCTGATTTTCTGAAACCGAAGCTTTTGAATTGCTGCATTTGTTCCAAAAAAATACTGCTTTGGCAGATTCTCTGGCTCCAACTCTTTTATAAGTGAATCCAAAACTTCATCCGCATAATTCGCCGCGATCAGTTCTTCTTTGTAAGAATTGATAATCGTAACTGTATTTTCATCTGCTGTCGGTCCGATTACAATATCGTAATCATGAACGGTACTGCCGGAGTCTCTATTCTTCAAAATAAATCGTACCCATTCCCTATCCGCTTCCTTAAATACTTTTATCTTCAAATTTCCGGGATGACCAATACAACTATCGTCAAATTCCAGATTATATCGATATGCCTGATATACCTTAGATTTATATTTAGGATTTCTTTGCCTTATTTTTGCCTCCTTTACTTCAAGAATATGCTTATTCCTCCTGGCTATATTTTCAGCATGGCTTTTTATAGGAGTCGCATAAAATCCCCTTCCGAAATCTTTATATCCTTTCCCCATCAGTACATCTATTTCTTTTATGTCATATGTTGTTCCATGAAATAACTCTCTCATCTCACACTCTCCTCTATTGCATTGATATATGATTTCAGATCCTGCAAAATCCCCTTTATTCCCATGGAATTATACTCTTCGTAACAGATATCTATATAAGAAAGCAAATCATATTGATCTAAAAGATCACTGACTTTACTAAAATCAATATTCCATTCCTGTTTCATGCTGTTCGCAATCGTTATCTGCATATTCAATACATTATCATTCCGAGTCATAAAAAGCATCACTTTCCTTGTCGTTATATTTCTTTTACTTACTTTTATTATGTATTATTTTGACAGAAAAGACAATAAAATAATCGGAATCAAAGCGCAAAATCCATACAATGTCGATTGTGGACACGATGAATGCGCAATGACAAGAATACTGCCCCCGCCCGCAATGAACCCTGTCAGATAAATCAAACAGGGTTCATTGCGGGGCAGGGGCAGTGTAACGCGATATGCCGACGCTTCTGCTCTTTGCTATGCCACCGCTATATAGATGTCCATATAGCCAATGCCGTCCTTCACATACTCTTTTTCAAAGCACTCAATGACTTTTTTGTCCTGTTTGTGCTGCATTCCGTTGATTTTCATGTGTGTCATCAGTACCTCGTACGCATTGGGTATGATTCGAAACGGTTCGCCCCCAGGATTTCTGATTGTGATTGCAGCATACGTCTGCTCTTCCTGGTGAATGACCTCCGGTTTCTCCTCCACATTCACTGCCATGTCATTTTGTACAATCAGCGCTGCCTCATAACCGTGCATATGAAATACATTGACCTGCTCCTGTGACAGAAATGGAAAATTCCAGCCAATGATTACAGGCTCTGTCATTCCCAGTTCTTCTGCCCATCGCTTCACATGATTGATGGCGTCTGATTCGGGCTCCCGGCTGAACACTGCATACTTTATATAATCGAACGCCTTTACGGTCTCTGTGCGTATGTCCGAGTAGGCATCCTCGTTCAGATTAAAGTCCCCACGCACCAGTTCGTCCATAGTGCAGGAAAACATCGTGCACAGCTCAACTACTTTCTCCATCTCCGGATAAACGATGTCCAGCTCCCATTTTGAGACGGTCTGACGGCTGACATTTAATTTTTCCGCAAGCTCCTCCTGTGTCATCTTGTTTCTCATCTTTCGCAGACACTGCAGATTTTGTCCAAAACTCATATCGTATATTCTCCTTTTCTTTTGATGCAAAACACGTAGCGACTGGTACCTTTGTCGTCATGAGCATATTTTACAGAATAAGAGTTCTCTTTGCAACCAATTTAAACGTTCGTTTTTCCGGATGGGCGCAACCTGAGGTTGCATACTTTGTGGGTTATAACGGATGCTGTTGTTTTGAGAAAACGCAGAAACTAATCAAAATCATCCGGCGCAGCATCGGGTATCATGTCCCCCGGCTGCCAGATCAGCACACAGTTATCCGGACTCCCATAATATACAGCTTTATAATCTTTCTGCGCCTGGTTGAATCCATAGATCATCACTTCATCCCCGCTGTCAGGAAGTACCTCTTTTACAACTGTCCTCAAAACAGAAATATACATATTTCCCTCTTCATCAACAGATGCATCCATCGTTCCTCCACAATACCCGTCGGTCAGATGCATTTTAATTGTAATCTGCTGCTCTGACATCTCCGGATTCCTATACACATCCACAATAACCTGTTCTGGCGCAACCATGTCTCTCTGTTCTACAAACGCGGTATAATATACACCATATATGAGCATCAGAACAATTGTTGTGCTGACAATTCCAATGAGCAAAGCCTTTAACGCAGTCTTTAAGAGGGAACGCTTCCATTTGCGGGACATTTTTTCCAATACAGCTTTCTTCCCTTTATCCTCAACAATTTCCTGCGTATTAGCCTGAAGCCCGCTTCCAAGCTGACGGAACATGCCAGAGCAGACCGCGCACTCCTGCAGGTGTTCTTCTATCATTTTCCTGCTGTCTGCAGAACACACGTTGTCACAGTAAAGCGGTAATAAATCCTGAATGATACTACATGAAACCTTTGCCATAGTCTTCCTCCCTTCATCTCCTTATCTGTTCGCTTATTTTCAGCTTGGCACGGTAAAAAGTAACCCGCGCCCACTCCTCTGTCCTGCCAAACAGCTTTGCGATATCACTGTATGACAGCTCTCCCAAAATACGCAGGGAAAACACCTCCTTGTACGGCTCCGGCAGATCGTGCAGCAGCTTATGAATCCGAAACACCTGGTCTTTTTGTTCCATCAAAATCTCAATTGTGTTGGTATCAGCTATCCCTGCAGCAGTATCCAGATCAACACATTTATTTGCAGTTCTTTTCTTTCTCTTCTGATGCTGATAAAATGCGTTCTTGGCAATCTGAAAAAGCCATGATGTAAGCCGGCACTCTCCACGAAACGACTCATAGTTCTTCAGGGCACTGAAGAACGTTTCCTGTGTCAACTCTTCTGCAAGCTCCTCATCATGACAGAGCGCCAGCAGAAATTTGAATACATCCTGAAAATAAAGACTATATACCTCATTAAAATCAGGATTGTCCATACAACCACCTCCTTCGGTCTGCCTGGCATGTTAAGTTTATCACTTTACAATCATTAGAGTATACAAGGTGTATTTTGTTACAAAAATTTTGCTAAAAAACTGTCAGCAAAGGGGCCAAAAGTATCAAATACTTTTGACCCCGTATCTGTCATCAGACAGCCTGTCTCATAGAGCGGCGAGTTGTTTTAGTTCTTCTGCAATATACCTGACAGGCTCCGCGTACCCGCCAAGACCTTCCGCCTGCTGTATCATGTCCTCATACACCGACTGAAATCTCTCCCTGAGCTGAACTGCATCGGCATCATCTGATGCATGATATGCCAAGTGGATTGCCTGCCCCAGCTTGCCGCAGATATCACCAAATGCTGCCTGCTGCCCCTCGCTCAGACGCGCTCTGCCCAACTTCTGTATCTCACCCTTTAGATAAAACATCAAAATATTTCCCTGATAGCCGACATCTCTGTATTTCTTACATGCCGGTCTGGAACATATCTGAGGCTCTGTATGTGCCAGATCTTCCGACAGATTTTGGAAAAACTCCATCGCCTCACCAATCTGTTCTTTTAATGCCAGAATGCCATCAAAAAGCTCTTTGTGAGCGGGCATCCGCAGTGTGTCCGCATCCGCGGCAAAGGAGATGATATCCAGACGGAAGACAGAATCCTCCAATACCTGAACAGTAATCTCGTCGATCGGCATTGCGGCTAACTCATCCGTAATTGCCATGATTTCCTCCGCAATATAGCCATATGGCACGTCAGGGTTTGTCATCAGAGTCTTCGCTGCCGCCCTGCCCTTCCTCTCAATCTGCTCCATCTGTTCCTCTGCGCTCTTTCGCATATCCTGAAAAATCAATTCCGTTAACTCTTGGAAAAACTGCACGATTTTTCCAGCTTTCATTTCCGCACTCTGTGCGAGTTTGTTGTATTGTTCCCATACTGGCATCATCGCGGATCGATGCTCTGGCTGTGCCCTTGAGATGGTCAGTCCCGTCTCAAACGCTATGATATGGGACCAGAACGCTGCGTCCTCGATTGCCTTAATAATCATAAACCGGGCAGAAATCTCATCTGGCTGCTGCGCGATGGCAGTGATTTGCCTCAATGCGGCTCCCAGTTTCTCTGCCATTGCGTCTGTCCTGCCAGCGATATTCTCCCAATATTGGACATATCCTGTCCCGCTTTCTGTCGCTTTACTTTTTCTGGTATGATCTGCAGTTTCCTTTGCCTGCACAATCAATGCGTTCAGTTCACGAAGCATTTCGTCTGTGGTCTTTGAATATAACATAGCACATCTCTCCTTTTGCGTGGCTGGGAAGGTTACAAAACTGTGATACCTTCTGTATTCCGTCGGAGTTACACCCATATGCGAGCGAAAGCTGCGGGTGAATCCTTCGTGGGAATCATAACCATACCGCAATGCGATTTCAAGAACGGTCATATCTGTCTTTTCTGCGAGCTCCTCTGCAGCCTTGGACAGCCTGCTCCTGGTGACATACCGCATGACACTGTCTCCCACCATCTCGCGAAAGATGCGCTGATAGTGATATTTGGAGATGTGCAGGCTGTCTGCAAGGTTTTCGATTGTCAGCTTTTCATGAATCTTTTCCTCAATCATTGCAAGCGAACGGAATATCGGATTGTCATTGCACATATTCTTTTCCTCCCGTTGATTTTTGTTTACAATGACAGGATAACGCATCTTTTACCTGATTTCTTGACAAAAAGTGCTGTGTTTATTTCCGCAGGATCGTTTGCATCGTTTTTCCCTTTGACAGCTCGTCAACCAGCTTGTCGAGATATCGGATTTCCTGCATCAATGGCTCATCGATATCCTCCACGCGCACGCCGCATATCGATCCTTTGATAAGTTTTCTGTTCGGATTGGGGTTCGGCGCATTCTGGAAAAAATCACCATAGGCCACTGAATTTTGTACGGCTGCCTCGATCTCCTCTGCGCGATAGCCCGTCAGCCAGCAGATGATCTCGTCCACTTCCTCCTTTGTCCGCCCCTTTTTCTCCGCCTTGGACACAAGCAGCGGATAAATCTTGTCAAAGCGCATTGCGTATACCTTTTCAGAGTTCATATGCTAATTCTCCTTTTTTATCTTATATTTTTGTCTCCATTAATGCATCAAGGTATTTTTTTAAATAAAACTCAGTTTCGTTTGAACTATACTGCATTATAAAACGCGGATGCTCCAAAGGAATAATCCTTTCAAAAAAACGAAACTCTGAATTTAAACGAGTTAAATATTTATAATTTTCTCCACTTCCAATACAATAACATGTTGAATTATCAATTCCAAAATCTAGTTGCATTTTCAAAGATTCTATTATTGTTGTTTGCAAACTCAATAATAATTCTCTATTTTCATAATAATTAACATTCGTTAGCCGTCCCTTATCACTTCTCTTCTCAATTCCAACGGGACATACAAATGTCATATAAAATGTAGAATAAAATTTTTTTATACCACCAAACTCTTCCATCACACGTTTCAAAAAATTACTTGAACCTTTTTGAATATAATAATTCTCTGTTTTCATTCCTGTAATTTTTGCTATCCTATCAGAATCTTCAAAAGGAATACCTGTAAGCGCTGAACCCCTTCTGGCCGGGGAACTTCCTATTATAATTTTTCTTAGATTTCTATCATGATAAAAATGCTGGTAAAAAAGATCTGCACTAACCCTTATTTTTTGTTGCTCTGTTCCTTCAAATGGATTAATGATTTGATATCCAGACGGAACAGTCAAATTAATCTTAGATAAATATTTATGCCAATCTTTTACATTCTCTGAGAAAAAATTTTGATTCGTCATAAGTCTCCTTCTTCTTTTAAACAACTGATTTATTACCCAAAAAACCCTGGCTGTGGGACTTCCTATTACAATTTTTCTTAAATTTTTATCATGATAAAAATGCTGGTAAAAATGTTTGTCCTATTTATGTGCTGCAAGATATAGTTCCGTATTAGCATAATAAAATCTTATCTCCTTTCTGATTTTGCCTCTCTCCCGATTATAAGCAATTTGACTGCAATTGACAATGCTCATGTACGGTATGAAACTGTAGAAAAATAGTATTTCTTGAAAATCATAGAAAAATCTACGAAACGAGAATTGTCAACGTAGTCTTTTTGCGGTAAACTAAATTATGAAGTAAGGAACTGTCAATAGATAGAAAGAGAAAAAGGTTTTCGTGGTATACATGAAACTGTAGGAGGCGGCAAATGATATACGAAATTACAGATACGAACAATGTATCATCACTATTTGACAAATGGGACGAGACGCTTATCTGGTCCTGCCTGCAGGGGGTAATGGGAAAAATATATGCAGATAATTTGAACACCCCAACAGCAGCAATGGCTATGATCGGAGACTTTACCTTTTTTGCCGGAAAACCCAATACAGAATTCGTATCCTATAAGCCAGACTGGTGTACTCAAAACTTTATGATTATGATACCGCAAAACGAATGCTGGAAAAGTGCAATCACAGATTATTATGGAGAAAAAGCGACCGTCATTTCTCGATATGCAATAAAGAAAGAACCTCACATTTTCGATACAAAGAAATTGGAAAAAGCAGTCGCTTCCCTGCCGAAACAATACACCCTAAACATGATTGATGAACGGCTTTATCATATGTGCAAAGCAGAAAGGTGGAGTGCCGATCTCGTATCACAGTTTCCGAATTATGAAAATTACGCTAAATTCGGAATTGGCACCGTAATCTGCAAAGAAAATATTATTATTTCAGGCGCTTCCTCTTATTCCAGATATAAAGAAGGCATCGAAATAGAAATTGATACAAGAGAAGAATACAGGCGCAAAGGACTCGCATATATCTGTGGGGCAAAACTAATATTAGAGTGCTTAAAACAGAATCTATATCCAAGTTGGGACGCGCATAATAAAGGCTCTGTCGCACTGGCTGAAAAATTAGGCTACCATTATAGTCATACCTATACAGCAGTCGAGATACATGATTACTGAGCCGCACAAATATTCTATTTGTGCGGTATTAATCAATAACTGTGTTGGTCGCTGTGCTTTGACTGCATATGAATATTATGTCCTACTGAAATAATAATGTTTTATTTTTTGTATCCAAAATCGCCCTTCTTCCAATAGGAAAAATTGCATGATTGGTTCCATGACCAAAATCGTCACAATAGGCAACTGGAATATGATACTTTTCGCCAAATCTTTCCAGTACCTCAAACAACAACGGCGAAATTTCATCTGAATAATGTCCAAACAACAAACCCGTTACCTGTTCCATTAACCGGCTTTGTCCTATACAGGTTATGAACATACTGACATCCTGAACGGATTGAAATTTATCCAATTCTTCAATAAACAGTATATAATACCCGTCTGTCGGATAGGGAAAGAATCTGTTTCCTAAACCTAAAACAAAATTGAGCAAATACCCGCCAACAAGAATTCCTTCGCAGCATCCCGCTGTTATCGTATACCAATCGCTGTTTCTAATATAATCGGCCGCTGTTCCCTCAACCAAATGCGAAATAAATTGTTTTTTGTCGTATTCGCTGATATTATCAAACAATCCCGGCGTCTGTCCATAGTATGTGGTTATGCCAGTTTTAGCATAGATAGCATTCAGTATTGATGTACCGTCACTATAGCTCAAAAAAAGCTTCGGAGTCTCTTTTATTCTGTTATAATCTATATCTGGAAGCAAATCCACACTTCCATATCCCCCGCCAAAAAACACCATCTTTACATTTGTGTCATATATCATTTCATTCAGATCATCAACACGCTCTGCTACGCTTGCCGTATATTTATAAGTGTCTTTATAAATATTCCTGCCGAATTTGACCTGAAATCCCAAGCTTTCAATGCCTTTCGCATACTTCTCATAATCATTTTGATTTGCCACCCAGCTTGGCGATATAATCCCGATGGTATCGCCATATTTTAACAAATTCATCTATTTTCTCCTTTAATAAACCTCCAAATTGCCAAACGCTGATTTTTCGCTCCCTCGACTTTGGAATTTTGTGTTCTGCAATAATGCATTCACCATTTGAATAACTTAATCGTGTGTGACTAATCTGAAATGCCCGCTTCTTCATTTGGCTTAGGAGCATGTGCATAAAAAAACCATGTGTGACAATAATACAGTTGTTATCCTTTTGGACTATCATTTCTATAAATTGTTCTGCACGATAGATGGTTTCTTTTCTGCATTCCTTTTGTGAATGAATATTAAGAAACCATTGTAAGCGTCCCGAAACATTCCAAAATATTAATGGTAACTTTTTATTTGAAGTAACGCTTGCACATAATGGTACTTCATCAAGCAGTTTTGTAGAGATAACGTCTTTTTGACCAAATAACTGACTGGCGGTTTCCCTGCTTCTTTGTAAACTGCTGGTATAAATATCTTGATAATTTATTGGAGGAATATCAGATAACAAAGTCAAAATCGGTGCTTTGTCATACATTTTACAATCTTTGTTAAATTGTTCTGATGTACTCCATTGTCTCCATTGAAAATCCACTTTTCCATGTCTGATAATAATCGCCTGCATATCTAATTCCCCATGACAAATTCCGCTCTGTCGTTGTTTTATTATACATCGATTTCCCCAAAAGCGAAAGCGATTTCTCGTATTTCCCGTTTTTTCTACAGCTCCTAAGTCTGCCGCGTCAATCCCGCAGTAGTCAAAACTTCGTCCGGCTTGACAATGGACGGGGGATTGGATTGGGAGACAAACGAATTGACATGACTGCCATATTTTGTTAGAATATAACAGTAATCGATGCCAATTGAGTGAAAATGCATAATTATATTTGCTGTTTACTGTATAAATTGTCTATTTTATTCATATTTCAATATATTTTGTAGCATTTCATGCAAAATAATCTATTATTTACAACAATTTGCAACTAAAATTGCGCAAATAATATAAAAATACTTAACACTTCTCTCTGTTTATTCCATAGTACTCCGGCTATCCATCATCAAATGAACCGAGTCTTCCTGCTATGAGGCGTGACTCGGTCCGTTACATGCCGGACTATATCATGAACATGCCGGATCTCTGATGTCCGTTTTCATTCTAGCGCTCCTGCCTGGTATGAACTAAGAAAACACAAACACCAAATCCAGTCAGCATTATCCCCGCGCCGATAAAACAGGCTGAAATCCCAATTCTGACAATGTATGCCGATGCGAAGAGAAAGATAATCTCCAGAAAATTTCCAACCATATTTGCAGCGGATAAAATGGACGCCCTTTTATTTTCCTGTCCATACTGATCAATGTATGCATTTTCCATGCTGTCCAGAATGAACGCGGGAACGTTCAGAAACAGAGGTAATATCACCATAATCCCTATAACAACTACTGCCGTCTGGGCAAAGGCGAATATCATCATGACAATTCCCGAAAGAATAATAAATCTCAGCATCGCAGCCCGGTAATGAGTGCTTTCTATCCGGTCAAGTATCTTCTCGGCAAGCATCTGAATAGCGGAATAAACAATAATAATCAGGGACATCAGCTCCTCGCGCAGTCCGCACGCGATCAGCTTATCCACATAAAAGAAATTAATCAGCAGAAATCCAAGTGAAAATCCTGCTGCCAGAACGACCATCAGAAGCATGCGGGCATCGGCAAAAATAGCCATAACACCTGCATCGCCGCTTTTCCCTGTCACTCCGGCTTTTGATGTGCTGCTGGCTTCCGCTCCCGCATCGGAATGCGTCGTCTCTGGTTCCCGTTCAATCCCTGCCACACAAGGGATTCCAACACCGCAGGATATGATCGTGGCAATAATGAGCACACGGATTCCCCCGAAATGATAAAACAACACATAGAGCAGCGTACTGACAATAAATCCAGCTGTGCCAAAATTCGCCACATGCGCCATTTTTACAGCGTACCGATTGTCCTGATACACACTGTAAAGATACGCCTCCTGTGTTCCAGACAGGAAACACGCTGCAAATCCCTCAACGACCGCCTCTGTCACAAAGAGCACATAGCTGCCCCGGATAAAAGCAGCGAGCAGAAGAACTTTCGCCAGAAATTGTGTAACCTGTGCCAGTATCATTGTGTTTTTGTATCCGAATTTGTCTGTTATCACTCCCGTCGGAATTTCAAATACAAACACCGTAAGCGACAGAATCGCCTGCAGCACAAAAAACTGCGCTGTTGTCACGCCCGCATTTGTCCGCACAAGCAGCGCAACCGGTGCATAAAAAACGAGACCGTTCAAAAACGACAGGATATCAAGTCTGTCTATATTCACTTTTTTCATCTAAAACTCCTATCATGCAAAATCCGAACAGTCACTGACCCGTATCCCATTCAGATTTTTGCTGTCAAAACTACGCTGCCGCATTCAGAACGTATATTCTGCATAATATGCAGCAGCTTTCAACTGTACAGATTTTGATGACAGACTTTAAGATGGACTGCTGTTGTCCTCTTTCTGGTAACGCTCAATCATACACTGGTGCTCCTTTGTCTTTTTGTCGTAGGTGATGCCTGTTAGAAGAATTTCACCGGAATAATCCTTCAGGGATTCCGGATAAGCGCGCTCTTTGATCTGCGTGATGGCTGTCTGGGCGCTCTGGTTCCATTTGAGCTCCACAACCACGACAGGTCTGTTTGGGTGTCTGGCAAGCGGCAGATAAACGATATCCGCAAACCCTTTCCCGCAAGGGAACTCCCTCACAGGTCTGTGATAATACTTGAAAAAGGCAAGCAGTGCCACTGTGATCGTGCAGCTCAGCGAGTTCTCGTCATTGTATTCAATGCTGGAGATAAAATCGCTGTGTACTTCCTGTATCAGTCTGGCCGTCGCACTTTCGTCCATGGTGAGGACCGCCTCCGCAATGCTTTCCGAAAGTTTCATGAACTTTGACAGATTGTCCCCCGTCTGATTTTCCATATATTTGTAAAAAACGTTCTGAATTTCCTTGTTCGGCACATACGCCTCCTGTGAAGCCTTGTCATATGCGAAATAGCCCAGATGAATCAGAGTTGTGATAACCTGGTCCTTATCCGTAAAGGTATGCATATCGTTCCTGCATCCTGCCACATTGACATGGATTCTGCTGCCTGACAGCATCTCAATCACTGCCTCGCGGAGCCCGTCGAAATTCCGGTTGATCAGCTCCCCGATATCTTCATAAGTTCCGGTATCTGTCCAGAACTGTCCGAAATCGTCCTCCGCGATGGCGCGCACTACCGACAGCGGATTGTAGACTGCCCTGCCATTGATATTGTATCCGTTGTACCATTCCTTCATCTTCTGGAAATCGATATGATATTTTTCACACAGCCACACAGCTTCCGCTTCCGTAAACCCAATAAAGTCTCCCAGGTCTTTCGGGCGAATCATTGTGTACTCGTGGAAATTATTGACCGCAGACTGCCCCTTTGTGCGAACCATCGGCAGAATACCGGTGAGGTATGCAAGGCGGATATAAGTCTTGGCGTCACTATTCTTAAACAATCCACGTAAAAATTCGATATAATCCAACTGTTCTTTGCTGTTTTTATCAAGTTCCCGAATAGGATAATCCCACTCATCAAAAATAATGACAAACTGATTTCCAGTCTCATTATTTATGATCGACAACGCCCCCATCAAAGACGTATCATCAACTAAAAGCTCTGGATACGCCTCCTGCAATTCCTTTACAACATTTTTCTGGATAAATTGATTCGGATCTATGCCAGTACCTGCCGCCTCAACAAACTGCGCCTGAATATCCACAAATATCGTATCATACTGATTCATACTTTTAAGAAACAATTCATTTTTCGCACATTTTAACGGCTCAAACAGACTTCTCGAATCCACTCCCCTGCTGAAATAGGCAGTCATCATATCTGCAGTTACCGATTTGCCAAACCTGCGCGGCCTGCTGCAGCAGATAAATTTTTCGTCAGCGTCTTTTTCCAACAGAACATTCAGCATATCCGTCTTATCAATAAAATACTTTGTCTGGGAAAATTCCGCAAATTTCTGGTTTCCTTTATTCAAAAATCTTCCCACAAAGTCACCTCCCGCATCGCTATCTCTAATGACAGTCTAACATTGAATCCTGCTTTCGTCAATCAACAGAAAACACTGTCAGTGCCACACTATTCCGAACCAAAGACCAAAAAACAATCATTAATATCGTCTTTTGGAAAATGGAATTTATTTGTAGTCATGATGAATTTTATGATAGTCAGAAATGATATTTTCAAATGTGATATTCTTCAGGCTTTCACATAAATCCTTGCTGATTTTCTGATAAGAACAATTCAATACATTGTGTATGTTTTTTCCAATGGGACATAACGGTGAGGGCAATGGGTGAAGTCCGATAAGCTTAGAAGCGAAGTCCGGTTCTATTGCCTTGCATATGCGGTATAAAGTAATTTCATTTGGAGGACAATTCAATGTTGTACCACCTGTACCAAATTTAACAGATATTATACCATCTTTTTTCAACGAGCTTATGATTTTTCGGATTGTAACAGGGTTGATTCCGGTAGATAACGATAAAAGGTCACTGGTTACTTTTTGCGTATCTCCATATTCAAAAATAAAAATAAGACAATGAATAGCAACGGAACATTTTGTACTGATATGCATGGCGTATCTCCTTTCTTTTTGAGATTGTACCACATATTCGCATTGGTGTAAATCTTGACATCACACCAGAAGATTGCTATAATGGTGTAAATTTTAAAATTACAGGAGGCGCAGATATGAAAGTTTCACAGATTGTTTTCAGCCCAACAGGAGGAACTGGTAAAGTTGCAGAAATTATAACTCAAGCATGGGGAATGCCTGTAACAAAAATTGACTTATCCAATGCGGAAACAGATTATTCGTCACTTTGTTTAGAAAAAAATGATATTGTAATTATTGCTGTTCCCTCTTATGGAGGGCGTGTGCCAAGTCTTGCCGCCCAGAGACTTTCCAA
Organism: uncultured Lachnospiraceae bacterium; assembly: GCA_947177165.1. GTDB lineage: Bacteria > Bacillota > Clostridia > Lachnospirales > Lachnospiraceae > COE1. The sequence continues at coordinate 46,006 of CAMWTP010000044.1, forward strand.
CATTCACGGTAATCATACGCCATGCGTCATTGTTTGTGTATATGGAAACAGGGCATATGAAGATACATTGGTTGAACTAAATGATGTTGTGGAGAAAAGCGGCTTTAAAGTAATTGCTGCTATTGCCGCTATTGCAGAGCATTCTATCATGCACCAGTATGCGGCAGGCAGACCGGATACGAAAGACAAGAGTGAGTTAAGCAGTTTTGCAAAAAAGATTTTAGAAAAAATAAATAGTAATTCCAATAAATTTCCAGCCCTGCAAATTCCAGGCAATCGCCCCTATAAAAAAGCTGGCGGAGCTGGTTTGGTTCCAAAGGCAGGTAATGAATGTACAAACTGCGGGCTTTGTGCAAAACAATGTCCGGCACAGGCAATCAGCAAAGAAAATCTAAAAGTTGCAGACAACAAAAAATGTATTTCATGTATGCGTTGTGTTGTGCAATGCCCTCACTCAGCTCGTAAAGTGAATCAGGCTATGGTTTCTGTTGCAGCATTAGCAATTAAAAAAGCCTGTTCAGTAAGAAAAGAAAATGAGCTATATATTTAATGCTAATAAATAAGGAGCTACATAAAATACGGTCATTCTTTTGCAGTAAAAATGCAACTTTCAGTCATACAACGCCCCATGTGGGAGAAAGGGGGAATCATTTA
>CAMWTP010000045.1 GCA_947177165.1 uncultured Lachnospiraceae bacterium
GTTACAGCTCCGCTCTATTTGTCATGCCTGCAAACCGACTGTGAATAGTAACAATTATTTTAAAATTTTGGTTAGACCGTGGTCAACAAATTAGGCTGTCCGCTTAACTTAATGACATTGGATCAGGTATTATTAATATATTACAAAAACCATCAGCGCGGGTAAAAGGGAGCGCCAATCCTGGCGAGCACGTCAAGGCATTTGCTGACTTTTCTCCACAATAGGTCTTTGGCCGAACTGATCTCTTCCTCTAACATGTTTTTTACCCCCTTTTGGTATATCCGCAACGGATGCGTCATTGTGCGCATTTGTTTCGGATACTGTATGTCTGGACACGGATTGTGCAGACTGGAGGAGTGCTTGGGGAGCTGGAGCGGGGCTATCTGCTGGTAGTACTTGACTATGACCTGAACCACAATGAAAAAGCGCTAAGAGAGCTGGAACCCTATGCGGGCCGCATCGAGCTGCTGGTGAACGAAGTGTGTACACCTGACTGTCCAAGGCGGGCGGAGCATTATGCACAGCAGTCCAGGGCGCAGCTCGAGTTCGATGTGAAAGATCTCTTCCCATGTCCCAATGCCAACCCGAATAAGACTTTCGAGGAGTGTACAAAGCGCCCGGCATTCATATCAAATGATGCGATCGGAAGCTATATTGAGCGGGGATTTGTAAACTTTAAGATTGCAGGGCGCGGAATGCCGATGCAGTATGTGCTGGATGCGTATCTGTACTTTCTTGTGAAGGAGGAGAAAAGGGAGTTTGTGCGCAAAAAGATCAGACTGTAAGTGTGTGAAAAAAGCTTTCCCTTGTAAATGTCCACAAGGACAATTTACAAGGGATTTTTTTGTGTTTCCATGCGTACTGGCTGACGGATTTTGTTGATGCAATTCTTTTCTGCATGGCTTCGCTGTATCATTTTGTGCATGTTTTGTCCAATGTAGTTTATGGAAGACTGCAGCGCCAGAAACTATAATGAAACTACCAAAAGCGAAACGATAAAATTTGAACAAAAAGGAGGGCACAAGATGATAGTACCAAGATATTATGAGGATCTGAATATGCTGCACGAGAATACGATGCCGGCCAGGGCATACTATATTCCTGCATCAGTGCAGATGGACACGTCCGCCGGCAGCAGGGAAGTCTCCGACCGTATTCAGATGCTGAATGGCAGGTGGAACTTCCGGTATTACAGGAGTATCTATGATCTGCAGGAGGCGTTTTATGCGCCGGATTATGACACGTCGGATTATGACATGGTCAATGTGCCGGGGGTGTGGCAGATGGACGGGTACGATGCGCACCAGTACACGAACATCCGGTATCCGTTTCCGTTTGACCCGCCGTACGTTCCGCACGACAATCCCTGCGGGGCCTATGTGCATGTGTTTGACTATCATGGGGATGCAAATGCGCCGAAGGCTTACCTGAATTTTGAGGGCGTGGATTCCTGCTTCTATGTCTGGCTGAACGGGACTTATGTCGGGTACAGCCAGGTATCCCACGCGACGAGCGAGTTTGATGTGACCAGTGCGGTTGTGGAGGGGGAGAACAGGCTGGCTGTGCTTGTATTAAAATGGTGTGACGGGAGCTATCTGGAGGATCAGGACAAATTCCGCATGAGCGGGATTTTCCGCGATGTGTATCTGCTCAAACGTCCGGCACAGACAATCAGGGATTATTTTGTCACGACACACATCACAAGAGAATCGGGGAAAGAGACGGCGTCAGTGGCGATCCGGCTGGAATATTTTGATGAGATCGTTCCCACACAGGTGCGCATTCGGGAAGCGGCGGGAACGATGGCCGCGGAGGCAAGGGTTGAGAGAGCAGAAGGGACAAATGTGACGGAGCTCCGGCTGGGAATATCCGGTCCGGTTTTGTGGAACCCGGAGGAGCCGTATCTCTATATGCTGGTGCTTGAGACGGAGGCGGAGACGATCACGGATTACGTGGGAATCCGTGAGATTGACATAGAGAATAAGATTGTCCGTCTGAATGGGAAAGCGGTCAAATTCCGCGGCGTCAACCGGCATGACTCCGACCCGGTCACGGGTCCGGCGGTCAGTGTGGAGCAGATGAAAAAGGATCTGATGCTGATGAAGCAGCACAATTTTAATGCGGTGCGGACGAGCCATTATCCCAATGCCCCCGTTTTTTATGAGCTCTGTGACCGGTACGGTTTTCTGGTGATCGACGAGGCGGATATCGAAAGTCATGGACCCTCCGAGATTTTTCACAAGGACTACAGCGACTCCAACAAGTTTCACCACTGGAACGGACCGATCGCGGACAATCCTGCGTGGGAGGCTTCCATCATGGACAGGGTGCAGCGCTGTGTCCAGCGGGACAAAAACCGTCCCTGTGTTGTGATCTGGTCAATGGGAAATGAGAGTGCATATGGGTGTAATTTTGAGCGGGTTCTGCAGTGGACAAAAGCGTTTGACAGCAGCAGGCTGACACATTATGAGAGCGCCAGATACCGCAACCGTCACAAGCGCTATGACTATTCCAATCTTGACCTGTACAGCCGGATGTACCCTTCCATGGACGAAATCCGCGCATATCTGGAGAACGCGCCGGCAAAACCGTTTCTATTGTGTGAGTACTGCCATTCCATGGGGAACGGACCAGGCGATCTGGAAGACTATTTTCAGATGATTGACCAGAATCCGTTTCTGTGCGGCGGTTTTGTGTGGGAGTGGTGCGACCATGCCATTGCATACAGGGAGACGGACGGAGGGAAGGCAGTCTACTATTACGGGGGAGACCACGGGGAGATGATTCATGACGGAAATTTCTGCATGGACGGGTTGGTGTACCCCGACCGCACGCCGCATACCGGGTTGCTGGAGTACAAAAATGTGTACCGCCCTGCCAGAGTGGTATCGTTTGACCAGCGCACGCAGGACTTAAAGCTCAGAAACTGCATGGAGTTTACCGATCTGGCGGTCTGTGCCAAAATTCGGTATGAGGTGAGCTGTGACGGTGTCTGTGTGGAGACTGGTGTGATGATGCCGTTCTCTGTGGCCCCAGGGCAGACTGGCACGATGCGTATGCGCATTCCGATACCCAAAAAAGGGCGGTCTTATCTGAAGCTGTACTACCATCAGCGCCACGGGACAGAACTGGTTCCGGCTGGTCATCTGCTGGGTTTTGACGAGATTCTGCTGGAGACAGAGGACAACAGAAACCAGGATGCAGTGAGACTGCTGGAACAGGGGGAATTTCAAGGTGCAGGGATTGTGATACAGGAGACGGACGCAGCGGTTTTCTGTACGGGAAAAAGTTTTTCGTATACATACAATAAGCGCACAGGGTTGTTTTCCCAGCTCAGTTATGCGGGAAAGGAACTGCTGAACCGCCCGATGGAGCTCAATATCTGGCGTGCCCCGACAGACAATGATATGTACATCAAAAAAGAATGGAAGAGGGCGCGCTATGACCATGCATATACGAGGGCATACGACACAGTGATACAGCAGTCAGAAGGATCTGTGACCATCAGCAGCACCGCATCGATTCTGGCGGATTCCGTACAGCGCATGGTCAATGTGCGCCTGACATGGCAGATTGATGCAGTTGGAAACATAAGTTCAAACATTTCGGCGAAGCGCGATATGGAATTTCCGGTTCTGCCGCGGTTTGGAATCCGGCTGTTTTTGCGGGAGGATTTTGACAGGATATCGTATTTTGGCATGGGACCTTATGAGAGCTACAAGGACAAATGCAGGGCGTCAAGCCATGGGCTGTACCGCGCGGGTGTGAAGGATTTGCATGAGTCCTATCTCCGCCCGCAGGAGAACGGGAGTCATACGGACTGCGATTATGTGACGGTATCGGACGGCAGATGTGTGCTGGCGGCTGTCTCGGAGCAGACTTTTTCCTTCAACGCTTCTGTGTACACGCAGGAAGAGCTGGAAGAGAAGACGCATGAACATGAGCTGGAACCGTCCGGGAGCACGGTACTGTGCCTTGACTATGCCCAGAACGGTATCGGTTCTAACAGCTGCGGACCGGAAGTACTGAACAGGTACCAGTTCGGCGATGAGGAATTTTTGTTCGGGATCAGGCTGGTGCTGCTGGGAGAAACGGTTTCCATATTAATAGAAAATGATTGAGAAAGGAGTATTGTATGGAGGAGAAAAGATATTTGAAATGGTATAACAAAGTGGGTTATGGCTCCGGCGACATTGCTGGAAATGTGGTGTACGCGTTCCTATCCTCGTTTGTCATGATCTATCTGACCAACACGGTCGGGTTAAATCCCGGTATCGTCGGAAGTCTGATTGCGGCTTCGAAGTTTTTTGACGGCGTGACAGATATTTTCTTCGGCGCGATGATCGACAAGACAAAGACCCGGCTGGGAAAGGCGAGACCGTGGATGCTCTACGCGTACATCGGCTGTGCTGTCACGCTGGCCGCCATCTTTGCAGTGCCTGTGAATATGGGAAAAACGTCGCAGTATATCTGGTTCTTTATCGCGTACACTTTGCTGAATGCAGTGTTTTATACGGCGAACAACATCGCGTACTCGGCGCTGACCGCACTGGTGACAAAGAACAGTAAAGAGCGGGTGCAGATGGGCTCCTGCCGGTTTATCTTTGCCTTTTCGACGAGTCTCCTGATTCAGTCTGTCACAGTGGGCGCTGTCGCGGCACTCGGCGGCGGGGCGTCGGGCTGGAGGACGCTGGCAGTCATCTATGCTGTGATTGGTCTGGTGGTCAACACGATTTCTGTACTGTCCGTGAAAGAGCTGCCAGAGGAGGAGCTGAATGAGTCCGGGGAAGACGCAGGAAACGAGACAGAAACAGAGAAATACGGACTCGTTGAGGCGGTGAAGCTGCTGGCTGCCAACAAGTTTTATCTGATGATCTGCGGCGTGTACATTCTCCAACAGGTGTATACGGCTATGATCAACATGGGAATTTACTATATGACCTATGTCCTGAAAAATGAAAATCTGTACGGAGTTTTTTCGTGGGCGGTCAATATTCCGCTGATCATCGCTCTGGTGTTCACACCGACACTGGTGGCTAAGTGGAATGGAATGTATAAGCTGAATCTCAGGGGCTATATGCTCGGTACGCTCGGCAGGGGACTTGTGGTGGTGGCCGGATATCTTGGCAGTGTTCCGCTGATGCTTTTGTTCACTGCGGCAGCGGCATTTGGGCAGGGACCGTGGCAGGGGGATATGAATGCAGTGATTGCGTCCTGCTCGGAGTATACGTATCTGACAAAGCACAAGAGAGTCGACGGGACGATGTACTCCTGCACTTCGCTGGGCGTGAAGCTGGGAGGCGGCCTTGGAACGGCTGCGGCAGGCTGGCTTCTGGCGGCGAGCGGATTTGACGGAACGGCTGCAGTGCAGACGGAATCCTGCATGCAGATGCTGTATTTCATGTATCTCTGGCTCCCGCTGATTATCAGTCTGATTATCACCTTTGTGCTCTCGAGGATGAATGTGGAGAAGGCAAATGACGAGCTAAAAAAACGAATCTAAATCCATAAAATTCCAAGGTCTGTTTCGTATATTGGATATCAGGAGAAAAACTGGCAGAAACAATATGCGGGACAGACTTTTTTCTGTCAGTTGAATAAGGAATTGTAGAATTAAGTCGGAAAGGGATGGGAAGATTATGGAAAAGAAAAAAGTATGCGTGTTACTGAGTATGATTATGACACTTGTGTCACTTTCCGGATGCGGAGGCAGTTATGGGGGCATGGAGAATGCGGCGCCGCCTATGGTGCAGGAGGATTTCTATACATACAGCGTGTCTGCAGCGGAGGAAATGGAGCCGCATGATTGGAATACAGAGGAGTACAGTGCATTGGAAGACATGGGATTTCAGTCTGTCGCAAATGCGCCGCTCTCAACCTTCTCGGCAGATGTGGACACGGCGTCCTACAGCAATATCCGGCGCATGATCGAGAGCGGGTATTCGATGGATACGATTCCGGATGGAGCTGTCCGCATCGAGGAGATGCTCAACTATTTTTCCTATGATTACCAGCTTCCGAAGCAGAATGAGCCGTTTGGCGTCACGACAGTCATCGGAGACTGCCCATGGAATGAGGATGCGAAGCTGCTGCAGATCGGATTAAAGACGCAGGAGATTGATTTTAGCGAGGCGCCGGACTCCAATCTGGTCTTTCTCCTCGATGTATCAGGTTCCATGCGCGCGGACAACAAGCTGCCGCTTCTTCAGGAATCATTTTCCATGCTGGTGGAGGAGCTTGGTGAGAAGGATACGGTGTCAATCGTTACGTATGCGGGATCGACGCAGGTTATCTTACAGGGAGAGCGCGGAGACAATAAGGCCGATATCATAGAGGCAATCAATGCGTTGGAGGCAAGGGGCTCCACAAATGGTGCAGGCGGTATTGAGGCTGCATATGCACTTGCAGAACAGTATTTTATTGAAGGCGGAAACAACCGCGTGATTCTTGCAACGGACGGCGATCTGAACGTGGGTGCCAGCAGTGAGAGTGCACTGAGGAGACTGATCACACAAAAGAAGAAGTCTGGTGTGTATTTGTCAGTGCTTGGTTTTGGAACAGGAAATATCAAGGACAATAAGATGGAGACACTCGCAGACTGCGGCAACGGAAATTATGCGTATATCGATTCAATTGGTGAGGCAAAGAAGGTGCTCGTGGAGCAGATGGGAGCGACGCTTGTGACAGTCGCAAAGGACGTGAAGCTTCAGGTGGAGTTTAATCCAGCCTATGTCAAGGGGTATCGTATGATTGGTTATGAGAACAGGATTCTTGCGACGGAGGACTTTGACGATGACAGGAAGGACGCGGGGGAAATCGGAGCGGGTCATATGGTGACAGCACTTTATGAGATTATTCCAGTGGATTCCAGGCAGGAAATACCAGAGACAGTATTGAAGTATCAGGACAACAAAAATGACACTGGCGTCAGAAATGGCGAGTGGCTGAATCTGAAAATTCGTTACAAAGAGCCCGATGCGGACGAAAGTCTTTTGAGAGAATATCCGGTTACGGAGGAGGATTATACAGGCGGGCCGTCGGAGGATTTTTACTTTGCGGCAGCGGTTGCGGAGTTTGGGCTGATGCTGAGGGACAGCGAATATAAAGGAACCGCTTCGTTTGAGAATGTCCTTGATCTGCTCAAAAAAGTGGACACAGATGCGGACGAATACAAGGATGAGTTTGTGTATCTGGTGAAAAAACTGCAGAAAGCAACTTTATAAGAAAATAAAAAAAATCGGGCACGCCCGATTTTTTTATTTTATATAGGAAGTCAGGGAAAGGTAACTGAGTGTTCCGGGAGCGACTTCTGTTCCCTTTTCGAGAAGTGAAATGAGTCCCCGCAGCGTATCATCTGTTTCCGCGGGAGTGGTGGGAAGCAGGGAATTGTCCAGTTTTACGGTGATGATGATCAACACAATTTCCGCGAGGGCAGCCGGATAGTCAAAATGGATGTCCCCGTTCTCGATGCCCTGCTTTATGATCTCTGTCAGAGCGGGCTTTAGCTCGGACACGACATGCGTGAGGTATTTCTGGTGTAAGAATGCCAGATCCTGTGCGCTTGTGTTGTCTGAGGAGCTGTCATTCTGCTTGATGAAAGCGATCGAGGAATTCTGGCACGCCTGAAACAGCATGGCCATGCGCGTAAACGGGGAGATTTCCGTCTGCGCGGCAAGATTCTTCGCAGTGAGAAGCGGCTGCTCGTAGCTGCGCTCAATGAGTGCGTCGAGGATTGCGTCTTTCGAGGGAAAATAGTAGTAGATGCTTCCTTTTCCGATGCCTGCCTTCTGGGCAATCTCGCTGACGGAGATGTTCTGTATTTTCTTTTCTTCCAGGAGCAGCTGGAGTGCGTCCAGAATCAAATGATATTTTTTCTCATTCTTTTTTGTGTCGGGCATGGATGATGCCACCTTTCTATGGTTATGTTGGTTATGTTGATTATGTCATTTGACTATGTTTTGTTATGCACACGACTGCATATGGAAATTTGCCGCTTGCGGCATGCGGCCGGCGCGAGGAAACGTAAATAGTACAGATAGTTAAGTAAAGTATAGCACATTTGCATTGCGGGAACAATTGTAAATAGTATTAAAAAAGGAACAAAAATTATATTTAAATTGGGGGAAAATGCACTTGACCGACGGTCGAAAAATATGATAGGATAAAGTAAATAAAGTCGACTGGCGGTCGAAAAATGTCGAAATGCACTCGCCGCGGTCCGATGCAGGTTACAATGATTTTTTTGAATGATGATGGAGGAAAGACATGACATACGCAGATTTTTTTTATGAGATTAAGGGGAAATTTATGGGAGCCGATGTGAGCGACATCAAGGAGCATCTGGCATATCAGTTTAACATTGAGGACGAGGAAGCCGGCGGCGCGTTCTATGTGGAGGTCAGGGACGGCGTGCTCTATGTGGAGCCGTACGAGTATCATGACAGGGATGCGATGTTTATCAGCACACCGGAGGTATTTCGAAAGATTGCAGAAGGGCAGATGGACCCGGTATGGGCGTTTACGACACAGAAGCTGAGAGTGGAAGGAAACATTGACAAGGCGCTGAAATTGAATGACATCATTCAGCGGAAGAAAAAGGAACTCAAGAAAGAGCTCAAGGAAGCTAAGAAGGAAGAGAAAAAGAAGACGGATAAGAAATAAATAAGAGAGCAGTGTGGAGGCGTAGACAATGGGAAAACTGAAAAAAGCGGTGGCTGGTGCGGGGATTCTTGCAGCAGCAGCCATCGGGGAGACCGCATATTTTTACAGAAGGACAATGAAGCGGGGCAACGCAAAGGTGGAGCGGACCATCAAGATGTCCGGCACCGACTGGAGCCAGTATGCCCCGTTTATGGAAAAGCGCAAGGCTTTTATGCTGGCACAGACACATGACGATGTCTATCAGACATCTTTTGACAATCTGAAATTACACGCAACATATTTTCCCGCACTTGATGAGGGAGCAAACAAGAAAAAGGTTGCGATCTGTTTTCATGGATATACAAGTCAGGGAATGTCCGACTATATCGGACTGTCAGGTTATTATCTCAGGAAAGGTTACGCGATGCTTCTGCCGGATGCGAGGGCACACGGGGAGAGCGAGGGCGAGTACATCGGTTTTGGATGTCTCGACAGAAAAGATGCGCTTGTGTGGATTAACTGGGTGATACAGGAGCTCGGAGACGATGTCGAGATCGTGCTCCACGGAACAAGCATGGGCGGTGCGACAGTATTGATGGCGAGCGGTATGGATCTGCCCGGACAGGTTAAGGGAATCGTCTCTGACTGTGCCTTTACCTCACCGAAGGAAGTGTTCACGCATGTGCTGAAGACGATGTACCATCTGCCTGCATTTCCGGCGATTCCGGGGGCGGATATCCTGAATAAGAGGCTTGCGGGGTATGGCATGGATGAGTGCAATGCAAAGCGCGAGGTGGCGAAGGCAAAGGTTCCGATTTTGTTTATCCACGGCACCAAGGATACGTTTGTGCCGTACCGCATGTGCAATGAGATTTATGAGTGCTGCGCGTCGCCAAAAAAGATGCTGGTCGTGGAGGGCGCAGCACACGCGGAGAGCTATTATAAAGATACAGAGAAGTATGAGCAGGCGTTGGATGAATTTTTTGAGGAAATCGTGTGAGAAATTCTTCGCACGAGTTAGCGCGTGTTTGAGAAATCATTCCCGCCATCTGTACGCCCCACTTTGCGCGATATTTGCGCCAAATTCAGGTTACATAGCCCGCTATGCGCCCTTCATTTGGCACAAATCTCTCACAAATTGTGACGCACATCTGACGGAAAGCATTTTTCAAACACGCTCTAGGAGTCCGCAGAGCGGAAACATGGAGGGGTTATCATGAAAACAAGAAAAGGTTACAAAACGTATCCGTTGACGGCTGCACAGAAGTATCATTTTTACTACTCAAAGTACAGTCCGGCACAGGAGATTCTCAATGTCGGCAGCAGTCTCACGATTGAGTTTGAGCTGAATATTGACGAGCTCAGAAAGGCGATCTACAAGGCGTATGACCGCTGTGAGTCCATGCGCGCCAGACTCGTGTACGATGAGAAGGAGAAAGAATGGTATCAATATATTGTCGACAAGGAAGAGCGCGAGATCGAATTTGTCGATTTTACGGGCAGGACCATGGAGGAAGCGGAGGCCGAGATGACGGCATGGACGCGTGTTCCTTTCGGTCAGGACGAGCCGATGAACAAGGTGGTGATCATCAAGACACCGGACAATTATGAGGGTATGTATATCGTGGGCGATCACCGTTTCCTCGATGCGCAGTCTTTGATTGGATTTATGAAAGATGTCATAGAGCTCTACTGCAATGCGAACTTTGAGAACGTACCCTATCCTGCGGATATGCGTTCCTATGTCGAGCAGCTGGAGAAGGACTTTGCGTATGAGGACGGCAGCAAGGCGCAGGCGAGGGACCGCGCATATTTCCACAAGTTATTTGAGGCGCCGGAGCCAATCTACAACGGCATTGACGGCAAAAAGAGGCTCGATGATGCAAGGAGGAAAACGGGAAATCCCAATCTCAGGGCAGCGCCGACAGGATCTGACAGCTTTGCGGCGGCGATTGATATCTTCCATCTGGAGGGAGAGCCGACCGAGCGTCTTATGACGTTCTGTGAGCAGCAGCATATCTCACTGCAGTGTCTGCTGATCATGGGAATCCGCACGTACCTGCAAAAGATGAACAACTGTGACGATGTCTCCATGATGGTGGCGTATGCACGCAGGGCAACGCTTCTGGAAAAGAAGTCGGGCGGCACGCGTATCCACAGTTTTCCGTTCCGAACAATCATTCCAGAGGATAAGACTTTTCTGGAAGGCATCATGGAAATCAGGGACAAACAGAATGAGACATTCCGCTATGTGAATTTTGATCCGGTGGAGTGCATGAATTATAAGAAAGAGGTTTACAATACGCCTCTGGGCATGGGGTATGAGACGGTAGCGCTCACATACCAGCCTGCGACACTGCGCGAAAAAGGTCTGGTTGACCTGGGCGATATCCGGTACAAGACCAAGCGGTATGGCAATGGTTACTATGCGGACGGGCTCTATCTTACCGTGATGCACAGACCAGAGGACAATGGTCTGGACTTTAGCTTTGAACATCAGACGAAAGCATACAGCAAAGAGACGCTTGAACTGTTTTACTATTATATGTGCAAGATTATGTTTAAGGGGATCGAGAGACCCAACCTGAAGATCGGCGATGTGATAAAACTGATTTAAATGGACTTCGTTTTATGATAAAATAAAGTGTAACGTAACAGGGGTGTCGGAAAACATTCCATATAGGATAGGAAAGGCAGGGTTAAGCAATGTTTGACAAGTTGGCAGATCTGATCACAAATTATGTAGAGGTAAAGAGGGAGGACATCAAGCCAGAGTCCCGTTTTATGGAGGATCTTGGTTTTAGCTCGTTTGACTTTATGAGTATGCTCGGCGAGATCGAGGATGAGCTGGATGTGGAAGTAAATCCCGAGGAAGCTGCAAATATCCGCACCGTGCAGGAGGCAGTGGAGTATTTGGAGAAGATTTCATAGGAAAATGCATTTGGTGCTTTCGCTGGCGGATATGGAAGCACCAAATCGTGTTTTGCGTGCACAGGAGCGCATAAGGAACTGTAGGAATAGCAGAGGAATAGAGAAAGGTGTGGAGGGGATATGAGCAAAATGCATAGTACCATACGGGAACTGCTGGAAGCGGCAGAACAGGAATTTGGCGCACAGGATGCGTTCCGCTATAAGGTTAAGGGCAGCGGTGAAAGCGGAAAAAAGGAAGTAAAAATTGAAGCGAAGACTTATACACAGCTGAAAAATGACACAGAGCGCTTTTCGGCAGCACTGGCAGCTCTCGGAGAGCAGGGCAGACATGTTGCGATTGTCGGACCGACCTCTTACTCGTGGGTGGCAGCGTATTTTGGTGTGGCGGACAGTGGAAGTGTGGTCGTGCCCCTGGATGCCAATCTTCCGGAGGCAGATCTGTGCGAGCTGATCGACCGCGCGGATGTCACCACACTCGTCTATGATGAGGCAAAATCAAGTGTGGCGGAGATGGCGGCAGCGCGCTGCGGGAAGCTGGAACATATTATCTGTATGGGGGAGCCGCAGGATAATGCAAAAGTTCTTTCCATGTGGGAGCTGATCGGTGCACAGAGCGCAGGGTTTCACCACGAGCCGAAGCCGGACGACCTTGCAACGATCATGTTTACATCAGGCACGACAGGAAAGAGCAAAGGCGTAATGCTCACCCATAGAAATCTTGCGGAGAATGCGACCTGTCTGGACATGGGGCTTGATCCGGGCATGGTGATCATGACGGTGCTTCCCATACATCACGCATACTGTCTCAGCATGGATATCTTAAAGGGACTCTCTGTCGGTGCAGTGATCTGCATCAACGATTCCCTGCTCCGCGTGGCGAAGAATATCAAGCTTTTTGAGCCGAATATGATTCTGATGGTGCCGTTGATGATTGAGACGCTGGCCAAGAAACTAGAGGAGGCTTCCTGGATTCCGGCGCCGCTTGTCAGGGCTAAGGTTTTCGGCAAACAGTTCCATACGGTGTGCAGCGGCGGCGCATACCTCAATCCAGCCTATCTGGAGCTCTTCAAGAAATATGGAATCACAATCTGGCAGGGATACGGCATGACGGAGTGCTCGCCAGTCATCAGCACAAACTATGGCACGTTTATGAAAGATGGTTCCGTCGGTAAGCTGATGCCAAACTGCGAGGCAAAGGTTGTGGACGAGGAAATCTGGGTGAAGGGCTCAAGCGTCATGCAGGGCTATTACAACATGCCCCAAGAGACAGAGGAGACCTTGTCTGACGGCTGGTTAAAGACCGGAGATCTTGGATATGTGGACGAGGATGGCTATATATTCCTGACAGGGCGCAAGAAGAACCTGATTATCACGCCAAACGGCGAGAATGTCTCACCGGAGGAGATTGAGAACAAGCTCGGAGAAAACCGTCTGGTGCAGGAGTCGCTTGTGCGCGAGAGCGAGGGCGTGATCGAGGCTGAGATTTTCCCGGACTATGAATACGCCGCAAAGAAGAAAATCAAGGATATTCAGGGCGAGCTGCAGAAGATCATCGATACCTACAATCAGGGCGCACCGCTTTACAAGAGAGTGTTTAAACTCAAAGTGCGCGAGACGGAATTTGAGAAGAATACGACGAAAAAGATTAAGAGATTTTGATAGAACCAGAACGTATAAAACCTGTTTCTTCCACGGTGGAAGGGACAGGTTTTTTGAAAAGAGCTTAAGGCTGCGTACACGAAAATAGCTTGCAACCGAAATGTACATTCTTTTTCAGATAAAATTAAAGCTGGAATCTATGAAGATTTTGAAATTGATTTTTCAGGGTTTGAACTGGACTATCAATCAATGTAATTTTAAACAGGAGCTGATATTATATGGAAGAACAAAATCTGGAACTGCTTAATAGAAAAATAAAAGATTTAGCGGAAGCATTATGTGAAGATTGGGCTGGACGTGATCTGTTCAGCGGCGTATGTATGATAAAATGCAAGGGACATACCGTATTTTCCGGGGCATATGGTTTTGCAAACCGGGCATTTAAAATTCCCAATAAAATCGACACGAAATTTGATACGGCGTCTATTACGAAAGTGTTTACGGCAGCGGCCGTTCTGCAGCTGGTGCAGGAGAAAAGACTGAAACTGTCAGATTACATAACGCAAATTGTCGACTTGGAAGGAACAGAGATTTCTCCTGATGTTACGATTGAGCAGCTGTTGAACCATACGTCCGGTATTCATGATGATGCGGAGGAGGAGGCGGGGGAACAATATTCCGACCTTTTTGTTGCATCGCCCAATTATGCCATAAAGGAATGCAGGGATTTTCTGAAAAATTTTGCTTATAAGAAGCCTAATTTTGAACCGGGTTCGGACGTCCGGTATTGTAACTGTTCCTTTGTTTTGCTGGGGCTTGCAATAGAAAAAGTCACAGAGAAACCCTATCGGGAATACGTGACGGAAAATGTGTTTCGGAGAGCGGGAATGAGAAATACTGCTTTTTTATCAATGGATTCTGTCAATGAAAATACGGCTGAAGGCTATCTGAATTTGTATAATGAAGACGGCAGGGTAATCGGATATAAGAAAAATATTTACTGTTTTCCACCTATGGGAACGCCGGACGGAGGGGCGTATACAACGGCGGAAGACATGAATCTCTTCCTGACCGCGATACAAAAGAAGACCCTGCTGGATGATGCGCATGCAAAACTGTTTCTTACGGCCCACTGCCCATATACGCGGGAAAAAGAATGGTGGAGAATTCCCGGATTATATGAAAGAAACGGTTATGCGTTTGAGTTTCTTTTTCTGCCGGACAGCGAAGAGCCTTTCTGTATCTATAAAGACGGGCAGAATGACGGCGTTGCCGCCAGATTTAACTATTATCCGAAAGAAGACATATCGGTGACGATTCTGTCGAATCAGGATTGCGACGTGTGGGATATGA
This sequence comes from uncultured Lachnospiraceae bacterium, assembly GCA_947177165.1. Lineage (GTDB taxonomy): Bacteria > Bacillota > Clostridia > Lachnospirales > Lachnospiraceae > COE1. The sequence goes on from CAMWTP010000045.1 coordinate 14,524, forward strand.
CAAGACAGATACAGACAGAAATATATAACATATGTTATTTGCACTGAATTGCGCATTCCGGAGAACATGAATCAGGAGTGAAAATTTTGCTTTGCAAAACGGGTGATTTTTGTGAGTTGTGTAAGCGCCAAAATGCGATTTTGGAGCATTTTGTGTGCATAAGGCGTGACAGTGAAGCCGAAGGCTGAACTGTTGCGTTTTGGTATAAATAATGAAAAAACGCTTGCAATGAATTTTGACATGTGCTATTCTAAGAAAGAATCTTGGAATAAAAATGACATATATTTTATAAAATGCCATGAAGGAGACTCTTGCCAGGGAAAACGACAGGAAGACGGCGTCACCGACTGAGAGCGCTGTCCGCGGAAGCTGACGAAGGGAACACTCCGGAGCAGATTATCTGAAAACATATTGTTTCACTGGTATGCTAGTAGGATAGTACGTGAGCGTGCGTTAAACGCAAGAGAGGATAAGATCTTTTGACATGCTGCGTGTACACATGTGTAATAAAAGGTTTTGTCAATGCGGGTGGTACCGCGGGTATATTTCAGATTATCCGTCCCGGAATACATTTTGTATTCCGGGATTTTTGTCGTTATGAAAACAGCACCAGCCCAGACATTTTGCAGTCGGAAATGCTTCTGACGCAGTGGGACCCAGGAGGGCTGATGCGCAGCATGAAATGAGGAGGATTTGAGATGTACAGAGACATTACAATGAAAGAAATCAGTGAACAGCATATCGGGCAGACGCTGCAGGTAGCGGGGTGGGTTGAGAATATCCGCGATCATGGCGGTGTGTCCTTCGTCGACCTGCGCGATATGTACGGTGTATTGCAGGTGGTTATGCGGGACACGACACTGCTCGACGGTATCACAAAGGAGATGTGTCTTTCGATTGAAGGACTGGTGGAAAAAAGGGATGAGGACACCTACAATCCAAGGATTCCGACAGGAACGATTGAGCTGGAGGCAAGGAAAGTGACAGTGCTCGGGAAAGTGTACCATCAGCTTCCGTTTGAGATTATGACCTCTAAGGAGACAAGGGAGGATGTCCGTCTAAAATACCGTTATCTTGATCTTAGGAATGCGAAGGTGAAAGACAATATCATTTTCCGATCGCAGGTGATCAGTTTTCTGCGGCAGAAGATGACAGAGATGGGTTTTCTGGAGATTCAGACGCCGATTTTGTGCGCATCGTCACCGGAGGGCGCGCGCGATTACATCGTTCCGTCCAGAAAATACAAAGGAAAATTTTATGCGCTTCCGCAGGCACCGCAGCAGTATAAGCAGCTTCTGATGGCATCGGGCTTTGACAAATACTTTCAGATCGCACCTTGCTTCCGCGATGAGGACGCGCGTGCAGACAGATCTCCGGGAGAGTTTTATCAGCTCGATTTCGAGATGAGCTTTGCGACGCAGGAGGACGTGTTTCGGGTGGGAGAGGAAGTTTTGTCTGCCACGTTCGAGAAGTTTGCGCCAGCGGGGTATGCAGTGACGAAAGCGCCCTATCCGATCATCAGCTACAGGCAGGCGATGCTGGAATACGGCACAGATAAGCCGGATCTCAGAAATCCGCTGCGGATTATCGATGTGACGGAATTTTTTCAGAAATGTACGTTCAAGCCGTTTATCGGCAGGACAGTGCGGGCGATCAGAGTGCACGCAGAGATGTCAAAGGGCTTTCACGAGAAACTTCTGGACTTTGCGACAGGCATGGGAATGGGGGGCCTTGGATATCTGGAGATTGCGGACGATATGACCTACAAGGGACCGATTGACAAGTTTATTCCCGATGAGATGAAAGCAGAGCTTGCCGCGCTCGCAGGGCTTGAAGCCGGCGATACGATTTTCTTTATCGCGGACAAGGAAGAGCGTGCAAACTACTATGCAGGGCAGCTTCGCGTGGAGCTGGGCGATAAGCTTGACCTGTGTGAGAAGAATGCATATCGTTTTTGCTATATCAATGATTTTCCGATGTATGAGATTGACCCTGAGACGAAGCAGATTGGATTTACGCACAATCCGTTTTCCATGCCGCAGGGCGGGCTGGAGGCGCTGAACAGTGAGAATCCTCTGGATATCCTGGCATATCAGTATGATATTGTGTGCAATGGCGTGGAGCTGTCAAGCGGTGCGGTCAGGAACCATGACATGGAGATTATGGTGAGGGCCTTTGAGATTGCGGGCTATGACGAGGAGACATTGAAGTCAAAGTTTGGAGCGCTCTATCAGGCATTTCAGTTTGGGGCACCGCCGCACGCGGGTATGGCACCGGGCGTTGACAGGATGCTGATGCTGCTGAAAAACGAGGAGAATATCAGGGAAGTCATCGCGTTTCCGATGAGCGGTTCCGCGCAGGATCTGATGTGCGGCGCGCCGAATGATGTCACAGAACAGCAGCTTAGGGAAGTGCATATCAAGATCAGGGATTAAGGCGAAAAGAAAATCTAAGGTGATAAAGAACATCACCTAAGATTTTCTAAGTTTCGCCTTGGAAGAGGTGGGTTTTGTTTGTGGAGGAATGTCAAAGAGCGGCGTTACTTACAGTGTATGAAAACAGGAGGGTAGAGATGGCGAATATAATTTCAGATGAGACGATTGAATATGTGGGGATTCTTGCCAAGCTGGAGCTTGCGGATGAGGAGAAGGAGCAGGCGAAGAAGGATATGGGGCGTATGCTTGACTACATTGATAAACTGGCGGAGCTTGACACGACTGATATCGAACCGATGTCGCATGTATTTCCGGTTCAGAACGTGTTCCGGGAAGATGTAGTGACAAACGGCGATGAGAGTGAGAAAACATTGAAGAACGCGCCGGGCAAAAAGGACAATATGTTTATGGTGCCGAAGACATTTGACTAAGTTGTTTTCGGCCGGTATACCAATCGGGATTGTTGGAGGAAATCATGAAATATAAAATCAAAGTTGCAACAGATTCAAATAAAATGCAATGGCTATACTCACAGGATTGGGAATATTATGATTATGGTGACTGTAAAAGGCATTTGCAGATTATATTTCCATACAGACAAGAAATGAAGGAGGACGAAAAATATCCGCTTATCCTGCTAATTCCTGGCTCTGCATGGCACAAACAGGAAATGTATAATGATATTCCGCAATATGCACATCTTGCTGAACGGGGATTTGTGATTGCAGCAATGGAGTATCGCGAGTCTGACATTGCTGCTTTTCCGGCCCAAATTGAAGATGTGTGCAACGCTTTGAATTTTATTCCCCAAATTGCAGGTAATTTCCACATTGACACAAGTAAAATGTTTCTTATGGGGAATTCATCTGGCGGACATATTGCCATGATGTCAGTCCTTTTTAATGCACATGGATTATGTAAGGCGTTACCGAAAATTTCAGGTGTTATATGTGAAAGTGGTTCAACCGATTTACTGATCTGCGCAAAGGGCAAGCTTCCGCCATGGATGCAGATACGTCCGTCCGCTGTGCTTTTGGGCATTGATAAAATTGAGGGGAATGAAGAATTTGCAGAAAAGGCTTCTTGTTCGATGTACATCACAGAGAATATTGAACTTCCGCCAATATTGCTTATACACAGTGAATATGATTCAGTTGTTTCTGTAGAAAACAGCAGGACACTATATGAAAAACTGATTACTTCCCATCACAATGCTGATTACTATGAACTTGAAGAAAATGATGCACATGGCGGTGCAGTCTATTATGATAGTGCAGTTTTGGACATTATTCAAGAATTCTGCGAAAAGTGTGTATCTCGCTAACATTGTGTCTGTATCGTGGTATCGCACACGAAAATCAGGATTGATGAGGTGATTATTTTGATTAAGGCTGTAGATATAAAAGATATTGTGAAATGCACGAAAGTAATTCGGGAGAGTTTTTCCACCGTTGCAGATGAATTTGGTTTTACTGTCGACAATGCTCCGAGATTTACAGCGTTTTCAGCTACGGAAGAACGATTGAACTGGCAATTGTCAGGAGAACATAGGCGGATGTATGCATTTTTTGACAATGAAACCATTGTTGGATACTATTCTTTGCTATTACAGGAAAACAGAGAATGCGAGCTGAACAATTTATGTGTCATTCCAGCATATCGGCATAATGGGATCGGTGAAGAACTTTTGAAAGATGCTTTTCGGATTGCAAAAGAATTAAATTGTAATAAGATAAATATAGGCATTGTTGAAGAGAACAAAGTGTTAAGAAAATGGTATGAGTCGTTTGGTTTTGTACATACTGGAACGAAAAAATTTGATTTCTTTCCATTTACATGTGGATATATGGAAAAGAATATTTAACGGCAAATTCCAATTGTCTGCATGGCAAAGGGCAAATCGTGTCTGCGAAGGTTCTGGAAACTTATTCAGTGATTGAACCAATAATTGAATTGTCTTACAGTCAAAAGGAGTTTTAAATTGCGTATAGTTATAGAAGAATCGCGGCTGCGGTTTTTCAGAATGGAGACTGTGTATGGATATTTTAGAATACAGCGCCGTGGAGCTTTCCGCGGCGATCAAAGAGGGCAGAGTCACAGCGCCGGAAGCGATGGAGGCGGTGCTTGCAAGGATTGATGAAAAAGAAAAAGACATCAATGCCTACGTGACGATTGACAGGGAGCGCGCGTTAAAGGCGGCGGCGTCAGTACAGGAAAAAATTGAAAAGGGAGAGCTTTCAGGGCCGTTCGCGGGCGTTCCGGTGGCGGTTAAGGACAACATATGCACAGAAGACATGCTGACGACCTGCTCCTCAAAGATTCTGGAGAATTTTGTCCCGACATTTTCCGCGGAGGCGGTAGCAAATCTCGAGAAAGCGGGCGCGGTGATCATCGGAAAAACGAATATGGATGAGTTTGCGATGGGGTCCACGACGGAGACTTCGGCATATGGTGTGACTAGGAATCCATGGAATACAGAGCATGTGCCTGGCGGCTCGTCAGGCGGTTCCGCGGCGGCAGTGGCAGCAGGGGAGTGTTTCTTTGCGCTCGGTTCCGACACAGGCGGCTCGATCAGACAGCCGGCCTCCTTCTGCGGCGTGGTGGGACTAAAGCCTACTTATGGCACAGTTTCCCGGTACGGATTGATCGCATACGGCTCCTCTCTCGACCAGATCGGACCGCTGACAAAGAATGTGACAGACTGTGCCGCCGTTCTGGAGCTGATCGCATCGCACGACACAAAGGATTCGACATCCGTCAAAAGAGAGGATACAGATTTTACGTCGGCGTTGATCGACGATGTGAAAGGCATGAAAATCGGCATTCCAAAGGATTACTTTGGCGAGGGACTCGACGCGGAGGTGAAGGAAGCGGTATTGGCGGCGGCAAAGGTTTTGGAAGAGAAAGGCGCTGTCGTCGAGGAGTTTGACCTGAGCCTTGTTGAGTATGCAATCCCAGCGTATTACACGATCGCGGCAGCGGAGGCAAGTTCGAACTTAGAGCGTTTTGATGGGGTAAAATATGGATATCGTACTTCGGGGTATGAAGGGCTTCACAATATGTACAAAAAGACGCGCTCCGAGGGCTTTGGCGCGGAGGTAAAGCGCAGGATTATGCTTGGTTCCTTCGTGCTCAGCTCAGGATACTATGACGCTTATTATCTGAAGGCTTTGAAAGTGAAGGCGATGATTAAGAAAGCATTTGATGATGCCTTTGCCAGATATGATCTGATCCTTGGGCCGGTGGCGCCGACGACTGCGCCGAAGCTTGGAGAGAGCCTGTCAGACCCGTTAAAGATGTATCTCGGTGATATTTACACGATATCAGTGAATCTTGCCGGGCTTCCGGGAATCTCGGTTCCATGCGGGAAGGATTCAAAAGGGCTGCCGATCGGTCTGCAGCTCATTGCAGACAGCTATCAGGAAAAGAAACTGATACAGGCGGCATACACTTACGAAAAACGAGCACAGCCATTCTTCGCGATGAATGGAGAGAAGGGGTGAGAAAATGGCAAAGCAATATGAGACAGTGATCGGTCTGGAAGTGCATGTGGAGCTTGCGACAAAGACAAAAATATTCTGCGGCTGTTCCACCGCGTTTGGCGGGGCGCCGAATACGCACACCTGCCCGGTGTGTACAGGTATGCCGGGTTCCCTGCCGGTATTGAATAAACAGGTCGTGAATTACGCGGTGGCAGTCGGACTGGCCACAAACTGCACGATCACACAGTACTGCAAATTTGACAGAAAGAATTATTTTTATCCAGACAATCCACAGAACTATCAGATCAGCCAGCTCTACCTGCCAATCTGCAGAGACGGTCATGTGGATATCGAGACTGCGGCGGGAAAGAAGTCCGTGGGAATCCATGAGATTCATATGGAGGAGGACGCTGGAAAGCTGATTCACGATGAGTGGGAGGACTGCTCTTTAGTGGATTACAATCGTTCCGGTGTGCCCTTGATCGAGATTGTCTCGGAGCCCGATATGCGAAGCGCGGAGGAGGTTATCGCATACCTTGAAAAGCTGCGCATGATCATACAGTACCTCGGCGCATCGGACTGTAAATTAAATGAGGGCTCCATGCGCGCGGACGTGAACATCTCTGTCAGGGAGGCAGGCGCAAAGGAGTTTGGCACACGCACGGAGATGAAAAATCTCAACTCATTCCGGGCCATCACACACGCGATTGCGGGAGAGCGCGAGCGGCAGATTGACTTGCTGGAATCCGGGCAGCAGGTGGTGCAGGAGACGAGGCGCTGGGACGACGCGAAAGAGTATTCCTACGCGATGCGCTCCAAGGAGGATGCGCAGGATTACCGGTATTTTCCAGACCCTGATCTTGTCCCTGTCTATATCAGCGATGAATGGTTAGAGCAGATTAGGGACAGCCAGCCGGAATTCCGCGAGGAGAAGATGGCGCGCTACAAAGCGGAGTTTGACATACCAGAGTATGATATTGGAATCATTACCGACGCAAAGCACATGGCAGATCTGTTCGAGGAGACAGTGGCGATATGCGGTCAGCCCAAAAAAGTGTCAAACTGGCTGATGGGCGAGACGCTCAGACTTTTGAAGGAGAAGGGCATGGATCCGGAGGATATCATTTTTTCTCCTGAGAATCTTGCAAAGCTGATTCAGCTGGTGGACAGCAAGGCAGTCAACTCGACGGTCGCCAAGGAAGTGTTTGAGGTGATGTTTGCCGAGAATATCGATCCCGTGAAATATGTGGAGGAAAAAGGCTTAAAGACGGTAAATGACGAGGGTGCTCTCAGAAAGACCATCGAGGAAGTGATCGCCGCAAACCCGCAGTCTGTGGAGGATTACCGAAACGGCAAGGAAAAGGCAATCGGGTTTCTGGTGGGACAGACCATGAAGGCGATGAAGGGAAAAGCAGACCCGGCGTCAGTCAACCGGATCTTAAAAGAATTATTATAGAATTTACACATTTCGTCATATTCCGACATAAACTATAATAAAATAGTAGGTTGGGATATGACTTATGTATATTTTCCTTCTAATTTTATTACTCATTGCACTTTTTTGCAGTGTATTCTTCTGGTGGCGCAGAAAGAAGATTATCTGCAAAATCCAGTGTATGGACAAATGTCAGAAATGCTGCAAAGTAAACGAACTGGTCAAACCGTTCGGGTATTGCTTCCATGACAAATACGGGTTCTTTTCCAGTACTTTGGACGCATGGCAGCGGGAGGCGGGGTATACCTGGTTCTACGATTATATGGCTCCGCGATTCCAGATGGTTTTCGATTCGCTGCCTGTCTATTTTGACTATGACGGCAGGACCTGGCTGATCGAGTTTTGGAAAGGGCAGTACGGTATCAATGCAGGAGCCGAGATCGGCATATACCATGCAGACGGGATCGTCCCGCCCCAGGAGTATAAGACGACCTTGTTTACAGCGGCATCGGACGAGGAACTGCTGCCATGTTCCTTTCTGCTCTGCGGCAGGAATGGCAGCTGTGTCCAGGTCTCGCAGACGCACTGGTGGCTCACCGCTTTTTTCACAGGGTATTTTGTGTGGCCGTCTGATCTGGACATGAAAGCGACGATAAAATTTTCGGACAGGAGAATGCAGTGCGCTTTTGTCAATGGACTGCGCAATGCAGGATACACGGAACAGGATTTTGTGGTAAATGGTTTCTGTGTGACAGTGCACTTTGCCTGTACAGAAAAGAAGCATTACAAGTTTTGCACACGCTTCTGGCGCCGCTTTTCCCAGTGGAAAAACAAAATTTTCTGCCGGCTGTATCTGTGGATTACAAGGCCTTTTGGGCGCACCGAGGACAGGGTTTTGTGTCTGTATTATTTCCTGCCGGCGGCTTTTCGGAAACTGCTCAGAATGCGCCGGTTCCACAAGCGCTGTCATAAAAACAGCCGCTGCTGCCGCAAGAGATGCTGTAAGAAGGGACGGCTATGAGTGTCTCATCCAGACTGGAGCATGCTTTTAAAGATGCTCCGGTCCTGCCACTCACGTATCGCTCCCGGTATGTCCTGATGAGCGATTGTCACAGAGGGGTTGGAACATCCTCAGACAATTTTTTGAAAAACCAGCATCTGTATCTGGCAGCGTTAAAACACTATTACCAGAGAGGTTTTACCTACATTGAACTGGGTGACGGAGATGAACTTTGGGAAAACCGCAGCATGAAAACCATTATGGAGGTTCACGACGATGTCTTTGAGATGTTTATGCGGTTACACAGGCAAAACAGGATTTATCTGATCTATGGAAACCACGATACGGTGAAAAAGAAAAAGGCATTGCCGCTTCCGTTTCCGTTTTACGAGGGAATCATACTGTGTCCTGCAAATATGCCGCAGCGTACGCTGTATCTTACACACGGACATCAGGCGAGTCTGTTCAACTCGACTTTCTGGCGGGTGGCGTGTTTTCTTGTCAGGTATGTATGGAGTCCTCTGGAAAATGTGGGTGTGCTGGACCCGACCAGCGCGGCGAAGAACTATCGTGTAAAGAACCAATGTGAGACAAAGTTAAACAACTGGGCTTCTGAAAACAGGCGTATTCTGATTACAGGCCACACGCACCGCCCTGTGATGCCGGAAGAACCTTCTTATTATTATAACACAGGCAGCTGTGTTCATCCCCATTGCATTACATGTATTGAGATAGAGCGGGGCGTCATGACGCTGGTAAAGTGGAGTATGAGTGCAAGGGCGGACAGTACGCTCTATGTGGCAAGGGAGCGCATTGCAGGGACTGTGCTGCTGTCTGCATACCAGTAAGTATATTTTCAAGACTTCCATGGGGGACCTGGGAGTCTTTTTTCGGTGTCTGCGGGAAACAATAGAAAAGGTGAAAAAACGGAAATAAAATGGAAATATGGTAAGAAAACGGTTGACAAAAGAGGCGAACAGATGTATTATCTTAGTAACGAATTTTAGGGGTGTGCTGTTATGACGATAGAAGAGATGAAGCAGAAGAAGCGGCAGCGGGGCTACAGCTATGCGCAGCTTTCAGCGTTGTCGGGAGTGCCGCTGGGGACGCTCCAGAAGATTTTTTCGGGGGATACCGAACATCCGCGGTATGCGACGCTTCAGGCATTGGAGCAGGTGCTCAAGGAGCAGGATGACAGGATGGTGCTGAATGACAGCGCCGCGTTTTCCTATGGCATTCCACAGGAGAAGCGGCAGGGAGAATACACAGTTGAGGATTATTTTGCCATACCGGATGAGAGCAGAGTGGAACTCATCGATGGGGTGATTTATGATATAGAGATGCCAACATTTGACCATCAGAAGATTGCGGGAGAAATTTACAGGCAGATTGCGAACTACATCATGGATAACAACGGCAAGTGTGAGGCGGGGATATCACCGATCGATGTACAGCTTGACTGTGACGACAAAACGATAGTACAGCCGGATGTCCTCATACTCTGCAAAAATGAGAAGATTGTGAAAGGGAGGGTGTTTGGAGCGCCGGATTTTGTGCTGGAAGTGGTTTCTCCATCGACGAAGCGGAAAGATTATTTCAAAAAGCTCGAGAAATATGAAAATGCTGGGGTGCGCGAATACTGGATTCTTGACCCGTATAAAAAGCAATTGCTTGTCTTTTTTTTCGAGGGAGATATCTATGCACAGAGGCACGATCTGACCAGACCAGTGTCGGTAAATATTTATGAAGGAAAGCTGCAAATCAGATTTGACCATATTTTAAGATGGTGCGATCATATCAGATAACGAACTGGCTGATTGGATGTGACAACCGATGATACAACAGTATGGAATCAGATGTACGGACCGGAGGAATGCGAATTATCCGAAACGGCTCTTGTCGATAGCAAAGCCGCCGTCCGAATTATATTATAGGGGAGATATCAGCAGTATCAACCAAAGTCTGAAGATTGCAGTGATCGGCAGCAGACTTGCGTCCGGGCGGGGCGCAGAGGCTGCATACCGGACAGGCTGTGAGCTGGGCAGAAGAGGAATCAGTGTGGTGAACGGACTCGCTTTAGGCTGTGATACGCATGCACTGAGAGGCGCGCTGGCAGCTGGCGGAACCGGTGTGGCGGTCATGCCCTGCGGGCTGAACCAGATTGTGCCGCATACGAATATCGAACTTGCAGAAAAGCTGTTGTCCGGCGGGGGCTGTCTGCTCAGTGAGTATCCAGCCCGGACACCAGTCCGCAGATACCAGTATGTGGAGAGAGACCGCCTGCAGAGCGGAATCAGTGACGGCGTGATTGTGATCGAGGCGGAGTGTGACAGCGGTACGATGCACACTGTCAGGTATGCTATCAGACAGGGAAGGCATCTGGCTTGTATCGACAGCCAGCTTGTGCGGTATTCCTCCGGCAATCGATGGCTTGCGCGGCAGAACGGCGTGTGTGTGATTCGGGATGTAGTTGACTTGAACAGCTTTATAGCCGATATACAGAATGACATTGTTTACAAGCAGATATCACTTGATGCATTTGAGATGGGATGATGGCCAGGATCATGGCATCTGGAAAAAATGTGTTAGAAGAAAGGGGAGATTTCAGGAGATGAATTGCGGTACATTTCAATCATATATGGAAGCATTTCGCTTTGAGGAGGTAAGTATTATAGGAAGGGACATCTCCATAGATGACGGGCAGATTCACGTTGTCGGTATGGGGCGGAAAAAGGATGGGACATATCTTTACATCTTGGAGGAGCAGCTGCCGTTGGAGCAAAATCCCGTATGGAAGCCGGATGAGACAAAGAGAGTGTCTCTGTTGAAATCAGCGGACACACACGTCGGGAGCGCATTGCATATCAGCAAGATTCAAATTGGGGAAGATACATTTGCGTTTCAAGGTGGAACTGGCGGAAATCTGGCTCAGATGGAGTATGCGGAAGCGTATTTCTTTTTTCAGCAGATGATGGAGAAGGGATGGAGATTATCGGAAGATTCCCCCTTTTATCGTCTGGAATGGAACTGCATGGGACTTGCGGCACTGTACTTAAAAGATTCTTATGAAACGCTCCCTGTGTTGACAGGAGAAATCGGACGGGTGACTTTGGGACCGACACACAAATCTTACATCATACAAAAGGCTGTGCGATTAGAGCGGGGAAAGAGGAATCAGCTGTGTTTTACTTTGGAAGAGGGCGGGGAAGATATCGTCTGCTATATCAATCAGGTGAACATGATGGAGCCGCTTGTGGAAGAGCGGAAGCGGTTTGCGGATGCGCAGTATCAGGAAAAAGCGCTGCAGCATGTCACAAAAGAAGAATTTGAAGAAATGAAAAAGATGGCTTTATCGTCAATCGAGGCGGACTGCCCGGAGGGTATGGGTTATTTTACGGTGGAGTATGAATGTACAAAAGAGAATCTCAGTGCACAATTTTATCCTGTCTCGTATCTGGATCGTGTCCCGGAGTCGAAAAAGGGAGGAACGGCAATGCTTATGATGGGAGGCAGGCCAGAACAGGAAACAGGACCGCATGGATTCCGTAACCGATGCGCAGTGATCCAGTGCGCAGTGCCTGTTGCGACGGAAGCGCTGGATGCGGAACTGTTCCTGTTGAATGAGGTGATTCAGGAGAGAGAAATTGTGTTATGACAGATTGTCTGCGGCTGGAATATTATTTTTTGTATTTTATTGTAATATACCCTTGACAAATAGATGAATATATGATTAAATGTTCATATAATAAAAACACCACACAGAGAAAGGCTCACTTCATGCGATTTGCGCATGAACAATAAAGAAAGGTAGGTGGATGCGTGAAGGACACAGACAAAAAGAGTGCGGCTGATGCGGCAGAGACAATGGAGGATCTGGCAGCAGTATTTAAGATATTTGGGGATTTCACCCGGCTGACGATACTTTCTCTGCTGATGGATCACGAGGAACTGTGCGTCGGGGATATCGCGGACCGGCTGAACATGACACAGTCCGGCGTGAGTCATCAGCTGGCGCTCTTAAAGCAAAGCAAGCTTGTCAGGACGAAGCGGGAGGGAAAGAGTATCTATTATTCCATCGCCGATGAGCACGTATCAGCGATTATCCGTATCGGAATGGAGCATGTGTTGGAGGAATAGCCGGAGGAGCAGATGCAAAGTTTTGAGAACAGCATCGAACAACTGATGGAAAATTTAGAATAGGAGAATAGGAGGAAATTTACAATGAAAAAAACGTACAAGATCGAGGTGGACTGCGCAGCGTGCGCAGCAAAGATGGAGGAAGCGGCAAACAAGACAGCCGGTGTGAAGGAGGCGACAGTCGCATTTATGCCGCAGAAGATGAAAGTTGAGTTTGAGGAGGGAGCGGACGTGTCCGCTGTCATGGCAGAGGTGTTGAAGAACTGCAAGAAGGTCGAGTCCGACTGTGAGATCTTTTTGTGAGAAACAGTTCTGGCACCCGGATGATCGTATATCTGCATAAAATAGAAAGGAATGGCTCTGCAGTTGGTGCAAGGGCCATTTTAGTCCACAAAATATAGAACATGTTTGATGCATGTTTCAGGAAAGGATGTGAAATAAATGACAAAAAAACAGAAAAAAGTGTTGATCAGAATTATCGTATCTGCTGTGCTGGTCGCGGCGTTCAGTCTGATTCCGGTGGAGAATCAATATATTAGGCTGGTGCTGTTTCTGATACCATATCTCATTATCGGGTACGATATTCTCAAAAAGGCAGTGCTTGGGATTATTAACGGACAGGTGTTTGACGAGAATTTCCTGATGGCGCTTGCCACAGTGGGTGCCATTATCCTCGGGGAGTATCTGGAAGGGACAGCGGTTATGCTGTTTTATCAGATCGGAGAGCTGTTCCAGAGCTATGCGGTGGGGAAGAGCCGCAGAAATATATCGGCGCTCATGGATATCAGACCGGATTATGCCAATATCGAGCAGGATGGACAGCTCGAACAGGTCGATCCCGATGACGTTGAGGTCGGAACCATCATCGTAGTACAGCCGGGAGAAAAGGTTCCGATCGACGGTGTGATCGTAGGAGGAGACTCGACACTCAACACAAGTGCCCTTACAGGTGAGAGCCTTCCGAGGGAGGTTCACGAGGGAGATGAGGTCATCAGCGGGTGTGTGAACCTGACAGGACTGCTCCGCATAGAGACGACGAGGGAGTTTGGGGAGTCGACCGTGTCGAAAATACTGGATTTGGTAGAGAATTCCAGCATGAAGAAATCAAGGTCGGAGAATTTCATCACCCGTTTTGCAAAGTATTACACGCCGGCAGTGTGTATCGGAGCACTTGCGCTTGCCTTGCTGCCGCCAGCGGCAAATCTGCTGATGGGACATCCGGCAAACTGGTCACAGTGGATCATCAGGGCGCTCACGACGCTTGTCATCAGCTGTCCATGTGCGCTTGTCATATCGATACCGCTCAGCTTCTTTGGCGGCATCGGCGGGGCCTCCTCAAAGGGGGTGCTTGTGAAGGGCTCCAACTATCTGGAGGCGCTGTCGGAGACAAAATATGTAGTGTGTGACAAGACAGGCACGCTGACGAAGGGCGTCTTTGAGGTGACACAGATCGAGGCGGCAGGTGAAACAACAGAGGATGCGCTTCTGGAGATGGCGGCCTATGCGGAGAGTTATTCGAACCATCCGATCAGCAAGAGCCTGAAAGAGGCTTATGGAAGACGGACAGGAAACCAGATTGACACATCGAGGGTTTCCGATGTGGAGGAGATCAGCGGACACGGCGTATCGGCAGTCATCGATGGCAGGAGGGTTTCCGCCGGAAATGTCAAATATATGAAGATGCTGGACATTCCATATACAGTGCCGCACAAAATCGGGACAGAAGTTCATGTGGCAGTCGACGGGAAATATGCAGGATATATTCTGATCTCAGACATTGTCAAGCCGAATGCAAAAGCTGCGATTGCAGATCTGAAAGCGGCAGGAGTCAGGCAGGTGATCATGCTGACGGGCGATGCGCGAAATGTGGCGGAGTCAGTGGCGGAGGAGCTCGGCGTGGACGTGGTGAAGAGCGAGCTGCTCCCGGCAGACAAGGTGGCCGAGGTGGAGCGTCTTCTGGCGGCAAAAGGGGAGAAGGAGCGTCTCGCCTTTGTCGGGGACGGGATCAATGACGCGCCGGTACTGTCGAGGGCAGATCTTGGCATTGCGATGGGGGCGATGGGTTCCGATGCGGCGATTGAAGCGGCAGATATCGTGCTGATGGACGATGATCCGGCAAAGATCGCCACAGCCATGAATATATCGAGAAAGACTTTGGGTATCGTGCATCAGAATATCATGTTTGCGCTGGTGATTAAGTTTGCGTGTCTTGGACTGGGTGCGATTGGCTTTGTCAATATGTGGTGGGCAATCTTTGCGGATGTCGGCGTCATGATCATCGCGGTGCTGAACGCGACAAGGACATTAAAGTCATAAGCCGGACAGGGAAGCGATTCCCTGTCTTTTTTAAGTTCCTATTGCATAAGCGGCACTGGTAATAGTAAAATAAAAGAGACTTTAATATATGTGAATATTGATTGAGAGGTTTTTATGCGCTTTTTACATTCAGAGAAAAACAGGAACATAGACAAACGAAAGCGGGCGCTCGAGCTCATAGAGATTTTTTCGGTCGTAACCATATGCGCTATCATGTATTTTCATGAGAGGGGCTTGGCGGCGCAGCCAGGTGCCGACGCACTCCCTGCCCTGGGAGACCATGTACTGTTCGGAACGTATCTCGGTGAGCCGATTGAGTGGAGAGTCATTAAGACCGGGGAAAACGGGGAGGCTGTGCTGATTGCCGAGAATATCCTGACGATGAAGGCGTTCAATGCGGCGGACAGCGGAAACTTTAATTATGACGATGACGATAATTGTTACTGGAGCGTCGGGGAGACGGAGGCGGACAGTAATCTGGAACTGCAGGCGTATGTGCGGGGGAACAGCTGTTGGGCGGACTCGGATCTCAGGGCGTGGCTAAACACGGACAGGGAAAATGTGGTTTATGACGGGATCGGGCCTGTGACGAGCGCGATGTCCTCCCATAAGAACGGGTACGCAAACGAGCCGGGATTTCTCAACGGCTTTACCAGGCAGGAGCGGGAGGCAATCGTGCCGACAGAGAATGTCACAAACGGCAATGCGCTGGATGGCGGGAAGATTTCCAGCACGGATCTGGTGTATCTGCTCTCGGAGGAAGAGTTGTCATGGCTGATCGAGGCGGATGTCAATATCCGGGCGAAGCCGACGGCGCAGGCAATTGAGCAGGATCAGACTGCCTGGTATCAGATGTTTTCGCTGGAGTTGGGAATTGAGGCGTATTACTGGTGGCTTCGCGAGCCCGTGCCGGATACGGCAAGCAACTGTTATGTCGTCGATATCGGCTACAAATCAAGGCTGCTGCGGGGGGACAAGGCAGTAGGGCTGGAAGGATATGGAGTGCGCCCGGCAGTGAAGGTTGATACCAGGAAGATAACACTTTTAAATAAAGTACCTGAGAACAATGAGTCTGGAGAATCGGAAGAATCAGACATATTGGAAGGAGACAGTCAGGAACAGTGACGGAAAGGCATGATCAGAGATGTACAATATAGGAATTTGCGATGATGAGAGGGCTGCATGCGCACAGATAGCGGATATGATATATGAGTATGACAGAAGGAATAAGGTCGGGATAGAAGTCTCAGTCTGGCACACGGGGGAAGGGCTGTATCAGGATATGGTGAAAAAGAAATCCATCGACCTGCTTTTTCTGGATATCGGGCTGGTGACCACAGACGGCATACAGATTGGCAGGCTGATTCGTCATGAGCTGGAGAATCAGGATATCAGTATCGCATACATCTCGTCCAAGAGCAGTTATGCGCTGGAGCTTTTCAAGATCCATCCGATTGATTTCCTCATAAAGCCGATCTGTGCGCAGGATATCAGCGATACGATCGATGAGGCGCTGCGTCTGTACAACCGGAACAATACCGTGTTTGAGTACAGAGCAGACGGCTATAACTGTAAGATTCCATACAGGGATATTCTTTATTTCTACAGCGAAAATAAGAAGGTCAACATGGTCACGGCGGACTCGACGATACAGTTTACCGGAAAGATCAAAGACCTGGCAGCTGTTATCCCGGGGAATTTTATACAGATACATCAGTCCTATATTATCAACATGAACCACATGAACGAGTGCAGCTATGAACTTGTGAAGATGAATGACGGTGCGGCTTTAAACATCAGCCAGCCTTACAGAAAGCAGGTTCGGAAACATATTATGGATTACGCATGGGGACAGGATTCTTGAGATGGTAGTATTTCATATCGCAGTACTATATATTATTTTTCGGTATATGCACTGTTTTTTCGACACAGTGCGCGCAGGAAAGGGCAGAGAGCTGGCAGCATATGTGCTGTATCTGGCTGTGATCTGTCTGGTTGACATGCTTCCGGTCGCGATGCTGGTCAGATATGTGATGAATACATTTTTCCTGTATCTGCTGGCACAGGTTTATCATGGGAAGCAGGGAAAAAAGCTGTTGGCGGCATCGCTGGTCCAGGGCATGAATCTGTTCTGTGAGACTTTGGCAGTGTACATGCTGTACGACTGTAAGGTGGACGGGGAGTATGGCCGGGAGATGTACTATGCCATTTTTTTGCTTATGTATGTGAGTGAGCGCGTGATGGAGAAGTTCTGCATTAAGAATATCAAGGAGGACACCGCGCTAAAACACTGGGATCTCTTGATATTCCTGCCAGTGATCAGTGTTATTATGGTGTTTGTACTGATTATCTTTTCGGAGGAGAGCAGGTATATCGGTTCTGCATTTAGCGCCGGGATTATCTGTCTGAATCTGATCGTGTTTTATATCTGTGATGAGCTGGTGGGAGCATACATCAAATTAAAGGAAAGCGCCCTCGTGACGCGCCAGCTCGAGAGCTATTCCAATCAGCTCAATGTTGTCATGAAATCAGAGGAAAAGGTGCGGGGACTCCGGCATGACCTGAAACATCATCTGAGTGAGATCCGGATGCTGGCAGACAGGGGAAAGACGCATGAGATCGCAGCGTATGTGCAGAATATGCAGGCGGATCTGGTGGGGGAAGGGGAACATATCAGCAGCGGCAATGCAGAGATTGACAGTCTGGTCAATCTGATGCTCGAGAGGGCAAAGCGGGAGCTTGGCGCTGTCAGATGTCATGTGAGTGTGCCGCAGGAGCTGGATGTGTCGGCGTTTGACTGGAATATTATTCTCGGAAATCTGATGGACAATGCGATTGAGGCTGCGGGGAAGTCGGAGGACAAGCTTCTGCAGATCAGGATTCAGTATCAGAAAGGATTGCTTTTTATTAATATAAGAAACAGTTACAGCGGTGCGCTGGTGAAGTCGGAGGGCAGGTATTTGTCCACCAAGGATTATGACAGGACGGACGGGTCGCAGATTCATGGACTGGGAATCAAAAATGTGAGGCGGATCGTGGAAAAGTACGACGGAAATATGGAAATAAGTGATGACAACGGCATTTTTGAAGTTAGAATACTGATGTATGTCCCAATCAGGGGGAGTACATAAAACGACGGATTTCGCCATTTTATATACGGATTTCGCCGTTTTAGACATAAGTGTTTTTGGGTATGATATATTTTATCTCAAAAGAAATAACAAGAGGTAAGATATATGGTACAGACAGAGGAAGAGATCGTAAAGAAAGCATTTCAGAAACTGGTTGAGAGAGGGGCTGCGAGGGAATCTATGCTGACACCCAGCACTGTGACGGACAGGGATCTGGATGAATTTGAAAAACAGTTTGATATCAGGCTTCCCGCACTTTTTCGGGCGTATTTAAAGGCGTATTGCTACGATTTTTCGGTGATGTGTGCACCTGTGCCGCTGGACGGCGTGGAGCACAGCGGGCCGGAGAGCGAGAAGGGATTGTGCTGGATTGAACTGATCTCGCTGCCATCACAGGAACCGCTCAAAAATCTGTATGCTGGAATGGAGAGCTTTCGCAGGATATGCACGGACAGGAATCTTGTGAATCTGAAGCTGGACTGCATAAAGAATTTTTTGCCCATCGGTGAATGGGACGGGCCATTGTGCATTGATCTGAGACAGACGGATGTACAGGCGGATATTCCAGCGACCTGGCAGATCTGCCGTTTTGACGAGACGGTATTTGACTGGAAGGATGCAGGATACATTGATGACAGAGGTGTAGTGACCGGGGAGAGAAAATTTCCGGATTTTCAGACGCTCCTGGAGATATATTTTGGAGGAAAGTATGATAAAGCGTATGAGCGGCAGCTGAAAGCCAGCGGTGAGGAGAAGCCCGATTACAGTTTTTATATACAGAGAAGGTAATACGGATAGTATGTGTGAAGGAGGCGCTGATTGTCAGGGCTTCTTTTTTCATGGAGTCATAAAATTATACTTGTGGGAAATGTATTTTGGAAATATAATATTTATATGAAAGAACGGTGATGAGGTTGTGCGGCGGACGGTGTTACGTCTGCGTATAAGAGATTTTGAGAGGTAAAATGTCAAAAGATATTGTTGACATTGCACGGGGATTTTGGCTTAATAGTTACATAGGGCTATATCGCAACTTTACAAAACATTTTAAAACAGAGAGGAAACAAAAATGGGCGGCTTTTTTGGAGTAACATCACAGCAGGATTGTGTATTTGATTTGTTTTTTGGTATCGACTACCACTCCCATCTGGGAACCAGGCGCGGTGGTATGGCAGTTTATGGGACGGATGGGTTTAACAGGGCGATCCATAACATTGAGAATGCACCGTTTCGGACCAAGTTTGACAAAGATGTGACGGAGATGCATGGGAATTATGGGATTGGCTGTATATCGGACTACGAGCCGCAGCCGTTGATCATCCGCTCGCATCATGGCACGTATGCACTGACAACTGTGGGAAAGATCAACAACACAGACGAGCTGATACAGCGTCTTTTTGATGTGGGACATGCGCACTTTCAGGAGATGAGCGGCGGGGAAGTCAACGCCACGGAGCTTGTCGCAGCACTGATCAACCGCAGGGAAAACTTGATAGAGGGTATCAACTTTGCATTGGATGCAATTGACGGTTCGCTGTCGATCCTGCTGATGAACAAGGCGGGAATCTATGCCGCGAGGGACAAATACGGCAGGACGCCGGTAGTGATCGGAAGGAAGGATGACGGATTCTGCGCATCGTTTGAAAATTTTGCGTACAAGAATCTTGGTTATACGGATTACAAGGAACTGGGACCGGGAGAGGTCGTGGTGATGACGGAGAAAAACTGTGTGACGCTTGTAAATCCGCAGAAGAGTATGAAAATCTGTACCTTTCTGTGGGTTTACTATGGGTATCCCGCGAGCTCCTATGAGGGTATCAACGTGGAGCAGATGCGGTATTGCTGCGGAGAGAAGATGGCGCAGCGCGATAATGTGAAACCGGATATTGTGGCAGGGGTGCCGGATTCTGGCACAGCACATGCGGTGGGATATGCCAACGAATCGGGGATCCCCTTCTCCAGACCGTTTATCAAGTACACGCCCACATGGCCGCGTTCTTTTATGCCGACGATGCAGAGTAAGCGAAATCTGATTGCCAAGATGAAGCTGCTGGCGGTGGACGAGCTGATCAAGGATAAGAGCCTGCTGCTGATCGACGATTCGATCGTGAGGGGCACACAGCTTCGGGAGACCACGGAGTTCCTGTATCAGAGCGGTGCGAAGGAGGTTCACATCAGGCCGGCGTGTCCGCCGCTGCTATATGGCTGTAAATATCTGAATTTCTCGCGTTCCTCGTCCGAGATGGACCTGATCACCAGGCGTGTCATAGAACGGCTGGAAAATGGAAATGTGACAAAACAAATCTTGCAGGAATATGCGGATCCGGAGTCTGAAAAATATGAACAGATGGTGGAGGAGATCAGAAAAGAACTGAACTTTACGTCGCTCCGTTTTAACAGACTGGATGATATGCTCGATGCGACAGGGCTGGAACACTGCAAGCTCTGCACATACTGCTGGGATGGTAAAGAATAAATAACAGCTGTTTTATAGAAAGGCGCAGGAAAATGGCAGGAGAAAATCAAAAGAAAATCGTTTCTATTAAAGTAAAATTGCTCGGCATCATACTGCCGGTGGTAATTGTCATTATGATACTGCTGGTGGGAATTCTGTACTACATATCCAAAAATATTATTAAGGAATACTCGGAAAATCTGCTCAGTTCATCGATTGAGAACCAGACGAACCAGATCGAGGCGTGGCTTGACGAGAATCTGTCGGCGTTCCGGGCGGTGAAGCAGGCAATTGAACAGACTGGTTCCAGCGGGCAGCAGCTGCAGGCGATTCTGGACAGTTATTACGGGTTTGATGACAATTATCCGGACGGGCTCTACATTGCGGACGAGAACGGTACTTTGATGAAGGCGTCGGCGTCGGAGAGGACGGAAGCTTCACCGACCCAGTCCGTATGGTACAAGGAAGGGCTGACCAGATGGAATATGGGTCTGACCAACGCGTACACGAATGCCATGGGGGAGAATGTCATCAGCGCCTCCGGCATATTGGATGACCAGTCTGGCACGATCAAGGTGATCTCTGCGGACCTCACGCTGGAGCGAATCAGCATCATTGTCAACAGTTATATCGAGATGGACCAGGCGAGGGCATTTCTGGTGAGCAGTTCTGACGGAACGGTTCTGGCACACCATGAGAGTGATCTGATATCCTCAAAGCTGGGCGATTCCAGAGATGCCTTTATGCGGGATATCTGGCAGAAAGTATCGCAGTACGACTTTGATATGGTCGAGATGGACAGCAATATG
The DNA here is from genome assembly GCA_947177165.1 of uncultured Lachnospiraceae bacterium. Classification (GTDB taxonomy): domain Bacteria; phylum Bacillota; class Clostridia; order Lachnospirales; family Lachnospiraceae; genus COE1. Next base: position 35,724 of record CAMWTP010000045.1, read on the forward strand.
ACGGCATTTTCGCAGATACAGGGGACGGACTGGGTTCTGGTATCGTACATTCCCACGAAGGTCATCTATGCGGATATTGACAGTGTCCGGAATATGATGCTGGCGATCGGTCTGTTATCTGTTATCCTGCTGGCGGTATTGGTAGAGCGCGTGGTTCATATCGTGATACGTCCCGTCAAGGAGCTGATCAAGGTGATCACAGCGATGACGGATGGAGATTTCACAGTGTCTATCGAAGCCAGGAGCAATGACGAGATCGGCATTATGAGCGGACATGTGCAGCAGTTTATACTGACCATGCGGCGGATGATCGCTTCCATACATACTGTGTCAGACAAGCTGAGCACACAGGCCGGCGACAGCGACACGATTTCCAGGGAAATGTATGATGCGTCCAGGCTACAGGGACAGTCCATGCGGGAGCTGAGCGCCACGGTAGAGCAGTTATCCATGTCTGTCGGCGAGATCGCAGACCATGCGACGACGCTCGCAATGGTGGTATCCGACACAAAGGATGACGGCGGGCAGGTGGACAGCAAAATGCAGGAGACTGTCGCGGTATCCCAAAACGGAAAATCAGACCTGCAGCGCGTCAGCAGTGCGATGGACACGATCAACATGTCCGTACAGAAGCTGCAGCAGTCAATTGATGAGGTCGGGAAAGCGTCAATCGAGATCACGAATATTACAGAGATAATCGGAAATATCGCGGACCAGACAGCGCTGCTCTCGCTCAACGCTTCTATCGAGGCGGCCCGCGCAGGGGAGGCGGGCAGAGGCTTTGCGGTGGTGGCGACAGAGATTGGACAGCTTGCCAACACCAGCGCCGAGGCAGTGCACAATATCGAAGGTCTGATCAGCCAGATCAACAGTCTGGTTGGAGATACCGTAAAGCAGACCAGGGAGAGCGTGGAGAATATCAATCACAGCAGTGATCTGGTGGGGGATACCTTAAGGACGTTTGACTCCATATTTGGAAATATCGATCAGGTGAGCACGCTTGTGCGCGAGATGATCAAAAAGGTAGAGAAGGTCGATGACGTGGCGACGAACGTGGCGGCAATCTCGGAGGAGCAGGCTGCGAGTTCGGAGGAGATCCTGGCAACTTCGCAGGAGATGGTGAGCCAGGTGGACAATATCACGAACAACAGTGAGCGTGTTTCGGAAGGGGCAAAGGAGCTGACAGCTTCGGCGGAGGAGCTGTACGAGCATGTTGCCAGATTCAGGATCGGAGAGGAGGCTGGACTGTGATGGGAAGAAAGATGTCTTTATTGCTCACGATTGTCATGATGATTATTACAATATCGGGATGCGGACAGAATACTGCTGTCGGTAAAGGCGGGATAAAAATATTCTTTTCTTTAAATGAGATGGACACTTTCCGCCAGACACTTGTGGACAGCGCTGCAGAACAGGCGGCGCTGATGGGGGCGCAGTTTGCCATGGAGGACGCGCAAGGCTCTATTGAGAAGCAGGTGGAGCAGTTGAAGGCAGCGGCGGCGGAGAACTATGATGTGATCATCTGCAGTCCTGTCTCGGTAGATACCGCGGTTCAGCTGAAGATGAGCGCGGGTGACATACCGATCGTGTTTGTCAACAGTTGTCCCGACGAAAAACACCTGCAGGCAGGAAAGTATATCTATGTCGGTTCCAGTGAGCAGGTTGCGGGGGAATTTCAGGCGGAATATGTGTTGAGTAAGCTGTCTGGCAGGCAGGAGATCAATGTGGTGCTGATCAAGGGACCGGCGAGTCACTCTGCGACAGAAGGAAGGACAACAGGGGTAAAGAGAACACTGGAAAAGAGTGGTAAGCAGATTCACTATGTATTTGAGGACAGTGCGGGATGGGATACAGGGCAGGCCCAGAAGCTGTTTGAACTGTTTTTGAGCACGGGAGTTTCGGCGGACTGTGTCATCTGCAACAATGATTCCATGGCGCTCGGCGTCATGGCGGCCTGCAAGAACAATGGCATTGACTGCAGCACACTTCCGATTCTGGGTGTGGATGCCACCGCCGACGGCTGTGAGGCGATCAGCAATGGCGACATGGCATTTACGGTATACCAGTCCGGCAGCGGACAGGGACACGCGGCAGTTGATGCGGCGATCCAGCTTGTGGGAAGCGGCAGCGTGAAGGATGTCGAGGGAAGTGCGGAGGACGGCAGGTATGTCTGGGTAGATTTCGAGCGCGTGGACAGCAGCAATGTTTCTAACTATGGAAGGTAATTATGGTGACTCACCATGGCGATTCACCATGGTGACTTGCCACTGCAAATAAAAACGGAGGATTGACGAGATGGAAAAAGTAAAACGAATCTATGTGGAGAAGAAGGAAGCTTTTGCGGTAAAGGCAAGGGAGCTTGAGGAGGAACTCAAGAGTTATCTGGGCATTGCCGGGTTAAAGAAGGTCAGGATCTTTATCCGCTATGATATTGAGAACCTTTCGGATGAGGTGTTTGAGCGGGCTTGTGAGAGTGTCTTTTCAGAACCTCCTGTCGACGACTTATATAGGGAGCGCATTGAGATGCCGGCGGACTCCCGCTGCTTTTCGGTGGAGTATCTGCCGGGGCAGTTTGACCAGAGGGCAGATTCCGCAGTGCAGTGTGTGCAGTTCCTGAAGGAGGACGAGCAGCCGATCATCAAGACGGCAGTCACATATTTGTTGATCGGAACGATCTCCGACAATGAGTTTGATAAGATCAAGCGCTACTGCATCAATCCTGTGGATTCGCGGGAGACAGGACTGGAAAAGCCGGAGACATTGGTGCAGGCGTTTGATGAGCCGGCTGATGTGGGAAGCTTTGACGGGTTTGCGGAGATGGCAGAGGATGACTTGAAGGAGCTCTATGATTCGCTTGGCCTTGCCATGACGTTCAAGGATTTTCTGCATATCCAGAATTATTTCAGGAATGAGGAACACAGGGATCCGACAGTGACGGAAATCCGCGTGTTTGATACCTATTGGTCCGACCACTGCCGTCACACGACATTCTCCACTGAATTAAAGGATGTTGCGTTTGAGGACGGCTATTATACCGGGCCGATCAGGACGACATACGAGCAGTATCTGGCTGTGCGCGAGGAAATCTTTGCCGGAAGGAAGGACAAGTATGTCTGTCTGATGGATCTGGCGCTCATGGCGATGAGAAAACTGAAAAAGGACGGCAGGCTGGAGGACATGGAGAAATCGGACGAGATCAACGCGTGCTCGATCGTCGTTCCTGTGGAGATTGACAAGGAGGACGGAAAGGGTGTTGTCACGGAGGAGTGGCTTGTGAATTTCAAGAACGAGACACACAATCACCCGACAGAGATTGAGCCGTTTGGCGGCGCTGCGACCTGCCTCGGCGGTGCGATCCGTGACCCACTCTCGGGGAGAACATACGTTTATCAGGCGATGCGCGTCACAGGCGCGGCAGATCCGACAGTGCCTGTAGAGAATACGATGCGCGGCAAACTGTCCCAGAAAAAGCTGGTCCGCGGTGCTGCGAGCGGGTATTCTTCCTACGGAAACCAGATTGGACTTGCGACAGGGTTTGTCAAGGAAGTCTACCACCCGAACTATGTCGCTAAGAGAATGGAAATCGGTGCGGTTATGGCGGCAGCGCCCAGAGCAAGTGTGATCCGCGAAAATTCCGATCCCGGCGATATCATCATTCTGCTTGGCGGACGGACAGGGCGTGACGGCTGCGGCGGCGCGACAGGGTCTTCCAAAGTGCACACAACGTCTTCCCTGACGACATGCGGCGCGGAGGTTCAGAAGGGGAATGCGCCGACAGAGCGCAAGCTTCAGAGGCTGTTCCGCAGGGAGGAGGTCAGCAGGCTCATCAAGAAATGTAATGATTTTGGTGCGGGCGGCGTGTCTGTGGCGATCGGAGAGCTGGCGGACGGACTGGTCGTGGATATGGACAAGGTGCCGAAAAAATATGCAGGCCTTGACGGCACGGAGCTTGCGATCTCTGAGTCACAGGAGAGGATGGCAGTGGTCGTGGACCCGAAGGATGCAGACCAGTTTCTCGCATATGCCGCGGAGGAGAATCTTGAGGCGGTGGAAGTGGCGACTGTGACGGAGGAGCCAAGGCTTGTGCTGATGTGGAGAGGCAGGAAGGTTGTGGATGTCGCGAGATCCTTCCTGGACACGAACGGGGCGCATCAGGAGACTGGTGTATACGTGGAAACGCCTGTGAGGGAGGACAATTATTTTGACAAGACTGCTGTTCCAAAGGTTGAGAGTGCACTGAAGGCCGGTGATGTGAAGGAGGCAGTGCTTGCCACACTGAATGACCTGAATGTGTGTTCGCAGAAGGGGCTTGTGGAGATGTTTGACGCATCGATCGGCGCGGGCAGTGTATTTATGCCTTACGGTGGAAAGTATCAGCTCACAGAGACACAGACGATGGTTGCGAAGCTTCCTGTATTAAAGGGAAAGACGGATGCCGTGACGATGATGGCATACGGTTTTGACCCGTATCTGTCCAGCTGGAGTCCATATCACGGAGCGGTGTACGCAGTGACGGAATCCATGGCTAAGATTGTGGCAGCAGGCGGAGATTACACAAAGATTCGATTCACGTTCCAGGAGTATTTCAGGCGTATGACGGAGGATCCCTCGCGTTGGAGCCAGCCGTTCGCAGCGCTTCTCGGCGCTTATGATGCGCAGATCGGATACGGACTGCCTTCGATTGGCGGCAAGGACTCCATGTCGGGCACGTTCAACGAGATTGATGTGCCGCCTACGCTTGTCTCCTTTGCAGTCGATGTCGCGAAGAAGCAGGATATCATCACGCCGGAGTTGAAGAATGCGGGTGATAAGCTTGTCGTGTTCGATCTTCCAAAGAACGCGTATGACCTTCCTGACTATGAGAAAGTTATGAAGCTATACAGCGGTGTCGCGAAATTGATCGCGGACCGGGTGATTGTGGCGGCGTATGCGCTCGACTCGAAAGGTATCGTGGCATCTGCGGCAAAGATGGCATTTGGAAACAGGATGGGTGTCGCGTTTGAGAGCACACTCGCAGCGAACGAGCTTTTTGCAAACGGAATGGGCAGCATCATTGCCGAAGTTCCTGCTGACAAGCTTGATGCGCTGGCTGCGAGCGGGACTGCTTACAGAATGGTCGCAACAGTGCTCGCCGGGAATGAGGGCTTTGTATATCAGAATACGACGGTATCGATGGACGAGGCCCTGAAGGCGTGGACATCGAAGCTTGAAAAAGTGTTCCCGACCAAGGCAGTGAAGGATATGGACGCAGTCGAGACAAAACTTTATGACACAAAAGATATCTATGTGTGCAAAAATAAGGTGGCAAAGCCCACTGTATTTATACCGGTATTCCCGGGCACGAACTGCGAGTACGACTCGGCGATCGCATTTGAGCGCGCTGGTGCCAATGTCGTGACGAAGGTGTTCCGCAATCTGTCGGCGGAGGATATCAGGGAATCCGTGGACGCGTTTGAGAAGGCAATTGCACAGGCGCAGATTATCATGTTCCCGGGTGGTTTCTCGGCAGGTGACGAGCCTGACGGAAGTGCAAAGTTTTTTGCGACAGCGTTCCAGAATGAGAAGATCAGGGAGGCCGTGGGCAGGCTTCTGAACGAGCGGGATGGACTGGCACTTGGTATCTGTAACGGGTTCCAGGCGATGATCAAGCTTGGGCTGGTGCCGTACGGTGAGATTGTGGGGCAGAAGGAGGATTCCCCGACACTGACCTACAACACGATCAACCGCCATATCTCCAAGATGGTGTACACGAAAGTGGTCACAAACAAGTCGCCGTGGCTGCAGCTTGCAGAGCTGGGACGGACCTATGTGACGCCGGCTTCGCACGGCGAAGGACGTTTCGTGGCACCAAAAGAGTGGATAGACAGACTCTTTGCAAACGGGCAGGTTGCGACACAGTATGCGGACTTTAACGGAAATATCTCGATGGATGAGGAGTGGAATGTAAATGGTTCCTACGCAGCGATCGAGGGTATCACATCGCCTGACGGCAGATGCCTTGGCAAGATGGCACACGTCGAGAGGCGCGGAGATGCAGTGGCCATGAATATTTATGGAGAGCAGGATTTGGGAATATTTGAATCAGGCGTGTCGTACTTTAGGTAAGGATCTGTAGAAAAATAACCGGACAATTGAGTAGGAGAAGACTTTTCACTGCTCGTGCGCGGGGCACCCGCGTGCATAAAAATAGAGCTCCCATCAGAATGGGAGCTCTTGCTGTCTCTATTATGTAGATTATTTTCCCAAAGAGAACTGTCCGATCAAACTGTCCAGGATTGATGCCTGTGCGGATAATTCCTCGCTGGTTGCGGAAGCTTCCTCCGCTGTCGCGGCGTTGCTCTGCACAACCTCTGAAATCTGGTTGATACCTATCTCGGCCTGGCGCATTGCCTCTGCCTGATCTTCAACCATGGTCTTGAGGTTCCTGGAGAAGTCAGCGATCTGTTTGATGCCGTCAACCACGGAACTGATGGCATTTGCCGCATTCTCTGCCGCGCGGTTTCCGTCAGCAACCTCCCGAATAGAACCTTCGATCAGTTCCCTTGTGTCAACAGCAGCCTTTGCACTCTGGTTTGCCAGCACTCTGATCTGATCTGCCACAACCGCGAAGCCGCGCCCTGACTCGCCGGCTCTTGCCGCCTCAATCGATGCGTTGAGAGATAGCAGGTTGGTCTGTGAGGCGATGGACTCGATCTCGGAGATGATGTCCCCGATTCTGTTGGAGGCAGCATTGATGCGCTCCATAGCTGCCATCATGGAATTCATCTCCTCGCGGCTGTTGTCGGCCTTGTCAGCGTACATCTGTGCCTTCGTGTAGGACTCGTCCGCGCTCTGCGCACTCTTTTCCATGGTATTTGTGATCTCGGAGATCGTAGCGTGCAGTTCCAAAACTGCGTTTGTCTGGTCTGTTGCCCCCTCGGCAAGAACCTGTGATGCCTCAGCAAGGTCACCGGAACCAGAGGATACCTGATTGGAAACTTCACCGATTGATGTCAGGGTCTCAATCATCTGATCGCGCAGTATGCGCATGGATTCATATAATTTTTGGAAATCTCCGGTATATTTCTCGGAGTACTTTGATTTCACAGCATAATTTCCGCCAGCCATCTCCCCAAGTACCTCACTGATGTCCTGGATAATGATATTCAGGTTGTTGGCCATATCGGATGCGTCTTTTTCCATGTATTCCACTTCATCGCCAGTTTCCACAATCGGAAACGGAGAAGTAAGGTCGCCTGTTGAGAACGTCTTGAGACGTTTTCCAAGTTTTCCGAGAGGAGAAGCAATCCCTTTTGCAATCTGTTTGCCGATTTTTGTTGACAATGTGAGTGAAACTGCAGTAATCACGATAATGGCAGCTGCCAGAATCAGTTCTGTCACAGTGAGTACAGAGGATAACCGTTTTCCTTCTGTTACTTTTACTTCCAAGAGAGAGTTCAGCTTGCTGTAAATGCTGTTATAGGCAGGTGCCAGATCTTGAAGTGCGATATCCTGTGCCTGCTTGCAGAGTTCCCTGTCTGTTGTGGCGCCGAGCTCCATAATTTTCTGATCCAACGCCCAATATGCGTCCAGCTCGGAACTGATCTCATCGTAGGTTTCCCGGCCGTCCTCCGACACGATCGTGTTTTCGACGACAGCAAAATATTCTTTAAATTTATTTTTGTTCTCATTGTGCTGCTGTACCACGGTGGTGATCGCTTCTTCATCGTCATAACCGATGGCTGCCCGGAGCGATGATCTGCTATCGGCAAACTCAAACATGGCTTTTCCGATATCGCCCTGTGCGAAGCCATAATTTTTCAGTGCATAGGAGTATCTGTTTGAGATGACAATTAGAGCAATCAGCGCCATCAGTGAGACAATTGCCATGATGGAGGCCACTTTAAAAAAAGATCTGGTCAGTTTTTTTTCGATGCTGTCTCGTTCGTTCATAGTTCATGCTTTCCTTTCTTTGGTTGTTACAGTTCAAACATCATCACATGCATTCTCTTCAAACTGTGAAATCAATGGGCTATAAATATGTGACCTGCGCCTGCATATCATAAGTGTGCGGTTCCTTTGTGACGGCCTTATGTCCAAATGCGATAGCAATCTCATACTCGTACTGCTCTGGAAACTGCAGGGCTTTTGAGAAATAGTCTTTCTTTTCCCCGCGCATGGCATCGTAGATGCAGCCGATGATCAGATTGCCGAGACCAAGCTCCTCCGCCGCAAGAGCCATATTTTCTACAGCGATACCGGCGTCAAGCGGACTCCACCTGTAGGTACTGTCTGCACTCAGCACAACAACGGTGGGCGCTTCATAGTAAAAATTGTGTGTCTGTGCCGAGAGACCGCGCAGACGGTTCTTTTCGTTCTCAAGCTCCTGCAGGATGGGATTGTCGCCCTTTAATACTGTGAAATGAATTTCCTGCCTGTTTGCCGCTGTAGGCGCCTGCAGTCCGGCGTGCAGCAGAGTGCTCAGTTCGTCTTCTGTCAGTGGTTCGAGCGTGTATCCCCTTGTAGAACTGCGCTTTTCAATCGCTTCAATTACGTTGCTCATTGTTTGTTGTCTCCTTCGATTTTATATGATTTGCGTAAAAATATTATATACTATTATATGCCGAACGACAAGCTTGTATTTCCGGTAAAACAATGATATGATGGAATCGTTACTGCTGTTCAGACACCGGAAAAAACAGCGGAAAGCATAAGAAAATAAAAACAGGTGGAGGAAGTTATGAAGCTGCGTTCAAAATTCATTGGAAACGGGGATTTTTATAAGATGGTGTTGATGATTGCGGTGCCGATTATGATTCAGAACGGTATCACCAACTTTGTCAGTCTCCTCGACAACATTATGATCGGGCAGGTTGGCACGGAGCAGATGTCGGGGGTGGCGATTGTCAATCAGCTGATTTTTGTCTATAATCTATGTATTTTTGGCGGCGTGTCCGGTGCGGGCATCTTTACAGCACAGTATTTCGGGCAGGGAAACCACGAGGGCGTGCGCCAGACAATGCGGTTTAAACTGTGGATGGTAACGGTAATCACAGCTTTGACAGCTGTTCTTTTTTTGGGTTTTGGCACAACGCTGATTGGTGCCTATTTAAAGGGAGAAGGTTCCGCGGAGAGCATTGCGGAGACACTCTTTCACGGGGAAAAGTATCTGAAAATCATGTTAATCGGCTTACCGGCTTTTGCGGCGGTTCAGATTTACTCAAGTACGCTGCGCGAGTGCGGACAGACGATACTGCCCATGAAGGCAGGAATAGCAGCTGTTATTGTAAATCTGGTGTTTAACTACATCTTAATCTATGGAAAATTCGGCGCGCCGGCACTCGGGGTGAGCGGTGCGGCGATTGCGACGGTTCTCTCGCGGTATGTGGAAATGCTGATCACAGTGATCGGAGTCCACAGGGGAAGTCATGGCGAAAAAGCGGCATATACCTTTGTGGCAGGGCTTTATCGGACATTGAAGGTGCCAGGGGAGCTGACGTTTAAAATCATCAGGAAAGGAAGTCCGCTCTTATTTAACGAGACTCTGTGGGCGGCGGGAATGGCGATGCTGACACAGTGCTACTCTGTCCGCGGTCTGAATGTCGTGGCGGGGTTAAATGTGTCCAACACGATCAACAATGTGTTTAATATTGTGTTTATCGCGCTGGGAGATTCGGTTGCCATCATTGTGGGACAGCTTCTCGGAGCTGGAAAGATGAAGGAGGCGAGGGACACCGACAACAAACTGATCGCCTTCTCGGTGATGTGCTGTACGGGTGTGGCACTTGTCATGTTCCTCATGGCACCGCTGTTTCCGAGGTTATACAAGATTAATGATGAGGCGCGGCTGCTTGCGAAGTATTTTATCATGGCGACGGCAGTCTTTATGCCGCAGAATGCATTTTTGCACGCGGCATACTTCACGCTGCGCTCGGGCGGAAAGACGATCATCACATTTTTGTTTGACAGCGTGTTTATCTGGTGCGTGAGTGTTGTGATTGCATTCACGCTCAGCCGCTACACAGCGCTTCCGGTCATAGCGGTGTACGCGATGGTGCAGCTCGGGGATATCATCAAGTGCATGATCGGATTCATACTGGTCAGAAAGGGAGTCTGGCTGCAGAATATCGTGACGTAAAAAAGTGTCTTCGACACATCAACTCCCCCAGCCCCTCAATCTTGAGGGGTGA
>CAMWTP010000046.1 GCA_947177165.1 uncultured Lachnospiraceae bacterium
CCACGCACATAAATCTCGTCAAGGAAATAAACTTCTTCTTTCCTGCTGTCATAATTCACCCTGACAAACGCCGCAGGGTCTACCGCAAAACCAAAATCCAGCCCTTGGAAAATATAATCTCCCCTCATTTTCAGTTCATCATCTGAAATGTCCCTTACCTCGATATTCGGGAAAACCTCGCCGCCGGTCCCCACCGCCTCACCCATGTATTCATGGCGGTATGCCGTCAAGTTTATATCTTTCAGGCGTTCCGCTTCCAGTATGAAGCTTTCCCCCAGCCATTCCGGCGGTATCATTGTGTAATCCGTTAGCAGGGTAATGCTCTTTTCATCTGGTATCTGTATGTATCTGTTCGCCCAGTTATTTGCGCTGATCGGGGGATTGAAGGAGCGGAACACGATAAAATCATCACGCCCACGCATTACGGACTGCTGGACGGAACGCAGCAGCAGTTCTCCTGGCAGCTCTGCAAATTCTTCAAACCAGATAAAGGCGAAACTGCCCTTTTTAGGCTTTATGGATTTCAGCTTTAAAGCATCATCAAGCCCGCGGAAAACAATCTGTGCGCCGTTGATATACTCAAACTGCATGGGAGAAACTTTACTTTTCCACAAGTGTGATACTCCGAGCGCGTCAATCGCCCACTGTATCTGTGAAAAAACACTTTCCCGGAGCGTCCCTGCCACAAGCCGGAATACAATGGCGCTTGACAGCCCCGTCTTATCCCTCATTATCCCCAGCACGAGCTCAACGCTTACAAAACTGCTCTTACAACTCCCACGTCCTCCAGGCAGATTATAGAAAGTATGTCCGTGTTCCCTTATATCCCGGTGCAAACCATAATAGCAGGAGGCTATAATGTCTTTTACATCCTTTGTACTGCTGCTATATGCTGTCAATGATCTTCACCGCCATTCCTGCAAGGACTTCCCGGTTGTCCTTTGACAATCCCTTAACACCTGCAAATACACTGTTGACTGCATTTATTCGTATCTGCGGCTGTGCTTCCTTATCCCTGACAATCTCCATCAGGACTTCGGCGCACTCGCTCAGATTGCCCTGTAAATATGCAACCGCATCATTCACGGCGCTCTGCCTTGCTTCTGCCAGTCTTTCCTGAAAATCCTCTTTTTTGCTTATGCCGTATATGTTCAGTTCTATAAAAGAGTCTTCCTGTATGGACGCAGAGGCAAACGCATTGTCCAGAAGATTCCCAAATAGTGATGTCAGATCGTTTTCCTGCATAAAATCAATTGAATTACAGCGTATGTCCGTATGCATTGCAATCCCTTTTTGAATGCAGTCTTCTCTGCAACGGTTGACGATTGCACTTAATATATCATTATCGCTGACGCGGACACGACTGTTTAAAGCAGTGGAACTGTCAAGTTGTCTAATATAGGAAGAAATTTTTTCACGCTCCCCCTTTTCATTGAAAAGCGCAATCGCCTGCAAATGTTTTTTCATATCGTGAATAAGAATATTCTTGTCTTCCTCCTGGCTTAGAAGCATTTTATAATATTTTGCATAGGTCTTTTCCTTTTGCAGTAACAGTTCAAGATTGGTAATATCGTCCATTTTTTTCAATACATAATTGTAGATGCCGATAAAAATCAAATTTAAAAGTAAAATCAATGCGCCGCAGACCCATATAACCAACATCAGTTTTAATTCTGGACGCAGGGACAGGATCGCGGCGATAAGCAGTACGACAATAAACACGGAGAGAACCGGCGTAATCATAATCAGTAAAAATATCTTATCAAAATAGGTTCTCCTGTCAATCCTGTTTTTCTCAAAATGCATAATTCCATTTAAAATCAAAAAATACAGAGTCTTGCTGAAAATAACATTGGGAATCAAACTGTAAAGTGGCGTTCCGTGCAGATAAAATGGAAAAGAATACATTGTGATACACAGTACAAAAAACTCGCCGATGCTCATCGCAATGGTTGTGATTAGAGAATGGTATAGTGCGATATACCATCGATTGTGATATAAAAAGCGGTTACATATAAAATTAACTATGATAAAAAGACATACATTTATCCCTAAATTGGATTTCAGGGAAACGACATACATTACCATATAAAACACTTCAATCAATATAAAATTTTTTGAGTGGTTTCCATGGGCAAAAAGAACAGTGCAGTATTTCCACAAAACTGCCGCTTCAAAAAAATAGATCATGAAATATGTAATTAATTCCCCTATCGTCATTTTCTTGTACTCTCCAGATATAACATATACGCTTTTTTAAAACTACTGTACTTTCTGCGTGTCAGATACGCTTTAAACTGGTCATGGTACAGCGATATCAGCGTATGGTCAAAGCCATTGACATACTCCATATTTACGATAAAGCTTCGATTAATTAACGGATGTGGTGCAAAAGAAGAAGTGCCGGAGACACCAAGTGATACATTTGTTAATGAGATACTTTCATCTGTAGAGGAACAAACGACAGCTGTGAATGAAATGCAGTCAATAACCTCTGATGATGTACAGCTCGAAACATCTGTTCAAAGCGAAGAACCAACAAAGACAGAAAGTGCATCAGAGCCAGAACCTGTCAGCAGACAGGAAACACAAACAACACAAATGACTCCTCCCAAACAGGAAACACAGACAACAACACAAACTCCTTCTGCCAAAGAGGTAAAATATATGGATATTGCTCACATATTTAAACCATATGAACAGGCGGTAGAAATATCATTGCAAATGCCGGATGACTGGAAATATACAATATGGGATGTGGAAGCGGAATTCCCTCAGTGGGGATATTCTATTCAGGTGCTTGGAAGGGATGATACAGCTTTCGATATTTTTGGACAGTTTGGGACACTGACTGCCGTTGGCTATTCAAATGGGCCAAAATCTTTTCAGACATCACAGGGGCTGACGGGACAATATTTTTGGGACGAATATATGCTTGATGACAAAAATCCTGCAATACAGGGAATGATTGTTTTTGATACGGAGCTTGCAGGTTTCTATGGTGTCAGTTTTAATATGCCGAAAAGTTTTTACAGTGAAAACAAGGATATCATAGACAAAGTATTCCAAAGTATTGTTATCAAGGAAGCACAATAAATAATGATAGATTACAGCCATCACTTATACCCTCCGAAAAAGAGGGTAGCCACCTGGCTCTATGGTTTTCCCATGAATGGAGTATAGCACACATTTCTTTGTCCGACAATGCAGACACATCAATCGGAAGCAGCGGCTGCTGCTTTAACCTGTCCAGAGTCAAAAGGCGCATGAAACGTTTCCATTTCACACGCCTTTCAAATACTGCATTTTTATCTACTCACAAAGCCTGGCAACTACCTGATTGATCACACTGCCGTCCGCCTTTCCTTTCAATTCCGGCATCACGTTTTTCATGATCATGCCTTTATTTTTCCCGGATACAATATCGGCGAAGTTCTGTTTAATAAACGCCTCCACTTCCTCTGCCGACATCATCTGCGGTGCATATTCCTGGAAAATATCATATCTCGCCTGATATTCCTGTTTTAAGTCATCCCTTGAATCCGGGCAGGTGTCAAGCTGCTCCTTTACGGACTTGATCTCTTTCAGGATTACGCGGTCAACGATCTCCTCGCTGATATTGTCCCGGCATCCCTCATCAATGGCAACTTTTTTCGCTGCGGACACGAGCGCGGAGAGCGCATCCTTTCGGACTTTGTCCCTCGCCTTCATCGCTGCCATCATGTCTTTTTGCAACTGTTCGAACTGCATATTTCTTTTCCCCCTATTTCGTCCGCAAAACCAGGTGCTGCGGCAGACCGTTGACCATAAACGGCTGGTAATCGCCCTGAATCAGCGGTTCGATATAATTGATAAACTCATCCGTCACATAGTTGCCCTCCTTGTTCACCCAGTTTCTCGGAACGACCTTCTCATTGTTTGCGATGCGGTGCACATCATAAATGCCAGCCGCACTCATGTACGGATCATCTGAAACGCGGTCAATGACAACCATCTTGCCCGTATCGCCCTCATCTGCTGCCTTGACAGCGGCACCGCCTACCATGAACGCCTCGTTCACATCGACGCGCGATGCCATGTGAGATGCGCTTCTCTGCAGTGTGGAGAACTCGATGCTGCGCGTCTTGCAGCCGATCTCCGCGCCCAGAAATCCCGCAAGATACGCAGCCGTTCCCTGAAGCTGCTTGTGTCCGAACGCATCGACGTAATCCGCGCCGCCTGACAACTCACAGACATATCTGCCGTCCGCAAGCTTGATTCCCTCTGACACTGCGATGACTATGGACTCCTTCTTCTTCAACAGCTCCTGCACCTTTTTCAGGAACTTATCGATGTCAAAAGGAACCTCCGGGAGATAGATCAGATCCGGTCCGTCGCACTCTTCTGTCTTTGCAAGCGCCGTCGCTCCTGTGAGCCATCCCGCATTGCGCCCCATCACCTCGATGACCGTGATCATATCCTTGTGATACGTGAGTCCCAGCGCGTCGCGGATCACTTCCTTGGTCGATGCCGCGATGTATTTTGCCGCACTTCCAAATCCAGGCGTGTGGTCCGTGAGCGCGAGGTCATTGTCAATCGTCTTGGGCACACCGAGGAACTTCTGTGAGTGCCCTTTTATGATCGCATAGTCGGACAGCTTCTTGATCGTGTCCATGGAATCATTTCCACCGATATAGATAAACGTCTCAATGTCGAGTTTATCCAATATGTGAAAGATTTTTTCATAGATTTCCAGATTTTCGTGGATTTCCGGCAGCTTATAGCGGCAGGAGCCCAGAAATGCTGACGGCGTGCGCTTCAGGAGTTCGATATCCATGTCAGAGTGAATCTGTGTGGACAGGTCCACATACTGTTCATCCAGAAATCCCTGAATCCCGTGCAGCATACCGTACACCTTGTGAAATCCTCTCTCCTTGGCAGTCTTATACACACCCGCCAGGCTGGAATTGATCACAGATGTCGGTCCTCCCGACTGTCCTACTATAATGTTGCGTTTCTTCTCCATTTCTTTCTACCTCCTGTTTTAAACTCCGCACCAGCCCTTCCGATGCCATGATGAGCGAAGATATTTTGCATCGGCTGCAAAACTGTATTTGCAAACGCTCCTGACATCGTAAGGGTTGATGCTGCTTTTTTATTTATTATTTACTTTTATTAATTATTCTCTAATTTCTAACAGGTCGCTCCGCCTACCACTGTCTTTTTCAAAACCTGCTCCCGGTCAATCCTGCTGTTGAGCAGTTTGTCCTGCACATAGTCAAAACCAAGCCGGTCAATCGTATCCGCAAAACGCTCGCCGGAAAGTCCCTCGTCGCGGAAGAACAGGATAGCGCGCTCTGCCATATCGATCACTTCCTCCTCGGAAGTAAAAATCTTATCCAGCATATGTCCCTGTGCCACTTTCTTTCCCCAGCGCCCGCCGATGTAAATCCGATATCCCGCCGCGGACTCGTTCACTGCGCCAAACGGACATTTTCCGATACATCTGCCGCAGTGGTTGCAGGTTCCCGCATCGATGTGAATCTTGCCGTCCTCCATCTGCGCCACATGAATCGGACATCCCTTCTCCACCTGACACACCTTGCAGCCGCGGCATTTGGAGAGGTCAATCTCCGGCACACGCTGGCCGACGATTCCCAGATCGTTCAAATCCGGCTTCACGCAGTTGTTCGGGCATCCGCCGACTGCAATCTTGAACTTGTGCGGCAGCGCCACGTCATTGTACCCCTTAAAATACAGCTCGTGCATTCTCTGTGAAAGTCCAAAGGTATCGATCAGACCATACTGGCATGTCGTTCCCTTGCAGGACACCACGGGACGTACTTTCGAACCGGTACCGCCCGTCTCCAATCCTGCCTCAGCCAGGAACTCACGCACATCCTCGATGCTGTCGTACGGAACTCCCTGAATCTCCAATGTCAGACGCGTGGTCATCGTCACCTCGCCCGTGCCAAACTTCTCTGCCGCCTCGGCAATCTTTTTCTGCTCCTCCGCCGTAATCTTGCCGTTTCTCGTGATCACGCGCACATTAAAGATATCGTCGTAGCGCTTATCCTGCAGACATCCAAGCCCTTTCACGCGCTTGATCTCCTCCGCGGAAAGTTTCTTTCCATTGCGGGGAACACGCACTTCATTGAATGTGACGCCTCCCTCCAGGACAAGTGTGTTCGTGTAACCAAGCGCCTTCAAGCGGTTCTGTAAAAAGTAACCTCTCTTGCCCTTTGCGCACACAAGCAGCAGCTTCGCATCTTTATCCAGACCTTCAATCGGCTCTGCCACCTTCGACAGATCAATCCAGCGCGCATTCGGAATCGCCGGAGCCGGCAGCGCATCGAGCACTGTATAATCTCTTGCCGCGCCGGAAGCGTACTCTGACGGACTCATACTGTTGATGACGCCGTCAAGCTTATTCTCCAATATGTAACATGCCGTGACAAACGGGTGGATTGCCGTGGAGAACGGCGGCGCGTACGCAAAATCCATCGTATCAAACTCATCCAGTTTCATGCCTTTGTAGATTCCTGTCACGGCGATGTCAACCATCTTGTCAACAGCACCCGCGCCAAGTACCTGAATACCGAGAAGCCGGCGGCTTGCTGTCTCCGCAGTCAGCTTGATGATAAAGGACGACGCACCTGGATAATAATGTGCCTTGTCGTCAAGGATGCAGACAACCGATGTCGCCTCAATGCCTGCCGCAGCGGCCTGTTCCTGCGTGAGACCTGTCCGTCCTCCGTTCAGCGTGGGGAGCAGACGCACGACACCCGTTCCAAGGCATCCGCCGTATCCTGTGCCCTGATCGTACATTTTCTTTGCCATCGCGCGGGCTGCCAGGTTTGCTGTCGAGCCCATCGCAGACCACTGCGGCTTGTCTGTGATCGCATTTTTCACCATCGCACAGTCCCCGACTGCGTAAATGTCCGGAATGTTCGTCTGCATCTTCTCGTCCACAATCACAGTGCCCTTGAACATCTCGATTCCCGAATCATTTAAGAACGCTGTCGCCGGACGGACACCGATCGCAAGGATCACAATATCTGCCGGCAAGACGCCGCTGTCCGTATTGACGCTCTCGACGTGATCTTCCCCGTTGATTCCTTTGAGACTCACCGATGTGAGCACGCGCATACCGCCTGCCTTGAGCTGACGCTTTGCGTATCCCGCCATATCCTCGTCAAACGCATTCGGCATGATCTGCGATGCCGCATCGATGACAACCACCTCTAAATTCTGTGCCGCAAGGTTTTCCGCCACCTCAAGTCCGATAAAACCAGCGCCGCATACTACAGCCCTGCGGCACTTGTTAATCTCGGCATACTCGCGGATTGCCACCGCGTCATCCGGCGTGCGCACACAGAATGCGCCTGCAAGTCCCACACCGTCCACCGGAGGAACAAAAGGCGCTGCTCCGGTTGCAATAATCAGCTTATCATAAGTTTCCACAAAGACACTGCCGTCTGTGCGCCGGATGGACACTTCTTTCCTGTCACTCTCAACACCGATCGCCTCACAGCCAATCTGTACCTTCGCGCCCGTCAGTCCTGCGTATTTCTCCGGCGAGTTCACGATCAATTCCTCCCGGGACGCGATATCTCCGCCAATATAATACGGAAGTCCGCAGCCTGCATAGGATATGTCTGCACCTTTTGTAAAGATCAACACCTCCGCCTGCCGGTCAAGGCGCTTTAATTTTGCCGCCGCCTTTGTTCCGGCTGCCACTCCGCCTAAGATCACATACTTCATCCTTTGTCCTCCTTTGGATATTTTGTGCTGTCTCAACGATACACTTAACTAATAGTATAGTGCAAATTGTCGCTATTATCAATAAATTTTATGCATAATTTGTGAAATTTATGTGTCTGCATCCCTCCGGCGGAATAAATTATATTTCTTATGGGTGTCCGTGTGCATAAAAATCCGGTTTG
Source organism: uncultured Lachnospiraceae bacterium (assembly GCA_947177165.1). Taxonomy (GTDB): domain Bacteria; phylum Bacillota; class Clostridia; order Lachnospirales; family Lachnospiraceae; genus COE1. Next base: position 7,926 of record CAMWTP010000046.1, read on the forward strand.
TTAAAAACCGGATTTTCACGTTCTAGTACTCCTCTTCTATTTTCTCCTCGATATCGCTGACTGGCTTCTCCAGTCCCTCGATTGTGATGTTGTTTTTCTCCGCATAGTCCCACAGTGCCGCATGAATTGCCTCCTCCGCAAGCAGGGAGCAGTGCACCTTCACCGGCGGCAGGCCGTCGAGTGCCTCCATGACTGCCTTGTTGGTCACTTCCAGCGCCTGCTGGACCGTTTTGCCCTTCACCAGTTCTGTCGCCATGCTGCTGGTCGCCACCGCGGCGCCGCAGCCAAAGGTCTTGAATCTGGCCTCCTGTATCACTCCATTGTCGTCTATATCGAGATACATGCGCATGATGTCGCCGCACTTCGCATTTCCGACGGTGCCCACGCCGCTTGGATTCTCAATCTCGCCCACATTGCGCGGATTGTTGAAATGGTCCATTACTTTCTCACTGTACATCGTTTATCATGCCTCCTATACCTGATTCTGTTTGATAAAATCCTCGTACAACGGTGACATTGAGCGCAGCCGCTCCACAATTTTGCTAATTGCATCCACCGTATAATCAATGTCCTCCTTCGTCGTCTCCTCCGAGAGTGTCAGCCGCAGGGAACCGTGTGCAATCTCATGCGGCAGTCCGATCGCCAGTAATACATGTGACGGATCGAGTGCGCCGGATGTGCACGCTGAACCGGAGGAAGCACAGATTCCCTGCTGGTCAAGCAGTATGAGAAGCGATTCCCCTTCTATAAAGCGAAAGCAGAAATTCGCGTTGTTGGGCAGCCTGTCTGTCCTGTGGCCGTTCAGCCTGCTGTACGGTATCTCCGCCAGCACGCGCTCGATCAGATAGTCTCTCAGCGCCGACTCGCGCTCCATGCGCTCCTGCATCCCATCCGCCGCAAGCCGTGCCGCAGTTCCGATGCCGACGATGCCCGGCGTATTGTGTGTCCCGGCGCGGCGTGCGCGCTCCTGTGCGCCGCCATGCACAAAAGAGCCGATGCGCACCCCTTTTCGAATATATAAAAAACCGATTCCTTTTGGTCCATGGAACTTATGTCCGCTGGCACTGAGCAGGTCAATCCCCAGTTCATCCACATTCAGCGGAATATGTCCGTAAGCCTGCACCGCATCTGTGTGAAAAAGAATCCCGTTCTTTTTTGCGATTGCGCCGATCTGCTTTAGCGGCTGTATCGTGCCGATCTCATTGTTTGCCGCCATGACTGTGATCAGAATGGTATCCGGCCTGACTGCCGCCTCAAGTTCGTCGAGCCTGATCACACCGTACTCATCCACATTCACGTAAGTGACTTCGTATCCCTGCTTCTCCAGATACTGGCAGGTGTGCAGCACTGCATGATGCTCGATTGCAGAGGTTATGATGTGCTTTCCCTTTGCTCTGCCGAACTCCGCCGCTGCCTTGACTGCCCAGTTGTCCGACTCGCTTCCGCCGGCTGTAAAATAAATCTCATTTGGCTGCGCACCGATCAAACCTGCAACATTTTTTCTCGCCTCGTCCACCGCTTTCATAGATTTGCCTGCAAAGCTGTAGATCGCTGAAGGGTTTGCGTACTGTTCGCAGAAATACGGCTTCATCGACGCAAAGACTTCCTCCGAAACCCTGGTTGTCGCCGCATTGTCAAGATAAATCATTTTCTCTTCCTCCCGTTTTCCTATTGTTTCTGTCTGATTTATAGAATTCATAGCACCTCATATCACATAATCATCGCCTGACTTCTCATGCTCGATATCAACTAAGTCCTGCAGTGTCATCGAATCTATGACATCATTTACGGCCGCATAAATGCGCCGGTACACTTCAACGGTAGCGCATTTGCTCTCACGCCCGCAGGGAAGTGCGTGCTCAGCCAGACACTCAACCGGCACAAGAGGCCCCTCCGTCAGCCGAAGAATCATACCGACTGTGTAGTCCTTCGGCGCTTTCACAAGCTGATAACCGCCCTGCGCACCGCGGGTGCTCCGCACATATCCTGCTTTGTTCAACACCGCGATGATCTGCTCCATATATTTTCCGGATATCTCCTGCCTCGCCGCAATGTCCTTGAGCTTGATCGTCTCCCCTATGTGATCAGCCAGATCCAACATGATTCTCAGCGCATAGCGCCCTTTTGTCGATATGGTCATAAACAGCCTCCTAATCATTCCCCGTCAATTGATTCTATGAACTATATTCATTTATAGCACTTATTTCCTAGAAAGTCAATAGGATTAGTTACATAGCAGTAGCAATAATCAAAACAGCACACAGCACTCCCAGCATCACTGGCAGTATCAATGTCAGCGCCGACACTGCCAGTCTGTTTCTTTTATAAAAATTCTGCTCCCTGACATCCGTAATCACCTGCAGAATCCCCTGCAATGTACACAGAATGACCGCAACGGCGGCGACAACATATACAGGGTATACCGTCCGCATTTCCCCGTCCGCACCGCTGCTGTCATCCTCCACAGCAGTGTCGGCAGTATCCAGCCGCCTGATCTCAAACCGAAACGTCGTGCCTGCCAGAAGTTCCCTGTCAAAGCAGTCCTCCGCCAACTCCCGCAAACGTTTTTCGCCCACTCCCAGCTTCTTTATGACACTGTTCTGTACCAGGTAATCCTCAAACCATTCCAATGACACCTGTCTGAAAATCCGCTCGAACAAGATCTCATTCACGACAGGAACCGCCACGGCGTCCGCGTCCCGATAGGCAAGGATTGTCCTGTCCGCGCGCAGGCCCGCCATGTCCTCTGCCAAAGTCTCTGGAAGGACATAGCCACACTCAGCGTCGCCCTTTAACACCGCATTCCGAACTGCGGCATCACTATCATACTGTTCAAACCGGACGAGACCGTCATATGCTTTCAACTGCTCCGCAAAATCCCCTGACTCGTCACAGACTGCCGCCCTGATCTGTGTCTCCGAGCTCTGCTCAATCTCCCTGATCACCGCGGACAGCACGACGATAATCCCGAGACTGAGCCACATACTTTTCCTGTGCAGCAGACGCCGCAGCATCACCATAGCCAGTGACGGCACATGAATCTTTGTGTCCGTCTCTCCCGTATCCGCTGCCGATCGGCTCCGCTCTCCAATGTGCATGGACAGCACTGTGACAGCAAACAGACACATCCCCCATGCGCAAAGTCCTGTCACCACATCAAAAAACGCCTCTGTATCACCTGTGAACAGTATCGTAAACCCTTTTTTGACCAGTGCCGCCGGAAGAAATTTTCCGACAGACACTACAGCTCCCGGCAGCAATACTGATGGTATCAGACATCCTGACAGATATGCCTGCAGGACAGCCAGGATTCCGATGACCACCAGCGCCGACCCGCGTTTCTCAACCATCTGATAGATCATCATGAAATATACCGTCATAAAGCTCATGATCAGAAGCAGGCTGACCAATCCCTGCCATGTGACCTCGACTGCCAGCACACTTCCCGCCTGAGACATCAAATTCAATACAGACAGCGCCAGAAACGGCAGCAGCAATACCACAAACATCAATGCGCAGCCCGCGAGACATCTTGCTGCGAGCTGCGCAGCATACCCCACACCGACACGCCGGTCCGCCATCGTCTGCTGCAGACCGCTCCGCTTACAAAACTTTCCAAAAAAAAGCCCCGCAAGCATCATATACACCGCAAAAAGCGCACTTCCATAATAAACGACATACGTGTCATTTTCTGTCAGGGAGAGCGTTTTTCCCCGAAACAGCTTTTCCCTGCCTGCAGCCGCTTCCAGATTAAACCGATTGATGTCATCGTACATCGACTGCAGAAAGCCGTCCTCAAACACCTCCGATCCATATTCCGCTGACAGTTCCTGCAAAATGGCACCGGACGCATAGATTTCAGCCTGCGCAGTGCCAAGCATTCCCATTCCCGTCGAAGCTAACTCCTCGAAGAGCATGCCTCCCACTGCACTCAGACCGCCGCCTGACACCACACTGCTGCGTCCCTCCGGCAGATACAGCACAGCGGGCGCATTGCTCCCCGACAGAATCTCATTGATGACATCTTCTGGAAGCACGATCAGCGCAGACAGCTCCCCGTTTTCCAAAAGCTGCTTTCCCTCCTGCTCGGTGACGGCCTCAAGGCTGCAGAGACTCCTGACCGACTCCATATTCTGCACATAGGAAACTGCCAGCGTCGTCAGCTGACTCTCCTCCGCCGTGTAACCTATTTTCAGTCTGTAATCCTCATCACTGTGCTTCTGCAGAACCCCGGCGCAAAAAGCAATCACACCGGCAGCGGTCAGACACACAGCTGCCAATATCATTGCCCTCCTCAAAATTGAGGGCAGCATGACAGCCGCCCTCTTATATTCCATTAGTAACCAAATACGTTTTTTATTCTTTTTCATATTCATTTTAATAAAACGTTCCATAGAACAGACTCATGATCTCCGACATGCTCATATCAAGAACATTGGTAGCATTTTCAGGCACTTCAATCGTGCGGTCTGTCGGCTCCGTCTCGATGGAGCCTGTCATCAGCAGCATATCTTCGCCGTCCACAGTGAGCCTGCCGCGGTTCAGCCGGAAAGTGTATCCCTCGCCCTTTACAATGTCCGTAAAGGCCCCCTCTGCGCCAAATTTGATGCCTGAACCGGGCACCTCAACCGCCATCTCCAGATCAAAGGAGTGATCAGCATATCCCCAGTCATTTGCATACCAGAAAGTGATTTCATCGTTGCTGTTATTATCCTGAATACGCAGTGTCAGATCCTCACTGTAATAATCTTCTGTTATGGCTGCTGCCCTTGATATCCCCATATACAGGATCTCATCACCGGACTGCACATAGATGCCGCCCTCGATGGAATCCAGAGTGCGCTCCGTACCCGAAAAATCAATGTCGACCGCAATGGAATCCATATCGATGTCCTGACCAGACACGGCGATATCTTCCGGCGTCGAGATATTGACAATACGTCCCTTTTTGTCGAGGTAGACATCCACGACAGGGTCCTGCTCAAACCTGAGTCCAAAAAGCTGCTCGACCACATAATCCATCTCTTCCTTGAACGCGTCAAAATCATCAGCATACGCATATGACGTCTGAAATCCCTCCATAAACGCTTTGTAGGACTCACTCGCAAGGATATCATTCTTCAGCGCTTCCATCGATTCATTGTACGCATCCTTGTCTATCGTAACCCGCACACCGCCGTACTCCGCATAGGTGCCGCCGAACGTGAACTCCCGCTTCTGCCGGATGGCCTCAAACTTCATGGTCTCCGCTGTCACGCTCCTCTGCCGGTTCAGGATGCTAAGAATCTCACTCTCCTCAGCATTTTCGCTGTCCTCTGCCGTCTCCCTGTCTCCAAACAGTGTCAGGGAATAATCCTCCGGCAATGTCTCGCCTATCAGAGACGACCACGCAGAGTTGTTAAAATCCCTTCCAAGATTTGTCAGATCAAGACTGTACACCTCGTCGTGAAAGACAAGCGGAACACTCAAATACATCGTGTTGCCAGCCATGACAATACTTCCGATACTCATATCAATTCCGTAAGTGCCAAGACTCACATCGCACTCTGCCAACTTATTCCTGTAGTCCGTGACTGCATCTATCCCGATGTCAATATTGGTGAAACTGCCCTCCGCATTGGGATCTGTAAAAGAAAAGTCAATATTGGTGTGCATCGGCTCTGTCTCTTTCAATTTGTTCAACTCGGCAAGTCCGATGTCCCCGGCAATGGAACTCTGATATGCAGCCATTTCCTTTGTCATATTCGCAATGCCCCTCGCGAGCTGCTTTCTCGGATCGCCGCCGCCCAAAAACGACCTGACCGCAAGAATGCCGATCACAATGACAATCACCACTGCCGCCGCACAAAGTATCCCCACAACAGGGCCAGTCTTACTCTTCTTGGGCTTTGCCTCCGGCGCCCCTTGGACTGGCGGAGAAACCTGCATCGGGCCAAATCCCATCGGATTCTGGTCCGGCTGCCCGTTCCCGGACTGATAAAACTGTCCCGGCTGCATAAAAACCGGCGGTGGAACCTGTGATGCCTGCTCCGGCTCTGTCGGTTTCGCAAGCTGCACTGGCGTCACAGTCCGCGACGTCTCCTCTGACGGTTTCGCAAGCGGTACCGATGCCGAAACTGGCTGCTGTGACTCTGCACCATACACGGAGAAGTGTCCGCTTTCCTCTGTCTGCTGCGATTCCGAACCATACAGGATACTTCCGCTGCCAGAACTGTCTGTGTTTGTCTCAAATTTGTTATTTTCTTCCACTTCACCTTACTCCTTTATCTCATTCAGCAGAGCTTCCCCCCGCAGAGTTCTGTCAATCTCTTTGCTCGCTCCCCTGTTCAGGGCGAATACTCTGTCGCACAGGTCCAAATCGATCTCATCATGTGTGGCAAGGAGAATTGTCCCGCCCATCTGCTTATACATGCAGAGATACTTTCTGATATCTGCCTTTCCCGGCAGATCAAGCGCTGCATCCGGCTCATCCAGGATCAAAACCGGCGGATTTCCCGCCAGCGCACAGCCGATGCTCACACGCTTCCGCATGCCGCCGGAGAGCTTTCCCGCCTTCAGGCGGCACATCTGACCGACACCAAGCGCCTGCAAAAACCCCTGCGCAAGCGACTGTCTCAGCATCTCTGCGTCCTGATACCACAGACGCAGATTGTCCATCACACTCAGCTCGGGAATCAGGTTGCTCTCCTGCGGCACATACCCCACATAGCGGATAAAAAATTGTCTGCCCTGCGCGGGGTTCCCGTCAAAATATATATCCCCTCCGTCCGCTTTTCTCAAGCCGGCAAGGATATTGAGAAGCGTCGACTTCCCGCAGCCGTTTGTCCCCACAATGCCGACACACTGGCCTGCACCGGCTGTGATATTCACTCCGCAGAGCACCTTTTTCCTTCCATATGAGCTTGCGATATTCACTGCCTGTAAGCGCTCCACTTCCAACCTCCATTGATATATCCAAAACTAATTTGACAAAATCTGTTTCTCCAGATCCGCAAAATTCATCTGCGCGTACGCCGTGTCCAAATCCTTGTTGTTCCATGCGGAACCTTTTCTCTCTCCGCTGAGTCTTGTTGGCTCATTGTATCCGTTTTTCAAGATGGTGAGCGCATACCCGACTTTGTTTTCCACCTGCTTTTTGAGTGTGTACGACAAGATCTCGACGAGCTGCTCGTGCGTGCGGTCATTTGATTTCGCTGTTCGCAGGATATCTTTTGCCTCCTTGAGACTGCAGTCAAAGAGATCGATCACCTCCTGCTCCTCCTCCGTGGCAATGACCGACTCACCATTTTGCTCTATCGTCTCATACTCGACGATGGTGTGGTTCCTCTTCACCCGCTTTACCTTGAAGCGGACAGCGCTGATGCCTCTCTGACCGCTCGGCAGCTTCTCGTGAATCAGTTCGTATTCGAAAGAAATATCCGTGTTGCCGTTGATCTCCTCGTAAGGTTTGTCGAGAATCTCGCGCTTGACATTGCCGTTCGCGTAGGACTCCGGTATCTTCATCATCTTGCGAAGCTCATCGAAGGCAATCACAAAGACGCCGCCGTTAAAGGTCTCCTTATCCTTCAGCAGGTAATAGAGCCGCTTTGAATATTTCTTGGTGAGATTCAGGGGGTACTCGATCCGGTAATATGCCCCCTGTTTGGCGGACATGATCATCTCCTTGACCTCCGGGTGAAGATCAAGCACAATCTTGCTCCTGCTCTCATCCCCGCGCTTTTTCTGGTATTTGATCTTGCTAAACCAGGGATAGTAGATGTCCGTCCCCTCGTCCTCCTTCAATCGAAAGCCAAGTCCCTCAAATTTTTTCACTGCTTTCTGCAGATAATTGTAGGCATTGGATTCATCCTTGAGATCATAGAGATGCTTCACATCACCGATATTGATCTCGTAGCGTGTGTTCTCCTCCGTGTCATCCCCCTCACCGACAATCCCAAGCAGAATATCGAGAATATCATTCTGCCGTCTGTCGAGGTCATACCTGGCCTCAATAATAGTCTGGGGCCGGAATGCCACCTCAGTCCCACCTCTTTTTTTCTTACGATTCATTCCATAACCTCTTTCGCAAATTTTCCCATTAATCTCTTCATGCCATGCGGAGAATGCCCGCATCCGTATAATTGCTATATTAATCCAATTTCGGGTTTTGTGCAAGTCATTCATCGGATATTCTTAAATTTTCCCGGACATCCCATATCCTGATCTCTTCACACTTCCCGTCATGTCGGCGCAGTCGACACAAACAATCCGTGAAGAACGCTGCCCCTGCGTTCTTCGGTGTGAAGCTTTCGATTTTCTTAGCGGGCGTCTTCTGGCCGCTTAGAAAATCTCTCCACACTACCATAACGCACTTCCTCATATTCCCTGTGAAGCTGCTGCATCTGCTCATCGTTTTTCAATCCGGCATACTCCTCGATCTCCGCGGGGGATTCGTGCGGCGCTGGTCTTTCCTTCCGGTGCTTTCGTATCGTCCTGCGGTATTTTCGCCGGATACGCTCCGCCTCGCTCTCGATTCCACGGCGTCCTTTCCTATTTAAAGTAGCCTCTTTCCGCTGCAAAATCTGATCATCCCGAATCTCCTCAACAATGTCGCCATTCTCGTCGCGGCTGTTGCGAAAATCACGGAGCACCTGCCAGATCATCTGAATGACGCCGTACAGAAAAGCCAGTACACATGCAATCCCCATCACCCCAAAGATAACGCTGACAACTATCGACGGCTCCGGTGCCGGTTCGCCGTCATTCAGAATCTCCATCCAGTCTGCTCCCCCCGCCGCCGGCTGCTGAAACCCGGGATCGTTCTCAAATTCGTATGGAACAAACTTCACATTTGCAAACCAGTCCCGGATATCCGTATACGGCCGCCGCCCTGCCAAAAAGACCGCAGGCGTCATTCCGACAAACAAGATCACCGAAAAAATGACAAGCATCGAAAAGCTCACCCCGTACAGACGCCGTCTCGGAATCCCTTTCGTGCGCCTGTTCATCTCCAGATAGGCTTTCGTCGTGCCAAAATATTCGTAGTACAGCGAAAGAAATGTATATGCGATGGCACTGTAAAAAGCAATATCGCACAACAGCTTTGCATTCAGGAAAAATCCAAACAGATAAAATGTGACAAAATACCACACAAGAGACAATGTCGGACAATCCAGAAAGCTGACTAACCTGGCTGCAAGCGGTTCCTCCCGCTTCCGCACAGCCGCCTTCACCCTGTCCGCGAAACGCTTTATGATTATAAAAAGCGTCTCCGCAAGCATCATAACACAGTAACAGATCTCATAGCCTTCCCGATATCCGTGTTCGCCAGTCAGAAAAGTGATCAATGCCGTCAGACCGCCCACTCCCGCCAGCAGCAGGGCGCTTATCACAAAATAGAGAACCACACTTCTGACCCGTCTGGCCGCCTGCTCTGTGACAATGATAGGGACAGCGGGCAGCAGGCATTTGAGATAAAGTACCCCCGTTCCCGCAGGATCGGACCATCCCGTCACGGCATAGACCAGCGGAACAAACATCGCAAAAAACATCGACGCATGCAGATATTCCATCGCTTTTAATGCCCGCTGTATTGTCATGCCCGCTCCACCTCCTTCGCCAGCACATGAATGTTGTTCCTGCTTTTGGGAATACCTTCCCGGAAAGCATTTTTCTCTCCCCTGCAGACTGGCACAATCACCAGTGTCTGATGTTCTCTGACACACGCCCCGATACATTCCGACAACGGTTCGTTCAGATTTTTGGTGACAAACACCAGCAATGTGTCCTCTGAGAGCGGCTTTTTTGCAAATACATCCGAAAAAAGAGTTCTCACAAGCTGCCCGAAGTCCTCCGCGCCGTCCTCCTTGTCATACTCCGCAAGCAGGCGCTCCAGGACAATGCGGTTCCCTCTGTTGTTTGACGGGAGAAACACTTCACTGCCTTTCCCGTTAAAGACAAATCCGACCTCTATGTTCTGCCGCAGCAGTCTGCGCATCATCGTTGCCGCCAGAGCGATACTCTCCTCCACGAGATCTTCGTATTTCAGGATACCTGTATCCTCCACATCCAGAAAGATCATCGCCTTTTGGGACTGCACGGAATCAAACGTGTTGACCATGAGCGCCCCTGTCTTTGCACTCGCCTTCCAGTTGATCGTTTTCATGGGATCATCCGTGGTATAGTTCCGAATGGTGCGGAATGCAAAGGGGTCTTCATAGAGTCTCTTCGCGCACTGGAGCGTCCCCAGCATCCGCTCACACATCGTCACAATTTCTGACACATCTGTCATTTTGGGATACACGTAGATCTCGGCTTCCGTACCGATCGCTTTGCTGTAATGCTTCTTATACAATAATGTATGCGTGGTAATATCCGCATCGCTTGCCAGATATCTCCCCCGCTTCGTGCACTTTACCGGTATCTCCCTGGTAATCTTCTGTCTGCCCAGCACCGAGAAAACGTCCCTCTTGTAGAGATAGTCGCTGACGTTTGTATTCTCGACATCTGCAAAGTCAAGCTCCCTTCTCGTGTGAAATCCTACCTCGAGAACGGGAACCGGCATACGCTTGCGGTTTTCGATCACTTCATAGAGCTTTGTCTCCTGTCCGGCATACACCGCGTCAGTCTCAAACCACAGCTTCACCGTGACATCCCTCGACCACTGATATCTATAATAAAATTCCCACAGGCCGCTGACAAGCAGCATGCCCAGCAATAACACAATTATCATCTCTTACTATCTCTTCGCTTTCCAATCCTCCGTCGGCAGTTCGATATTGTTCAGGATCCCTGTGACAACCGATGATTTCTGTATGTCATCAAACTCACCGATCAGGCGGTGGCACAACACATCATGCGCAACCTCCTTGATATCCTCCGGCACAACGTAATCCCGCCCCTGCACCAGCGCATAGCCCTGTGATGCGCGCAGAAGCGCAAGCGTTCCTCTCGGACTCACACCGGTCTTATTTTTCCTGGTCGCCTGCACCAGCGCCACGATATAGTCACGCAGATCGTCGTGCACATACACCTGGCGGCACGTCTCCTGCAGCGTCCTGATATCCTCCGCACTGCACACGGCGTCAATCCCTGCAAGCGGTTCTGCGTTGATAAAGCGATCAATCATCTGGCGCTCCTGCGCTTCATCGAGACTCCCCATAGAAATCTTCATGATAAAGCGGTCCAGCTGCGCTTCCGGCAGCGGAAAACAGCCGATCGTCTCCACCGGATTCTGCGTGGCGATGACAAAAAACGGCGCCTCCAGAACCCGTGTCTCCCCGTCCACCGTCACCTGCCCTTCCGCCATGCACTCGAGCAGACTCGACTGCGTCCTCGGCGTAGCGCGGTTAATCTCGTCCGCCAGCAATATATTGGTAAAAACCGGTCCCTGCTTAAAAGTAAATGCGCCTTTTTCCTGATTAAAAAATGACAGACCTGTCACATCGCTCGGAAGCAGGTCCGGCGTGAACTGCACCCTCTCGAATCTGCAGCCCATCGATTTTGCGAGTGAACGCGCAAGCACAGTCTTGCCCGTCCCCGGCACATCCTCCAGCAGCACATGGCCGCCCGCTGCCAGCGACGCCAGAAGCAGCTTTGTCACTTCCTTTTTCCCGATCATTACCTTTGATACATTCTCCTCGATTTTGGATAAGATACTGTAGCTTTCCATATAACCCCCAACTTTTTTCGTTGCAAATGATACCCGACTATAACCAAACAGAAACGTTTCATTTTTTTAGTATACCAGCAATAATCACGCTTTACAATGGGAAACGGCATATTTCCTCTGCATGGGGCTGCGCATCAAAAAAGGAATAGCGTTTCCGGGCTATTCCCTTTTGTCCCTTTTCATTTGCTGTTTTATTTGCTGCCCCACGCCGTCACATTATCCCCGAGCACCGTAAAGGTCATGACAACCTTCCGCTCATTCGGATTAAAGTAAAGCTGTTCGCTCGGCATTTTCACAAAGACGCCCTTGTAAGTCACACCATCGACAGTGATGGTCATGTCGGGTGTGCCGTCCTCATATGTCCAGCTCCCCTCAAGTTCTCCTGTCACCGTTCCATCTTCATTCAATGTTATTTTCGACGGCTGCATGATGCCTAACGTATTGCTTCCCACTGTCTGATAGTACGTTGTCGGCGTGTGCACGATAAATTCATAATCGCCGCACATCTCTTCGAGGGAGTATCCTGTCTCACTGATTTTCTCGCCCGCATACTCATACGGCGCTGCCACAAGCCATCCGTCCCCGTTCACAAAAAGCTGCTGTACGCGCACTTCGTGCGCCTCAGGAATCCCGTTCTTGCCGCCTGCGAAGCGCGAGTGATACACCAGAAAAATCTCGCCATCTTCCGTCACATAGGCGGAATTGTGTCCCTGTGCAACCCGGATTTCGCGGTTCCCTGTCCAGTCATAGGAGCCCATAAGCCGCACGCCGACCTTCTCAAAGAGGTCATTGCACTCCTTTGTGTAAACTGCGCTGTTTCCCGCCTCGTCCACATAAGGCCCTGTGATATTTTCTGAGCGGAATACCCTCATCTGATATCCGCCGTCCGCCACAAGCCCTCCGTAGGACACAAACAGGTAGTAGTATCCGTCCTTTTCGATAATATAAGGCCCCTCTCCTGACACACCAAAGCCGCCGTGTATCTTATACCCATAGTATGCATCCTGCTCGTTCGGTATCGTTTCGTAGGTTGTCGTGTAGTCCCGAAGCCCTGTATTCTCGTCGAGTCTGAGCATATACAGGCCGCCAAACCAGGAACCGAACACCATCCAGAGCGAGCCTTCCTCATCGAAGATCACGCATGGGTCAATCGCGTTGAGTTTCGTATTTTTGATATTCTGATACCGGGTCAGGTCAGCGCCCTCCCCGAGCACCTGGTACACGTCCGTCAGCTTCACATCGTGCGAACCGGTGTTAAAACCGGAGTACACCACTGGTCCCGCATATTCATACGGACCCTCAATATTGTCCGCCGTGAGCAGGACAATGATGGAATTCCAGTCATCACCGTTGACACTCATGTAAAAACAGTACTTGTTCATATTGGGATTGTAAATGACATCCGGCGCCCACAGATTTCCGTTCAGGTTGGGATTCGACGCTGTCTTGCAGTACTCCTCCCACTCCTTTTCAAACAGCTTCGCATAATCCGCATTGATGTTTGTCTGAAATGTTTCCCAGTTCATCAGGTCTGTACTCTTTGCCCATGCCATATGCGTGCCAAAAATATAATATGTGCCATTATCATAAATCACCGAAGGGTCATGTACACTCACACGACTATATGACACTTCTGTCATTTCTGTCTCCTCCTCTTCCGCCGCAGACGTATCGGTCTCTGCTTCCGACGCAGAAGTGTCTTCTTCCGATAAAGTCCTTTCCTCCACCACAGTCGTCTCACTCTCCGCAGGACTGGAATTGTCATCGCCCGCACCGCTGTTTCCACAACCGCCAAGCATTCCTGCCAGGAGAAATACCACCAGCATTTCCGCCGCCAATTTCTTTTTCATGCTTTTACCATACCTTTCCCAAGAAACTGTACACAGTATGCGCTCACCGCGCGCCCCATGCGCCGTCTCAGCGGCAGATTTCCTCTGCATGGGGATGTGTATAAAAGGAGGGCATCACAACGCCCTCCTTTTATCTATGATATGAATACAGTCAAAACTTTCACAATATTCTATCTTAATAATTCAACTCAATACCGATCATCTCATATGCTTCCTTGGCTGCTGCCAGCGCTGCCTGATTTGCATCATAGCCCTTCTGCTCAAGCTCTGCTGCGAAGTCGTTTGCATTCTTACCTTCCAGACGAACCTGATCCTCAACACCTAATGTATCGCCCACTGCGAAGTAAGATGTTGCGAGGAAGTCTGCGAATCCCGGAATCTGGCAGTCGCCGAACGGAACCGGATTCTTGCAGTTTGCAAAGAAGTCATCGAAATACTTGCCGTACTTTGTATCCTCGTCCGCTGTGACAAGGTCCTCGCCATTTACAGGATCATAAACAGACTGATAGGTTCTTGTAGCTGCTGTCGGATAGAAGGACTCCTGGAACTCTTTCCAGATCTCTGCGTCTGTCGTGATCGGGCAGGGCATTGCCTGTCTGTAAAGCGGAAGATCTGCATAAGTCTCAACATCCTGATAAGCGTCAAGCTTTGTCTGCCAGCCTTCTGCTCCCCAGCCCATCCACTTCAGGAGCTCATATGCCTCTCTCGGATGCTCTGTTGATGAAGAGATGCCGCCGAAGTCAAGCACGCCGAATACATAGCCGCTTGCACTTGCCGGAGTTGTGTAAGGTACCCACTCCATACCACGGTTTCTGTAGTCCGGTGTATCAAACAGGTTCAGATAAGTCCACCATGCATCGATCTGGAAACCAAGCTTTCCTGTGTATGCCGCCCACATTGTTCTGTCACCGGTCCATGCTTCCATCTCATCCGTGTCGCCGTACGGTGCATGATACTTGCCGTTTACAAGCTCTGCCCACTGGTTCACACCTGCTGCCCACTGGTCCATGTGATAGGTCGTGCCATCCCAGCCAAACTCACCGATCAGATTGTTGCCGTTTGAGATCGGATAATATGTAACGAGTGAGTGGAACTGGTTGAATCCGTATGTTCCTGCATCTGTGTTTGTAGCAGCCTTGAAGGAATCAATCATCTCATCCCATGTCCAGTTGGTGGACGGCGCATCGATATTCAGTGTCTCAAACACATTCAGGTCGCAGTAGATCGCATCCGGGAAGAACTTGATCGGTGTCGCAAGCTTCTTGTCTGTGCCGTAGTAGCCGAGCTTTGCACTGTTGATGGAAGGAAGGATATTCTGATTCTCCGGATCTGCCTCCCAGTAAGGCGTCATATCGCCGAGCAGCGCGTTGGAGAGTGCGAAGTCGCAGTTGCCCAGAATCATAAAGCAGTCAGGTGTCTGTCCAGACTGAACCAGATTCAACAGCGTATCGTTGTATCCGTCTGTGGAGAATGCCTGTGCCTCCACCTTGATATTCGGGTACTTTGCCATGAAAGCTTCCGCCACTTTGTTTACAAGTGCTTCGCTGTCGAAATGCATGTAAGTCAGTGTGATCTCATCTGTTGTCATCGCAGGAAGCTCCCCTGCCGTCCCTGCAGTGTCACCGCCTGTGCTCGCATCTGCCCCTGCAGTGTCACCTGTATTAGCGTCCGCAGTCGCATTTGCGTCTGTGTTTGCGCTGTTGTCTGCCGAATCCGAGCCGGAATTTCCTCCGCACCCGCTAAGCAGCCCAGCCACTAATGTTGTCGCCATCATAAGGCTCACAATTTTCTTTTTCATTTTTATTCCTCCTTGTTTATTTTAATTGTTTCATTAAAACCATTTTTTAATCCGTTCAACCTCCGCGCGGAGAACGCCTGCACTTAACGTTCATTTTTCCAATACGTTCAGCCTCCGCACGGAGAACGCCTGCACCTGGCGTTCTCCTAAAAACGCTTAGTTTTACTTAGGCGGCGTACTTTGCCGCCTTAGTAAAACTTCGTTTTTTCTATTCTCCGGTAATTCCTGTGCGGTCAACGCTCTCAACGAACTGTTTCTGCAGCACGAGATACATGATCAGCAGCGGCAGAATACTGAGCATCGTTCCTGCCATCTTGATCGACTCGTTGATGTCAACCATGCCGCTTCCCGCCACACTTCTGGCGGTGTTGTAGCTGTTTTCAAAGTTCTTGAGCGATACGATCAGCGAACTCCAGTGATATGCATTCGCATTGCTTGTAAATGCGCCGACTACATAGAGCTGTGTCAGGTATGACTCATTCCAGTACCACACGATCGAGAACAGGAATACAACCAGAATCGCAGGTGCCGCAGAGGGGAGCGCAATCTTTCTGAATATCTTAAAATGCCCTGCCCCGTCAATCTTGGCCGCCTCAATCAATACCTTCGGTATCTGGCGGAAGAAGTTGAAGAAGATCAGTATAAAGATCTGCGATTTCAGCCCCTGTCCCAATATTGCCGGCACGATGAACGCCATGATGGAATTGATCAGTCCGATATCCGTATAAAATACATAGGTCGGCATCATTGTCGCCTGCGGCGGCAGTATGAACGAGAACAGAAGCAGTCCGATGCAGAGCTTCTTTCCCTTAAACTCATAGCGTGCAAACCCATATCCTACAATAGCACAAATCACAACATTAATCAATGTCGGAATGCCTGCGATCACGACAGAGTCGCGGAATGTCTTCCAGTAATCCATCGACTGGAACGCCTGTTTATAATTTTCAAGATACATCTGGCTCGGTATCCAGTTGATCGAGGTGTCGAGCAGGTCATTGAGGTTCATAAAACTCTTGCTGATCATGTAGAGCACCGGATAGAGGTAAACGAACCCGATACTGATCAGCAGCAGATATACAGCTGCAAGCTTTCCCACGCCCTCCGTATCCTTGGAACCAAAGATAAATTTTCTGATCTTATACCCAATCTGCTCCCTGCTTAGGGGTCTCTTTCCTAAGCTGCCTTCCGGACTAAGCACTCTTTTTAGACTGCTTCCGCTGCTGCTTTTCTTTTTGCTTTGCGTAGTTGCGCTCATTCCTCTCACCTCTCTTTCTGATCTTCTTCTCCAGGCGCTTCTCTCTCTTGAGCTCACGCTGGTATCTCTTTGCACGTCTCTCATATACATCCTTGCGGCCCATAATCAGGACTGCGAAGAAGATAACGATCGCCGACTCGATCAGGGAATACAGCCATGCCATCGCGGAGGCATATCCATATCCGCCAGTTGCGGAAAGCATCGTGTCATAAATCAATACAATCAGTGCATTCTGCTCATTGTTCGACATAAAAATTACTGTGTAGACAACATTCAGAAGGATCATCGGCTTCACGGTCGGAAGTGTGATCTTCCAGAAACACTCCCACTTGGAACCGCCGTCCATCTTCGCCGCCTCATAGAGCGACGTATCGATCTTCTGCAGTGCCGCAAGGAAAATCAGGATCTGAACACCGGAATACCACAACAGCGTAATCATGTTGCTGAACACACTCGTGATACTCACTGCAAGCACATGCGGCAGGTATTCATCCAAAAGCTGCTCAATCATCGTCACATTCATCATCGGAATACTCGCCGCCTCCTGATCAGCCAGCTGCTGCATAACAGGACCGCTGGCAATAATGATCGGAAGGAAGAATACCATTCGGAAGATTCCCCTGAAGGAAATCTTTTGATTCAAAAGCATCGCTATGATTAGCGAGAATGCCACGATGACCGGCACTGCAATCAAAGTTTCCAGCAGGTAGGACTCCAGTCCCATGATGAAGTCCGGGTCCTTCAGGAAAATCTGACTGTAATTCTCAAAGCCGACGTAGAGCTTTGCCATACCCTGCGGCAGGAGTTTGATTCTGTTGAGCGAATATCCAAAGGACTGAATCATCGGCCACAGCACCAGCACCAGGATTCCGATGAGCCACGGCATTATGAAAAGATATCCAATCGCATTCTCCCTGCGCTCAAGCTGACCGGGTTTTATTTTTCTATTGTTCTTCATCCTTCATTCACCCCCGTTCCACTCTGTCCCGCACTCCCTCCAATCACATACGAAAGTGCCGGAACCGTCACATTATCTGCCTGAAGCTCTGTCTCAGAATAGTTGATATACAGCTTTACACCATTGTCATAAGTTACAATTGTGACACCTGTGTCAGTCATCTCGTGATTGACAATCATGCTGTTCTTCGTGAGCTCACTGATCTGTCTCAGTTCATCATAATAGTTCAGGATCTGTTCGCGGTACACCGAATACTGTGCGGTATATATATCGCTTGAGTTGGTGTAAATCAGCTCAGAAGGATTCTCATATGTCAGGTAGAAAGAGGGATAGATCCCCGTCTCCACCAGTTTCAGGAAGTATTCTCTCTCGTTCGCCTCAAAGTTCACATAGTCGCCGTACATTGGAAGGATTCCCTTCAATGCGATGGACAGAAACGGTACACTCTGGTCTGTATATATATAGTCCGAGTCCGAAATCGGCATATCGACAATCGCCTTCACATACTGCCAGTAGCACTGCACCGGCGCTTCCAGCATGAGATCCATATTTGCACTCACCTGCTTTAACGCTTCCTCATACAGATGCTTTGATACCAGACGCGTCTGCATCGTGTCTCCCATCGTGTAAGTGAACATCGTATTTCCAATCTCTGACAACGCTAATTTGTTCACACCCTTTTTCGTAAAATTCTTCTGCAGCGTCTCAAGATTTTCAAGCGACTTCTGCGGTGTCCAGTACACGAACTCATCGTATACATTCTGGTATGTATTCTGCGTGTACAGACGCTTATCCATCTTCTTCACGGTGTCAAACGTTGTGTTGCCCGTCTCGGTATTCGCCCGCACGCCGTCTGTAAAGAGATAGAAATCAATGTCCTTTTCCTCACATTCGTCCATGAGCTTTGACAACTCTCGCGCACCGCCGATACTGCTGTCCACATCGTACGAGGTGACAGGCAGATCAAAGATACCGCCGTCCTGCCAGCCCTTGTAGATTGAAAGGATATCTGTCACACCCTCTCCTTCGAGGTCCGCATAGATTTCCCTGATGTTGTCAACCGTTGTCACCGGTGCATCTTTTTTCCAGAGCATCCAGTTCTCCACATCCATCCCCAGGAAGTCCAGTCTTACCTTAAAATTATCCTCAACCCTGATCAGCTCATCCTTCTCAAGCAGATAATCCCTGTAACGTTTTGCAAGCCCTGTGTAGTTGGCATCCTCACCGTCGACAAACATGTATCTGACGTTAATGTCATATTTGATTCTGTCCGTGACTTTTGTCACAGAACCGCCAGAGTTTGAGGTCGGCTGAATGTAGGTGGTACATTTCCGAAATGCCGCCGTAATCCAGTTGTAATCAGAATACGCACCGTTTGGTGTCGCATAGATGGAAGCCTCCTCATCACCGCCCTCGATGATCGCAAGATACCCCATCTCATCATCCGTGTGAACCATACCGTACACCGGAGCCAGAATCATCTCCGCGTCATTGTGTGTCTCATATCTGCCCCAGAGCAGGGAGAGCACATACGATTCACCGACACCAATGTCAGAACCGTATACCTTCTGTACATAACCGGAATCAAAACGTCCGTCCTTCTCGTCGAGATAGATCAGTGCTCCGTTACCGTCCGGCACGAACATGTATCCCTCCTTCTCGCCAAGCCTTGAACTGCCAAGCAGCGGAAATACATAGATGTTGCCGATCTTCTTGTTATCCGCGTTCTCATAGATCGAGCTTTCCGGAATACATGCCGTGATGCTGCCATCGTCATAGAGCTTCACTTCTGCCTCGAAACCAAGCTCCTGCGCAGGATAATCCAGCTTTGCATGAAATCCGCCGGGAATCAGATCAACGCTGACCTGTGCGCCGCTTCCCTCGATTCCGAGCTTTCTCTGCATGGTGTTGGTCTCTTCCTGCAGCTCCACAACAATCCCTGACTGCAGAAATCCCTTCCATGTCTCATTGACATTTCCAAGCCGTTCCTCGTTGCGGACCGTGGACTCCATCACAGCCCCGGTCTTCGTGTTCTTTACGATAATGGAAAGAGCCGGCTCATACAGATAGAGTTCATAGTTGTCATTGGCCGCCACCAGATGATGTCCGTCAAGCTCCTTGGAGGTGTCGACAGCCCCGTCACTCAGCGCCGCACCCGGCTCACTCACTGTCGGCTGCAGACCGCTCACATCCAGACTGTTCCTGCCTCCCGACTTGGAAGCCATCACTGCGATTGCGATGATCACAACAATGACCAGTGCAGCAATGATCAACTTTATGAGGCTTTTGCCCATTTTCTTCATATCTAATTTAGCTTCCAATTCTATACACCACCTCTCGTAATACAGAACTTATGAAGTCAATTACCTGCGAGAATAATACATAAATAATGCAAATCAGCAGTGAGAGTATCAAAACGGTAAATGCCGTGAGCGCCAGTGCTTTGGCCGTCTCCTTTACCGAGAAGTTGTTCATTTCCTTTACAGAAATCAACAGCAGCACCACCATCCACACCAACACAATGATATTCGCAAACGAAATCAGGAACACTTCATTGTAAGTCAGCACATTTGACAGAATCACCACGAACGGCTTGATCAGGATAAACGGTGTCAGGCAGTACGCGTAAGCACAGTACAATTCCTTCAGAAAAGCCTCACCCTCGTTGATCGTTACAACCAGGTAGTTGCAGAGCGTCAGTCCGATAAAGATCACGAGCACCGTACCGATATCTGCTATAATATCGTAGCGCCCCTCCCGCACCGTCTTTACGAGGAACCCGCTGAAATACTTCTCTATAATAGAAACAATGATGTATGCTGCGAGCAGAATATTCGCACAGGCAAGACTCGCCCTGCCCTCCCGCTTCACACCATAACAGCCGTCAAACGGGTGCCGCATAAAGTACAGACTGTATTTGAGACTGCCCAGTAACGGGACTCTCTGCGAGAGACGCGCGGGCGCCCCATCCGCACCATACTTGATCAGCTGCCTTTTTTTATACAGGCTGAGCGCCACAGCGAAAATGACGATAATCACTACTGCTGTAACCAGATAATTCCTGATCCAGATATTTCTGACCTCCCAGAATGCGTCGGAGTAACCGTCTGCCGACTTGGCGAGTTTGAAATACCGCAATGCCTCTGTGTAATTCTCCTCCTGCAGATATGCGTGCCCCATCGCCTTGTTGGCATAGTCAAACATACTGTTCATCTGCAGAACCTTTTCAAGCGGCTCCTTGCTCTCGGTGTATCTTCCCTTTGAGAAGAGATATAACGCCTCATGAAGAAGGTTTGTGAACTCTGTCGGTGTAAAAATGTGCACCTGCTTCTTATCGGAATCCAGCAGATAGATCCTGTCGGAGCTATCCACCGCAATCGCCTCCACCTTGTTGCAGAGACCGATTCGCTGACGCCCGTCATCTCGCCCGCCGAACATGAACAGCAGCTCGCCCTCCTCGTTGTACTCATAGATATATCCGTCCGAATCCGCTACCAGCATATTGTGATACTGTCCGGTCGTCACTGCCGCCGGGAGATCCGCCCAGTATGGGTCAGAGTCCAGCATATTCTTGCCGGCGATATTCAGCTTCTTGAGCGCCATATCCTCGTCGCCCTGTGTCACTGTGTAGATCAGCCCCTCCTCGTCAATGTGGAGATTGGTCGGTGTCGAGGGAATATTACTCAACATCTGCGCCCTCTGCGCATCTGTCAGAATCAGTCTCTGCAAAATCTGGAACGGACTGAGAGAAGTATAGTTCGTACCAAAATATCCAAGGAAGGAACCGCCCTCTACCGGACTGATCTGAACGATACCGTTCATATTTCCCTCACAGATCACATACATCGTACCTGTGCTGTTCGCCACAACCTTGAGCGGTCTGAAATCCATAGTATTTCCATAAATCGGCGAATCCGGTTTTCCGTATTCATTCAAGAGTTTTCCTTCCAAATCATACACAAAGACCTTCTTTGCATCCCTGTCAGCGACATAAACCTTGTCATCGTCCGACACAAAGACGCCCATCGGCGACTGCAGCGTGCCTTCCCCGATCATGCGGACTTCCTCACCGTCCACAGTGCTGACCATGACCACATGCGCTCCCGCGTCCGCTATGTACAGGTTTCCGTCATTTCCGATCGCCATGTCCATCGGTGTCACAAAAGAGGTCTCCCCGACTTTTGTGATGGCAGATGCCGGATTGTATGCTGACTGTGTCTCCAGCACGTACCCATAGCCGTCTACCGTATATGTTCTATAAGGTGTTTCCGCGATCGCCGTGGAGCTGAGTATCAGACTCAGGCACAGCACCAGCAGAATCACCAGCTTTCCTTTTTTTCTCATTTTCATCCTCCATTCTCGCTAAACCTATGCGAATTTGTGCCTCTCAAATTCGCCGTGTGCGAAAGTCTGCCGCGCAGACTCAGAAGTTCTTTGCGAAGCAGCCTTTGCCGTGAGCATTAGAACTTCTAAGCACACTGCTATTTAATGCCTGAATGAGCCATCGTGTTCATGAAGCTCTTCCGAAGGATCAAGAATATTGCAAGGTTTGGTATAAACTGGAGCAGAATACCGGCTGCCTGGATTCCCTGCCCTGCCACGTTGCTGTTCTGGTTCGCCAGGGTATTCAGATAAAATGCCAGGGTTTTCATGCTCTCGTCATTGACATAGAAGTTCGAGCTCTCGACATTTACCCAAACCTGCTGGAATGACAGAATCGCTGTCGTCGCGATCGCCGGCTTTACAAGCGGCAGAATAATGGAACGGTAAATCTTGAAATCGTTCGCTCCGTCCATGTATGCTGCATCGAGCAGTGCATCCGGTATCTGGTCGATAAACTGCTTCACCAGAAACAGTCCGACCGGCAGTGCAAGCAGCGGTAAAATATGCGCCCAATAAGTATCCTTCATGCCAAGGAAGTCAATCACGAGATATCTCGGAATCATTACCGCCACAGACACAAACATCAATGCGGTATTGTTGATCTCGAGCAGCGCGTACTTGCCCTTGAAACGGAGCTTTGACAATGCGAAACCAGCCATTGTGGAAAACAGAATAGACAACAGCACAACAGAACCTGTCACGATCAGACTGTTGAACACATAGCGGCTCATAGGAATATTGCTGTTTGCTGACGCCTTGAACAATTTCACGAAATTGTCAAGTGTGGGTTTATGCACGATAATCTGCGGCGGAAAAGCGAAGAGCTCATCCATCGGCTTAAACGCATGGCAGACGATAAACACAATGGGGATTCCCATAAAAACCGCCAGCGGCAAAAGTATCAATATAATCTTTAACTGACCAATCTCAAATTTCTTGGGATTGATGTTACATCCTTTATATCCAGCCATTCTCTGTCACCTCCTAATCTTCTCTGAACAGTCGTCCGAAGAATTTCGAGAACACAAATACCATCAACAGCAGTACGACTGAAACTGCCGCGGCATAGCCCATCTCGTATCTCAGGAAACCATAGTCTTCAATGTGGTTTACAATCAACTGACCCGCATAGTTTGGCGTCGGATTCGTGCCGGAAAGCTGCACACCGATCGCACCGTTCTGGAAAGCACCCACGATTGCCATAACCGCACCGAAAAGCATCTGCGGCTTCATGGTCGGTATCGTGATGTAGATCATTTCCTGGAAGCGGTTCTTCACGCCGTCGATCGCTGCCGCCTCATAGATCTCCTCGTCCGCATTCAGGATACCTGCAAGCATCGCGAGGAAACCAACGCCCATGCTCGACCACAGCGCGACAATAATGATGATCGGCAACAAGTATCTGGCATCTACCAGCCAGATGATCGGCGCATCGATGACACCCAGACGCATCAGGAAACTGTTCAGATAACCCATCTGGTCACCGGAGAAGATAATCTTCCAGAGAACCGTCATCGACACTGCACCCGTCATACTCGGCGAGTAGAAGATAACTGTCAGTATGGTTCTCGGCACAGAGCTGAGCTGTGCCAGACACCATGCCACCAGAAACGATAACACATATCCGCCCGGTCCCACAATCACCGCATAGATGATTGTGTTCGGCAGTACCTTCTGCATGAAAATGTCATCCGCCGTCAACAGGTTGATGTAGTTGAGAAATCCTTTGAAGGTCGGTGTCTGTATCGTGTCATAGCTTGTAAAGGAAAGCGCTATCGCCACCAGCATCGGGATAATGATGAAGATCGTAAACAGAATGACATACGGCGCCAGAAATGCGTATGCCGCCCTGTTTGCATGTTCCCTCTGCGCTGCCTTTGTCTTTTTTGTTTTTGCAGCCATTTACTTCGCCTCCTTCGATTTCGCTATAATCTCCCGTACCTTCTCGACCGTCGGTACTTCGTACTCTTTCACCATCTCGCCGTTCTCAATATATCCGAACTCCTCGAGCTTTCTCTGTGTCTCGCGCTTCACACTCTTCTGCGCGTCGTCGAGCGACTCCCGCACAGATGCACTCTTCGCGCCGAGCACCACGAGATTGTACGCGTCGGAAAGTTCACGCTCCACCATGTAGCTTGCCAGTGCTCTCGGCGCTTCCAGCGTCCACTCGAGCTGCTCTAAGATAACTTCTTTGTCGTCGCTGTCCCACGGAAGCTGTGCAAACGCCTCCGCATTTGCGGTGTTCCAGTAATATTCGTCACCGTATGTGATCTGAAGCCTCTGACCAAATTCCGCCTGCACCTCAGCGCTGGACCACCACTTCACAAAATCCCATGCCATCTGCTCTCTCTCCGGCGTCGACTCAAACAGGAATGTCGACTCTGCGCCTGCTGACGAGTAACGCATCACCTCGCCGTCCGCATTCTTAACACCCGGAATCAGCGCTACTCCCCACGAACCGTCAATCTCAGGAGCCGCGTTGGAGATCATGTTGTAGTTTCCAAAATCAGAGATACCGATCGGATAATCGCCGTTTCTAAAGTGCTGGTAAAAATTCGGCACATCCTTTGGAAGGTTGTATATCGTAAACAGATTGGTCAGCGTCGTAAATCCTTCCACATTCTCCTCACTCGTCAGCGTCGCCTTGTCAATCGCACCATCGTACAGGTTTCCCCCGCTCTGGAACAGAATCGGCGTCGTGTCGAGAAACGTCTTCATACCTACTGTTCTTGCTGTCGGATAGTAGAAATTCAGACCTCTCATCTGCAAGTCAGGCAACATCGCCTCCACATCCTCCAACGTGTCCGGAACCTCCAGTCCGAGCTTGTCGAGAATGTCTTTTCTGTAAAACATTACCTGGAAGTTCATCGTCTCAGGCAGCGCATAGATCCTGTCTCCGATGACATATGGCATGATCAGGCCCGCATTGTAGCGCTCCGCAACCTCCGCAAAATCGTCAAACTCCGTCAAATCTTTCAATGCACCTCTGATACCAAGCTCAAACGGAATCGAGTAGTTCACTCCTGTCGCCACGTCCGGCGAATCCCCCGACGCGTTTGCCAGCACAAGCTTTGTCTGGTCCGGCATCAGGGAAAGATCTACCTCGATACCTGTCTGCGGTGTGAACTGCTCATTAATTAACAGCTGCATAATCTCAAGATGCTGTCTCGAACGGTTTACCGACACCTGCAGATGCTCCGGGTTGGTATTTGTGGAAGAGTACGCCTGCTCGCCAAACGAAGTGAAGAACCGCACAATGCCAAGCCACATCTTGGTAAAGATGTTTTTGTTCTTCGGAAGCTGCTTTGCCGAATCCTCCTGATACAGATAAATACTGTCGAGCGCAAAATCATTGCCGTTCAGACTGTCGATCAGGTTTGCCAGATGCTGGTTGACTGAGGACGTGCTCGTCGCAAGCTCATCGATGCGGTAAATCAGCTCATCCGGTTTCTTTGCAAGACTTCTCAGCTGGTTCTCTGCAATCTTGACTGACGCATAAGCCGCAATCTTACTCTTCTTTGGATTGTACACCCTGGCATTTTCCATAACCTGGTCCAGCTCATCCGCCCACTCCGTCATGGTGTCGCCAATTCCCGGAATGTATGCCTCCAATGAGAAATCCCTGTACTTATCCTTGTTTGTACCAGCAACCTTTGTGACCTCAAGCGACAGGTCATTTACCCTGCCCATGATCTTCTCGATGGTCTCTAAGGACTCCCTGATCGGCTCCATGCTGATCTGCATGGAGATCGTGTGGGTTCCTGCCTCGAGCGGTATGCTGATCTTGTTTCCGTCACTGTCAACCATCGTGTACATCTCATATTTCTTCTCATATGCAAACGCATGGTTCTCAAATGCTGTGTTCGGAATCTTTCCGTCTATCTTCACATTCATAAATACCGGAAAGTCTGCCTTATCGCCCTGACTGTAGTGGAAAGCGATGTAATAGTTTCCCGCTTTCTCAGCGTTGAAACTGTAAGTTACCTCCTGACCGCCCTCCCCGAACGAAGTCGCATCGACGGTATTCATCACCCTGTTTCCCGCCTGATAGGGATACAGGTCCGGATCGTACTCGCAGGTTGCGTGGATCGCCGAATCATTTCGATACAAGAAATCTTCCGCCTGTATCTCGATAAATCCATCGCCTGCCGCCGTCTCACTGCCCGTGTATTCCGCCACCTGCGGTTTCGCTGTCAGGGAAATATCTCCCAACACAAGCGTTCCTTCATTTAATTCGATGGAAATCGTGTTCTTCCCCTGCTGTAGCTCGATGCCGAGCGGCTGTGTGTAGCGGTATGTAGAATCCTGCACATACTTGTTCTGCCAGTCATACACCTTGTCAGGCATGCTGACAACTTCATTTCCATAGCTGTCGTACACCTTATCCGGCTTCGCTGTCCACTGGCTCTCCAACTTCTGCTGGCGCATCTCGTAAAACGGATATTCCCCGTTCACCATGATTCCTGCCTCTACCGGAAGAATGGACTCGCTGTTTGCCAGATAGTCAAAGCTCATATAATATACTGCTGACTGCGGCACATCGATCTCCAGCTCCACCCTGCCTTTCTCCGGTATGGAGAGCGCATCGCTGTTCCCTGTGTATCCGTACTCTGTTGTCAGACTGGCATCCCCCGATTTGTACACATTTCCAATTGTGTAGAGAACCGGCTCACCAGTGTAGGCGGCAAGCGTGTAGCCTGCACTCACCTTGGTGTAGCCATTGTCCAGTCTCTCATTTGAATAAGTTTCTGTCACCGCCCCCTGAGTTGTCTGTTCTGACTCCTGTGCCCTTAGCGGCATTGGCGGAAGCACTGTCACCGCAGTAGTGACAGCCATACACGCTGCCATGCTAAGCGCCATGACTCTCTTTGCATTTCCTCTTTTCATGACGACCCGACCTTTCTGCTCACAAACAAACCAATTTTCCAGCCCCGGCCTGTTTGTTTTATTCATGAGTTAAATGTTTTAGTTTTTCTTTATACAATAACATTACGCTATGTTGGCAAAAAAGTCAATATAGTTTCTTATTGGCCTTGGCACTATTGATACCCGAATCCCTTGATTTTATAAGCATTTTATAACTTTTACGCCATATGACGAAATTTAGCAATTTATTTTGTGCACTATTACCAATTTATATTGTTTCGAAAATTTTCGTTAAAAGTTGGATATTTTTAGCAATCATTGAATGTTTCAACAAATAATTCATTCTTTTAGTTTTTATGTTTTATTGCACCTGAAAACAAATTCCGTTGTGACACATCTCATTCTTCCACCTGTCAAATTGATGCTGTCCTGCTCTTATTTTTTAAGGGCTGTCTGTGTATCAACAAAAACACCAGAATTTCTGCGCCAAATTGACAAGGGCTTTCACTTTTCTTCCGAATCAATTTGTGCATATTAACCTATATATTTTAGTCTTGACTTTAGTTTTAGTATTCACTATAATGAACTCAATACTACTTAACAAAAATACAAATCAAAGAAAAAGGGGCTGATGATTCATGTTGTACTTTCGTTCTGTCGGCGAAGCTGAAAATGTCTTTAAAGCATTGAGCACACCGATGCGCGTGAAAATTATGGAAATGATATACGAAGATGACACCCTGAGCATGAATGACCTTGCGGAGGCGCTCGGGCTTACCAACGGCGCGATATCCATGCATGTAGGGAAGTTGGAGGAAGCCGGGCTCGTGCGCATTAAGATTACCTCCGGAAAGCGCGGAACCATGAAGATTATACGCCCGCGATATGACCGGCTGATGATCGATCTGGCTCCTGTCAAGGAGTCACGGCGCTGTTACACCGATGACATCCGCGTAGGGTATTACACGGCATGCCACGCCACGCCGACCTGCGGACTTGCCACGAGCAAGGAGATCATCGGCTCGCTGGACGACCCCAAAGTATTCTCCTTCCCCGACCGTTTTCAGGCCGGAATCCTCTGGTTCACCAGCGGATATGTGGAATACAATCTGCCGAACCACCTGCAGGCGGGGCAGACTTTGACAGAGCTTCAGATCTCTTTTGAGATCTCATCGGAGTGTCCCAACACAAATGAGGACTACCCCTCTGATATCTATTTCTCAATCAACAAAACGCCGGTCGGCATGTGGATCAGCCCCGGCGATTACGGCGGGCGCAGCGGTTACGTGTCACCGGCATGGTGGCCGGAGAAGCTGAACCAGTATGGTCTGCTGAAAACGCTGATCATCAACAATGAAGGCTGCTTTATGGACGGAACAAACAAGCTCTCCGATGTGACGATACAGGACCTGGGCATTGACTACAACAGCTATATCACGTTCAAGCTCGAAGTTCCAAGAGACACTGCGAACTGCGGCGGCTGCACCTTATTTGGCGAGGACTTCGGCGACCACAATCAGGCCATCCGCATTAAGGCTTACTATGATGAAGAAAACAATGAGAATTAAAAAAACTGCCATCCGGCAGTTTTTTAATTCCCAGAAAAAGCTCCTTAAGAGCTGTCCCTTATCTACACTGTAATCACTCCGCACAAGCCAAGTGCAATGACAATCGCGCCGAGCACGATGCGGTACCACCCAAAGATCTGGAAGTCGTGTTTCTTGATATAGTCCATCAGGAACCTGATGACAAAGATGGAAACGAAAAATGAGACCAGCATTCCGATGATCAGCACGCCCGCTTCCAATGTTGTAAATGTAAATCCAAACTTTACTAATTTCAGGAGACTCGCGCCGAACATAACCGGTATGGCAAGAAAGAATGTGAATTCTGCCGCCACACTTCTCGAAACGCCGATCAGGAGCGCCCCCACAATCGTGGCACCAGAGCGAGACGTTCCGGGAAATACCGCCGCGATGAGCTGAAAGACTCCGATCAGAAACGCGGTCTGGAAAGTGATGTCATCCAGCTTTCTGATTCTCGCCCTTTTTCCTTTGTTGGCACGCTCCACGACGATAAACGCCACTCCGAAGACTATCAACGCAAGCGCAACCGGTACTGCGTGGTAAAACAACGCCTCAAACACATCGTCAAACAGCAGACCGACAATCGCCGCCGGAATACATGCCACCACGATCTTGAGCCACAACACGATTTTATCCATCTCAATCACCGGTTTTGACTTATCCCGGAACTGAAACGGAAAAATCTTGTTCCAGAATAAAATTACAACCGCCATGATGGCTCCGAGCTGAATCACAACCAGAAACATCTCCAGAAATTCCGGCGTGCAGTCAAGCCTGATAAATTCATCCAGAATGATCATATGCCCTGTACTGCTGACAGGAAGCCACTCTGTGATTCCCTCGACGATGCCGAATAATATCGCTTTTAGAAGTTCAATCATAGTCTAATCCTACGCATCTGCAGCTTCACAGACTGCTGCCTGCGAAGCTGCCCTGGATGCTATCCTTTCATTATTTCTAAACAGCCCCTACTCAGGTGCTTCCTGCTGCAAAAATTCCATCAGCCCACCATAACATTTTTTTGCATCGTTATAACCAAGCTGATACAGCGCCTCCAGTTTTTTCCTGTCCTTCTCCACTCTGCCGATGTCGTTCGGTTCTTGCGGTCTGATGACAAAAGCCCTTCCGGCCTTCTCCTCCCTGCCCAGAAACTGCAGCGTCTCATTGTAGCGCGCATGGCGGTCAGAGACCAGCTCATATACGCTGGGATACCTCGCGTATTTGAGCTTTACCATATTCCGCATTGCCAGCGAGGCCTGTTTCCTGACATACCCCACTTCCTTTGTGAGAATGACCACGTTTTTCGCATTTCCATCCGCGATCGCCCTGCGAATCGGGACAGCATCGGCGATTCCGCCGTCCAGATAGTACTCACTCCCTATCTTTACATTCCTTGACACCAGCGGCAGGGACGCCGACGCCCTCACCGCAGTCGTATCCCTGTGCATCTCGCGCAGCGGCATGTACTCTGCCTCCCCTGTGCGGATATTCGTCACCACCGCGTAAGCGTTTCCCTCATATCTTGCAGCGGCTTTGTAGTCGTAAGGATCCAGCTTATTGGGAATGGTATTGTAACACATATCTGCGTTGAACAAATCACCCGTTGTCATCAGACTGTGTATGCTGCAGTAATTTTTATCATTCAGATAATCCAACGCTACCCTGTATGCGCGTTTTTTCTGTTTTGATATATAACTGCACAGATGACATGCACCCGCAGACACACCATAACAATTTTTGAAATACATATCCTTTTCCATAAAGTACTCCAGGACACCTGCGGTATACATTCCCTTCATACCGCCGCCTTCCAGTACCAGACCACAATCTATCATAATCTCCTCCTGATCCCCGCATTGCAGAACGCTCTTCTCATGCGAGATGTCCCTTTCCAGGATATTCCGTCCCGACAAATCTGCGCAGTGCCGGCAGCGCGCGCTTCACCTTCTCTGTCTCGACACAGTATGCCATCCGGAAGTATCCCGGGCAGCCAAACGAATCTCCCGGAACAAGGACAAGGTCATAGTTCATGGCCTTTTTGCAGAACGCCACCGAGTCCTCCTCAAGTGCTTTCGGGAAGATATAGAACGTGCCGCCCGGCTTCACAACCTCAAACCCCAGGCTCACAAGTTCATCGTAAAGGAGCGTCATGTTGGTCTCATACACGGACAGGTCCGAGGTAATCCCCAAAGTCTCCGCCACTGCTATCTGTATGATGGAGGGGGGGCAATTATGACCGATTCCCCGCGAAATCTGTGCGCACATCGGCGATATCAGCGCACTGTCCGTGCATTTGGGATTCACTGCAATGTACCCAATACGCTCCCCCGGAATGGAGAGGGACTTGGCAAACGAATAGCAGGAGAGCGAATTGTCATAATATTTTGACACATACGGCGCATCAACGCCCGCAAACAGAATCTCCCTGTAAGGTTCATCGGAGATCAGGAATATATCATGACCGTATTCTTTCTGTTTCGCCCCAAGCACTGCCGCAAGCTTTTTGACGGTCTCCGTCCCGTAGACTGTTCCCGACGGATTGTTCGGCGTGTTGACCAGCACTGCCATTGTCTTCGGATTCAGAACCTTGTCCAGCTCCTCGAAATTGATCTGAAACTGCTCCGTGTCAGCCGGCACTACTCTTAACACAGCGCCAGTCTGTCCAATATAATGATCGTACTCTGGAAAATATGGCGCAAAGACAATCACCTCATCGCCCGGCTGTGTGACAGCCCTGACCGCGTGCGCAACCGCCCCCGCCGCCCCCGTCGTCATAAACAAATGCTCCGCAGTGTAATCCATGCCGTACCTTTTATTCAAAAATTCCGCAAACTTCGCGCGCACCGACGGAATTCCCTGTGACTGGCTGTAGCCATGAAGCTCCATCGTATCGCGGTTCTGCAAAAGTTCCACCATTTTATCGGTAAATTCCTGCGGCACTGCCACGGAAGGATTTCCAAGACTGAAATCAAATACATTCTCACTCCCGATCTCCTTCGCCCTTCCTGCTGCCCACTCCGACATCTGCCGAATCACTGACTTTGCACCGAGCATATCCTTATATTTCTGTGTAATCATTTTACTCCTCCATTCGACCGTGTGCTCTGATTGTAGCTGTTCAAAGCACCACGCAGTATTGACATCACTATGTTTCGTCAACTCATTGTATCACTATGACAGAGAAAATGCAATTTTAAATCCTCATTGACACCACTTTCAAAGCATACTATAATATTCTTACTACATTTGTAATACTTCAAGAGGGGGGAAAACCATCATGAAACCATTGCCACAAATATCGGAAGCCGAGTATGAGGTCATGCGGATTATCTGGAAACATGCGCCGATCAGCACAAATGAGATTGTCGAGAAATTGGAAGCTACCACTTCCTGGAACCCAAAAACGATTCAGACTCTGATCAAACGCCTGGTGACAAAGCACGCAATCGCGTACGAAAAGGAGAGCCGCATGTTCGTCTACACGCCGTTGGTGGAGGAAAGCGAATATGTAAACCAGGAGAGCAATACTTTCCTCAAAAAATATTATGGCGGAAATATTTCGACGATGCTGTCCGCATATCTGGATAATGACAGACTGTCTGAATCGGAGATAGACGACCTGCGCAGCCTGCTCGAAAGAAAGACGCAGTGATTTGACCGTGCACCCGCAAACTGCACATTAGGATCTGTAGAAATTACAACAGGAGTATTTGCCATGATTTCATTCAGCGTACACTTTTTGCTCTGCAATCTTTTTATCAGTGTTATTATTGCCGCCATTCTGCTGGTAAAAAAGCGCCTGAGGAACTGTCTGTCCGGCTGCAGCCAATACCGCATCTGGTTTCTGCTGCCGGTTATCCTGGCCGTTCCCTTTCTGTCCATCCGTCCGGCAGGACTCGCACAGATGAGAAGCTTGCTCTATCTCATGCAGGGCGGTCTTTTGCCAGAGGCAGACACGACCGTTTCATTTGCCGCGGCAAACCAGCCATCCACCACAGACTGGCTGGATGACTTCCGCATTTCCGTGTCAAGGGATTCTGTCTCCATCGCGGATTATCTTCCTTTTGCGATATGGATCGGCGGAATGATTGCAATGACGATATTGATGATAAAGTCCAGAATCCGGCTGTATCATCTGGAACGGTCTGCGCTCCCGCTTCAGAGCATCAAAGTCAGAATGCTCTATCAGGACTGCCGGGAAAAACTGCAGATCAAGCGGGAAATACCAGTCTACAGCACAGCGTTTTTAAAGTCGCCGGTTATGGTTGGCATGTTCCGCCCCCGCATTTATCTCCCTATTCATCTGATTGCGGATTTTAAAGAAACTGATATTCGATATATGCTCCTGCATGAGTTGCAGCACTACAAGCACAAGGACGCGTTTGTCAACTGCCTGATGAACCTTGCTTCCATTCTCTATTGGTTCAACCCTGTTGTGTGGTATGCGGTCAGGGAAGTCCGGACCGACCGCGAAGTTGCCTGTGACACGCTCGTCCTGCAGGCCCTGGATTCCGCAGAATATACCGCTTACGGGAATACCCTGCTCAACTTTGCGCAAAAAATATCGCTGTGCCCATTTTCACTGGCGACCGGAATCGGCGGCAGCGCAAAGCAAATCAAAAGGAGAATTTTGAATATTGCTTCGTACACGCCGCAAACCAGATGGCACAGATTCCGGGAGCGGATTGTGCTCACCGCTCTGATCATCCTGATTCTGGAGTCCACCACCCTGATTCCGGTCTTAGCTTCGGACACGAAGGCTGCTCTCCCAAAAGGCGCAGTCATACAGATGGAGGATTTGTCGGACTTTTTTGCGGGCTACGAAGGCTGCTTTGTCTTGTATGACACCAATGCGGACACCTGGGATATCTACAACGAGGCGCATGCGACAAAGCGCTTTTCGCCCAACTCGACATACAAGATATACAGTGCGCTTTTCGCCTTGGAAAATCAGCTGATTCGCCCCGACGCATCGACCTTAAAATGGAACGGACAGACCTACTCCTATCCGGCGTGGAACCAGGACCATACACTGACGTCTGCGATGCAGCATTCTGTAAACTGGTACTTTCAGAAACTTGACCAGAGCGCTGACTGGAATACGCTGAAAACCTTCTACCGGACAATCGGCTATGGCAACCATGATCTGTCCGGCGGCGCAGCGGAATTCTGGATGGAATCTTCCCTCAAAATCTCTGCGGTGGAACAGGTGGAGCTGCTGAAAAAATTGTATAAAAATGAATATCATTTCGACAGCGGCAATATCCAGGCCGTAAAAGATTCCCTCAGACTGTCCGCCTCTGGTCAGGCTGTTCTGTCCGGGAAAACGGGCACAGGCGTCATCAACGGCGAGAGCATCAACGGCTGGTTTATCGGCTATGTGGAGTCGGAGAGCAACACCTGGTTCTTTGCCACCAATATCCAGGGCACGGACCATGCTGACAGCCTGACGGCTGCCGGGATCACGCGCAGCATCCTGGCTGCAAAACAGATTTATACGGAAACGGACTAAGGAAAAAAGAACTTCTTCACAAAACAGTCTTTGCTGTGCGTGACAGAAGTTCTTCCTGTATAAGGGATTTGTCAATCGCTGCTGGAATTGTTCGCCTCGGATGCCTTACCGGACAGGATTACCTCTCGATTCTCCAGCCCAAAATAATAATTAAATATGTCCTTTCCCGCATGTGTCGCGTTCGATGAACCGTATCCGTTTGCGATTCTCACGGCAATCGATATTTCCGGATTCTCTGCCGGTGCACACCCGATAAAAAGAGAGTGGTCCGGTCTGCTCCTGGATTCCTGCGCGGTTCCCGTCTTTCCCAGAACGCTGATCTTCATATCCCTCAGCACGCTGTTATTTTGCGCAAACTGATACATTCCCTGCCAGACAGTGTCCCAGGTCGTTTCGTCCAGATTCACCATACTCTGGATCACCGGTCCGCATGCGGCCACATTGCCGTTCTTATCGCCAATCCCCTTCGCCATCGACAGCTGAAAACTCGTCCCGCGGGTGGCAATCGTATTCATATACCGCGCGAGCTGCACTGTCGTGTAGTTATGTGTTCCCTGCCCGATCGCAGACGGAATCCCATACTTTTGCGTGACCTGCGGACTGTTCTCCACAATCTCCGCGCCCGATTTTTTATCCAGATCAAACAAAACCGCATATTTCTGCAGATACACCAATGCCTGTCCGTCATCGTAAACTCCCGTTTCCTCCTGCCCTAACCGATAGGAAATATCACACAGATAGTCATTGCATGAATTCTGAATAGCCGATGCGGCATTGCCGATCGTTCCGTGCCCGCTGTGCCTCCAGCACCGCAGCGGCGGCGTAACCTTGTCAAAAACACCGTCGCACACCACAGCGGAATTGGGTTCAATAACTCCTTCCTGCAGTCCGGCGATGACCGTGACAGGCTTTAACGTGGAACCGGGCGCTGTCAGCTGCTGCGTTGCACGATTGTACAATGGCAGGGATTTGTCCTGAAGAAGCCGATTGTAGTATTCGCTGTCAACCTTGTTGGTCAAACGATTGTTGTCATAACCCGGATACGTCACGCAGGCCAGGATTTTTCCCGTGTCCGCCTGAACCACCACCGCTGACGCCGAGCAGGGATCGAGTGCAAGCTGTGCCGGCGTCAGCTCCACATTGTCAATTTTCTTCCTGATCAGTGCAAACGGCCTGATCGCTCCCCTGAGAAATGCTTCGTAATCATCATCCATCGCAAGAATCTCCTGCTCATATAAGAGCCGGCAGAAATCACGCTCTGAGAGTTCGCCCTGATAAAGCATATATTTTAACAGGATTTTCTCAACAGACTGGTTTTCCGAAAACCACTGCAAAATATAGTCGACTGCCAGGGAATACGTCTCTTCCGCTGTGGAGTACTTCGTGCTGTGCTCCAGTCTGTGCAAATCGATCCAGCCATTTTCCAGACATTCATAGAAAAGCGCCTGCAAGCTCAGGTTTCCTTTCTCCTCCCATGCAAAATCTGTCCCGTCAGCCGCTTCCTGATGGACCAGTCCGCTGTTTTGCACAATAAATGATGCGTACTCTTTCATCTCTTCCGAAAGTGTTTCGTAAGCGTGTGGTATCTCTGTGAGTTCTGCTAAAAGCTGCGCCCGCACTGCTTCCTTTTTGTCACTTATTTTTTGCACCGCCTCCCGCTCCAAATCAGAGGCATTTTCCCGCCTCATTTCCGGAATCCTGACGATATCATTCTCAATCAGTGCTGTATATACATCATAGACCGGGATTCTGATCTGCACGGGATCGCTGATTTTTGTCTTGTCAAAATATTTGGCGTCGATCAGGTTGCTTGACAGGATTCCGGCGAGCGTCTGCTCCAAAATCTGATACGCCGCTGTCTGCAAATCCTTATCAATACTGAGATAGACATCATTTCCCACAGACGCTCTACGCAGAACTTCTCCCTCCCCCACAATCCGCCCGACATTATTTACGATGACTGTCCTCTCTCCGCTGGTTCCCTGCAGCTCTGTCTCAAAATACTGCTCGATACCGGCTTTTCCAACAACCGAGTCCATCGAGTACTCCGCGTTTTCCAGTTTCAGTGTCTCCAGCTCCTCCGACGAGATACTCCCGATATAGCCGAGGATATGGGCAAACGCCTCCCCTCCCCAGCACACCCGCTCCCAGTCCTCCTCCACCCCGATTCCCGGAAAGACAGCCGTATTCTCGAACACATAAGCCATCGTCTCCGGAGAAATATTTCTGGCGATGGTGACGGCCTGATATTGCCGATAGGAATACAGTGAGAGCATATAGCGGATTCCAACGATATCGAGTATCTCTTCTTTCGATACTTCCTCCGCAAATTTTTCCGGAAGGCCATATTGCACCAGCTCGTCAGCGGTATAGACTTCCTTTCCTGTTCCATACAGCGCGAACTGATCGCTGCCGGACAGATACTGCATCATTTCCGATGCGCTCATGGCAGACTGTTCTTCCGACATTTCATCGGGACTTCTTTTGCCAAAGATGTCCGCCTTGAATCTCAGCAATGCCGCGCCGTCTACGGTGTACTCATATTCTCCGTCTGCATTGACCATGATCCTGAACTCATTGTAAAGCTGGTCTCCATTCTGGTGCAGCTTTTCCCGCAGGCGGTAGATGATACTGTTTAACGTAAGCTGTCTCTCGCGGTTTGATCCGTACACGCCTCCATCAGTCATCGTAAGCGTATACACCAACTGATTGGATGCCAGAATATTGCCATTGCAGTCGTAAATGTTTCCCCTCGCGCCCCTTTCCACAATTGTTTTTGTAATTCTGAGTTCAAAGTTTTCCGCATATGCTTCCCCGTGCACAATCTGGAGTTTCCAGAGCTGCCGGATCAGCAGAAAGCACAGAAAGACAAACATCGCCTGCAAAATGATGATTCTGGGCTTACTGTTCTCCTTTATTGATTTTGCGATATTCCGCAGTGTTGAGCCAGCCATCAATAACGTCTCTCCTTTTCTTACATTTGTAGGATTTTGGTCAAAAAAAATTTTTCTTATCCCACACCCACTATAATACTACATCTGTAATATTTATTTGTCAAGCAGATTCGCGGTTAGCTTATTCGTTGATTCACCGTTACAGTTCAACCCAGGACTTTGCACTGCACTGCAAATTATGGCTTTACAAGCCACGTGAGAAAGCTCATGTGCGGTAAAGAAGCAAGCAACCGAAAACAAGAGATAGACCGCCAGCACCACACTATTCCGAACCAAAGACCAAAAGACAAGCATTAT
>CAMWTP010000047.1 GCA_947177165.1 uncultured Lachnospiraceae bacterium
AACTCTGATGGGACTTCATTAAAAATCAGATATTAAAATGACTGTGAATAGTAACCGTAAAATAATTTTCTCAGCAAATTAGTACTTGACAACCGCCAATTTTACAAGTATGATAGACAATGTGGTGAGCAGTCAGGAACTGCATCACTGCGCAGATCAATTTTTAGGAGGATGTTGCATGTTAACTGTGATTGTAATGGAGAAAATTGCAAATTAAATATTGCAAGGGGTGATTTTTAGTTTTTAAGGCTAGGAGTCTGCCCATCTGTTGACAGCATGAGCTGTTGACGTTTTCGCCTTACAATTGCTTCAGTATTATGGTATAGATTTTTGAATCATAAGAACATGGCTGTATGGTCATGTTTTTTTGTGCACAAATAAATCCAACGCAACTGTTTAGAACATAAGTTTTTTGCACTGCAATCCTGTATGAACGTATCGTGATGGATGTGTGTAATGACAAATGTGCTGAATTGTTGCGATCCTGATAAGGATAACAAAGACCATGGTATCGCTTAGGGCTGCTATGGTCTTTTTGCGTTGTAAGGCAGTGTGTAGTGAAAATGGGGAACTGTTCAGAAACAGACAAGTCAGGCAGTTCCCAAGCCCAGGAAGAAAGGAAGATAAGAGCATGAACAATACAATGATCAGTACAGACAATTTGGTAAAAACATACCGCAGATACAAGAAACAGGAGGGAATCCGCGGGAGCCTGAAAAGCCTTGTAAGGCGTGCATATGAAGAAAAAACTGCAGTGGATCATATCAGTCTGTCCGTACAGGCAGGCGAGTTTGTCGGACTGATTGGTCCGAACGGTGCCGGAAAGACGACATTGATTAAGATGCTGACGGGAATTATCGCCCCGACAGAGGGAACCATCGATGTAATGGGATATTACCCAAATGATTTGAAAAATGAGTTCAAGAAAGAGTACGCTGTTGTAATGGGACAGAAAAGCCAGCTGTTTTTTGAGCTGACTGTCAATGATACGCTCCGTCTTTTCAAGGAAATATACGAGATTTCGGAGGAAACGTTTCAGCAGAACAAGAATTACTTTGTGAAGCTTTTCGGCGTGGAAGATCTGATGGATGTGCAGGTGCGGACGATGTCGCTCGGAGAGCGGATGAAAATGGAACTGATCGTGGCGCTTCTCCACAATCCGAAGATTTTGTTTCTCGATGAGCCGACAATCGGTCTGGATGCCATTGCGTCGAAGCAGATCCGCAGTTTTCTGAAAGAAATTAACGAGGAGAAGGGGACGACGATTATCCTGACTTCACACTATATCGAAGATATCAAGACATTGTGCAGGAGAACGATCGTCATCAACCACGGCACAAAGATTTATGACGGTGCGACGGACGAACTGTTCGACCGGTATCAGAGAAACAAGAGAATTGTCGTGACGTATGACAGCCCGACAGAAAGCATTTCGCTAAAGACAGAGCATGTAAGCATCCTCACGGATGAACCCTACAAAAAGGTATACGAAGCGCCAAGAGAAAATGCAAAAAAACTTTTCGCGGAACTCATGGAGCACGAACCGAAGGATATCGTCGTCGAGGAGGAAGAGATTGGTATTGTGGTTGAGCGCATCTATCAGCAGGAAGAACGGTAAGGAGGACTATCATGAGAAAATATTGGGAAATAGCAAAAACATATACAAAGACACAGCTGGTATGGAGGGCAGATGTCATTTTCAACATGATATTTACCATCTCCAAAATTCTGTTTGCATACCTTCTGTGGGGAATTATCTTTCAGGGAAAGGAGACGGTCGGGGCGTTTACATTTCACGGAATGCTTTCCTATTACATTGTCAGCTCCTTCCTGTCCCAGCTGGAAATGTCCGATGGAATCAGCGGTGAGATACATGCCAGAATCCGCAATGGCACATTTTCAAAATATATGGTGATACCGGTCGGAATAGAGCTGTATTTTATGGCAATGGAGCTGGGCGTGGTGTTGTTTTATCTTGCCTTTGACTTTATTGCGGCGGTTGTGTGGATCTTTGTATTCAGAATCCAGTTTGTCTTTGCAGCCGAAGGTTCTGTGATTGCC
Organism: uncultured Lachnospiraceae bacterium; assembly: GCA_947177165.1. Taxonomy (GTDB): domain Bacteria; phylum Bacillota; class Clostridia; order Lachnospirales; family Lachnospiraceae; genus COE1. The sequence continues at coordinate 2,062 of CAMWTP010000047.1, forward strand.
TGCGCTGTCATTATGGCAGTGCTCGGAATGGTCTTTATGGTGCAGCTAAATTATTTTCTTGGGCTGCTGACCTTAAAATATCAGGGAATCGGCACATTTCTGATGATTAAAAACAATCTGGTATCGCTGATTACTGGAAGCATTGTCCCGCTGGCATTGTTCCCGGAAACGGTGGTACGGATTATGCGTATGCTGCCATTTTATTATGTCACGTATCTGCCTTCCATGCTGTTGACCGGAATGTGCAGGGATGAGGCATTGGCGGGCACCGCAGTCATCGGCTGCTGGTGCGTGATAATACAGCTTGTAATATGGATAACACAGAAAAAATATTTTAAGACGTTTGACGGGGTGGGAATATGAGAAAAAGATGGACGAAAATCATCAAAAACTGGCGTGTGCTGCGGGAACTGTTTTATCTGCGTTTTCACGGGCTGACCGTGTTCCGGCTGGATTTTTTTGCACCGTTTTTTGTGGACGGAAGCCTGTTTCTGATACAATTGCTGGCATTTGGGGTAGTATATTCCAATGTGGATACAATCGGAAGCTGGGGAAAAGGGGAAATGATTCTGTATATTGGCACATTTTCATTGCTGAATGCAGTCAATATGACCGTGTATTTCTTTGGAATCAACACAATTCCGGGCAAAATCCGGTCAGGTGAATTGGATTTGTACCTGACGAAACCAGTCAGTCCGCTGTTCCGGCTGACTTTTGAAAACATCAGTCCGGGTTCTGTGCCGCTTATCCTGATGAGTGTGTGCATTGCCGCATATGGAGTGTGCCGGCTGGATATCAGACCAACAGCCGCAAATCTGGCAGCGTACCTTTTCTGGATTGTGCTGATGGAGATTCTGTACTATGACATGGAGGTCATTATCCGCTCTGTATCACTGTATATCGTGTCCATGGCACGCATGGAACAGATTGAGGAGGCTGGCATCGACCTGTGCATGAAACTGCCGGGAATTGCGTTCTACGGTGTGTATAAGGTTATTTTTTATCTGATACTGCCGTATGGAATTATGGCAACGCTGCCAGTACAGAGCATGGTTGGCGGGTTGACCTTGCGGACAGCAGCCTATGGAGTCTGCGTTGTCGTGCTGTTTTCGGCGCTTACATGTGTGATGTGGAAGCGGGGGCTGAGGCATTATAACAGTGCATGCTCATAAAAAGATATTGAGAAAAATCGTATTGAGAAGGAATGAAAAAAGAAAAAATAGTAACGATTCAGGACAGGATTTCATGAAGGTACGGAATCGTGATGAAAGGACAAAAAAATGAATATCGACAAACATATTGAATTTGATAAAATAAAAGAATTATGGAAGAATTTAGCATTTACAGACAAAGCAAAGGAAGTAATAGAAATGACAGAATGTTATCTGTCAGAGAGTGAGTTGAGAAAACAGCTCAGGGATACCACAAACAGCAGAGCTTTCATCGAAAAATCAGGAACTCCGCCCCTGCAGAATGTCGCGGAGGCAAAAGAAATTCTTACAATCGCGGAGAAGGGTGACTGCCTGACGCCATACCAGCTTGAGCGTGTGGAAAAGGTTCTGGTCGCTGTCCGGCGCTTAAAGGATTATCTGGGCAGAGGGAAACTGTACGACAATCCGCTCGCTTATTATGAAGAGAATCTTAATGCGGTGGAAATGCTCAGGGAGGAGATCAGCAGACAGATTCGAAACGGCGCAGTCGATGATTATGCCTCCAGAGAGCTCAGACAAATCAGAGGTGACATCGTGCGGTGTGAGGAACAGATGAAGCAGAAGGCAGAGCAGGTCATGCGCTCCAACAAGGAATGTATGGCGGACAGTTACTGTACCACGCGAAACGGCAGAATCTGTGTCCCTGTAAAAAAGGAATATAAGTTCAAAATAGCGGGCAGCGTGATTGACAAATCCGCAACTGGAAACACATTTTTCATGGAGCCTGTGAGCGTCGCGAAGCATTATGAAGAACTGCAGACACTCCAAATCAGCGAGGAGAACGAGGTTTACCGCATCCTGTACACACTGACAGCGATGGTTGCAGAGGCCGTCACTGTGATGAACGAGAATATCCGCATGATAGAGAAGCTGGATTTCATCTTCTCAAAAGGAAAACTCAGCATTGACATGGACGCTGTGGAGCCATCAATCAACACGGATCGCCGGATTGTCCTGACAGACGCAAGGCATCCGCTGATGGATAAAAATGTAAACGTACCCCTGCAGTTTGAAATCGGAAAACAGGCAAGAGGAATCATCATAACCGGGCCGAATACGGGCGGAAAAACGGTGGCGATCAAGACTGTCATGCTCAGCTGTATCATGGCGCAGTGCGGGCTGCACGTCACCTGTACAGCCGCGGACATCTGCATGAACAGCGGGTATCTGTGTGATATCGGGGACGGACAGAACATCGCTGAAAACCTCTCGACGTTCTCGGCACATATAAAAAACGTTCTGGAAGTGCTGGGTGAAGTGAACAGGGACAGCCTTGTGATTATGGATGAGATGGGTTCTGGCACAGATCCCGCAGAGGGCATGGGAATTGCAGTCGCAATACTGGAGGAGCTTCGGAAAAGTAAATGTCTGTTCCTTGTCACAACACATTATCCCGAGGTAAAAGAGTACGCAGAGAGAACTCAGGACGTCATCAACGCGAGAATGACTTTCGATAAAGAAACGCTGCAGCCGACTTATCAGATGGTAATCGGAGAAGCAGGGGAAAGCTGTGCCTTCTATATCGCAGACCGGCTCGGTATGCCAAACGAAATGCTGAAAACAGCAATTCGCGCTGCTTATGGCGAGGATGCGATCAACAATTACAGGTTCCAGAAGGAAAATGACGGCATCACAAGACAGGGCACACATAAGATTTCCAGGACGAAAAAGACAAACTCTAAGAAAGACCTCAGTACAAAGTACAGGCTTGGGGACAGTGTGATGGTATACCCAGACAAAAAAATCGGCATTGTGTGCGAGCCGGTCAATGAAAAAGGTGTTCTGCGGGTGCAGCTTCCGGATAAAAAGATCTGGATTAACCACAAGCGGCTAAAGCTTCATGTAGCAGCGGAGCAGTTATACCCGGCGGACTATGATTTTTCGATTATTTTTGAGACCGTCGCAAACAGAAAGCTAAAACACAAGATGGAACGGAAATATACAGAGGAAATGATTTGTTATGATGAATAATTATTTGAAAAAGTTATGGTATGAGTGTAACGAATCTCCCTTCATATGGATATATAGATAACCCACACGAAAAATCCTGCATCTGAAGACAGCATTCAAGAAGTTTCGCCGCGATTGTTTTCCTCAAATGACAGGGGGATATGCAGAAGTGCGCTATTATTTATTTACACGCATGACATGCGCAATCGGAGAAATAGACAAGTCAGGATGTGTTACTTATTTTTCTACAGTTCCTGAGAAAGGAGGCCTGCATGGAAGAATTATACAGGGAATACTCGAAAATCGTATATCATTTCCTGCTTTCCCGGTGTCATGACGCACAGCTGGCAGAGGAATTGACGCAGGAAACTTTTTTGCAGGCTTTCCTCTCGCTGGATCGCTTTGACAATAGCTGCAAGGTATCCGTCTGGCTGTGTCAGATTGCAAAACATCTTTTTTACCAGCACCTCAGAAAGACTGGGCGCGAAGTGCCGACAGAACAGTCCCAGATGCCAGAGGAGAAATCTGCGGACAGCGTCGAACAGACGGCAATCGCAAAGCTTGAGCTCATGGATGTTCTCAAGGACATGCAGAAGCTGGCGCTGCAGATGCGGGAAGTGATTTATCTGCGCGTGATGGGGCAGCTTTCGTTCAAGGAAATCGGCGAGATTATGGGCAGGAGTGAAAACTGGGCGAGAGTGACCTTTTACCGCGGAAAGGAACAAATACTGTTGAAAAGAAAGGAATGGGAGCGTTAAATGAAGGGAATCAACTGTAATATCATCAGAGACCTGTTACCATCCTATGTGGATAACATCTGCTGCGAGGACAGCCGACACCTGATTGAGGAACATATAAGCGGCTGTGAGCAGTGCCGTACAAAGCTGGAATTATTAAAGAGCACAGAACTTACCGACGAAGGGGGAGAGCAGAAGCGAATTTCCTATCTCAAAAAAATTAAAAGACATTACGATAAGGGAATGATCAGTCTCGTCTTTTTGACGCTGATGGTCATAGGCGGATTCCTGTTCATGATATACAACTATGGGCTGGCAGGAAGTATTTTACCTTATATTATTTTTCCCTTAATGCTTGTTGCCGCATATTGCCTGACACCAGACAGCCCGCTGGCCGATAAGCGCACGAAGTTTTCAGGAATCCTTGTTATCGGCAGCATTCTGGTGAGCATCTTAATGATGATTTATTATGCTGTGTTCGTTTTCCAATGCAGCATATCGACTGAGAAGGGAGAAACCGGACTGTTTGGCATACCGCTGTATGAAACCGGGCCTTATCTGGAAAAGAGACTTATATTTATGGCTGTTGTGCAGCTTGGTATGTTTATCCTGTCAAATATACTGATTTTTCGCGGATATCGAATCCATAAAAGTATCCATGGACTGACACTCACCGGGGTATGGCTGGCAGCAGGATATATTTGTACTTTGCACAATCTGTCAACAGTGGAGGGATTATACAGGCTTTCGGCTGCCATGACAGTGTACTTCGTAATAGAAGGAGTTGTGTTCTCTGCGGCTGCTTTTGTCTTTGCGAAAAAAGTATTGAAATAATTTTTTGCCATACCAGTACAGGCAGTCATCCGCAATGGACGACTGCCTGCAGTAAAGGGGCGGCGAAACGGATTGCTGATTCCTTATTTTTCCATTGAAATAGTGCACTCTGTCCAATCCAAAATACGTTCCGTATGCTGCAGCCATTCTAGCTGGAAACCAGTGGAAGAATAACCGCGGCCATAGAAGAAATACTCTTCTGGAAACACATCATCACCGATCCAGCGCAGCTTCTCGCCAGGTATCTCGTAATTAAAACTCCAGTTCTGCCAGAAGCCCAGCATGGAATCACCGAACCGGTTGTCATAGTCGGGGCGGGCCAGAAACGGTCCTTCTGCGGCGCGTTCTTCTGGCGGGAGAGCGGCAAAGATGGGGTTCTCCCCGCCCAGACCAGCACGATACCCCATCAGCCATATCGTCAGGTTCATCAAATCGTAAAATCTTCCTGGCTGAGGCCATCGCAGAAGAGTCCACTTCGTCTCTTCCGGCAAAGCTGCAATCTGGAAAGAAAAGGGAATTCTATCCTCTGCGGCACAAATATCGGGATATTCCTTCAAAAGCTGGATTGCCTGCTCCACAGGGCAGTTGATGATAGAGAAACAGGTGTAACCTGTCAGGTCAAAAGGAAAATTTGGTTGTTTACGCATCGTTTTTCACTCCTTATAAATAAAAATATATTGTGAGCGTTAGGAAGTTATCTCAACTTCTGATTTATTATTTTATCTTAGCACAATTGGCTACCTGCTACAAGGATTTTGCATTCATGCGGAATTGAACAATACTCAGATGGTTAGAACGGCTTAGAAACTGCTCATCGTAACAGAGACCATGAGGAAAAGAGTAAGGAACTGTAGAAATAGATGTTGACAGCATTGGTCTAATGTGTTAAACTGACAATGAGTTTAATGCATTAGACCGTTTTGCGTGTATACAAATAAAAAAACGATGTTCTGAGTATCATAATCCTTGTAAAAAGAAGCTGTGTGAAAAGCTCCTAAGTAATTAAGATGATTTTACAAGGCAGATTAAAGTACAGCGAACAGCGAAAAAGAAAGGCGGAGGTTAAGATGGAAACACCAAAAATATTTGAGAGCGAATATCGCTTCTGTGAGATTTTATGGGAGCATGAACCCGTGACAAGCAGTGAATTAGTGCGTTTGTGCAATGAGAAACTGGAATGGAAAAAGTCAACCACCTACACAGTCATCCGGCGGCTGTCCGAGCGCGGTGTACTAAAATCCGAGGGGACGGTCGTGACATCGCTTGTCTCCAAGGAGGAAGTGCAGTCGGCGGAGAGCGCAGAAGTTGTCGAGAGAACCTTTTCCGGTTCCCTGCCAAGCTTCATCGCAGCGTTTGCGCGGAAAAAGAACCTCTCAAAGCAGGAAGTCGACGAAATCCAGAAAATCATTGATGCTTATAAAGAGTGATATCATAGGAGCATGTGGAGGATTAACATGGAAAAATTATTTATCAATATTTTTCAGATGAGCATCTCAGCAAGTTATCTGATTCTGGCAGTTCTCATAGTCCGTTTTCTGCTGCGGAAAGCGCCTAAAAGCATGCGCAGTTTTCTGTGGCTGCTGGTTGGAATCCGTCTGCTGATTCCATTTTCAGTGGAGTCCGTGTTCAGCCTGATTCCAAATACACAGACGGTAGATGAATATATCTATGATATTGCACAGCCTGGGACAAATACGGTATCAAACACCGCCAACACAAATACGGCGGTCAGTCAGCCGGCTTCGGGTACATTCACACCTGCTGCCGAAAGGCATGTGAACAAAACGCAGACAGCAGTGCGGGTTTGTACAAAGATCTGGCTGGCCGGAATGGCGCTGATGCTTGGCTATCTGCTCACAAGCTGGCTGCGGCTCAGAAACCGCGTCAAAATGTCTGTACCGATGGACATTTCGCTGGAATACGGTCACACAGGCAGAATGCAGAAAATTTATCAGAACAGCGCAGTCGAAAGCCCGTTTTTATTCGGAATCATCAAACCGCGTATTTATATTCCAAACAATATCGCTGAGGAGGAGCTGCCTTATGTAGTGCAGCATGAGTTGACACATTTGAAACGAAAAGATTACCTGATCAAACCAGCGGGATTCCTTCTCCTGTCGGTATATTGGTTCAATCCCTGCGTATGGACTGCCTATATCATGCTGTGCAAGGACATCGAACTGATCTGTGACGAGAAAGTCATCAGACAGCTTGGCGCATCATACAAAAAGGCGTACTCGCAGGCGCTGCTCAACTGTGCCGCAGACCGCCGTATGATTGCAGCGTGTCCGGTTGCCTTTGGCGAGGTCAGTGTGAAAGAGCGCGTAAAAAATATACTGAATTACAAAAAGCCAGCTTTCTGGGTGCTTGCGGCAGCAGTGCTGGCATGCATTATCGTGCCGGTCTGCTTTATGACGCAGAAGAAAACGGATGCTGCCGAAAGCACTGACAATCCAGAAAATACAACAGATCAAAGCAGCAGCCTCTCAGAAACGATTCCTTCAGAGGATGTTAATATCGATGACCTTCTTTCAGGGTCCTATGAGATGCTCAATCCAGATCAGGATGCATATACAATGGTTCCCAGTCTGACGCTGAAAGAAGATGAGCAGTTTTCTTTTACCTATGATCCGCTCAGTTCCTACTTTTGCGCCGGGGAATATTATTGGACAGAGAATATTCTGCATCTTGTTTCAGATGATGAAAAATATCATTATCAATTTACATACGCTGATGGCGGTCTGCTGCTGTTTGACGCAGCAAACTCCTCAGATGTACCCAGAACCGATGAGGAAAACAGCATCATCGCTCCGGTTGAAAATGGATCCATATTTGTCAGAAACAGTATCTCTGCCGCAATTGCCCTGGCTCACCGGGAACTGGCAGGGGGCACGGAAAGGACCGATGAGGAACGCCGCGCGAAACAGGAGTCGATGTTCGAAATACAAAAACAGCTGACAACGGGTAAGATGCAGTTACAATGGCAGCTGGAAAAAGTGAAAGAACTGCAGCTGACACAGGAAGAATCGGCCGCATTGGAAACAAGGCTGCAGCAATTGATACAGCAGGCGGAGGATCTCCTGCAGCAGCTCGATCATGCGCAGGCAGTCTGTCAGTCCGAGATCGAGGCGGAAGAAACTAATCAGACTGCATACGAGGCAGTCGAGCAGTGGGCGCAGGCGTTCTGTAACCGCGACAGCAGTACCATCGTAAAGCTTGCCGATGAAAAAGCGGAGGAGAACATGGTGAACAGAGAGCTGTTGCAGCAGGGCTTTGACGGCGGGAAGGATTATGTCTCGTTTGGATGGTCGAGTCCCTGGCCGTGGGGCGTAGAGGATGACGGGGATACGTCGGCAGACAATTACCGCATCATCAATGTGACAGACCGATATGCGGAGATCCTGTACTATGCCTGGGTATCCGATCCGCACGTCACGGTATGGCGGGAACAGCTTACCTTCGAGATGAGAGATGGCGAATGTGTCATAACCTCGGAAACGCTTCAACACATGGACTATATTTGTACCGTTGGGGAGTTTCAACTGGCCTATCCTGATGGTATCACAGGAACGATGATGGACTATTCCTATAATGGAGCCGGGGAAGCGCTGAATGATCATGCAAAAAACAACAGAGATTCCCAAGGGTACAATCAACTCTTCGAGCCCGACTCAGCAGCCGTATATCTGCTTAATATACTGAATAATCCCAATAAGGTAGGAACGCATGTGAGAGAATCCGCAGCAGATGCAGATGCCCGCACTGTAGTATTTGATTTTTATGAGGATGGAAGTTCTGTCAGCGTGCAGATGGTACAGCCCTACGGTTCCGATGGCATCTGGGTTCCATGGACAGATCCTTTTGATGTTTTAAAATCCGCTGATACAGCATCCATAGCTCCTTATATTGTCACAACACAGAACGTGGATGCCACGATCAGGAATGACGCGAAACAGCTCGAAGCACTGTTTCCAGACCATCACAATTTCGCATTCAATGTCACTGTTCCGCAAAATGTGGATCTGAACGGAGATGGTGTCGAGGAGAAAATCGAGTTTACCGATTTGAGATACAATGGCGGAGACGGCGGATATGCACTGACTGTCACTGACACAAGGACAGGAGAAAAAATTCCTCTGCCCGACGGCTACACAGAGGAGAGCGGGTTTCCTATCCGCACTCTTTATTCCATGCAGCAGGACAAGGAACAGCTGTCAATACAGCTTGGAGAAGAGAAAAAGAGTCAGACAGTGGCAGCAATTATGCTGGATCCGTTATATACTATCTATGAGCGAAAGAATCTATATGCTGAATTCAAGAGAGTCATTCCGGATCATTCTTGTAAGATTTCGTCGGGAGATGCTTTGAGCGGATGTAACATTGTCACCTACCGTGGCGAAGAAAGCCCAGTTATTATATTAAAAACCTATGTTTCGGGATTTTTGGGGCATGTTGATACGCTGGGCTATGTCATTACGGAATTAAGACTTCAAAAAGATCATACATGGGCTTCCAGACATTATTTTCTGCTGGACAGCTGCGCCGATGTAACCTTGATGCGGCAAAATGCAGCGAACACGGAGGAAAATGGAACTTCATTCCTTCCATTCAATGACCGCACAAACGCAGACTTTATACAATTAGCGCCAGAATAATAAGCAAATGTTTAGACTGTTTTATGCAAAGTGCACTACTTTTTGTATCATAAACTGATAAACGCGGGCTCTTCTTACAAAAAATAAAATATCAAGTTGACACAGTACTCGTTTCGTGATAAACTATCAAATTGTTAAGACGTAAACAAGTTTTCATGTTTTATGAGGAGAGAGGTATAATGAAAAAGAAAATTGTTAATGTATTGTTGTCAGTTGCAGTCGTTACAACAATGATGTTTACAGCTACAGCTTGTGGTTCAAAGGATGAAGGTAATACATCCGCGAATGCACCAGTTGAGAATTCTGTGACAGACACAACGCCTTCAAGCGAAGCAAATGAGGAGCCTTCAAGCGCAGCAGCAGCTGACTCTGATGCATCTGGCAGTATGACTGCAGCAGATTGGGTAAATTCAGAGGAAGCAGCTACATATACGAATCTGTTCAATACAATGTTTAACGGTGCTATGACTGCTGAATTTGAAGCGGACGGAAATACATTATCCATGATATTCGTTCTTTCAGAGGAGACACTTGGAACAGATGGTTCTGATCTGACAGATGAGCAGAAGGAAGCTGCCCAGGCAGAGATGCAGCAGCAGTATGACAGCTCTAAGTCTCAGTTCGAGCCTATGCGCGACGAGCTTAGGGAGACAATCGGCGCTTCAGATCTTGTAGTCCGCATTGTATACAAAACAAGCAACGGCACAGAATTGTTCAGTCAGGATTTATAATCAGAAAAATATTCAAAAACAAAAAGGCAGCAGATTATTTTGCTGTCTTTTTGTTTTTGAATGTTTTTTCTTCACATCTGTGTTATACTATTTCTTACAGCGAAGAGCAGGAAACGAAAGGAGATAGACTGTTGAAACAATTTCACATTATTTTAAGACTGCTATTATTTTTGTTCGGCGTTATCGGCTGCACGGGATTCATTGTGCCTTTCCTGACAAGGCGGATTCTTAATATTGGAAATCTGGCAGGGCTGGCCGGATGTATTGCTATTGTGCTTTACGCTATGTTTATGCCAGGAATTCATCAGTGGATAAGATTTTTCTGGCAGAAAAGGGCTGGAAGAATTGTTTTAAGTATATTTGCAGCTGGACTGACTGCAGTATTGGTGTTGGTTGTTGTGATGACTGTGCTCATGGTCAGGGCCGCATGTACCAGACCCTCCGAAAATGCCACAGTGATTGTACTGGGATGCAAAGCATATGGGGAGCGCCCGAGCATCATGCTGGAAGAACGTCTCAAGGCTGCCATCAAGTACTTAAATGCCAATTCAGAGGCGGCGTGTATCGTTTCGGGAGGGCAGGGAGCAGACGAGACGATTTCCGAAGCGCAGTGCATGTATCTCTATCTGATCAATAACGGCATCGATTCCGGGCGGATTTACAGGGAAGATCAGTCTACCACAACGCGCGAAAACATTACTTTTTCCTATGAGATTATAAAAGAACAGGGACTCAATGAAAGCATCGCCATCGCCACCAACAATTTTCATGAATACAGAGCCGGAAAAATCGCAGATGATCTCGGCCTGAAACACGGCTCCGTCTCAGGCAGTACAGCACTGTGGCTCTTGCCGACATATTATGCGAGAGAACTGCTTGCGATATTATATGAATGGGTATTTTAATTTGGGAGTATTATTTTGGGGAAAAGTATGTTATAGTATTTCTATACTGTATAAGGGAGGTATCATAATGAAATCAATCATTCAGGATATGAAACAAAATTATTTTATCAATGCAGTCATCATGGTAATTTTGGGGCTTGTTCTCGTGATATGGCCACATATTCTAGGTGTCATGCTCTGTTACCTGCTCGGTGGTGCACTGATATTAATGGGCATCATACAGCTGATCAGCTTTCTGCGCGGTGAGCGTCTTGGCTTGTACAATAAATTCAGCATGCTCATGGGAATCGTGCTTGTGCTGCTTGGCATATGGATTTGTACACAGCCGCGCATTGTGCTGTCGATCATTCCGGTGGTGGTGGGAATTATTGTGCTGCTTCATGGTCTGATGGACATTCAGTACACACTCGACATCAAAAGAGCAGGCAGCACAAAATGGTGGATCGCTCTGATCGCTGCAATTCTCACACTCGTCGTCGGCCTGCTGCTGGTTTTCAATCCGTTTACAGCGTATGAAATCTCAATGATTCTGCTGGGGGCTGCCATGCTTTATGACGGTGGCTCTGATCTGGTGCTTCTGGCTTTTTCTTATCTGGCACAGAGAGATACGGACAGGAGAATTCGTGAATTTAAAGGCAATGAATAAAATAGAATAGAATCGTCAGATGTTTGGGGCAGCTTCCGGTATTGGTTATTCGGAAGCTGCCCCATTTTCTGTAGTATCGTTATCCGGCTCGTCCTCCTTGTCGCCTGACAACCACTTATCGAGAATGTGCTCGTCGTTCGTTATCTCATAGACAGTAACATTGTCGTCTTCCGGGATCTCTTCTCCCATCAGAAGGAAACCGATATACTTGATGCCCTTCATGGAGTTTGTGTAGTGCTTATAGGCAGCTTCCGCGTAATTTTGTTCGAATTCCTCTGACTCATAGGCAGTGTGATAACAGGACACCGCGAGGGACATTTCCTCGCTTGCATGTTTTGCCAGACTGGGAATGCTCTCATACTGATCAGGAGCCTGCGTCTCGGAAAGTGCCGCAAATTCTGCAAACTCAGTCTCCATGCTGTCAAGTATCTCCAAAAGTTCGCTGGCGGATTCTTTTCTGTTGACATCAAGGCTGTTGATCCTCTCATCAGCCTCCTGTATGTAATCTGCAAAATCAGCAATAGATGAGGAGAACACTGCAAGTTCTTTTTCCGCATCGCTTGTATTTCCGCATCCTGCCAGACCGAGTGCCCCAAGGAGAGCAGCAGAGATCAGCAGCGCTTTTTTATCAACAAAATATTTGTTCATTTCTGTAATTCCTTTGCATGATCTAAACTTAACCGTCTATTACACTTTATCATAATACACGCGCAAAAGCAACTTTTTCGACAGAAACAATTTCGGCATTGCAAAATTTATTTCAAATAATGGTTTACTTAATCTGCAATTTTATGTATAATTAAATATGTTTTTGTTATAAATAAGTTTTTTAAACATAGCAAATTAGATTTGAAAGGATAAGAGTGAACATCATGATCGGTGCTGACGCAATCGTAAAATGTCTCGAGAATGAAGGTGTTACGACGGTATATGGCTATCCCGGCGTAGCGATCTGTCCGTTTTATAACAGTATTCTCGACTCAACAATCAGGACAATATTAGTTAGAACAGAGCAGAATGCTGCACATGCAGCGAGCGGAGAAGCCCGAGTCACCGGTAAAGTGGGAGTGTGCGCTGTGACAAGCGGACCGGGCGCGACGAATCTGATCACAGGTATCGCGACAGCCTTTGCTGACAGTATTCCCATGGTATGTATCTCAGGACAGGTAAGAAGCGAGCTGATCGGAAGCGATGTGTTTCAGGAGGCAGATATCACAGGCGCTGTGGAGTCCTTTGTCAAATACAGCTATCTGATCAAAAATGTGGAAGATATCCCGCGCGTCTTCAAGGAAGCTTTCCATATCGCCAGTTCTGGCAGAAAAGGACCTGTGTTGATCGATGTTCCCATTGATATACAGAATGCTTCTCTCAAGAATTTTAAATATCCTGAAACGGTGAATATCCGTGCATATAAACCGACCGTAAAGGGAAATGCTGTCCAGATCAAGAAGGTTGTCAAAGAGCTTGAAAAAGCTAAGAGACCAATCATCTGTGCCGGCGGTGGTGTTCATCTGAGTGAGGCTGTCCCGGAACTGCGTGCATTCGCAGATCAGTATCGGATTCCCGTGGTATCTACCATGATGGGAATCGGTGTTATGCGCACCGAAGATCCGATGTACTTTGGGATGGTTGGAAACAACGGCAAGGCATATGCCAACCGCGCCATGAATGAATCGGACCTTCTGATCATGGTAGGTGCAAGAGTCGCAGACAGAGCAGTCAGCCAGCCTGACTTGATTACCACAAACAAAGTGTTGATACATATCGATGTCGATCCCGCAGAGATCGGCAAAAATGTCGGTCCTTCGATACCGCTTGTGGGCGATGCAAGGCATATCTTTGAAGATATCATGAAAGAGGAATTTACCTGTGAGCATGAGGAGTGGATCAAGACGCTGGAGGGGTATCGCGGGACAATGGTGCAGAAGCGGAATCCCAATCCCGATTATGTCGATCCCGCAGCATTTATCACCATGCTTTCAAATGAGATGAAAGACGACGCAGTGTATGTTGCTGATGTCGGACAGAATCAGATTTGGAGCTGCAACTATCATATCGTGAAAAACGGACGTTTTCTCACATCTGGCGGAATGGGAACGATGGGCTATTCGATTCCTGCTGCTATGGGCGCGAAGCGCGGTGACATGGGCAGACAGGTTATTGCAGTGTGCGGCGACGGTTCGTTCCAGATGTCAATGATGGAGCTTGCAACCATTATGCAGCATCACATTCCTGTAAAGATTATCGTGATCAAGAATAATTATCTTGGTATGGTGCGCGAATTTCAGCATTACACCTACAAGGACAACTATTCTGTTGTCGATATCAAGGATGGCACCCCCAATCTCGAAAAGCTTGCCGCTGCGTATGATATTCCGTTTATCCGAGTGGAGAATATGTCGCATGCACAGGAAAAGATCAGGGAGTTTCTGGCCGAGGACAACACGATGCTCATGGAATGTCTCGTAGATCCTATGGACTTAGTAAAGTAAGGAGGTTCCATTTTATATGAAGAAAATATATTCCGTATTAGTAGAAAATAGATCCGGTGTACTCTGCAAGGTCTCAGGTCTGTTCTCAAGAAGATGTTTTAACATTGACAGTCTGGCTGTTGGAGAGACAGACGATCCGGCCGTTTCCTGCATGACAATCGTGAGTTCCGGAAACCAGCGGACAATCGAGCAGATTGAAAAGCAGCTCAACAAAAAGATCGATGTCATCAAGGTAAAGACCTTTGACGAGAAGGACAGCATCAGCAGAGAGCTTATGCTGATCAAGGTAAAATATAACAGAGGCACCCGCCGCGATATCATGGAAATCTGCGAGATCATGAAAGCAGATATCGTGGATATGTCAAACAATAACATGATCATACAGATCTGCGATATGCCAGAGCGGATCAAGGTGATGCTTGATATGCTCAAATCAATCAGTATCGTGGAAGTTGCCAGAACAGGAACACTTGCATTGCCGAAATGTGTTGACAATTAACAGCGGAGTTGATAAAATGAAGCTTGGTTATTTATGCAGTAATTTGTCTTTATTTATACATTTTAAGGGAGTGTAGCTTTATGCAGAATAGAGTATTTCAGCTTTTGGCAGATAACAATGCTGGTGTTCTGAGCCGTATATCAGGTTTATTCTCAAGGCGCGGTTACAATATTGAGAGCATTACAGCCGGTGTCACGGCAGATCCGCGGTTTAGCCGCATCACGATCGTGACTTCAGGCGACGAGGAAATCCTTGACCAGATTGAGAAGCAGGTTGCAAAACTGGTTGATGTCAGGGATATTCGGGAGTTGAAACCGGAAAAAAGTGTTTACAGAGAGCTTTGTCTGATCAAAGTGCGTTCAA
The DNA here is from genome assembly GCA_947177165.1 of uncultured Lachnospiraceae bacterium. Lineage (GTDB taxonomy): Bacteria > Bacillota > Clostridia > Lachnospirales > Lachnospiraceae > COE1. The sequence goes on from CAMWTP010000047.1 coordinate 17,085, forward strand.
CACCCGAGAAGCGGCAGGGAGTCATCGCAGTGGCAGACATTTTCCGGGCAAAGATTGTCGATGTCAATGTGGACAGCCTTATTGTCGAACTTACCGGTAATCAGTCCAAGATCGAGGCTTTTATCGGCCTCCTTCAGGATTATGAGATTCTTGAGATTGCAAGAACAGGTATCGCAGGGCTCGGACGCGGTACAGATGAACTGGTAAATCTGGAATAGCTATTATTTAATTAAATATATATTAGGAGGAAAATCCTCTGCTCGCTTGAGCAGCTCGCATTTTGCTCCGCAAAACAAGGAGGATTTAAAAAATGTCAGAAGCAAAGATTTATTATCAGGAAGATTGCAACCTTTCTTTGTTAGAGGGCAAGACAATCGCAGTTATCGGTTACGGCAGCCAGGGCCATGCCCATGCGTTGAACGCTAAGGAGTCAGGCTGTAACGTTATCATTGGTCTCTATGAGGGCAGCAAGTCATGGGACAAGGCTGTAAAGCAGGGGTTTGAAGTTTATACAGCGGCAGAGGCAGCGAAGAAGGCTGACATCATCATGATTCTGATCAACGATGAACTGCAGGCAGATATGTACAGGAACGATATTGAGCCGAACCTGGAGGCAGGCAACATGCTGATGTTTGCACATGGATTTAACATTCATTTCGGATGTATCACACCGCCCAAGGATGTCGATGTCACAATGATCGCGCCGAAGGGACCAGGACACACTGTTCGTTCCGAGTACCAGGCTGGCAAGGGTGTTCCCTGTCTGGTGGCTGTAGAGCAGAATGCGACAGGAAAAGCGCTTGAACTGGCACTTGCCTACGCACTTGCGATCGGTGGAGCGAGAGCGGGTGTTCTCGAGACAACATTCCGCACCGAGACAGAGACAGACTTGTTTGGTGAGCAGGCCGTTCTCTGCGGCGGCGTATGCGCACTGATGCAGGCAGGTTTTGAGACACTTGTTGAGGCAGGATATGATCCGAGAAACGCTTACTTTGAGTGTATCCACGAGATGAAGCTCATCGTAGACCTGATCTATCAGTCAGGTTTTGCCGGAATGAGATATTCCATCTCCAACACGGCAGAGTACGGCGATTACATCACAGGACCGAAGCTGATCACAGAGGAGACCAAGAAGACAATGAAGAAGATTCTCTCCGATATTCAGGATGGTTCTTTTGCAAAAGAATTCCTGTTGGATATGTCTCCGGCCGGACGCCAGGTTCACTTCAAGGCGATGCGGAAGCTTGCTTCGGAGCATCCTTCTGAGAAGATCGGTGAAGAAATCCGCAAACTCTACAGCTGGAACAATGAAGAGGATAAATTCATCAACAACTAAAATAATACACAGAATATCGAATTAATTTGTCAAAAAGTTATTCAAAAGGGAGAAATTGGAAACATACGTTTCTTTTTCTCCCTTATTGAATTAATTTGTGCTATAATAGAGACAGTTATTTTATATTCGCGGAGGTATGTGAAATGTATGCATATATAAAGGGTGAGATCGCTGACATCACTGAAGATAATTTGGTGCTGGAGTGCAACAATATTGGATATAATATCAGGATACCTCTCAGTGTGGCACAGCGTCTGCCGGGAATTGGCTCTACAGTAAAGATTTATACCTATACAAGCGTTAGGGAAGATGCCTTTCAGCTGTTTGGTTTTCTGTCAAAGGACGATTTGGAAATCTATAAGAAACTGATCGCGGTAAATGGGATCGGCCCGAAAGGTGCACTGAGCATTCTGTCGGCGATGAGCGCCGATGATCTTCGTTTTGCCATTCTGTCCGGAGATGCAAAGGCGATATCGAAAGCGCCGGGAATCGGGAATAAATCAGCCGAACGGATTATTCTCGAATTGCGGGATAAGGTTCATCTCATGAGCGGGTCCATTTCGGAAACCCCCGTCTCGGCAATGGACACGCAATCTGATTCTGCAGCGAGAAATGAGGCTTTGGAGGCACTGACCTCATTGGGATATGCGCCGTCTGAGGCTTTGAAAGCTTTGCAGCAGGTCACAATTACAGAAGATATGGACTCAGGCGCTGTATTAAAACAAGCCTTGAAGATTATCAGCACTATATAAACATTTTTGGAGGGTTCTATGGCGGCCAGAGTAATAGAGACAAAACTTTTGGACGAAGATGTAAAGATTGAGGGAAGTCTTCGCCCTCAGTCGTTAAAGGATTATATCGGACAGAAAAAGGCGAAGGAAATTCTGAGAATCTATATCGAAGCTGCAAAACAGAGAGAGGATTCCCTGGATCATGTCCTTTTTTATGGACCTCCCGGCCTTGGGAAAACGACACTTGCCGGTATCATAGCAAACGAGATGGGGGTTCATATCAAAGTGACAAGCGGCCCTGCCATTGAGAAGCCTGGAGAGATTGCGGCCATCTTAAACGGGCTTCAGGAGGGGGATATTTTATTTATTGACGAGATTCACCGCCTCAACAGGCAGGTGGAGGAAGTGCTTTACCCCGCCATGGAGGATTATGCGATTGATATCATGATCGGGAAGGGGACGTCTGCGCGGTCTGTGCGTCTTGATCTGCCAAGGTTTACGTTGATCGGGGCTACGACGCGGGCCGGACTTTTGACAGCTCCGCTGAGAGACCGTTTTGGCGTAATCCAGCATCTTGAGTTTTATTCCGTCGACGAATTAAAACTGATCATCCAGCATTCAGCGCGTGTATTAAACGTGCAGATCGATGAACAGGGCGCACTGGAACTCGCCAGAAGGAGCCGCGGCACGCCGCGCCTTGCAAACCGTATGCTGAGAAGAGTGCGGGATTTTGCACAGGTAAAGTACGATGGACGAATCACCCTTGAGGCGGCAAACACGGCGCTTGACATATTGGATGTCGATAAACTCGGGCTTGACCAGACAGACAGAATGATACTGATGACAATGATCGAACGGTTTGGCGGCGGCCCCGTAGGACTGGACACCTTGTCCGCAGCGATTGGCGAGGACAGCGGCACCATTGAGGATGTGTATGAGCCATATCTGATCAAAAATGGTTTCATCACACGCACACCGCGCGGCAGAGTGGTATCCGAACTTACATATCGCCATTTCGGACTTGAAATACCAGAATAGTATTTGATATAATATATAAAATTTTACATGAGAAAGGGGCAAGATTATGTCTGCCAAAACAGATACCGAAGTCATAATCGGCGGCAAAGTGCTGACCGTCAGCGGCAACGAGAGCGTAGAATATCTGCAGCGGGTTGCAGCATATATCAACAATAAAATTAATGAGTACGCAAAAATGGACAGCTTCAAGAGACAGTCTGTCGACAAGCAGAACATGCTGATCCAGTTAAATATTGCGGATGATTATTTCAAAGCAAAGAAACAGATTGAGCTTCTCGAACAGGATTTGAAGGCAAAAGACAACGAGCTGTATGATCTGAAGCATGAGCTGATTGCCACACAGATCAAGCTTGATAACACAGCAAAATCCCTGAAAGAGGCAAATGAAAACCTGAACGAAAATTCAAAGCAGATTGTCCGTCTTGAGACGGAATTGAAGGAATCGAAAAAAGCATGAGGAAACAAAGAGTGGAACTGTTGGCACCAGCCGGTGATTTCGTGTGTTTCCGGGCTGCTGTGAATGCCGGAGCTGATGCAGTGTATCTTGGCGGAGAGCAGTACGGTGCACGCGCATATGCGGGAAACTTTTCATCAGAAGAAATTGTCAATGCGCTGAAGATTGCCCATATTTTTGACAGAAAGATTTATCTGACTGTCAATACACTTGTGAAGGAAAGCGAATTCGGAGATCTGATTCCATATATCGCACCGTTGTATGATGCGGGACTGGACGGCGTGATTGTTCAGGATATCGGAGTCCTGAACTGTCTGCATGATACCTTTCCCGACCTGGAGCTGCATGCAAGCACCCAGATAACCGTTACAGGCGTCTACGGTGCAGCATATCTGAAAAAACTAGGAGTCTGCCGTGTTGTTCCTGCAAGAGAACTGTCGATTGAGGAAGTCAGAGACATTAAAGAAAAAACCGGGTTGGAAATCGAATGTTTTATTCATGGTGCCATGTGTTACGCATATTCCGGGCAGTGCCTCTTTAGTTCCATTTTAGGCGGAAGAAGCGGTAATCGCGGACGCTGTGCAGGGCCGTGCCGTTTGCCCTATACGGCATGCCGCCTGCCGTACACCGGTCATAAAAACCGGACACAATATCCGCTCAGCTTAAAGGATATGTACACCCTTCCGATGCTGCCTGAACTGATACGGGCCGGGATTGATTCCTTCAAGATTGAGGGCCGCATGAAAAGTCCTGAATATGTGGCTGGTGTCACAGCCATGTATCGGAAATACATCGATCTGTATCTCGAAAATCCAGAAAAAGCGTACAGAATAGATCCCAAAGATGAACAGATGATCAGAAAGCTATATATCCGTTCTGATATCTGTGACGGATATTATCATAGACACAATGACAAATCGATGGTTACATTGAAAGAGCCCGGATATTCGGGGAGTTCGCCGGAAGTTCTGAAAGATATTCGGGAACAATACATTTCACGAAACATCCTCTTGCCAGTAACAGGCTTTGCAAAGATTTATGCGGAAAATCCTGCAGAACTGACATTTGTGTGCAACGGCACATCCGTGTCGGTGACGGGGGAAACTGCTAGTCAGGCTCTGAGCAAACCGTTGAGCCGGGAGGATATTTCGCAGAGACTCGGAAAGCTCGGGGATACTTGTTTTTCGCTCTCTGAATTGGTAGTCGACACGGACGGAGCTTCATTTATGCCTGTAAAGGCGCTGAACGAACTGCGCCGTACCGCAGTCTCCCAATTGGAGCACGTAATCCTGGAACAAAACAGTTCAAGGCGAAAAACTTCTGCAGTGAATTCCGACGCAGAGAGGATATCTGCCTGCCGCAAAACGGTTGGCCAGAGCAGAGAAACGAATGTGCCATGCGTGCTGGTTACGACCTGCGAGCAGCTTTTGGCTGCCAACGCTTTTTCTGAAATACGCAGCATTTATATAGATGCAGATTTGTTTTTGCGCGAGGCGGCAGCACAGAAATCATTGCTGCCTGACAAAGAGTACTTTCTTGTGCTGCCTCATATCTTTCGGAAGAGAACATACAAATATCTGTCCTCTTATGAAGCGCTTTTTGACAGCGGCAGTTTTGCCGGCGTCATGGTTAGAAACTTTGAGGAGTTGGAATGGCTGAACGAAACCGGCTACACAGGAAGAGTCGAGTCTGACTATACTGTTTATGCCTGGAATAATACTTCCCTGGCCTTCCTGTCAGAGCAGCTGGACTGTGTCACGCTTCCTCTGGAACTGAACAGGAGAGAATTAAACAAACTTTCCGCAGGCCGCAGTACCAGTCTGGTTTTATACGGACATATTCCTATGATGTACTCAGCAAACTGTGTCAGAAAGACTTTGGATCACTGCATAAACGATGGCGCATCAGCAGATAATAAGTATTATTTGACAGACCGCTACCAAAATATTTTTACAGTGGTTCAGAATTGTATTCATTGTTACAATGTTTTGTATAATACTGTGCCATTGTCACTTCATGGGCAGCTTGAAGATATTTTGAAAAAAAGCAGTTATCATAAACTGCGACTTGATTTTTCTATCGAGAGTGAGACACAGACAAGAGCTGTGATCGAGTATTATTTAGGTCTTATGACTGAAATTCCGTGTGAGGAAAACGCCGCAAAAGTGTTTCCTTATAAAGAATTTACAAACGGACATTATAAGCGTGGAGTAGAATAAAATGCTTAGAGCAGTAATTGAATTGTCAAAATATATCTTAGTAGCAAATATTTTATTGTACACATTGATCAGTTTTATCGTCCTTCGACGCGATGACAGAGAACGCAAAGGATTTCTTTTTATCCTTCAATACTTTATGATTTTTGTCAATCACATGACTGGCAGCCTTGTTCTGCTGTCATCGAGAAAGGATTTTACATACCTTTTTCTGCCTCTTTTTCAAGTGATAACAGTGTTCGCTTTTTTGGTTCTGATGCGGGCAGTCTATCCCAGGGCGAACCGGCTGATTCAAAACCACATAGCGCTTCTGTTATCCGTCAGTTTTGTAATTCTGACGCGGATATCCCTGACCCGTTCTATCCGCCAATTTACAATTGTGGCGCTGTCGCTCGTGATAGCGCTGATTATTCCGGCTTTTATGAAATACATCAGGGTACTGAAGAGCTGTGAATACATTTTTGCGGCGGCCGGCATACTGATACTGGGTGCAGTGCTGGTCAGCGGAAGCATCACAAACGGCTCCAAATTGTCCTTTTCTATCATGGGGATGTCCTTTCAGCCGTCAGAGTTTGTGAAAATTATCTATGTACTGTTTATCGCAGCGATTCTGTCCAGAGCAGAGCGGTTTATTCATATTGCGCTCTCGGCAGCATTGGCGGCCATCCACGTCCTGTTTCTTGCCGCCTCCAAGGACTTGGGAAGCGCCTTGATTTATTTTATTACTTATATTATTCTGCTGTATGTGGCCACACGCAAGATTCGGTATCTGATTCTTGGTCTGGCAGGAGGAGCCGGGGCGGCTTATGTCTCGTATTTTATGTTTTCCCATGTGCGCGTGCGCGTGGCGGCATGGCTTGATCCCTGGAATGATATCAACGCTACAGGCTATCAGATTGCCCAGTCACTGTTCGGCATAGGAACAGGCGGCTGGTTTGGCCTGGGGATTGACGCCGGCACGCCAGGTTCAATACCGTATGTGGAGCAGGATTTTATTTTTTCGGCTATCTGTGAAGAGTTCGGAGTCCTGTTTGGCATCTGTCTGATCGCGGTCTGTGTCAACTTATTTTTGGAGATTGTCCACATAGCACATTCCTGTTATGATTCCTTTATGAAATACTCGTCCTATGGATTGGGGATTATCTACATCGTGCAGCTGTTTCTCACGATCGGCGGAAACAGCAAGTTTATACCGCTCACAGGAGTGACACTGCCGCTGATCAGTTATGGCGGGAGCTCGGTACTCGCTTCCCTGATTATGTTTTCTGTCATTCAGGGATTTTATATCAACAATGATCTGTACTATGAAGATGGGGGCAGTGAAGACGATTATTATAATGAGGAATATGTTTATGACACGGACGATAGCTATTATGATGATCATGAAGGCGCGGATTATGCGGATGACGATTATTATGATGCAGCGGAGCCATATATCCCGAGGATTCATATGAATATTGTCGCCGGTGTTTTTGCGGGATTGTTTGTCGCAATCAGCGGCTATCTGGTACATTATGTGTATTTTGAAAGTCCCCAGGTCATCAACAATTCCTACAATGCAAAGCGTCAGGACATTGTGGCAGCCAAAACAGTGCGTGGGGATATCCTCTCCGCGGATGGACAGGTGCTGGCCACCACACTGGAAAATACCGATGAGCGATACTATCCTTTTGGCGAGGTCTTCTCACATGCAGTCGGTTATGCTTCTCACGGAAGAATGGGAGTGGAACAGATCGCAAATATGTTCCTTGTCTCCTCTAATATTTCTCTGGGAAGTAAGCTGCAGAATGATTTGGCGGACGAGAAACACATGGGAAACACGGTTGTCACCACATTTGATACCAGACTGCAGAAAATAGTGTATAATGCCATGGGCTTGTACAGTGGGGCTGTGATTGTGACAGATCCAACATCGGGGCGAATTCTCGCAATGGTATCGAAACCGGATTTTGATCCCAATGCGATCAGCGATATCTGGGAGACGATTCTGGCTGATACAACGAGTTCTGTCCTGCTCAACAGGACTACGCAGGGATTGTATCCGCCGGGATCAACGTTCAAGATTCTTACAGCACTGGAATATATCCGGGAAAACACGGAAAGTTACAATAATTATCACTTTCAATGCACTGGAAAGTTTACGAACGGTGCCAATACGATCAACTGTTTTCACGGCACAAATCACGGGAGCGTTGATTTTACAAAGTCCTTTGCAAAATCCTGCAATTCGTCCTTTGCCAACATCGGACTTACGCTTAACAGGGACAGATTCATACAGACACTGGACAGTCTGTATTTTGACAGAGAGCTTCCTGTTGATTTCCCTGTCAATATCAGCCGGATCTCTGACGAGATTTCCGACAATGACAGTGCCATGATCCAGACTGTGATCGGGCAGGGAACGACTCAGATGACGCCGATTCAGATTGCTATGATTACAGCCATGATCGCAAATGACGGCGAGATGATGGCTCCATATATGATTGACCACATTGAGACCGCGGAGGGCGATGTGATCAAAAGATATACGCCGACTTCTCTGGGTCAGCTGATTACAGAGCAGGAGACTGCTGCCTTGCAGGAAGTGATGGCGGCCGTGATACAGGAGGGCACGGGCACCCGTCTGATCAGTGATGGATACAGCGCGGCAGGCAAGACCGGCTCCGCAGAATATAACTCCGCCTCTGATTCTCACGCGTGGTTTACAGGTTACACCTATGACACGGAAATGCCGCTGCAGATAACAGTCATCCTGGAGGGCGCAGGGAGCGGCGGCGAGTTTGCTGTTCCGATGGCCAGAAGAATATTAGACCAGTATTACAGTACGAATTAATGCTTTTTGTATAAAAAATCGCAAAATCATGAAGAATACTTTGTAATTTTTTGCGAATGGGTGTATATTAATAATAGATACAATTTTAATAGCAAGAAGGGAGCCGAAAAATGATTAACCGCTTATTTGGAAATTATCTGGTAGAAAAACAAATATTGTCGCAAAGCCAGCTTGATGATTTACTTCCTGTTCAGAAAGATTTTAAGGCTGCGGTGGAGACGATAGCAGTTATCAATAAAGTTCTTACATCGGCAGCTGCGCAGGAGCTTTTAGAACAGATTGATAAAGACAAAGAGCACTTTGGCGAAGCAGCGATTGAGGCTGGTTTTCTCAGTGATGAAAAACTGGACGAGATATTGACTTATCAGACAAACACTTTCATGAAATTTGTGCAGAGTCTCTTGGACAGGGGGACATTTAGTCTGGAACAGATCAATCCTTTTCTGAACGAGTTTCAGCAGCTTGGCGGGTACAGTGATGCCCAGATCAGTTCTCTGATTCATGATGATCTTGAAGCGTGTATCTATATTTTTGTCCCGCTGAAGTCAGAAAGGCTCAAGGAATATACACTTACGCTTGTCCGGACGATACGCAGGCTGATTGACAGCGACACATACCTGGACAAGGCATATACCGCCCGTTCCCTGCAGCTGGACAAATATGCATGTCAGATGATTGTCGGGGATATGCATATGAAAATATACATAAGTGCACCGGGCAATGACCTGCTCGCCATCGCCAATTATTTTACGGAAAATGCTTACGATGCTGTTGATGAAGACGCTCTGGACAATGTCGGAGAATTTATCAACTGTGTAAATGGTCTGTTCGCCACCAATTTAAGTTATGACGATATCTCAATTGATATGAATTCGCCGGAATATTCAATGGACGGGCCGTTCATCAGTAACGAGAAATTGTATGTTATTCCTATTCACGCCAATGGTTACAGTTTCAGGGCAGTTTTAGAGGTATATGAATAAATATGCTTTTCAAAATATAAGAAGAGAATAAGGAGATTAAAATATGAGTACTGTTTTGATAGTTGATGATTCCAAGACTTCGAGATATATGCTTCGCCATATTCTCGTCGAGAATGGTTATGAGGTTGTTGCAGAGGCAGAGAACGGTCAGGAAGGGTATGACAAATACTGTGAGCTTGAACCTGATTTTGTGACACTTGATATTACGATGCCTGTGATGGATGGCATTGAAGCCCTTGTTAAGATTAAAGAGTACAACGAAGAGGCCAAGGTAATCATGGTGACAGCATCCGGCCAGAAAAATAAGATGCTCGACGCGATCAAGCTAGGCGCTGCAGATTTTGTGACAAAACCCTATGAGACAAATCAGATTATAAGCATTATGGATAGTATGAAATAAAAATATACGCACCATACAGGAGGAAACAGCATGATTCAAGCTACTAGCTGTGGTGGCGTAGTCATTTTCAGAGGGAAAATTTTACTTTTATACAAAAATTTTAAGAACAGATATGAGGGGTGGGTTCTGCCAAAGGGCACCGTAGAAACTGGCGAAAAACATGTGGAAACTGCTCTGCGCGAGGTGTTTGAGGAATCGGGCGTGAAGGCCACGGTCATGCGATATATCGGAAAAAGTGAATACACCTTCAATGTGCCTCAGGATATCGTAGAAAAAGAAGTCCATTGGTATCTGATGATGGCGGATAATTATTACAGCAAGCCACAGCGCGAAGAATTTTTTGTTGATTCGGGATATTACAAGTACCATGAGGCATATCATCTGCTCAAATTTTCAAACGAAAAGCAGATTTTGGAGCAGGCATATCAGGAATATCTGGATCTCCGGAAAAACAAACAATGGATAAAACCACGTTAAGACTTTTAAAAGAAGGTCGTCCGGGCCTTCTTTTTGGTTTGAAAAATATAGAATCTTATGTTAGAATAGTCATTGATTATAGAAACCTATTGGAGAGCAGTGATAAAGATGCGTTTTAGCAGAAAATTATATATTAGTCCGTCTCTGGATAAGAAATGCGGTACAATCAAATGGAAACTGCGGACTGGCAGGCCGCAGCCCACAATATATATTATCGCCCTCGCGAAAAACAGTGATTTGCTTGAGATCTATCACAGCGGGATGCTCCGGCAAAAATACTACAAGAAAAAGCAGAATGCTCCGTATATTGTTGGCATTGCTACAGGGTACGGCGGAGCTGTCGATCTGGTCATAGACATCATACAGGATGTTTTGCGTGAAACGGGAGCGTATGACGTAAAAGCTTATTTCACAAAATAAATTGTTTCATGATTAAGGGGAACGTATGGTATCAATACTATTCACTATTTTGAAGATTATCGGAATTGTGATTCTGGTTATTCTTGGACTCGTTTTATTTATATTGTTGTTGATTTTGTTTGTTCCGGTCCGATACATTGGCACGGGTGATTATCAGAACCGGTTGTTTGCGGTGAAAGTGCGCGCGTCATGGCTCCTGCACATGATATCTGTGAGGGGAGAGTATCAGAATGAGCAGGCGCTTCATATTTACCTGAAGGTCTGCGGCATCACAATCTATGACAATCTTAAGACAGACAATAAAAAAATTAAGAATAAAAAAGGAAAATCAACGAAAACTAAACCAGAGAGTCCCGGTGAAATCCAGGCTGCATCGTCAGAGGATACTGTTTCAGAAGATACGCTTTTGGAAAGTATTCCTTTGGAAAAAAATAACGGCGATGAATTCTATGAACATATAGATTCAGAAAAGGAAAAAAATGCCAGAGATGATTTCCAGAGTAAGCTGCGCGATGGCAGTGATAAAAAAACTGGAATTATTCAAAAAATTAAGATTTTTTTAATTAATTTCGTAAATTTTTTCAAAAATATAAAGTTCACAATCCATAAAGTTTGTGATACAATAGTTAAGATAAAAGATAACATAAAATATTACCTTGAAGTATTACAGCTTGACAGTACAAAGCGGGCATTCGCGTCTTGCCAGAAGCAGTTAACGCGTGTCCTGAGAAAATTGTCTCCGCGAAAGTATCGGATAAACCTTCATCTTGGTTTTGACGATCCGGCAGTGATGGGTGAAGTCCTCGCTGTGTGGGGAATGTTTTATCCTCTGCATCAGGGCAGTATCGATATACAGCCTGAGTTCGAGCAGTCTGTCATAGAAGGTGAATTTTCCTTTCAGGGATTTGTCAGTGTATTTGTATTTGTGCGTGCTGCATGTATTCTTTTTTTTGACAAAGATATCAAGCACTTGATCAAACAGTTAAAACGCAGTGAAAATTGATTTGGAGGTATAGAATGTCTGATAACAGTTTTAATGAAGTAGTAAATTCCATGATGCAGGGGATGGAAAGTTTTCTCTCATCCAAGACAGTGGTTGGCGAACCGACGCAGGCGGGGGACACGACAATCATTCCTTTAGTGGACGTGACTTTTGGCGTCGGTGCAGGCGCATCTTCCCAGGAGAAAAAAAGCGGCGGCGCAGGCGGCATGACTGGAAAAATGTCTCCCAGCGCAGTGCTTGTCATCAAGAACGGACAGGTAAGGCTTGTCAATATCAAGAACCAGGATACCGTCAATAAGATTATCGATATGGTGCCTGACCTGATTGATCGGTTTACCTCCAGAAATGAAGATATGCCAAGCGATGATGAGGCGATCAGCACGGCATTTCCGGACGACAAATAGGGAAATAAATAAAATACACCACGCATATAATAAATAAAGATGTGCCGGGGTGTATGTTTATGTGTAAACTGATAGGTTATACCTTGTTTTGGATTGCAATCGGCATGCTCTTTATGCTGGTAATCGGCAATACATGGATCGGGTTGATACTTATTGCAATTTTTATTATTTCAGGGTATTATCTGTTTGACTGCAAATAAAAAGGGAGTAGATCAATATGTTGGATTTTGATGAGGAGCTCATGAAGGCTGAAGCACCGGATGACATCAAAAAGATGAAAACCTGGATGTTTCAGGAGCAGGTCAGAATTCAGGCAAAGAGGGACGAGCTGCAGGAGCTTAGCCGCGAGTTGCAGGATTTAAAGCGAAAACTGGAGCGGGAGAAAAATGCACTCGAAGTGCGGGAAAAGATGATCAAAAAGCGTTTCGATGACAATGAGATATTTATTGCCAAAAAGCAAAAAATTATTGAGGACGCTTATCAACAGCTTGCGCTTGACAGAAAGGCGTTAGAGTGTGAACGCTTGAATTTTGAACACGAGAGAAGCAAATACAGGCGTCAGAAGATGTCTGGTCCAAAGCCGATGCATCAGCAATACGAATCAGGTGTTTATGACAGTACAAGCTTCTTCAGGGGTGTCGATAATGATATGGCATTGCGGAAACGCTACAAGGAACTGTTAAAAATATTCCATCCAGACAATAAATGCGGTGATACCAAAACATTGCTGCTGATTCAGACAGAATACGAGAATCTAAAAAGCCGGTACTATGGAAGTTAGATAGTACCGGCTTATATGCTGACATACTTCCTTAGGGTGCCCGTATACATAAAAAAAGAAGCTCACGGCCTCTTTTTTTATTATTTCTGTTCCAATATGCTTTCTCAATTATGCGCGCTCAACAGATCCGGAACGCAGACATCTTGTGCATACATGCATTCTCTTAGCAGCTCCGTTCACTTTGCATTTTACACTTTTTACATTGGAATTCCAAATTGCGTTGGATCTTCTATGAGAATGGCTTACGTTATTACCGAAATGAACGCCTTTGCCACAAATATCACACTTTGCCATCGTTAGCACCTCCTCGACTAAACTAAGTCATTCGACTCATAACAGTAGTATCTTATCAGAAAAAACAACATTTGGCAAGTTTTTTTTCATAAAAATTATAACTTTTTATAAATGTTGGAAATTCTATTAAAATATATGTTTCCTTTTTTCCAAAAAACGGTTATAATATCATTAATGTTTTTTTATTTTATAAAAAATAAAAGGAGGATTTCTATGAAAGGATCTATGAATACCCATATGGGTAATATCTATATTGATCCTGAGGTTATTGCCCAGTATGCAGGAAGTGTCGCAGTCGAGTGTTTTGGTATCGTCGGCATGGCCTCAGTAAATGTGAAGGACGGATTGGTGAAGCTTCTGATGAAGGAAAGCATCACGCATGGAATCTCGGTCAATATTGTTAATAATAAATTAATTCTTGATTTTCACGTTATTGTGGCATACGGCGTAAGTATTATCACGGTATGCGACAACCTGATTAACAATGTAAAATACAAAGTCGAAAATTTCACCGGTCTCGAAATTGAAAAAATCAACATCTTTGTTGAAGGCGTTCGAGTGATTGATTAAGGAGGATTTCTGAAGTGGGATTAAATGTAATCGATGCAAAAATGCTTTCAAAGATGTTTCTCGCTGGAGCAAAAAATTTAGAGCATAAAAAAGAGTGGATCAACGAGCTGAACGTTTTTCCAGTTCCGGATGGAGATACCGGCACAAATATGTCTATGACAATTATGTCTGCCGCCAGGGAGGTGGCTGCTATAGCAGAGCCGGACATGGTCTCTCTTGCAAAGGCAATCTCTTCCGGCTCTTTGAGAGGTGCGCGCGGGAACTCCGGCGTTATATTGTCACAGCTTTTCAGAGGATTTACAAAGGTCATCAAGGAATACGATGAGATCAATACCGCGATTCTTGCATCTGCCTGCGATAAGGCAGTAGAGACAGCGTACAAAGCTGTCATGAAGCCAAAGGAGGGTACGATTCTAACCGTCGCAAAAGGCGCTGCAAAGCGGGCAAATGATCTTGCCATGGCAGGAGAGAAGGATCTGGAAGTATTCATCAGCGAAGTTATCAAGGAGGCGGATGCAGTCCTTGCACAGACACCGGAAATGCTTCCAGTGCTGAAGCAGGCTGGTGTAGTCGATTCCGGCGGACAGGGACTTGTGGAAGTGCTCAGGGGTGCTTTTGATGCCTTTCTTGGCAAGGAAGTTGATCTTTCTCTCGACATTTCCGTCAAGTCCGCTCCAAAGACAGATGCAATGCCTTCCAATATTGAGGCACAGGCCAATGCCGAGATCAAGTTCTGCTATTGTACTCAATTCCTGATTATGCTCAATAAGCCTTTTAATATCAAGCAGGAGATGGACTTTAAGGATTATCTCTCATCCATCGGCGATTCGATTGTCGTTGTGGCGGATGATGAGATCGTCAAGGTTCATGTGCACACAAATGATCCGGGGCTTGCAATGCAGAAGGCATTGCGGTACGGTTCACTCACTACAATTATTATCGAGAATATGCGCCTTGAACGCGACGAAAAGGTATCTGACATGATGGAGAAGCAGATGCAGAGTCCGGAAATTCCAGACCGGTCAGAACCCGGTTCCGGCAATAGTGAAGTGATTTCTGCTGAGCATAAGGATACTGGATTTATTGCCGTCTCTATCGGTGAGGGAATGAACGAGATTTTCCGCTCACTCGGTGTCGACTATATCATCGAGGGCGGACAGACAATGAATCCGAGCACCGAAGACATGCTCAATGCCATCGAGAAAATCAATGCGGATAATATATTTATCTTTCCGAATAATAAAAACATTATCCTCGCGGCAAATCAGGCAAAGCAGCTGACGACGGATAAAAATATTATCGTGATTCCGACGAAAACAGTTCCGCAGGGCATCACAGCCATTATCAACTATGTTCCGGATATCTCGATCGGGGAAAATGAGGCTGTCATGACGGAGGAGGTACAGCATGTGGCAACCGGACAGGTGACATATGCTGTGAGGGATACCATGATCGACAACAAAGAAATCCACCAGGGCGATTTTATGGGAATCGGAGACAAAGGCATTTTAGCTGTGGGAACGGATCTGCATGATGTTGCTTTCCATATGGTAAAAGAGATGATGTCAGACGAGTACGAACTGATCAGTATTTATTATGGCGATATCATCAAGGAGGAGCAGGCGCAGAAGTTAGCGGACATGGTTCAGGCAGAGTTTGGCAACTGCGATGTAGAACTTCAGTTCGGCGGACAGCCCATCTACTCCTATATTATTTCGGCAGAGTAGACAATGCGGAGAGAATTTTCAAGTCTGTAAAGTTCGCAAACTTTAGATTCTGAAATTTCGCATGAGGAGATTGATATGCAGTTAAATGATCCGATTACATCGTTGAAAGGCATTGGGGAGAAGACCGCAGCTCTGTATCACAAATTAAATATTTTTACGATCAATGATCTGATCCGCCATTATCCCAGGGACTATGAGGAATGGCGTGATCTTGTCAAGATTGGGGAACTGAGGGCAAATCAGGTGCATGCGATACGCGCCATGGTCATCAGCGCTCCCCAGACGGTACATATAAGGAAAAATATGACGATTACCACTGTACGCGTCAAAGATGACAGCGGTGCCTGTGATATCACATATTTTAATATGCCTTATATCAAAAATAGCATACAGCCGGGAAAACAGTATATCTTCCGCGGACGCGTGATGTTAAAAAACAACCGTATGACCATCGATCAGCCCAGGATCGTCGACCCGCACGAGTTTGCGCAGAATGTAAACAGGCTTTCTCCGATATATCCGACGACTAAGGGGCTCACGATCGCAGCCATCACCAAAGCAGTCCGCATGGCAATCGATGTTTTGGATATTCGCGGGGATTACATACCTGAGTCTATGCGTATGGAGTACGGACTTCCCGGCTTAAAGACTGCTCTGTTGGGAATTCATTTCCCGGAAAACCGTGAGATGATGCTTGCTTCCAGAAAGCGGATAGTGTTTGAAGAATTTCTGCTTTTTATCGTATCTGTCATGTTCTTAAAGGATATGGCTGCACAGGAGATCAATGATGCTCCGATGATGCGGATTGACGCCTGCCAGGATTTTATCGGCAGGCTGCCGTATACGCTCACGAATGCACAGAAAAAGGTATGGACACAGATCGAGAGTGATCTGTGTTCGACGCATCTTATGAACCGGCTGATTCAGGGGGATGTCGGTTCCGGCAAGACAATCGTTGCGATCCTCGCGATGTTTATGTGTGTGATGAACCATCATCAGGCAGCGTTTATGGCACCTACAGAGGTGCTTGCCAAACAGCACTACGAGTCGGTCCTGCATTTGATTGATGCGTATGAGCTGCCCTTTAAACCAGTTTTGCTGACAGGCTCTTTGACGGCAAAGGAGAAGCGCAGGGCGAAGGAGAGCATTGTTCTTGGCACCTGCAATGTTGTTATCGGAACACAGGCATTACTGCAGGATGATGTTGATTTTTATGACCTGCGTCTGGTCATTACTGATGAACAGCATCGTTTCGGTGTCAGGCAGCGCGAGACATTTGCGCAGAAGGGAATACAACCGCACATTCTTGTCATGAGCGCCACGCCGATTCCCAGGACACTCGCTCTTATTTTATATGGAGATCTGGATATCTCTGTGATGGATGAGCTTCCGGCGAACAGACTTCCCATCAAAAACTGTGTGGTCAATACTGATTACCGCCGGAAAGCGTATGAGTTTATTGCAAAAGAAGTGGCAAATGGCAGACAAGCTTATGTCATCTGTCCCATGGTGGAGGCGAATGAGGAAATCATGGGAGATCAGCCTGTCCTTGAAAATGTCATCGAATATACAGAAAAGCTCAAAAAGGCATTGCCGGATACAGTGCGCGTGGAGTACCTTCACGGGCAGATGAATCCGAAGGCGAAGAATTATGTCATGGAAGAGTACGCCGCCCATCATATTGATGTCCTGGTGTCCACCACAGTGATCGAGGTCGGCATCAATGTGCCAAACGCCACCGTGATGCTGGTGGAAAACGCAGAGCGCTTTGGACTGGCGCAGCTCCATCAGCTGAGGGGACGCGTAGGACGCGGCAAAGACCAGTCCTACTGTATCTTTATCACGACGTCCAGTCAGAACGATACGATGGAGAGGCTGCAGGTGCTGAATAAGTCCAACGATGGCTTTTTCATCTCATCGGAGGATATGCGGCTGCGCGGCCCCGGTGATCTATTTGGTATCAGGCAGAGCGGCCAGTTTCAGTTCCAGCTGGGTGACATTTATCAGGATGCCGCAATCCTGCAGGAAGCGCAGAGCTGCGCGGCAAAGTTGTATGATGCTTATATCCGCGATGGAATGTCTGCAGATGAAAATGATCCGTATTATGCATTCTGGAGACATTATGAGGAGAATGTTGCCTCCAATGTTGACTTTATCAATATCTGACAGTAAAATGATTACTATATATCTATATGTGCATTCAAAATCTTGCATCCTGCTGAGCGGTTTCTACAGATGTGCAATCCTTGGTTTTGTGTGCAATAATTTTTATAATACAGGGAGAGAGGATGTTATGTCAAAAATTGCAATTGTTACAGACAGTAACAGCGGTATCACACAGAGTCAGGCAAAGGAGCTTGGCATACATGTACTGCCGATGCCTTTTATGATCGATGGGGAAACCTTTTATGAGGAAATCACACTCAGTCAGGAGGAGTTTTATCAGAAGCTTGCCCAGAATGCGGACATTTCGACTTCACAGCCGTCGCCGGAATCCATCACACAGCTTTGGGATGAGCTTTTGAAGAAAAATGATGAGATTGTCCATATTCCAATGTCCAGCGGATTGAGCGGTTCCTGCCAGACAGCGATCATGCTGGCACAGGATTATGACGGCAAAGTACACGTCGTAAACAACCAGAGAATCTCTGTCACACAGAAACAGTCGGCTTTTGATGCCATTGCACTTGCCAGGGAAGGGAAGAGCGGCAGTGAGATCAAGGATATTCTGGAGGAGGATAAGTTCAATTCCAGCATCTATATCATGATCGACACGCTGTATTATCTGAAAAAGGGCGGACGCATCACACCTGCGGCGGCGGCGCTTGGCACTTTGCTGCGGTTAAAACCAGTCCTACAGATACAGGGTGAGAAGCTTGATGCCTTTGCGAAAGCGAGGACAGTCACGCAGGCAAAATCTATCATGATCAACGCAATCAAGAGCGATATCGAGAAACGTTTTGGCGGTCTTACGCCGGACAATCAGATTTATCTGGCTCTCGCCCACACGCAGAACGAGGAGGCTGTGAATGTTTTCAAAGAGGAAATTCAGGCAGAGTTTCCGGATTATCCTATCGTCGCGGTTGATCCGCTGTCACTGAGTGTCTCCTGCCATATTGGCCCGGGTTCATTGGCGGTGACATGCTGCAAGAAGCTAAGATAGATAAATAGATTCTTTTATATCTGCTAAAAACAGATATAAAAATAAGGGAGCAGAACTGCTCCCTTATTTTTATACTAATGCAGCTGTAATGATCGCCATAGAATATACCTCGATCGCGTTGCATCCGCGAGAAAGGTCATTTACCGGAGCATTCAGGCCGAGAAGGATCGGTCCATAGGCCTCGAAATTACCCATTCTCTGAGCAATCTTATAACCCATATTTCCAGAGCTGAGATCAGGGAAGATAAAGGTGTTGGCATGTCCGGCAACCTCAGATTTAGGACATTTTGTACGTGCTACTCGCGGAGATACGGCAGCGTCGAACTGCAATTCGCCCTCAATCGGAGTGTTGGGGAATTTGGCCTTTGCCTTCACCGCAGCATTTCTCATCTTTTCCACGTCAGGTCCCTTGCCGGAGCCGAGAGTAGAGTAGCTCAGGAATGCAACCTTCGGATCAACACCGAAAATCTTTGCACACTCGATCGTCTCACCACAGATCTCAACAAGTTCATCCTCCGTAGGATTGATGTTGATCGCGCAGTCGCTCATCGCAAGAACCTCATTCTCACCAGTAGCACCAGGACGAACAAGGATAAAGCAGGAAGATACGATGCTGTTGCCTGGCTTTGTCTTGATGATCTGAAGTGCAGGGCGCACTGTATCAGCAGTAGAGTATGTTGCACCGCCGAGCAGAGAGTCCGCAACCCCCATCTCCACAAGCATTGTTCCGAAATAATTCGGCTGGGACAGGATCTTTCTCGCGTCTTCCGGTGTCATGCCTTTGCTCTTGCGGAGCTCACAGAAACGCTCCACCATCTCGTCGAAGCGATCATAGTTGTTGCTGTCTATGATCTGTGCACCACGGATATTGTATCCGGCTTCCTCCGCAGCATTTAATACCTCCTCCTCATTGCCGACGAGAATCGGGTGCAGGAAACTACTTGCCAGAAGACGGGAAGCAGCTTCGAGGATACGAGGATCTGTTCCTTCAGTGAAAACGATAGTCTTCGGGTTCTTTTTTAGTTGAGCGATCATTGTACCAAATCCATACATAGTTAAAATCCTTCCTTTTCCTTGTAAATTTTTGTGATTTTGCAGCCCGCTTATGAAAGCGTTTACATCTTGATGTTCAGAGGGCTCGCATATGTTCTAATTACTATTGTATACATATTTTTTTCATTTGCAATGGTTGTACTGAAAATTGTGCAGGGAAATTTTTATTTTATTAAAAAAGCACAAATAGAAATGGGCAAAAATACGTTCTTATTTGCCCAAAATGCCGATATTGTGTATCCTAATCTCAGTGAATCTATGGAGCACAATACCTGACCGACTTTCTTTAAATCTAATTTTACAGCGGCTCGGAAAGTCTCCAGAGCATTTTATAACGATGCAATGCTGTGGGATTTCAAAGGAAAAAGTTTGAATGCAGCCGTGCATGATACGTATAACATATCCGCTTTTGTGCCCAGCTTCAAGACGAAAAATAGAATTCCATTATCGAAACCCTTGTGGATTCTGCTGAGTTCCCTGTCGAATACGGTAAAATAATATCGCCGATGAAACGGGTGCTTTCCCTTATCTTTTACGGGAAAGTGCCTTTTTAATTTTATGATAATAAACATATATTCGAAATATTATGCAAAAGTGTTTGCATTGTTGAAAAAATGTGGTATACTCTAAAAGTCGAAATTTTTGATATCATGATATAAATATATAGAAAGGTATGGTTGCTCAATGGCAAAAACGGATAAAAATGTATATGATGCCTCCAGCATTACAGTTCTGGAGGGACTGGAAGCTGTCAGGAAGAGACCTGGCATGTACATAGGAAGTGTGTCTACAAAAGGGCTGAATCACTTGATATATGAGATCGTCGATAACTCTGTGGACGAGCATCTCGCAGGGGTGTGCAGTGAGATACGCGTCACGCTTGAGAAGGACGGCTCAGCCACCATATCTGACAACGGCCGGGGGATTCCTGTCGGGATGCACCAGAAAGGTGTCAGCGCGGAGCGGGTTGTCTTTACCACACTTCACGCGGGCGGCAAATTTGACAACAATGCATACAAGACCAGCGGCGGCCTGCACGGTGTAGGTTCCTCCGTTGTCAACGCGCTCTCCACACAGCTCACAGTGACGGTAAAGAGTGACGGACTGATTCATCAGGATAAATACGAGTATGGAAACCCTGTCATCGAACTGATCGACGGGCTTCTTCCCGTGATCGGAAAGACGAAGGAGACTGGTACTACCATCAATTTTACGCCAGATCCATCCATTTTTGACAAGACGCGGTTCAAGGCCGAGGATGTGAAGAGCAGACTCCATGAGACAGCTTATCTCAACCCAAAGCTCACGATCGTTTTTTCAGACCTGCGCGGTGAGGAGCCAGAGACGATCACGTACTTTGAGCCAGAGGGAATTATTGGATATGTCAAAGATCTGAACAAAAATAAAGAGACGCTGCATGAGATTATTTATTTTACAGGAGTCAGCGAGGATATCACAGTTGAGTGCGCATTTCAGTATGTCAATGAATTTCATGAAAATGTGCTTGGTTTTTGCAACAATATCTACAACGCGGAAGGCGGTACACATCTGACCGGCTTTAAGACGATGTTTACGACCATCATCAACAACTATGCGCGGGAGCTCAACATATTAAAAGAAAAAGATGTAAACTTTACAGGCGCAGACGTGCGAAACGGTATGACAGCCGTTGTGTCAATCAAACACCCGGCGCCTCGATTTGAGGGGCAGACTAAGACAAAGCTCGACAATCAGGATGCCTCCAAGGCGGTGAGTAAAGTCACAGGTGATGAGGTTCCACACTATTTTGACAGAAATGTTGAGGTGTTAAAGAGCGTGATCTCCTGCGCGGAGAAGGCAGCAAAGATTCGCAAGACTGAGGAGAAGGCAAAGACCAATATGCTCACGAAGCAAAAGTTTTCCTTTGACTCAAACGGAAAGCTTGCAAACTGTGAGTCCAAGGATTACAGCAAGTGTGAGATCTTTATCGTCGAGGGGGATTCCGCCGGCGGCAGTGCGAAGACGGCGCGGAATAGAAATTACCAGGCAATCCTGCCCATCAGGGGAAAGATCCTCAACGTCGAGAAGGCAAGCATCGACAAGGTACTTGCAAACGCCGAGATCAAGACAATGATCAATGCCTTTGGCTGCGGTTTCTCGGAAGGGTATGGCAACGATTTTGACATCTCAAAGCTGCGGTATGACAAGATTGTGATCATGGCGGATGCCGATGTGGACGGCGCGCATATCAGCAATCTGCTGCTCACGCTTTTTTACCGTTTTATGCCGGAGCTGATCTATGAGGGGCACATCTACATCGCGATGCCTCCTCTGTACAAGGCGATGCCTGCAAAGGGAAAAGAGGAGTATCTCTATGATGAAAAGGCGCTTGAAAAATACCGCAGGACACACAAGGGGGCCTTTACCCTGCAGCGGTACAAGGGACTTGGCGAGATGGACGCGGATCAGCTCTGGGAGACGACCTTAAATCCTGAGACCAGAATCTTAAAACAGATCGAGATAGAGGACGCGCGCATGGCATCCGAGATCACGGAGTTGCTGATGGGAACTGATGTTTCACCCCGGAGGACTTTTATCTACGAGCACGCGACAGAGGCGGAACTTGATATATAAGGAGCAGATAACAAATGGAAGAGAGAATTATAAAAACCGAATACTCAGAGACCATGCAGCGGTCATTTATCGATTACGCCATGAGCGTTATCATCGCGAGGGCGCTGCCTGATGTCAGGGACGGCTTGAAACCTGTCCAGCGCCGTACTTTATATGACATGCATGAACTGGGGATACGCTACGACCGTCCCTATCGTAAGAGCGCCCGTATTGTCGGTGACACGATGGGTAAATACCATCCTCACGGTGACAGCTCGATCTATGAAGCGCTGGTGGTGCTTACACAGGATTTTAAAAAAGGCATTCCATTGATTGACGGACATGGAAATTTCGGCAATATTGAGGGCGACGGCGCCGCAGCCATGCGATATACGGAGGCCCGTCTGCAAAAAATTACGCAGGAAGCCATCCTATCCGATCTTGACAAGGATGTCGTGGATTTTGTCCCTAATTTTGATGAGACAGAGAAAGAACCCAGTGTGCTGCCATGCCGTTTTCCCAATTTGCTCGTAAACGGTTCGGAGGGTATCGCAGTCGGTATGGTGACAAGTATTCCCCCGCATAATTTAGGGGAAGTCATCGACGCGACCAAGGCGTATATGTTGAATGAGAACATCACCACGCGCGAGCTCATGAAATATGTAAAAGGGCCTGACTTTCCGACGGGTGGTATTGTCTGTAATAAAGACGATCTGCTGTCCATATATGAGACTGGTGTCGGGAAAATCAAACTGCGTGGAAAGGTCGAGGTGGAGAAAACAAAGGGCGGAAAGCTGAATCTGGTGATCACAGAGATTCCTTATACAATGATCGGCGCAAATATCGGCAAATTCCTGCAGGATGTCGCTGCTTTGTATGAACAGAAAAAAGCACCGGAGATTCTCGATATATCCAATCAGTCCTCAAAAGAGGGAATTCGCATTGTCATAGAGCTGAAAAAGGATACAGATGTCGAAAACTTTAAGAATCTTTTATATAAGAAGACACGTCTCGAAGATACCTTCGGCGTCAATATGATCGCAATTGCAGCCGGAAGACCTGAGACACTCGGACTAAAGAGTATCATCGCGCAAAATGTGGCATTTCAGTACGAGATTGCCACCCGAAAATACACCACACTCTTAAATAAGGAGCTGGAAAAACGGGAGATTCAGGAGGGGTTAATCCGGGCGTGCAATATTATAGATCTTATTATTGAGATTCTTCGCGGTTCCAAGGACAGAAATATGGTCAAAAACTGTCTGACAAGCGGCGTCACAGACGGAATCAGGTTCCGCTCCAAGGAATCTGCCCTGATGGCACAGCAGCTAAACTTTACAGAGCGCCAGGCAAACGCGATTCTGGACATGCGCTTATACAAGCTGATCGGCCTGGAAATTGAAGCGCTCATGGCAGAAAACAAAGAGACCAACGCCAATATTTACAAATATGAAGATATTCTCGACCGGCGGGACTCCATGGCCCAGGTAATTATACAGGAACTCGATGCCTTGAAAAAGGAATACGCGCACAAGCGCAGAACGCGCATTGAAAATGCGGAGGAGGCTGTCTACGAGGAGAAAAAGCTTGAAGAGATGGATATCATGTTCCTCATGGACCGGTTCGGTTACTGCAAGACGATCGATATGGCTGCCTACGAGAGAAACAAGGAGGCAGCGCACGCAGAATTCAAATATATCGTTAAATGCCGCAATACCGGAAGAATCTGCCTGTTTACAAACACAGGACAGCTCCACACAATCAAGGCAGCCGATATTCCGTTTGGAAAATTTCGGGACAAGGGACTGCCCGTCGACAATATCAGCAATTACAACTCCGGCACAGAGGTGATTGTCAACATTGCCAGTCAGTCAGAATTAAATTTGTATCGGCTGCTGTTTGTCACGCGGCAGGGAATGTGCAAAATCGTGAGCGGCGGGGAATTTGATGTGACGAAGCGCACCGTTGCCGCCACCAAGCTTGGCGAAGACGACGAGCTGCTCAGTATCGAGGTTGTGACAGAACACCAACACATTATCCTGCAGAGTAAAAACGGCTATTTCCTGAGATTTGATACGGATGAGATCTCAGAATTGAAAAAAACTGCGGTTGGCGTAAGAGGGATGCGGCTGGGGACTGACGATTTTATCGAAAATGTATATTACTGCCAGCCTGGTTCTGAGGATACTATTCCATACAAAGACAAAAATATACCAATCAACAAATTAAAAGTTAATAAAAGAGATACCAAAGGAACCAAAGTTAGGGTATAATGATAAAAACAAACGACGGGAGGATTCATATGAGAGTAATTGCAGGAACTGCGCGGCGACTTTTGTTAAAAACGCCGGAAGGTTTAGATACACGCCCGACAACGGACAGAATCAAGGAAACGCTTTTCAATATGCTCATGCCATATCTGCCAGACGCTGTATTTGTAGATCTTTTTTCGGGCAGCGGCGGTATCGGGATCGAGGCGCTGAGCCGCGGGGCAAGAAAGGCTTATTTTATCGAAAACAATCCCAAGGCAATTGCATGTATCACAGAGAATATTGAACACACACATCTGACAGACAAGGCTGTCGTACTAAAGCAGGATGTCTTTGCCGCGCTCAGGGGAAGTATCAAGGATACTGCCGATCTCATATTTCTTGATCCGCCGTACAACCAGGACTATGACAAGAGGGTATTGGAACTCTTACAGGATGCTCCATACGTTAATGAGGATACACTGATTGTCGTAGAATCAGCCCTCGAAACTTCTTTTGATTATGCAGAGTCTCTGGGATTCACCATAACGAAAGAGAAGCGGTACAAGACAAATAAACACGTTTTCATACAGAAACGCGTATAAAAGTGGGAGGAATCGGGATATTATGAATGCTGCAATTTACCCGGGCAGTTTTGACCCTATGACGCTCGGACATCTTGACATTATCAAGCGCGCATCCAGAATGTTTGATGAGTTAACAGTAAGTGTTTTGGATAATAAGGCAAAGAATGCGTTGTTTTCTGTCGAAGAACGTG
>CAMWTP010000048.1 GCA_947177165.1 uncultured Lachnospiraceae bacterium
CTTATATTTGCTGAATTTCAATCTGGGGTGTTGTTGAAAGGATATAAATTCTGTAGTCATACGTAAAAATATACATAATTTTAAATGATTATATATAATGCTCAGCCAGTCTTTTAAGTAACTTTTATGGGACTTAATAAGTGGTAAGATGACTACATTATGAAGAAACGAGGCTTCTTACCATGAGCAGATATGTTGATCCTAAAGCTAACACATACAGCCTGATAGAGTTCCAGTCAAAGTACGGCACTGATGAATCATGTGAACAGGCATTATATCAGTTGAAATGGCCCAACGGTTTCAAGTGTCCCAAATGCGGATCCTGCCATTGCACCGTTATAAGCGGACGCAGGCTCCCGCTGTACCAGTGCCCCGTCTGCCGCCACCAGACATCCGCCACTGCCGGGACAATCATGGCAAATACGAAACTGCCGCTGGCAAAATGGTTCCTGGCCCTATACTTTGCAGCCACCAACAAGGACGGCATCTCTGAAATGGCTCTGGCCAAATACATCGACGTCACCTTAAAGACTGCCTGGGCGCTTCTGCACAAGATCCGCAGTGCCATGGGCGAGCGTGAAATCATGTACTGTCTCGGCGGCTCTGTCGAAATGGATGAGGCCTTTTTTGGTGGGAAAGCGGCAGGCAAACGCGGCAGGGGCAGCGAAAACAAGACAAAAGTCGCCGTTGCCCTCCAGCTGGACAGTGCCGGCCATCCCCAGTTC
This sequence comes from uncultured Lachnospiraceae bacterium, assembly GCA_947177165.1. GTDB lineage: Bacteria > Bacillota > Clostridia > Lachnospirales > Lachnospiraceae > COE1. Next base: position 726 of record CAMWTP010000048.1, read on the forward strand.
CTGAAGATGCAGGCCGTTCCTGATGCGAAGGGCAGCACTTTACTGGCCTTTGCAAAGAACAATGTCAGTACGGGAAGCACGATCCACAGCGATGCATTCAGGTCTTACAATGCGCTTTCCGGAGATTACTGCTGCGATATGCAGAAATATGATCCCAAAAGCGGAGACGGACGGTTAAAATGGCTCCATGTAATGATTTCGAATATCAAGGCAAATATCGAAGGAGCCTACCATGGCCTGGACGGGACTTATCTGCAACGCTACCTTGACGAATTCTGCTACCGCTTTAACAGGCGGCATAGCAGGAAGCCCTTGTTTGACCATTTGTTGGCGTGTAGTGTATGGGCACCTTATAAGACTGTGGCTGAGCTTGGTATATAATCATTTAATTTTATTGATTGTATACATTGGGAACATTTTTCTGAAAAGGGAGATATTTTATGAAGATTATAAGCTCAATTCCTTTTTCAATCCATGTAAAGCCCAAATAAAACTGATGCTTCCCATAAGTATAAAAAGCATGAACACAAATACCGTGCTATTTGTGTTGACAGTTCCGTAAAGTATCAGATCACGCAATATGTTAATCACATGGGTAAACGGATTGATGTTAATTGCAATCTTTAATATGCCACTGATACCGTCTGCCGGGAATAATGCAGTACTAAGGAAAAATACAGGCAGTACGATCGCGTTCATTACTGTTTCATACATTACCTCGTTTGGCAAAATCAGGCTTATTCCATAAGCAAGCCCCGCCATAAAAAACGCTGTCAGAAACACCAGTATCAAAATCAGAAAAATTCCTGTTATACCAGCGGCAAGCCTAACATGGAAAAGCAGACTGACACACCCCATTATTCCCACTTCAAGGAAAGTGCATAATACCGCTTCAAGAAGCTGTCCTAAAACAATAGAACTTCGTTTAATAGGTGCAATCAGTACACGATAAAAGCTGCCGTCCGATTTCATCATATAATTCATAATTCCGCTGCTGCTGCAGGTAGAAAAACTAACTAAAACCACTAAGCCGGGAAGAATAAATGCAGTATAGTTTTCTATCCCTGTATTTTTCATAGTCTGCCTAGCAACAGCACTGTAAAGCACAAGCCACAAGATAGGCTGTAAAATTGTAATTACAATGGTAAATGAGTTATGAAAACGCCATTTTACATTTCGGTACAAAATTGTGAATACACTCATATACATTCCCCCTGTTCGCTCGCACTGTGTTCAGTGCTTGTCAGCCGTAAAAAAACATCTTCTAAAGCTGGCTGTGCAATCTCTATTCCTTGAAAGGGAATGTGGCGTTCTGCCAAAAACGATATTACACACTCCATATCTGATTGCGCATTAGGTGAATGAATGATGATTGCCGAATTATGCACAATCATTTCTTCTTGCTGGAAAAAGTTCTTTAATATCTCCATGTATTCTTTTGTACCTTCAATATTATGGAATTGCAGCCGTATCGTGTTTTCACGAAGTAAAGAGCGTAATTCAGTTGGTGTCCCCTGCTTTACAGCTTTTCCGTCTTTCATAATACAGATGTTATTACTTAAACTATCTGCTTCTTCAAGATAGTGTGTTGTGAGAAAAATAGTGGTTTCAAAATCACTACGGATTTGTTTCAGCATTTCCCACATAGAAATACGGGATTGAATATCCATACCAACAGTTGGCTCGTCCAAAAAGAGGATTTTAGGATTTGACATCATGTTAAGGGCAATATCAAGGCGGCGTTTTACGCCCCCGGAATAAGATGATACGGGGTATTTACGATACCGTTCCAATCCAAAATCTGTAATGAGTTTTTCCATTCTCTTTTTGGCTTCTGCTTTCGGAATTTTATATAAGCGGCTTTGGAACAGCATATTTTCTTCTAATGACAGATGGGTGTCGATTGATGTTTGCTGTGCAACACAAGCGATCTGTGAACGTACCCACGCAGCGTCTGTATAAATGTTTCTTCCCAGCATAGTTACTTTGCCGGAAGTAGGACGTATATAAGTTGTCAATATGCGGATCAAGGTGGATTTCCCCGCTCCATTCTCCCCTAATAGTGAAAAAATTTCCCCGGCTTTAACTGAAAGAGATAAGCCCGAAAGTGCCTGTACGCCATTTTTATACTGCTTTATAATATTTTCTGTTTCAATAGCATACATGATCTATTCCCCTTTAATTGGGAACTGAATTTCTGTGATATATTTGTCCGGGTTTCCTTTCAGAAACATTCCGGGAGCCTTTATAAATACTTCCCGAAATGGCGGTGTCAGTATCAGCCCGTTATCTGCTGCATACTTATCAATGGCAGCATACGCCAAGGGAAGTGTTTCATAAGAGCCAATATGAATAACGCATACCGCTTTTATGCGGGGCATTTCTTTTACTTCAATGCCGTTTCCGACAGGGGTTTCTGCGGTGGGTACGCACAATTCCATTTCTCCCTGTTTTGTTTCCGGGTTCATGGATAAGTAGCTAAAAAACGGCGCACCATTCACTTTCCCGCGAATTGACTTAAAAACATTGGGAAATACCCTGTTTGCTTCGGTAGCAATGCCTTTATACTTCATGTAAGCAACACGAATAGGCTCAATTTCTCGTATCTCGATTTGATATTGCATAGTTATTTCTCCTTTTCTTTTTTTATTGCTATCCACACTTCGGAATGTCCGTAAATCGGTTTCTCATGGATAACAGGGTATACTTCAATGTCCGGCAGCCCGGCATATTCATAGCCGGAAAATGGAAGCCATTCCGTATAAAACCGCTTGAAAACATCTTGCACATTTTTCTTGAAATGCCCGTCATTTTCAAAAACTACCCATGTTGTGGCAGGAATTTCATACTGATACATTCCTGTGGGAGTTTCTTTGCTTGTGGCAGCGGCTATATAATAGAAAATGTTGTCCGGGTCATGGTAAACACTTATGCCTAAAATTCCTTTGGGATTTTCATTTGATAACAGGCATATATCTGAAAACTGTTCTTTTTCAAGAGTGCCTTTCCAAAATTCCGGGACTATACGCTGATTTTCTTCCATATCCTCGGTCAGAGATGTACGGATACCAACAATTCTGATAGCTTCTGTTTCTGCAATGCGATAAGGCATAGCATTTCCTCCTGTGACTTTTACGGAAAATTTAATTGGCAGATAAGCATTTAAGGTCGTTCCTTTGCTTTTTGAAGCAGCAGGCGTTATCCCATGAACACTTTGAAATGCTCTGTTAAAAGATGTTGGAGAGGTATAGCCATATTTGAGGGCAACATCTAACACCTTTTTGTCTGTCCGCTGTAATTCAAAAGCAGCCTGTGACATTCTGCGCTTGCGTATGTACTCTGAAAGAGAAACACCCGCCACATAGGAAAACAAACGCTGAAAGTAATAGGTTGAACAACACGCAATACGGGCTGCTTCCTCATAAGATATTTCTTTATCAAGATTATCTTCTATGTAGTCTATGGCGTTGCTTAGATTTTTCAACCATTCCATTTCTTTACCTCCTGTAAACAATATAAATCAAAAAACAATTATATTCCTCGCTTTTCATGCGCTCTTTTGTAAACTTTACTCTATTAAAAATTTTTGTTCAATCTATTTTTGAGATAAATAAGTGCATGACCCAATGGCTTATCACTATTTTTGATGAATTAAAGCTTGACTAAATTTTAAAACTGCGTTACTTATACGGAGGGTTTCTGAAGATCACGGCTGTCCTATGAAGTTGTTGGTAACTCTGTTTGCAGGATGAGGTGCATAATCTTAACTGTAAGCAACGCCTATATTGACGCAGGAGGATATGCACATGAATGATTACAGCAAAATCACAGCCCTTTACTCCCGCCTATCCGTGGGGGACGAGGACAGGGACGGCGGCGAAAGCAACTCCATACAGAACCAAGAGTACATTTGTCAAGGGGGATTTCACCCAAAAGATGAAATCCCCCGATAAATCAGTATTAGAAAAGTTCTTCAAAAATTTTAGCGGTTTCTTCTGACATACGCCGAGTAGCGGTAAGGCTCATGGACAGCACATTTCCGTTTTTGTCCAGACGCAGAGGTTTCTCCTTGCTCTTTGGATAACCGAAGCGCAAAAGAGGTATCGCCTCATCAGGCATGAGTCGCGGTTCGATACTGCTTCCGTCCTCCCCCCAGACCGCCCATTCGGAACAACAATTAAAGGGTTCCTGGTGTTTTGTATGAGGTTTCTCCGACTCAATCATCAGCGTCATTCCATCGGGGATAGCTTCTGCACAATTAAAGCTTTGCCCCTTCGCCCAGTAAAATGTGTCTGTCTTCTTTACAACAATCCCCTCTGGAGTTAGTGCGCCGTATTCACGGCCCAATTCCCGCATACAGTAGTCAAAAGCGCACTCTCTGTGGGTCACTGGCAGTCTGGCCATGACATACAACTTCTTTTTTATCAGGGTAACAGGAAACACTACATCCCCGACCTTAATAGACACAATAGTGGGCATTCGGGAATGGATGCTGCCAAACACCACCTTGATTGGCCCCATATCTCCTGCTTGTTTCAGTTCCTGCACCCAATCTTGGGGCCAATAAACTATGTAATGTGCCATCTGCTTCTCCTTTATGGCTTAGTGTAGAAAATTCAGATTGTTAAAATTCATGCAACCAGTCAATTCCCGGATAAAATTCTCCTGTCCGAATAAAATACTCAACTGCTTTCACCCCTATTTCAATATCTGTGATCGCATTCAGTTTAGGAATGGGGGTCTGCCCACCGCTGTTAAGCGGGGTGTGTATGGTCTCATCGAAATCCACTTCTTTACTTCGATCAGCAGTATCGGCAAAAGAAGGGTTATATAAGAAATAGTTATCCTCTCCGTCCTGAGACCAATACCAAATAGACAACCATTCGCCATCACAGTTTATCTCAAGCCAACTATCTTCGCCGTCAGGCACGAGGGATAGGTAGATATTCAGCCCAGAGGGGATTTTGCGCAAGACCTCTGCGATGACAGCCTCTGTAATCTCTTCTCCTTCGTACTCATTGTATGGATAGTCGAAGTATGAAATATGCTGTAATTTGATTGCTTTGGGGTCAAAAGCCGGAATTTCCGCTTTCTTGGGAATGATTAGCTCCATAATTTTCTCCTTGCATATTTTAAATTCAAATTTATCGGTTTGTATTGGGGAGAATTATACCATATCAAATTACGAAAAACAATCCCCGTTCTACGTCCGTTCCGACTATCCAGACCGTCAAGGGACGAGTAGTATTTTTCCGCACAGGGCGCGAAAAAATCTCCACTCTTAAACCCTTGACCGTCTGGATTTTTGCCGTTGCCATTTCGCCGCCGAAAACGGGGAACAGGATTTTACAACCCAGCCCCCGCGCCCCGACCTCTCCCAAAGAACAGAATGGAATGTTAGGCAATAGGGCTTGAAAAGGCTTGATTTTTAAGGCGTTGCAGATGCGAAAATTCACAGGCTAAGGCTTTTATATTAGCGACTTTTCTTTTCCATATGCGGTGAACAGAGTTATCTATGACGTAATAGTCAGTTATGCACATTTCTATGATGCGGTTTTATGATTTGCTCATGGTTTTGATATGCCTGAGAAGTATATGTTTGTTTTATATCCTTCGTGTGGCCTGCTTTCTATTTCTATTGTTCCGTGGTGCGCTTCAATAATCTGTCGTACTAAAAGAAGTCCCAAGCCATGACGGAGATCTAAGCGGTCATCGGTACTCTCCATGTAATGTGGCTTGTTTTTCAGTTCTTCTAACTTTTCAACAGAAATGCCAATGCCATTATCCTCAACGGTTAAAAGAAGTTTGTTTTCTATTATCTGCAATGACAAAATAATTGTGCAGCCTTTGGGATTGCTGTGAATGCTGTTTTGAACCAGGTTATTGACGGCTCGTGTAATCAGTTTTGTATCGCATTCTATCATGCTGTTTTCAGAGTCAGGAGAAATAGTTACCTCTAAAGAATAGAAATCCGGCAGACCGCTATTTAACAGGTCTATAGCAAAGGAACGTAACAGTTTTGAAAGTCGGATATTTTCTTTCTGCAAAGGCTGCATTTCATATTCAAGTTTTGATACAAGGTTCAGATCCTGCACTAAATCTTTTATTTTGATACTTTGCCGGGATATAATGGCGGCTTGTTCTTTAATCTGGTTACTGGCGTCTTTGTCTTTAACAATTCTATCCGCATATCCCATAATCATGGATAACGGAGTACGGATGTCATGGGATACACCGCTGATCCAGTTTGCCCGTGCGGTATTTTGACGGCTGATGATATTGGATGCTTTATTTATACTGACAGCTATTTCTGACAGTTCGCCATTTATAGAAAGGTTTATGCTTTTCCCTTCTGACAAGGTTGCAATCGAGGAAATAATCGGTTCTGTATTTTTGCTGATTTGTGCTTTGGAATGTGAATAGGCAAGGAACAGAACCAGCAGGTCAAATACAGTGATGCCAAGAAAAAAGAGGGGGATTTTACGAACCGCATCAATAGGATAGTAATTGCTGGTAATTTTCATATAACTGTTTTTGGGATAACCGATCACTAATAAGCCATTCACATCACTCCATACAAATACGGGATAATCTTTTAAATATCCTTTGGAAAATACTGCAATATCCTGAATCGAATATTCAGTTGGAATTTCCTCTGGCAGATTAACAGTCCAATTGCAGGAGCCTTCCATATTCAGATACATTGCCCATAAAGAGTTGGTTATTATCATTCTTTCCGCTTCATTCGTTATGCCATTGGAAGATGAAGCCGCTGCCACCTGCTTTAGCATATTCTGCGGAGAGATACTTCCAAAGTTTTTTGATACTGCATTGTAAAATGTAAAAGCAAATGCAGCTATGTTCAATATAACGAGAGCCAGAATAAGCCCGATAAAAGACAGTAAGTGTTTTGAGATATATCTGCTGAATACTTTCATGGCTTCACTTCCTTACATTTAATTTATAACCAAGTCCTTTAACGGTTATGAGTGATACAGGCTTTGAAGGATCAGTTTCAATTTTTTCCCGTATACGCCGGACATGGGCATTCAGGCTGTTCTCATAGCCAAAGGGGTTATCGCCCCACAAGGCCTGGCATAACGTGTCCACGGTCACGATCCTGCCTTCACTGTGGGCGAGTGTTTCCAGAAAAATATGTTCCTTTGCTGTCAGCGGGATGGTCTTGCCGGCTTTGTGGACCTCGGCCCGGCCAAAGTCGATGGTGCAGCCATCCAGGTTTATAAAAGGTGTATCATCCTTATAGCACCGGCGCAAAACGGCATAGATGCGGAACAGCAGTTCCTGTGGCAGGAATGGCTTTGCAATATAGTCATCCGCCCCAAGCCCCAGCCCGGACAGCCTGTCTACGGCCTCGTCCTTTGCGGTCAGAAAGATCACAGGCACATCTGAAAATGTGCGTATCTGCTGCATAAGGGAAAAACCGTCCCCATCTGGCAGCATGACATCTAAAATGGCAAGGTCGGGCTTCTCATTTTGGGCTGCCGAAATTCCTTCCTTTACGGAAACCGCAGTCACAATATTCCCAAAGCCTTCATCCGACAGGATTGCCGTAACCATTTCCAGCAGCTCCGGCTCGTCATCCACAAGCAGGAGTTTTTTATTTTGTAAAAATGTATTATCCATAATCGTCACCTCCGTGATTCCTTAATTATAGCATATTTTTTTGTTTTAAAAGGTGTTTTGCAAAAAAGTAAGGTAAAAGTAAGGCTGTGGGAAAGTTAATGTCAGGTTGGTGTTGTATCATAGAAACATGGAAAGGAGATGTTTCTATGGAATACATTATTACCACTGAACAGTTGACGAAAAAATATAAAAATTTTGTTTCTGTCAACAATGTTTCGCTTCACATCCGGAAAGGCAGTATTTACGGTTTCCTTGGCCCCAATGGTGCGGGAAAATCAACTACCATGAAAATGCTGCTGGGGCTGACAGCCCCGACAAAAGGCAGTTTTGCCATTGACGGCAGGCATTTCCCGGAAGACCGGATTGCCATACTGAAAGGGGTGGGTTCCTTTATTGAATCGCCGTCTTTTTATGCAAACCTTACCGGCCGGGAAAACCTTGATATCATCCGCCGGATTTTGGGCCTGCCGGGGGATTCTGTCGATGACGCACTGGAGCTGGTCGGACTGGAGGAATTTGGAGGCCGTCTGGCAAAGAAGTATTCGCTGGGCATGAAGCAGCGGCTCGGCCTTGCCGGTGCGCTGTTAGGCAGGCCGCCTGTCCTGATCCTGGATGAACCAACAAACGGCCTTGACCCTTCCGGCATCCATGAAATCAGGAATCTGGTAAAGTCCCTTCCGGGCCTTTATGACTGCACCATAATGATCTCATCCCATATGCTCTCTGAGATTGAATTGATGGCGGATGACATCGGCATCCTCAATCATGGGAATCTTCTGTTTGAAGGAAGCCTGGAGGAGCTGCGGCACAGTGCAGGGCAGGCGGGAAATGTCAATCTGGAGGATGTGTTCCTGGGCATGGTGGAGCAGGACAACGCTGCCAGAAAGCAGAGGGCAAGACTATGAATGCACTGGCTGTCGAACTTCGGAAAGAAAAACGGACGGGCGTTATCCCGGTGCTGCTGGCTGTCGGTATTCTGGGCGCAGCCTATGCCTTTCTCAATTTCATAGTGCGGAAAGATACACTGCTGGGGCTTCCGCTTCCGCCGATGGACGTCCTGCTGACCCAGCTTTACGGCATGATCATGGTTTTGAACATGTTCGGCATTGTAGTTGCCGCCTGCATGGTTTACAATATGGAGTTTAAGGGAAACGCCGTCAAAAAGATGTATATGCTGCCCATAAGCGTTTTGGGAATGTACCTTTGCAAGTTCCTGATCTTATCAGCCATGTTCCTGGTGGCAGTCATTTTGCAGAATCTGGCGCTTATGTGGATCGGTATGGCGGACCTGCCGCAGGGGGCATTTGAAATGGGGACGCTGGTCAGATTTGCAGGCTACTCGTTCCTTACGTCAATGCCGGTCCTGTCATTTATGGTCCTGGTCTCATCCCGTTCCATCAATATGTGGGTACCGCTGGGCGTCGGGGTTGCCGGTTTCTTAAGCGGCATGGCATTGGCCAATTCGGGTTCCGGTCTGCTGTTAGCCCATCCATTTGTCATAATGCTGAAGCCTGCAGTTGCCATGAGCGCGCAGCCGGATATAACGGTGACAAAAGCTGCTGTTATTGAAACATTGCTTTTCCTCGGCGCAGGGCTGTGGATGGCAAAGAACCTGCGCTATGAATAAGGAGGGCGTGTTAGAATGAGTTTTTTGGAGCTTCTCAAAATTGAATTTATGAAAGTGAAACGATCAAAGATCGTACCGTTGATTTTTATTGCCCCGCTGTTGGTGGTTGCTTCCGGGGTCGCAAACCTGAGCCGTTATTTTACGCCGGAATATACAAACGCATGGCCTGCCATGTTCATCCAGAGCGCACTGGTCTATGCCTACTATCTGCTGCCGTTTTCCATGATCGTGGTCTGTGTGATGATTGCAGGACGGGAAACAGGGAATAACGGCATCTTAAAAATGCTTGCCCTGCCGGTCAGCCGGTATTCGCTTTCCATTGCAAAATTCTGTGTGCTGGCATTTTATCTGCTTATGGAGATGGCCGTGTTCCTTGCGGTGTTCGTAGTTGCCGGGACAGTTGCCACAAGGACAATGGGTGTGACGGAAACGCTGCCTGTCCTCTATCTGGTGAAATGGTGCGCCGGGCTGTTTTTGACAATGCTGCCGTGCGTAGGGACCATGTGGGCGATCACTGTCCTGTTTGAAAAGCCGCTGCTTTCTGTGGGACTGAACCTGCTCCTTGTCATTCCCGGAGTGCTGGTCGCAAATACACCTTTATGGATAGCATATCCTTATTGCTACAGCGGCTATCTGGTATCCTGTTCGCTGCATGATTTTACGGTGGAATCCAACACAATGGCATTTTCACTGTTCCCTTTCCTGCCGGTTGCAGTATTGGTCTTTGTATTGGTGTTGGCGGTTGCTGTAATAAAATTTGGAAAAAAAGAAATGAGGTAAATAATTATGGAATGTAAAAAACTGAAAACTTTAAGCAAGGTTTCGCTGGTTATCAGCGTCTTTCCGCTGGCAACCTTCATCCCCGTGTTTCTTAAACTCACGCTGCCGGAAGGGGTAAGCACGGCCTGGGCGGGTGTCAATATTGCCTGCGTTGTGGCAGGTTTGATTCTCTCAATTATATGCGTCAGGAGCAATGAAAGCCGCAGCCTTGTAAATATTGCGTCAACAGCTATCAGTGTATTTTGGTGTCTGTTAATGGCTGGTATTGTTGCCCTGGGATTGATTTTGACTTTCGTGCAGTAAGTGAGGAGGAAATCCCGTTTGTAAAGGCATAAAAAGTTGTACAGTGCTGAAATGAATATCGAATAATCATCTGCCACACGGCGGTAAAAGAAAAAACTTGCGGCTTGTGACATTTCTGTGAGAATTGGCTGTTAGACTGACGGCATCACAGAAAGGATGGTGCTTACTATGAGCATTTTGCAGACAACTGACCTCAAAAAACACTACGGCGCGGAGCCAAACATCACAAAGGCACTGGACGGCGTGACACTCTCCATTGAACAGGGGGAATTTGTCGCTATCGTTGGAACATCCGGCAGCGGCAAATCAACCCTGCTGAACATGATGGGCGGTCTGGATGTACCGACCCTGGGCAGCGTCAAAGTGAAAGGTAAGGAGCTGGCCAGACTGAATGACGAACAGCTTACCCTTTTCCGCAGACGCAACATCGGCTTTATCTTCCAGAATTACAATCTTGTCCCTGTTCTGAATGTCTATGAAAATATCGTCCTGCCCGTGGAGCTGGACGGCGATACCGTGGACAAAAAATTCATGGACGAAGTAGTGCGCCTGCTGGCCCTGGAGAACAAGCTGAATAATATGCCCAACAACCTGTCCGGCGGACAGCAGCAGCGTGTCGCCATCGCCCGCGCCCTCGTTTCCAAGCCCGCTATCATTCTGGCAGATGAACCCACCGGCAACCTGGACAGCCGGACGAGCAGCGATGTGCTGGGGCTTTTGAAAGTCACCAGCAACAAATTTCATCAAACTCTGGTGATGATCACCCATAACAACGAGATCGCCCAGCTTGCCGACCGCATTATCCGCATTGAGGACGGCAGGATTTTTGAGTAGGGGGTGCTGACGATGAAGGACATTTTATTTGGCAACAACAACGGCGCAGTGATGAAAAAGCTGTCAGGCCGCTATTTCAGGTCAAACAAAAGCAGAAATATCATTGCGGTTATCGCAATCGTTCTGACAACCATACTCTTTACCACGATTTTTACCCTTGGATCTGGCCTGATGGACACTGTTCACGACCAGAACATCCGCAAGGCAGGCGGCGAGGGGCAGGCGGTATTAAACTATATCAGCGATGAAGTTTATGAGGATGTGGCGGGAAGTCCCCTGATCGACCGTATTGCCTATGCGAAAGCGATTTCCTACCGGCTGAAAAATCCGGGCCTGGAGCGCTGGCGGTCTGACCTGTGGTATATGGATGATACCGCGCTGGAATTTGCCCGTTACACGCCCACAACAGGCCGTCTGCCCGAAGGGCCAAACGAGATCATCGCGGACACAAAGACGTTAAATGCCTTAGGCGTACCGGCGCGGATCGGGGAACTCGTTTCTCTGACCTATGAAGTAAAAGGAAAGACCTACACCACCGATTTTATTCTCTGCGGCTTTTGGGAAACAGACAGCCTGAGCAATATCGGGCGGCTGATTGTGTCGAAGAACTTTGTGGAGGCCCATTCGGATATTTTAACCTATACCTATCCTGTGGATAATGACTATTCCGGTGTTGTCTCTGCCTATGTGATGTTCAGGGGGCGGGGGGATATAGAAGCCCGGCTCCATCAGCTTCTTTCCAAAACCGGCTATACCTGCGATACGATGGGCGGCAGCAGGGAGGATGGCAATTATGTGATTGCCCGCGTCAGCCCGGCTTATCAGAGCGGCGCATTAACGGACAATCCTGCCATGCTGGTCTCCGGCATTATTGGCACCCTGCTGATTATCGTAACAGGATACCTGATTATCTACAATATTTTCCAAATCTCCATCATCCAGGATATTCAGTCTTATGGACAGTTAAAAACGCTGGGCACAACAAAGCGGCAAATCAGGCAGATGATTAATCGGCAGGCGCTTCGGCTTTCCCTGACTGGGATTCCCATCGGTCTGCTGGCAGGCTTCCTGATTGGCCGGTCCCTGGTTCCCTTCCTGATGAACGGAACGAGTTATACTGCGGACGCCGGTATTAAGGTGACAGTAAATCCGCTGATTTTTATCGGCTCCACCGCGTTTGCCCTTTTTACAGTCTTTGTCAGCGTCCGCAAGCCTGCGAAGATCGCCGGTACCGTTTCCGCAATCGAGGCGATCCGCTACACCGAAAACGATACAGCGGCGTTTGGAAAGCGCGGGGCCAAAGACAGGAGATCGACCCACGGCGCAAAGCTCCACTTCATGGCCCTGGCGAACCTGGGGCGGAACCGCAAACGCACGGTATTGGTGATTGTGTCCATGACACTGAGCCTGGTGCTGTTCAACACAGTGTTCACTCTGTCCGGCGGGTTTGACATTGACAAGTATATCGCAAAATTTATGGATACAGACTTTGTGATCTCTAACGCAGACTACTTCCAGTACCAGGTTGAAAAAAGCGAAAATGACCTGTCCGAGAGTTTTATTGAGGCCGTCAAACAGAATCACTGCTTTGAGGATGGCGGCAGGCTCTATTCCTCCTGGATGCTGGAAGAACCGTTTTCCACAGAACACAATGCTTTTTTCAGCTATAACAGGGATCAGAAAGGCAATCCCTATATAAGTTTGTATGGTGCGGATGATTTTCTGCTGAATAACATGGAGGCCATAGAGGGGACGATCGACCTGGAAAAGCTGAAATCAGGGAAGTATATCCTGCTGAGTGTGGATTGCAATGATGATGGAACCGTCATAGATAACCCGAATATCCGTGTGGGTGACACGGTGCGGATCAACCATCTGAAAGCGGAGGAACTTTCCACCACCATTACGGACAGCTATGACTTTATCATCCTGGCAAAAGTCCGGGCCAACGAGAACACAGCCACCACCCGCAACACGGGCGAAAGCCGGTTCTACCTCCCGACAGATATGTTCCTGACGCTGTGCGATAACCCCCATCTGGTCAATTTCTCCTTTGATGTGAAAGAGGGAACAGAAGCTGAAATGGAGGAGTTTTTGAATAGCTATATCGACAGCGTGGAGCCGGGTATGGATTTTGAATCCAAAGCAACCTATGTCAGCTCCTTTGATGATCTGACCTCCCTGATTATCACCATCGGCGGGGCGTTGAGCATCATTATCGGAATTATCGGTATCGCAAACTTTGTCAACTCCGTTCTGACAAGCGTTATCACCCGCAAAAAGGAGTTTGCCATGCTGCAAAGCATTGGTATGACCGGCAGGCAGTTAAAGAGTATGCTTTCTTTTGAGGGACTATATTATGCGGTGGGAACGATCATCACATCGACTGTCCTCGGTGTTCTGTTTTCTGTGGTAGTTGTAAAGGGAATTTCCAGCGGGATCTGGTTCTTCACCTATCGGTTTGTCATATGGCCCATGCTGGTGATCTATCCGTTTCTTATACTTCTGACCGTGGCAATACCGGCACTTTTGTACCGGCAGATTGCTAAAGTCAGCATCATAGAACGGCTGCGGCAAAACTGAATTTTCTTTGAATAACAGGGTTATGTCGGAGGGCATTGGCAATCACAGATGAATGTTTTGAAAGAATGAAAAATGATCCAGAATGTGAGAATACTGTCCTGGGCATTGTAAGGAATATGGATTCTAAAATGATTAGCTGTCAAGTTAGCCTGAAAACAGGCAACAAAGGGAAATTATAAATACCGGTACCACTTAGCTGAAACTTAAGGCACAGCGACCAACAGGTATGGAAACAGAGTTTTCATAGGACATAACATAGAAAAGCCAGCGGAACAGATACCAGTCTGACCTGCTGGCTTTTCTTTTTTGCCATACTACGTCTGTTTGCCTTCCATATCGGAAAGGGCGGCAGGGGAGTTTGTTCCTGTCAGGGCAGAAGCCGTAGCTACCAGGACGGATAAGGATTTTTCATCACAGAGCGGGAGCAGCCTTAAAAGCTCCTGATATGTAGAACCAGTCCTATCATGTTGATCCTGGAAAATACAGTCATCCGCGGATATATCCAGCGTTCTGCAGATATGGTAGAAATTTTCAATGCTTGGAGAACAGCAACAGCGCTCTAAATCTTTTTGGAAAGACACCGAATGGTCAAGCAACTCCGCACACTGCGCCTGGGTCAGATGCTTTTTCTTTCTGGCTTTCTTCAAGGCAGCACCGAAAACCTGGGCATCATTGATAGATAGAGACATTGTGGTCACCTCCTGTAAGTAGTGTAGTACCATACCTTGTAAAAGTAAAAATGGTATAGACACTCTAAAAAGTAGAGTATCAGACTACTAAGCACCCAGACATCTGGTGAACAAAAAAAACATGGTTCATCAGGGTTTTGTTTGGGTGCCTTTTTGCGGCCATGGGAGAGGTACATGGTCTATAGTGGGGAATTTTCGTAAGCCGGGTATTGGCAGGGGGATTGCGTTAAAAAAATTGTAAACTTTCTGAGGGTGTTCCACACCCTGTATGGTAGTTTTACACGCTACTTTTCAGAGGAAAGTATCTGTTTATATCTTAAGAACAGTTATCCGGAGAATAAATCGGATAATGGTTCTTTTTCTATTGTATTAAAAACATCCATACAGATAAATCTTTTTTTCTGCAGGAAGTATATTATCCGCTGTCGTTCACCTCCAATTCCAGATTTTTGTAGCAAAAAGTCTGGAATTTAAGGAGGAAAAGCCATGTGGCAGAAAAATAATGGAAAAAGCGAAACAGAGATTATACAAAATCAGTTTACGGCATATCTGGCAACTGCAGTACAACGCCGCAGGAACGATTATATACAGCAAATGGACAGACGCCGGCAGATAGAGCGCCTGACAGATGATTTCCCGTTTATGCCGGAATGCAGCATAGAACAGGACATGCTTCTTGGGTTACCCATTCTCATGCAAATAGAAGACAGTATGCTTATTCAGGCGTTGAAAGAGCTTAATGAGCGGGAACGGTACATATTTCTTGAAAGGACTTTGGAAGGAAAGAGTTTTGAGATGCTGGCACAGGAAATGGGATTGGGTTATAAAGGCATAGCGGCTGTTTATTATCGGACCATACAGAAAATCAAAAGAAAAATGGAGGTGACAAAATGAATTTTAAGGAAATGCTCCTACAGGCAAAGGCCGGCAGGGAGCCGGCAGTTATAGATTTACTGGAAATGTATAAGCCGCTTTTAGTCAAGTATGCGATCATCAATGGAAGATTTGATGAAGATCTGTATCAGGAGTTGTGTATTATCCTGTTAAAGTGTATTGACCGGTTCAGAATGTGAAAATAAAGCCAGAATGTTCCATGATGGCAGAGCAGCATGAAAAAGAAAAGCGTCGGAGCATATGGTCCGGCGCTTTTCTATAAAGGATATTTTTAAACTTCTGCTGCTTGAAAACAGCTATTTTTTACAATAATTTACATACAGGTTATAATCCCGGAATCGGGTAATCATCCGCAGCCAAATATATAAATGATTTGTTTCTGAATACAGATTGAACTCCGTGGGGCTGCCGGTCGGCTCTGCCAGCATGCAAAGCCGCTCCATGGTATCCAGCGTCTGGAATTCTTTCATACAAAACAACGCTGATTGGAACTGGTCAATTTCCTGAGCCAGATGTTTAGGTGTTGGTTCTTCCTGGTAGTGGTTCCATGTAGTCCACCACCTGTACCCGTCATAGTCAGAACGGGAATAGGCAATCTTGCAGGCAACGTTCTCTTTGCTGAAAACATCAGGGAAAGCACAAACGGAAGTAAGGACTGGATTTTTTCTTTCAGGTAAATCCTTTAACCGCACATCCTCCATCCCGTGCCAGCATGAAAACGGAAGCACTGCATTCCTGACATCCCGAAGAGCTTCATCGGTCCCGCACTGATGACAGACGTGAATGCTGGCATGCCGGCTTAATGGATTGATACAAAGCTGGCTGTCCAGCGGGTTTCCGCAGCGAAGACATTTTGGTATTGGTCCGACACTGTTCAAAAACCATTTTTTATCTTTCTTCCATAACGCTTCCAGCATATTCTTAGGATATAATTCAATTTTCATATTGGTTTCCTTTCTGTGTGTTGATGCTATGCTGCTTTTGGTTTGTCCTGCGCCGGAAGGAGGATTACCCCTTTTTCCACCTCTGCAGGCGTCCAGGCATTGTCTTTCCACATACAGCCACTTGCTTCATTATAAAACTTGGGTGCCTTGGGCGGATTCCCAAAACATTCGTCATCCAGATACAGGCAGATATGTTTGTCGTAAAAGGGGACAAGCGCCTGTTGGATCTGCCCTTTCAATGTCAGTGCAAGCTGATCGATCTCCGCAATATCCTGCCGCTTAAAAGCAGCTGCAGAAATCTGCTTCAGAATGCCGGACTGGTCAACGACTGACTGGATCAGCGGCTGTGCTTCGTTCATAAAATCCGCACGGATACGGATATTCTCCAGCGTGATCTGTTTTACATAAGCCGTTGCTGTAGAACTGATATTGTGCCTTAATTCGTCAAAGGGTATTTTATATTTGGTTTTCAACACCTCTAAAGATGCAACGGCGAGGTTCCTTTTCAAAAGGTCAAGATATTCTTCCAGAGCTTTGCGTAATTCAGTGCTTTCCATATGCATACCTCCATTCTGTAAATTAAAATGATCTCTAAAAATCGTCTTCCCAGGGCGGCAGAGCGTCTTCTCCGGGAGATGGGGAACTGCCTTTTGCCACCAGGGGCTCCGGCTGTTCTGCTTTTGGTTCTTCCGTTTTTTTCAGCGCCGCATTTTGTTGTCTGCGGACGGTCAGTGTCAGGGCTTCTTCCCCCACATCATCAGAGCGCTGTTTCCTTGCCTGCTTTTTATGGCATTTTTCCACAGCGGTAGCATAATCATAGCCGATGGCCGTCTGGAATTTCTCTGCAATCTCTCTTAGCTTTCTGGCATGATATTCATAAATGGCTTTGTGAAAGCCAGTCAGATTCCACTGTTCACATACAAGCTCCAGCATACGGGTATAATCCATGAGTGCGTTAATGGTCTTCAGAATGTCACCGTAACAGGTTCTCAGTTCATGGGAACCATCCACATCTACATAGGAGAGTGTGAGTTCCTGCTTCAGATATTCTTCCATTTCCATTGTGTGAGAGATCACCGGCTCATAAATTTCTCTGGGAAGCTCCGGTATATTTGCAGATGCAGTGTTTTCATTGTTCATCTGGTGTACCTCCTGTCTGTGGCGGCGGAGCCGTAAGCCCGCTGACAATCATCTGAACAGCGGTGCGGAATCCGCAGCAATAGGATTGTTCTGCTATGGCATTGTCTCTTTCACAGACTGCTTCCTGATACTGTTCAAAAAGCTTGGTGGACTGTCCCAGGGCAGGGAGCAGCGCATTTTCTGCTTTTTTCACGTTTTGGTCAAGTTTTGAGGGGGCTGCTACACATCCATAGATGTCCGGTTCATAATTACCATAAAAAAGGTTATGTAAAAAATCAGGTTCCCCCACATCTTTCAGCTGTACAGCCGCAGGAGCAGGCTTTGACAGGGCAGTGGCAATCTCCTGAAGAGTCCGAATCAATTCCGGCATCTGATGATTGAAGAAAATATGCCCCATTTTTGTTTCATAGAAATTCATTTGTGATCCTCCTTTCGTTGTTCTGCCCCTGGTTTCGAGGCATAGTGATATGTTCCTGCAATGTTTTATGCAATTCGCTGTTCGCCCCAGTGGATGCGGAGTATTCCGTTTTCATCCCGTTCCTGACGCATCAGGAGGGAGAGCAGGTCATAATCCACACTGAACCTGTCATAAATTTCATCCAGGTCCACATCCTGCCCCTTCATAAACAGATTCAGCTTCTCCTTTGCCAGTATCATCTGCATCAGATTGGATTCGATGCTTCCGGCATAAGTAAGGAAATAGATGTCCTTGTGTTCTGTTGAAGTATACCGGATGAACCGGAAATAAAACTGGCTCATGCCGGAGTTGTTGTAATGCAATTCCGGTATAATGACTTTGTTGACGTAATCAAAATTGACGCTGGAAGGAAGGCTCTGCTGGGTGCAGAGAAGAATCCCGTTCCCGCTGTCCTGGAGGGTCTGGCGAAGCGCGCGCCTTTTTGCAAAGCTGGTATCGGAACCGGTGACCACGAACAGGGGGCGGTCCGGCAGATATTCCCGCAGTGCCTTTTCATAGGATTCCAGCACGGAAACATGCCGAACTCCAATGGCAATGATCTCGTTCTCCCATTCAGCCGCCATCTCAACAGCGGCCATAACCTTGACCGGGGTATCCCCCGTATATTCCTGTACCGTGTCAGGTGCAGCCCCGATACGCAGAAGAAGAATGATTTGCTGGACTAAGCGCATCATGGAATCCTTTCTGGAATTTCCGGTAGAAGCAAAGTAGTTTTCCCGCATCTGATGGAATTCGTGGATTGCTTTTAAGTAAACTTCCTTTTCTTCCGGCGGGAACTGGAGCAGTACCTGATGGATCTCCTTGATGTCCTTGCATGACACCTCTTC
This sequence comes from uncultured Lachnospiraceae bacterium, assembly GCA_947177165.1. GTDB lineage: Bacteria > Bacillota > Clostridia > Lachnospirales > Lachnospiraceae > COE1. The sequence continues at coordinate 19,469 of CAMWTP010000048.1, forward strand.
AAAGGTTCTTGTGATCACGGTCTTTCCTAAAATATCGCTGAGAATATCCGCATTGTAGATATCCTGGGTGCGCTTTTCCATTCCGAATACGGTTACTTTTTCCGGAAGATGGGATGCGGCAAACAGGGAATACCCTTTCTTATAAGCGGGGATAGGCTGGCCGAAATACGGATTGCTGTCACAGTCCGGTTCACCATCCGAATCTTCTTTCTTATCATGGTGGTAGATATACTGATTCCAGGAGATCATGTTGATAGAATTGTTGTAAAGCAGCTCCAGCTGTGGAGCAAACTCCGAGATGTTGTTTCTGGTACTGGTGCCTGTGGTAAGCAGCTTCATCCGGCAGTGGCGGAAACAGGAGAGTACCGCCTGGCTCCGTGCGCTGTTGGGATTGGAAATTTCATCGCTTTCATCCAGTATGAGCTGGATGTTCTGGTGCAGACATTTCATGTGCCTCCGTAAATGCTTTTTGTAGGCACTTACTTTGTTCAGGGTGAGCAGGACAAAATCTCCAGGAAGGACGCGTTTCAGATCTGCCAGCCGTTTGATAAACACGCATGGCAGGTTATAATTTGCCAGCACTACATTCCAGTTGTTGCGGATAGAGATAGCAGAAGAAACGACCCATGTACTGTGTATACGCTGCTTCTGCATCCGATATAATCCTGTTGCGATACCGGCCAGTGTCTTTCCGCTTCCCTGCTCCCACTGCAGCAGTGCATAGCGTTTCTGCAGGGTGAGGTTGATGTCATGCCGTTGGATTTCATTCAGGCGGATTTCTTCCATCCTGGAAGAATCCCACAGGGAAAAATCATCCAGCCACGCTGCAATAGTTGGGGCTTCATCCATTTCCGCATAGGGGATGTTTTGGGCTTCATATTCCGTCCGTTTTCTGCGGAGCAACCGTTCATAGCCGGGGTAAGACTCCGGAATGTTATCAAGGACTGCCTGATAGACTGGCACAGGCAGACGTTTACTGTCTTTGATCTTCCGGCGGGCTGCCGCACTGTATCCTTTATAGGCAAACTCTCCTTTGCGCTTGACGAGGCGGATGGTGTCCGTCTCCACTATGGGATTCTGCTTTTTTAACGCCTGCCGTAGATAGGTGAGCACCTTTTTCTCTGTAAGCTGAACCCTGCACCATTGTTCATAGCTCATACCATCCGGTTTACGCTGGGTATAGAAGCGGTGCAGGTACTCACAGCATTTGGCATATAACGGCCTGGTAACAGGATGTATTTTAATGTGGTATAAAAGTTTCTGCGTCTGGTATCTGAAATCACTGGATGTCTGGCGTGACTTTGCCAGCTCCAGCAGGATTTTCGACTGGTTATTCTCCAGTGCTGATTTGGCAAACGCCAGTATTTTTGTATGGGTATATTCTGATTCCTCTTGAATATCAAAATTATTTGGCAATGTGTGATCGGCATCCGTCCGGTAAGGATGTGGTTTCCATCCCTGCTCGGCCGTTTTTTTCTGCCAGAATTGCAGCTTTGTGGGGAAACGGCTGACGCCCAGGTAAGAGAATGCGTTATCCGGGAACAGCACCTGTCCGAGAAAACTGAACTGTTTCTCCATTTCGCGAATCTGTCCTTTGTCGGTAAAAGTATCCGCTAAAAAAGACTGAGGTACGATCAGCGCAAGGATTCCTAAAGGCTTTAATACTTCTGCCGCTTTCAGGCAGTAATACATCTGAGAGGGCATTTCTCTGCCGCTTTTGGTCCACCACTTTAAATGGAAGGGAGGATTTCCGACAACATAGTCAAACCGTATTTCCGGCTGGCAGGTACGGATATCTTTGCATTCAATCGTGGCTTCCGGATAAAGGAACCTTGCTACCTTTACGGCTTTTATATCCAGTTCACATCCATAGATGTTTGCCTCTGTTGGGATAAAATTAAAGAAACTCCCCATGCCGCAGGTGAGATCCGCCACAAGATTGTGCTCAGATAATTTCAGGCAGGCTGCTATAAATTCACACAGGCGGGGCGGCGTAAAAAACTGGCCGTTCTCAATCTCTTTTTTGGCTTCACTGTATTCATGGTAATTTTCGTAGTCAGCCCGTTCCAGGCCGTGAAGCCCGCCATCTCCGGTATAAGCATTGTAAATATCTTCCGGGCTGATGGAGCAGGCATCACAGCAGTCATTGTCGATCAGGTACAGAACCTTTTCGTTTAATATTTTTCGTTTGTCCTGGGGGATGGTTTCCTCCTGGTACACATATTTCATTTGTATCACCTCGCTTAACATATGGTTTTCATGTATTCCTCTATAAACTGGGAGGCATGGGCTTCACTGGTAAACTTTAAATCCACTCTGCCGTTTTTGAACATCCGCAGAGACAGGATTTTTTTGCAGTCGGGAAATTCATACGGATTATCAAGGGAATCATACCTGTTAAGAGCCCTTGATAAACTGGCAGGGATAAGATTAAAAGAATCTGTTTCAAAATGGGCAATACCTCGTAAGATATTTTTCGTCCGATCAGCCAGTTCCCAAATATCTCCGCTGTACTGGCTCCGGCAACTACAGGCATAACCAGTAAGCTGTATGACGCTTTTTTTCTGTTCAAATCTGGGCGTTCCATTACTGGTAATCCAAGAGGCCTCATGACATTTTTCTTTGAGTTCCAGGAGTGCCTGTTCAGAAAAGGCCCGTCCTCCAGTCTGAAGGAATATCTGTTCAAGGACATCCGAATAACGGAGAGACAATTCATCCAGATCCTGAGTGTACTTTTTAATCAGCTCTTTATAATTCTCAACCCATCTGTCTGTTGGCTTTTGGGGAACAAGATTATCTACGATATCATTTGTATTTATGGAAAAATGGTAAGTCCTACTGAAATGGGATGCAAGCTGGCATATGAACAGGGGATGCAGGGAATGAATCTGCTTTTGGATGATATCATCAGAAAGTTTCAGGCCGTTATGGGTAACGAGATAAGTTTCCGAAGATTCACCTGTTGGTGTCAGCAATTCTCTTTGTTGATCCAACATATCATTCCAGAAAAATTCCAATTCCTGCAGAGAAGTTCTGGCGCTGTCATAAGCCGCCTGATGTGCTTCACAGAATATACGGTCAGATTCTGATATGCGGGTATCTGCTTTTATTTCAACGGAGTCAAACTTTGTAAGTAAATTCATAAAAACCTCCTTAAGTTTTAAATAGAGGCAGGGCGGCATTTTTCAAGTCGCCTGCCAAAGTTTCAGGCAATCATAAGCTGCCTGTCCTTCCTGCTGTAAAGGTAAACATTATCTGAAAGAAACTGTGACTGGTCTAACGTGGCGTGGTTAATATCGTAAACCATTTTTCTCAGAGACTCTATGTTGTTACTCTTCTGTAACGGCAGGAGCATAGTTTCATGGACAGAGCTGGGAAGGATTACAAGATCGTCCTCTATTTTTTGTGAAAAACGCTCCAGGATATCCTTATAGCAGACAACGGCAGCTCCATTTTGATTTCCGGTATTTGAAAGGACAAACATGGGAAACGGCATTTTGAGGATCAAACTGATGTCATCGTCAAATCCTAAAGTATTGAATATGGGATGAAGATTCGCCGGATAAAGTCTGGGAGTATTTTCTTCGGCGGCTGTTATCAGCTCGTCTTCCGTAATATTCCATTCCTTCACATGCCTGTGGTAAATCAGGATGCTGCCAGCTGTTTCCCCGATTTTGCAGTCTGCATAATATAATTTTGCGAGATCCAGAAATCTGGTATGGGGAACCATGGAAAGCAGTTCCTGGTTTTTTTCGTAATTGATAAGCCGGTAAAACAGATTCTCCCGAATCTGGTTGAAATTGCGGAACCATTTTATATCAAAGGAATCCTCTCCCCTGTTATTATGGTAAAATTCAAGGATGTCTTTCACGGTTCCTGCCCAGTTATCTGTATCCAGAAACCTTTCAAAAAATGATTCCAGATAAATTACGGGGCTGGTATTTGGATTCGGTTCCACAATGCTGAGTCCGTAAAGGTGAACACCGTTAGAGTTTAATGGATTCACAATCCGCACTTCCTTTTTCAGGGTATCTGAAATGACAGTCTTCATTCTGTCCGCAAAATCTTTTATATTCATAACATCTCCAATCTGTATGTATACGTATACTGAATCAATGTGAAAAGGCCGTGGTTTGGATAAGCCACGGCCGGAACATGGAGGCAGCCAGTATAGGTGTGGCCGCCACAGTTGCTCAGAGTCCATTTACGCACATGCAGCCAGTCTCACAGGGAGCGGACTCGTGGCCGCCAGCGGAAAAGGGCTCATAGACAAATGATAATGGGTATTTCTGGTTTCAAAGTGGATGTTGTTTTCAGTCTGCTTATGCAATGCAACAACATCAGATGTCCGGTAGATATTTCCTTCAGCTGCAAAGACAGCCGGTTTTCCGACAGTAATTGGACACAGGAGCATTCCGCAGAGCATTACTTTTTTCTTTTCATTGTGGTTTTGTGTTTTCCTTTTCAATCTCATTCTTTCTGACCTCCATTCTGTTTTATAATCAAATTGTAAAATCTGTGTTATCCGTAGCATATTTCCAACAGTACACTGCGCACTTCTTCCAGAAGTTCCTGGACACGTTTCATAGTGGTATTCTGACTGCGGGCAATATCGCGGTCATTGTAGCCGCAGGATTTCAGCCGCACAATGTTCATCTGCTGCCTGGATACCCGCTTTGCCAGATCATGCAGGAGCAACTGTTCTTCCAGCTGGCGCATGAGAGGATTGGGGGAAGCTATAGTTTCTTCTAATGTGTAACCAGCGTCATCATAGGAATTGGTATGTAGGCTTAATACTAAAGCGTTATGTTTTGGAGTATTTTGGGATCTGTAATAATTTGATACAGCACCGTTCATTAACTTCCATGCAATAGTGGTAAAGGAGTATTGTCTCAGCCTTGATTCTGTCAAATAAGAACGAACAGATCGAAGGTAAGCAAAAATCACAACATCATAAAATTCATCTATGGATAATCGCTTTTGCCGCAAAAATTTATAAACCAGATCATGGTGTTCGTCAGCAAATAAACGCTGTTCAGGGGTTAAAGGTACTTCACACTTCATAAAAATTTCCTCCTTCAAATGAGAAAAAGGACTCCCCCGGAAATAAACCGGGAGAATCCTTTTCATACATTGCATATAGCAAAAACTATATCAGTTACATCAAATCAGGCAGGCAGGGCCTCACGTTCTCCGTCAAGGGGCTGCCCATAGTTGAATTTTGCGCCTCCGTCTGCAGGCAGGACTTCTACATTGCTGTTACCATAATCACAGCCATCGTCATGCTGGGTTTCATTGATGGTTGCACGCTGCTGGAGCATCATGCGGACCTGTTCTTTAAAACCGTCTGCATATTGCCGGATCTGTGCCAGTTCCTCACCGCTGAAATCGTACAGACGGCGGAAGGTGGCTACACTGTAATCGTCTTTTCCGTTGCTCATTTTTTTGAGTCCGATCTGTACCACGCTGCCATAGGTCGCACGGCGGCGGAGCATAAAGGACTGGTTCATGAACTCACGGAACGGCTTTAAGCTGGTGGGCGGCAGGGTCACCTGTAACGGCATGAACTCACCGCTGCGGAGCAGGTAGAGTACACGCATGTTTTTACATGCCTTACCCGCTCCTTCTGCAGCCGAGCCAAACTGGTTCAGGGCGCAGGCAGCGCAGGAACCGCCCGGTTCCCCGATGCCCTGCTTTGCATCTACGGAAGAGCAGAGGGGAGTAGCGCTGTCATCATACTCGCTGCCCTCCGGCCAGTAAGCGTTGTTGGGGTGGTTAAAAAGAATGACTCCCACCAGATTTTTGGCATAATCCGGGCTTTCCGGATCGTCAGAGGGGATCTCGAACTGCAATGCACCGCCAGCCGGAATCTTGATCCGGGGGAAGCTCATCTGCAGGCCGTCCATATCTTCTGCCAGTTCTTCCTGGGTGAATTCGCCTTCCGGCATGGCTGCCGGGAGCATAAATCTTTCCTGTTCTGCCAAAGCGTTGTTCTGAGTGTTATACATACTGTTTTCCTCCTTAAATTTGAAATGGGTTCAGGGTGGCTGCATCAGGCGGCCACCTGGTTGATACGATTCCACTGATGGGCCGGCATGGAAAGAATGTTATAGCCGATGCTTTCCAGCTGGGTAGCCCTGTCATAATTCTCCACATCCTGGCTGTGCCGGGTGACTGCATTGGAGAGTCCATACAGTGTAAGGTCTTTTCCTTCAATCAGATGCTGGAGGATGCCTTCCCCCTCATCGTCTGTGATGTGGAATTCCCGGCTGGCCAGTTTGACGATGCCGGGAACGTCTTTGGTGTTCATTTCTGCCTGGGTGGCATTCTGCATCAGGCCGACCACCTGGGCAAAGCGTGCCTCTTCCACGGCGGCTCTGACCGTATCCTGGATTTTCAGGATAAAGGCTTTATCATCCGCGGCCAGTGTCTTCTCGGAATAGAGCTGGAAGTTTTCTTCCATGTCATTGACCCGTCCCACATGGTTGCGGCGGGTCTGTGCGTCATTGACGATCATGCCGTTGCTGCATACCAGACGGTAGACAAGGGGCTGAATATTGACTGCGCCCATACCGGTCTCACTGTTGGAAATGATGACGCCGGCCTGAACAATGTCTCCCGGTACCACCTCCGCTTCGAGACGGGTATTGACGACCTTCATATACATCCGGCTGTCTGTAATCTGGCAGCTTTCAAATCTCGCTCCCTCCATCTGCCCTATGATAGGCAGGACTGCCTGGGCAATCTCCATGTTGTCAATCCGCCGGTAACGGTTGCTTAAGAAAGCCCTTGCGGTGCCTCCCATGGTACGCAGAAGCCGTTTTGACGGGGAATGCTGGAGCCAGGCATTGACGTTTGCGGCCAGAAGCTCCGGCTTTTCTGCAAGCATCCGGTCATAATAGGGCGCAGGGATCTTTAAGTGCGTGCCAAACTGCCGGTGGGCAATGGTGTTGATCTGCATGGGTTCCACCGGTTCGGTGTTACCATCAAACATATGAAGATAGATCTGGGAGTCATAAGGCTCCATCTGCAGGCTTCTGGTATCAACCAGATAATCCTCTTTCATCCTGCTCTGCCGTGTGATCTCGGCGGCCATTTCTTCCAGGGTAAGACCTTCTTTCATTCAGATTCACTCCTTTCTTATTGTGTGTGTGGCTACCAGGATATCTGGATGCCTTTTGCCATGATCTCAGCCGCCAGCCCGTTACGCTCAAAAACCTGCTGAAGGCGGGGCCAGTACGTTTTTTCCGGAAAGCCGGCAAGGTGCTCTTTTGCCACCTCCTCCGTGTCTTCCTCAATACAGATGTCGCCGTCCTCATGGATAATCAGGCGGCTGTGCCCGCGGGAATTTAAGTCCGCCACAAGAGCCTCCAGAATCTTCCTTCCCTGGACTTCATACCAGATTTGGGGATCTACCGGCTGCTTATTGGGTGGAACAGTATCCTCCGGCTCACTGCCTCCAACTTCGGAGAGCGGAACGATCTTCAACATGTTGCAGACAATTTCCGCATTGTGGCCTACGTTCACATCCGCATGGTCAAAATCCGGTATTCCATAAAGGCGGATACGCCCGGTGCCTCCTGACAGGATCAGTTTCTCTGGTCTCTTTTCACACCATTCCCACCGCACATCCGGATAAACTGCCCGAAGGTAGGCGGAGATCCGGTGATTGACATGGCGGAGCAGAAGCAGTTCTGTTTCTGCGGTCTCCAGGGTCGGAAATCCGGGCGGCTGATTAGGAGAAATCCCTTCTGCCAGACGCTTTTTTGCAAGCTGTTCACGCATTCTGCGGCGTTTTGCCTGCTGCATGTAAGGCCGTAAGAGAACTGCTACCACCCACAATCCCCAAAGGGTAAAGACCCCGATAAGGAGCCAGGTCTGCCAGACGCCCCTTATGAGAGCCAGTATGGCGATAACTGCACCCACAAGGATGCTGATGCTGCCCCAAAGGGCTTTGTCACTCTTCATTTTTAATCATCCTTTCTTTTGCTGTTGTTGAAAGTAACCTGCATTTTCGGCTGAATGCACAAAAAAAGAGGAACCATACCAGTCTTTCAGTATCATTCTGAAAAACCGATAAGGTTCCTCTTCTGGAGCCGGGGCGAAATTCACTCCGGCAGAGACTCGCGTTCCCCGTCCAGTACCTCCACAGGGGGAGGGGCGGCGTCTGCTGTCTCAGGGTCATCTGGAATATCAGTGGAGTTTTCTTTGGGGAAACGGCCCGGAAGAAAACCAAAATTGGAAAGGTAGATCTTCAAAACCTTTGTCCTGTCCTTTCCGTGTCCTGTAGTACAGTCCACCAGCTGCTGTGTGCCGGTAATCCATAACCGGCTGTCCTTTTTTACACCAAGCTGTACAAGGCGGGATACTTCATCCTCCCATGCCCAGACCTGATAATACTGGAACTGTCCTTTTCCAGTCTGCTCGGTAAAACCGAAACAGACATAGGTGGAATCCTTCTGGCTCTTTTTGGGAACCAGGTCATTCTCCACGCGTCCAAATGCAAAAATCTGTGCCATAACACTCCTTTCTGCCACTGGCCTTGATATCTATAAAAAAAGTGCCAGCGGGAATCCGGCCCAAACGGGCGCAACAATACCACTGACACTTATATACAAACTTAACAGCGTGTGCAATGCGATTTCTTTATCGCCGTACAGACAGACATGCCTGCAATCCTGCAAGGATACGCACAAAAATCAATTACAAAGTAAGTATAACACTATATGTGGTGGTTGTCAAGTTTATAAATACTATATATAGATATTTGAAGTGGCGAAATACAATATATTGTGATACTCTGAAAATCATGTACAGAGTTTCCTGTATAGAAACACGAGCCGGGATGTCTTTATTCTGCGGTATCCTGATTTTTTGTTTCAGGAGGATTTTGCGGCAGACCGGAATCATAGCCGAGAAACAGGTCTGTGGAAAGGGAAGCATCCAGATATTCATTCCCAAGGGACGGTTGGGAGGCTTTCCGGAAATAAAAACAGTAATATCCGCCCGGCTTTATCTTCACCTGTTTCCCCAAAAGCAGGATGATGGCGGCTCCCTGACTGTCAGTGAGTTCTATTTTGTGATATCTGCGCAAAGGCTGAGATGAAACGGCGGTGCAGATGCCCGTGATGGTTTCATAGTCTCTACGCAGGATCACGATCAGAAGTCCGGTACTGCGAAACATGCAGCACCCAAAGATAACGCCGCTTAAAATCAGCAGAAGCCGGTCATGGGAAATAAAAAATACTATGGCAGCGATGATAAGGCTGCCAATCCCTGTAAGCAGGATAAGAAAAACTTTCAGACGGAGGGTAAAAGGGGTATTCAACCATTGTTCCATAAAATGTCATATCCTTTCAAAAATAATCTGCTGGCGCAGGTACAGATTCGCAACAGCAAGGGTTACGGTCTGACTCTGTGGGGAAATCTGCATGATATAACTGATATTGTCGCTGGTAGTATCCAGGTCATCATAGACTCCTTCCAAAATGCTTTCCTCAGTGGGAAGGAAGTGGATATCCTTTTCCATACACCGGATCAGTTCCGCCGTGGAGAGAAGGGCCTGTCTGGCAAGTGCCATGACCTGTTTCTCACTTTCTGTGCGCTGGTCCCGATGGAAAAGCTTCCTGGCAGCTGAAAATGGTACATGATTTACAAAAGTCAGTTTCAGGAAAGACAATACCCTGAGAAAAGCGGAACCATCTGTAGGGATAATATACAAGGAAGAAAGCAGGTCATAGAGGGCATCATAATCCGTTTCCCCTTTTCCGCTGACCAGCAGGCCCCGTGTCAGCAGACGTTCTACACAGTCCTTCCAGGGACGGTTTATGATATCTTTCTGTCCAGGCAGGGTTTTTGTATAGAGGTGCCCGATTTCCTCCATACGAACAATTCGCCAGTTCATGCAGCTCCAGATGATCATTTCCTGCATATCGACCATATACTCCTTTCCCCCAAGGATAATGACCGGGCAGCAGCGCCGGCATCCGTTTGTCTTTCGTTCAAAACGGCCGACAGCAGTATAAAGTGTTTTTAATGCCATGAGAAGTCCTCCTTTTTGTTCTGGTTGTATAACAAGCTGCCTGTAGCAGCAATCATAAAAGTCCTGATAAGAATGGTGTGTCTCTTCTGAGTTTTTGGGTGGCACGGGAGATCCATGCGCCTACATGGGGCGGCGGCACATGGTACAGCCCGGCAATCTCGGAAACACTCATGCCTTTCAGTTTCAGTTTCAAGGCTTCTATTCCGAGCCTTGTCACTCCCTGGTATTTCTTTTCGGCGCATGCGAGAAGATCAAGGGTTTCTATCATATTTATCTGTACATGAAAGTTATCTGAAGGCATGACCAGTTCCCCGTCAGCTAACAGTTCCCCATGTTTGTCGACCGTCAGGTAAGTAAACCTGCGCTGCCTGGAGCACAGCTGTCGGCAGTAAGAGATCAGACCATTGCGAACAACTTTTTTTGCATAGGCGGAAAAACAGGAACGTGCGGGGTCATAGGTGGCCGCTGCATGGCACAGCCAGATACACCCCTCCTGGTACAGATCCTCATACTCAAATCCATAAATGGTTTTATTGATATGGATGCTTTCCATAATAACCCAGTAGACGAGGGACAGGTTATTTTCAACCAATTCCTGCTGTGCTTTGGTCAATCGGGTATTCTGCTTCATAAATGTTCACCTCCTTCATGCTGCCAGGCCGCCATCAGGTTTTACCGGCGAACGGCAAAGGGAAATGACCTGTTCACACATCTGTTCTGAAAACATGCCGATATGAGCCTGGCTTTCATCAAGGCCCAGTTTTGCCTGGAGCCATACATAGACAGCCCATTTATCCATATGCCGCTCCTTTTGCAGCCTTTTTAATGCCTGATGTGCAAGAATGCGTTTATGGCGTAAACTGCGGTTTGCCATGGTTCCCATAGGTTTCCGGTCTTTCTTATGAGCGCTCACATAGGAATCGCAGGCAGGCCAGCGGGCGCAGACATACAGATAGCTTCCCTGGTCAATTGTATCCTTTCCATGGACTGTACTGGCAGGCCGGCAGATGGCTGACGCGCCACAATACGGGCATTTCAAGTTGTATTTTTTCATAGTTTTCATTGGTCACCTCCGTTTCTGCCAGTTTCAGCAGTTTTTTGTTCCTTTTCTTTTTTAAAAGCAGCGGCACTTATCAGAAATCTGGCAAAGCTCCAGAAGCGAACATCCAGTGGAAGGTATGATGTGCCATTCAATATACAGACCATATACAGCTTCAAAGGTCTTTTTCCCTAACACGGTGCGGCATTCCTCTGGTTCGATGGATTCCCCGGTCAGTTGCCGCAGGATGTTGACTGGCATAAGGATGGGAGAACCATCCGCACCCACAGCCATCAGGAAACCTTCACAGGGTGGAGACTGGCCATGAGGACAGATATCATACTCACACTTGATAAACAGGGCATTATGCCAGCTTCCGTGAACTGCTCTTAAAAAGAGATATACTCTACATTTTTTTTGATTCAACCTGTTTCACCTCTCTTATGCTCTTTTCCCAATCCCGAAATGGTCAATTTGGGCCGGGAAAATCTAAAATTTTTATAAAATCTAATCAAAACTCTTCTGAGTTTCCTTTAAAAATAAAAAAGGGGAACCAGACTCATATTTCTGCAGTCTGGTCCCCAAAAACTTTTATTCAGTTGTTTTAGCCGAACAGCCCCTCAATTTCCCGCGTAATTCTGGGAATGACGGTATCGTTGAAAATCAGGGTCAGTGCTGCCAGCAGCAGTGCGCCCAGCACCACGGCAATGATGATCTTTACGGCATCCGAGATGTAGAAATCTCCACGCTGGTTGACGACTGCCATCCGGGCACGGTTAATGAAATGGTTTGCTTTGTTACAAATACGATCTGCGAATTTTCTCATGGAAACCTCCTGTTTAAAATAATGTTTGGTTATAGGGATACACGGCTGCTGTTAAGGCCGCCGAATGTGCCTGTTTCGCCTGTCCTTTCTGCTTTTCGGTCTGTCCGGATAAGGGGCAGGCTTCTGCTGGATCAGCCGCTGAAACCGTTGTTTTTCTGCCTCTGCCAGTGACGGCAGGGTATGTTTTCTGCGTTTGTTCATGGCAACTCCTGTCTGTAGTCCGCCTGCCGTGGCAGGACGGGTTTTGTCTGTCTTCTGAAATGTACAGTGCTAAGGGAAGCCGCTGGGATACAAGTTACCGCCTCCTTTTCAATAGAATCGTTATGTAAAGAGCCAGTGGCAAAAAATGTCCGGCCTTTATCCAAAGAACGCGCCAAGGGAACTTAAAACTTCTGTACAAAGAACTACCAGATAGATGATCATAATGCAGATCAGCATCATCATGGAGTAGCGCTGGATTTTTTTAGGCCGCTTGGCAGCTTCCTTTTTCAGGTTGTTCTGCTCAATCTGGCGCATATCAAAGCAGATCATCTTGAAGTACATCCGCTGGTCATCCCCACGCAGGACACCTACCAGCCCCCGCACTACATCGGAGAGCATGGGGCTTCCGATACGGGTCTCAAAGCGGATGAGGGCGTTCTCGTAGTTGCCCGTCTTCATGTCTGCTATGGTCTGGTCGAGTTCAGCGGCGAAGTCCCTGCCTGCCACCCTGCGGTAGGAGGTAAGGATCTTCAGCACATCCCGGTCATTCTCCAGGTTCTGCCCGATGGTCAGGGCAAAGCGGGGGATCTCCGCTTCTATGAGCTTGCGACGTTTTTTTACAAAATCGAAAGCCGCATAGTAGGTAGAGAACCACAGCGCCACGGCAGTTCCGATCAGGACCGGCACAAAGAGCGGCATCAGAAATGCCATGGGGAGCGCACAAAAACCAACGGCTCCGGCTGTCACCCAGGCCCGGGCGGTATATACCTCCGGGGTCAGTTCCAGCCCGGCAATGGTAAGCGCCGCCTGCAGCTTGTTCCGTTTCAGCCGGTCCAGCCGCAGGTACGGGGCGAACAGCTTTGCAACCTTTGTGAGGTATACATCCAGAAGCTGCTCATTCTTTGTACCCCGCTGCTTTTTCGCCAGCATCATCATTTTGGATGTCCTGCTGGTGGGAATATCCGCAAAGGCTGTGGACAGGTTGTAAACGGCAAATGCGAAAAAGATAATGGAAATCAGTGCTAATAACGTCATGTTCCGTCACCTCCGTATTCAATGGGCTTGCTCAGCTTCATGATCTGCGTGAAGGCAAACAGGATGATGGCCGCACAGATGGCCAGGGCAATCTTTCCCGGTGTGGTGTAGATTAAGGTATGGAACCAGTCTTTGTTAAGGAAATACAGCAGGGGCACATTAGCAATCACCAAAAGCATCATGGTAATGGCTTCCCGTCTGGGACCCTGCATCATGGCCTCCAGTTCCGACTGCACCACACGGACATCGGAGAATTTCTGCACAATGGTAGGCAGCGTGTTCTTCATGGAGCGGTCCGACTGGCACTGGATCAGGATATTTGCCCATTCATGGAAGACCCGGTTGGGGATCTTCATCTTCAGGGAGTTAATGGCGCTGGTCATGTTGGCGTTGATCAGTTCGCTCTCATATACGAATGCCTCAAAATTGGCTTTAATAGGTTCATTGATGTAGGGCAGGTTCTCCCTTACGGAGCGCAGCAGGTCTTCCGTCCGCAGATAGGAAGTGGTGACGATGGAGATGGCAGTTTCCAGTTCCTCGTTCAGATGTTTCTTGTAGCTGGCCGCCGTACTGCGCAGATACCATATAGGCAGCAGGGAAAAGCCCAGACCCAAAATAGGAACCAGGTACACGTTGCCTATCAGCAGTGCCAGCACCGCCCCGACCGCGAAAAGGATCAGGGTCAGACGGGTGACTGCCTCATAACGGTCAGCCCGCCCGGTGTCCTTTAAAATCTGTTTGATCTCATAGTCCTGGTTGAAAAATCCCCTGGCCGGCGTTCCCATGAGCACGTTCAGCTCATCCGAGAGGGTGGCGGTCTTTCTTCCGGTATTAAAGATAACATCCGTAAAATCCTGCGGGCGTACCTGAAAGAGGGCCAGAAGCCCGGCACTCAGCAGGGTAAAACAGATAAGATAGATCCAGTGCAATGATTACACCTCCTTTCCTGGCGGCTGTTTTCCGGAAGCCCCTTTACGGGAAGGGGCGCTGTCTAAAAATTCCAGCAGCTCCTTGTGGGAGATTCCATTGTCCAGCAGCCGTTTTTTCAGTGTTTCGGACATAGCCCCCATCTTGCGGTGGCGGCCTACCACATGGGCGGCCCCATGTTCATCGGTCACGTTGTCCACTACTTCATATTTATAAAGGGAACGGTACATCAGCTTTCCGTCCAGATAGTCCTCCCCTTCAATGATCTCCATAATCTTCCGGGAACGGTCCTCCAGCTGTTTGGTAAACACCACAACAGGATATGCCTCCACCATGATCTGCATCAGGATGGAATCGTCCATGCTGTATTTCCGTTTGGCAAGGGTCATCATACGCCGGTAGGTACTGTCACAGGAGTTGGAGTGGATGGTGGTCACTACGGTATGCCCGGTCCGGGAACTTTCCGCAGCCGACAGGCTTTCAGCGGCAGAACGCATCTCGCCTACGCCGATCACATCCGGGTGTTTTCGCAGCACACGCTCCAGAAGGAAGTCCTGGTTGATGTTCATGGACGGGTTCTCATGGGGGCGGGTCAGCAGATGCACCACGGAGTTCAGGATGTTGCCATCCCTGTCCCTTTTCACCAGGTCAAATTCCCGGCTGCCTTCCTCTATGGTGATAAGGCGGCGGTTGTTGGGCACATTGGATAAGAGCCATGCCATGATGGTCGTCTTCCCGGAACCGGTGGAGCCGGCAATGCAGACGGAAACTCCGTAGCGGATGCAGGCGGTCAGGAAATGGAGCATTTCCGGTGTGGCGCTCCCGGAATCCAGAAGCTTTTCCTCGGACACCGTATTCTGGTTGACGATACGGATGGAGGCATTGATCCCCACTTCCGTATCTACGATAGGGGTTTTATCCACAGAGATACGGATGTTTTTGTCAAGAAAGCCGATGACCGAGGGCATGGTGTCGTCAATGACCATGCCGCAGGCGTTCAGCATACGCCGCACCACATCGATTGCATGCTGGGGAGAGGAAAACCGGTCGGGGATCTTGATGCTGCGCCCGCTGCTCATAATGACCTCGATATCGTTATAGGCGTTGATGTTTACTTCCTCCACTCCCGGCTGGTAGATCCATTTCTTCAGGAAAGAGTAGCCGGCCATGTCGTCATAAAGCCTGGAACACAGCTGCTCTGTAGTGAGTCCCTTGACAGCGTACTTACGTTTGACCAGGTACTGTACCATCAGTTCTTTTAACACGGTGACGGCACGTTCCGAATCATTTTCCCCGGCTATGGTGGAGGCATGGTTTTCGGAAAAGTAGCGCTGCACATCCTCCAGCACCTGCTCATAGGTCAGGGTGCCGTTTTCCGTGGGGGCAAAGAAAATATCATTTAAGTTATTCATCGCTGTCTACCTCCCCGTACCCGTCTTCGTCATCTTCATACGGCTCCTGCCCATATTCCTCCTCTCCGTATTCCGCCTCATAACTTTCCTCTTCCTGCTGCTCGGCAAGCTCCATCTTCTCCAGGGCATCCAGGATCTTGTTTAAGGAAGCGGTATATTTGGAGTTGCAGTATTTGATGGCCCGGAACATGCCCCCTTCGGTGGCGCAGCGGTCGATCTCCTTCCCGTAGGGCAGGAGGCCGTCAAAGCCGCCGATGATATAGCCCATCTCGTCAAATGCATGGAAGGGGCGGGCCATGCCCGCAAAAGTCATGTGCTCATGGTAGTGGAAACGCCCGTCTGCCAAAAGGGGCTGGTGTGCTTTCAGGTAATTGATGCCTTTCAGGTCCGGTGTCACGATACGTACTACCAGATCCCCTGATTCAATGGCGGCAGGCGTAAAAACGTTGGTCATGGCAGAACCGCAGTCCAGGATGACATAATCCACCAGCTTTTTTGCAGAAGAAATGAGCTGCAGGGCCATCTGGTAGTCCGCTTCCGGATAGCTTAACGGGTTCTCCCCGGCGCAGTATCCCATAAGGCCGATATAGGGGTAATTCTTCAGCACCGTCACATGGCTGGCTACCAGGGAAGTGTCGATCTCCACACTGGTCAGGACCTGTCCGATGGAGACAGCGGTAGTGGTGATCTGTTCCGGAAGCCATACCGGGAGCATGGGAATGCCGGGCTCCCCGCTTATGATGATAGCCTTGCGTTTGTCACGGGTCAGCGCCTTGGCAAGGATGCAGCAGAACATGGATTTGCCGCTGCCGGGGCTGCCCCAGACCGTGATTGTTTTGGACATGGAAACCATTCCTCCTTTCTGTATGTGGTCAGGTTATTTTTTTCCGAGATCGTTTTCGCTGTCGTCTCCGGCTTCCTCTTCCGCAGGAGCGGACTCTTCATCGGTTTCCGCCGCGTTTCCGGTTTCGGGATTTTCTGTCTCTCCTTCCACGGCCATTTCTTCTGTTTCCTCATCAGAAGGCTCAGGGAAGTAGATCTCCTGCAGAATCATATCCTGTTCTGCCAGAAGTTCCTCTGCCAGTTTCTCATTGTTCCGGGAGATCAGGGCCACATGGGCCACCCCGTCATTTTCCAGGGAAGTGATGACCCGTGCCTGTTCCGGGCTTGCCAGCACTGTTATGGTGGCGGACTGCTGTTTTTCTTCATCCTCCACCGGTTCCTTTGTGTTGTCCACGTTGACGCCTTTGGCATCCGTGACAGAAAGCACCCGGACAAAACGCAGTTCCGGAACTTCCTCCGCCACATCCAGAAAATGGTAGACCCGGATGATGTCATTCGGCTGCAGCTTGTCGGACAGGCCGGAGGCCAGAGTCTTTACAGTAAGGGAGATGGCTACCTTCCCGGAGGGGATACTGTTTAAGGCCACATCCGAGGATACCGGGACGGCGCTGATCTTGGAGGTCAGGATATAATCGCCCTGGGATAAGTCCGCCGTGGCATAGAGCCCCTTTACGTCATTCAGGGAACGGGCGATATTCGGGGGGAGGTTGTAGCTCCCGACTTCCACGGTCTCCGTATTGTCTGCCGAAATCTGTTCTCCTTTCAGCACAGGTTTCGTGATCCGGACAATCTCCGTCTTGCCGTTGGTCTGCTTTGCAATGGTAGGCAGGGCAACAAAGGCGATCACGGCCGCCAGCAGGATACTGAGCAGGCCAAAGATAAAGCGGTTATTCAGTTTCATGGTTATTTTCACTCCTATTCTGTATGTGTGGACAGCCTGCTGCCGTCCATGTAAGAGGTGTATTGTTAAAAAAATGCCGCCAGGGTAACGGCCAGGCTCCCGGCCATCAGGAACGGCACGAAGGGGAGGGAGAACCGCCCCTCTTTCCGCTTCCGCCCTGCTGCCAGGGAAATACAGGCGGCAAGGCCGGAAGCAATCAGAAGGATGGCCAGCATACGGGAAGGGCCATAGATAAACCCCATCACTCCTGCCAGTTTGATATCCCCGCCCCCGATCCCGACACCTTCTTTTGATATCATTGCGGCAGCAAGTAAGACCAGGAAGCCGGTTGCTGCCCCGGTAAAAGAGAAAAGGAACAAAGGAAGCAGGAGGGCAGTCCCAAAAAGCCCGGTGCGGACCAGGGGCGCCATAAGCGCAAAGGGGAGAAAGAGCAGGAGTGCCCGGTCAGGCACCCGCTTCTTTCTCAGGTCATATGCGGCAAATCCAGCGATGCACACAAAGGCCAGCAGTTCAAAAAGGAAAAGAATCCAGTCATTCACGGTTAGTGTACCAGTCATCAAACACACTCTGGTGGATGGTGATATAATCATTTAAGTTGACCGAGAGCATCCCGTCCGGCGTCCATGCGTCCCACACCTGGGTATATACCACATAGCCTGTGCTGTCCGGGAACCATACCGGAGTGAAATGCACCGTGCGATTGTAGGTGGAAAACTCATTGGGCTGGAAGGTGAACCTTGCGCTGCGTCCGCTGGAAACGCGCTGCAAAAGCCGCAGGTAGGTCTTATACTGGAATTCCGGGAATACGGAAAAAGCAGTCTGGGGGTTACTGTGGTGCCCGTCCGGTGAGTTTGTGGATAAAGTGGCCCGCACTTCCGTTTTGACACCGTAGCCGCTTTTCATGTCCTTTCCGTTAGCGGTGGGGACAATATCGTCCGGCATCAGGGTCATGGCGCCGGTGATGGAAGCGGAGTAACCGGTATAGTCGTACTCCCAGTCTCCCCGGTCTACCCAGTGGCCGTCGTCCTCCCCATGGCTGCACCATTGCCAGTCAGGAACCCAGTAACAGCTCCAGACGCCCCAGTTTGCGCTGAGTTTCTGGGGGTTGACAGGGAGAGCCGGAACAGAATACCCGGGGTTGACATCCGTTGCCAGGGGATCAGGCGGTATCTTTTCATTCAGGTCCACAATCTTCGCCACGAAGGTATCCTGGGCTGTGAACCCTCTGCTTAACGACACCGTGATCGTGATGGTCTGGGGGGTATCGGGCGTATGCCACTTCACCCATACCAGCTGGGAATCATTTGCCGGTATGACAATATTCCGGACGGTGTAGCTCCTTCCCATGATATGGAAGGTGACCGTTGCCGGATTGTCCGGGGTCAGCCGGCTGCCTGTACGCAGGCGGATGGCAGTGATCACATCCGTATCCACCCGGTATTCCACATCCGGTGCCTCGATCTCCCCGCCCGGTTCTTCTGATTCTTCAAACCAGACAATGCCGACACCAAGGGAACTGATGATATCCCCGTTGGACTGTATCCCGCGCCTTCCCCCGGTCCAGGCGGGAAAGCCCAGATCGCTGTACTCCAGGAACAGGGCAAGGGGGAGGTTCTGGAAGGCTACCGAGGGCAGCTTACTCCGCAGGGAACCACCGGAAAGCTGGTCATAAAGGGCGGCTTCCGTTGCCGTGAAAGCGTATTTTGTCCCGTTGAACGTTACATAGGCAATGGGTTCCAGAAGGATCTTATACTGTCCGGCCAGCATGTTCTCATAGCTGACCCCGGTGGCATCCGCCACCATCATGCAGGCGTACTCCGAACAGAAATAGCGCCTGATGGCTTCAATGGAAGCAGGGCGGCTGTTGCTGTTGATAATGGCCGGCATGGAATAAGCGGGCTGAAGGCAGTTATAGGGAACACCGGACTGCAGGGAGAGAGAAGTTCCGTCTCTATACTGGATCTTGTTCACTTTGCCGAAGTGGAGCATCGTGGAGGACTGGCTGCGGTTGGAGAAATCTACCGGTGTGCTTATGGCGGAGCCAGACTGGGCATCCACCACGGTTACCCTTACACCGTCATTACCGGGAGACCAGAAGTTGGTGGAGGTGCCCTGGTTCATGTTCCCGCCGCCACCGTCAAGGTTGCCCTGCCCGGAAGCAAAGACCTGCACAGGACACAGGCAGAATAAAAGCAGGGCGGTACAAAGGAGGGCATAAAAACGTTTCAAACAATATCACACTCCAATCTTTTTATGAAACAGGAAACACGCTGCCGGCGTGTTTTCCGTGTGCTGGGGCATAAAAGAAAACCGCCTCGGATGATAGCGGTTTTCCGGTTTCCATATTCAGTTGTGTATGTAGCTGCCGATATCTGGCTGAAGAGCATCAGTTTCCCATGTTCCCCACCATCTTATTAGGATTTCCGCCTGAATCCACAGTGGACTGGTTGACCTGTCCGGGAACGACCCAGCCGAATACCGGATCATATACGGCGCCGTTTTCATTGGTGGAGCCGGCAGCCGGCGTATTGTCCTTTCCAGTGTCTGTGGAGGAAGGGGTTGTTTCCGGTGCAGGGTTCAGGGGATGTTCCTCTCCGGGGTCTGTCAGGATGGTCTTGCCTTCCGGGGCCGGGGGCGGCGTTTCGTCCTTTGTTTCCGCAGGAATAAAGTCGATCACGGATTCCTGTTCGGATTCCTCTGCCACCTTCGGGTATTCTTCCAGCTTTTCTGCTGTCCCGTTCTGGTCAGTCACAGCGGCATCTGCATGTTCCCAGGTGCTGCCCCCTGATGTTTCATGGGTATCTTTCCACTCCTCCTGCGTGGCATCCGGCGGCTGTTCATCCGGCAGAAAAGCGGTCTTTGTATCCCTTCCTGCCAGCCAGCAGACGGCGAGGATGGCGATGCAGGAAACAGAAAGCACAGTGACAAGGAAGCCTTTGGATTTTAAAAATTTCTTCATATAGCATTCATCTCCTTTTTTCTTTCTGTATATCCTTTACGGTATGATGGTAAAGTTTTTCAACAGAAGATTAAATATTTTCGAACATTAACCGTCCGATCATCAGAAATCGCTTCCTGCTGCCCTGCGGCGTCCAATGAAGCGGAAAGCCAGGAATCCGGCGAGAGCCGTGAAAAGGGTGGTAAGGATGAATTTTTTGGATGTAAACAGTTTTTTCATAAGAGGTAAGCTCCTTTCATAGTTGGCTAAAATTTGGTGTTGTGGTAGCCGGTCAGCTCTACGGGCCGGGTAATGGCAGGGTAGGAGCGGCCGAACATGCGGACATAGAACTCAACATTGCAGGAAAATACATACTCAACCCGGTCACCTGTCACATGGAACGAAAGGCTGATATCCCTTACCTGGTAGTCATCCGTGGAAAGAGGGATCTTGCTGGCAAGCCCGTCTGTCACCATGTCCTCCAGCATGGCGGTATAATCCCCGCTGGAGTAGAGGGTATTTAAGTATTCACTGAAGTTGGTCTCCCTCTGGGAACGATAGGTATCCGCATAGATACTGGCGCTTAGGTTGTTCAGTTCCATCTTTGCGCCGTTACGGATATTGATGCAGGTAATACGGATGGAAGCGTACAGCAGCAGGAAGGAGACCAGCATCACGATCCCCACCACGAAAAAGCAGGTATAGATAGAAATATCCCCGCGGTCATTCCGGAGGGGATTTCTGTCTGCGCTGTTTTTCACACGTTGAAACAGTTTCTTCATACGCACCTCACTTCCAGTAATGTTCACTGACGCCGGCTCCTCTGGAGACAATCGTGATATTTACCAGGTTGAAGTTCCAGAAGCCTCCCAGCTTTGCCCTGCCCGTGATGGTAATATAAAAGGGGGTGCCCAGCTGGATGGCCCGGTTCATGCCGGACGGGGTAGGCGACTTGTAGGAGGCGTCAATGGAGTAGGAGATGTTTTCAGCCCCTTCAATCTGGGAACAGAGGAAGTTAAAAAGCTGGTCTGTCTCTCCGTTGATGCCTCCTGAGAGCTGGATCTGCTTCACCATCTGGTCTGCACAGTGGTCAAGTTCCTGTTTGGTGGAGATGATGCTGAACAGGTCCAGGATGAATGCCAGCAGGAGCACCGCTATGAAGATGAACACTACCGTACTGAAATAGTTGACGTCCCCGCGCTCATTTTTCAGTATGGATGCCGGGTTCCTGCCGGGCCTGCCCGTATGGGGAGATGCCCTGCCGGCTGCTTTGGACATTGTGTTGGAAATTGCCTTTGGCAAAGTAAAACCACCGCCTTTCTGACGAAAACAGCCGTCTCCCTGGATGGAAAACGGCTGCTTTACATATTTTTGACTGTACCAAGTATAGCATGGATGCCTTTACGGGGAAAGAGCAGAA
>CAMWTP010000049.1 GCA_947177165.1 uncultured Lachnospiraceae bacterium
ATATCCATGCAGTCAAATGGAATGGGACAGAATGGAACAACTATATCAATTTTCGTGATTATCTGAACTGCCATCCTGATAAAGCAATGATATACGATGCTTGTAAGAAAAAACTGGCGTTACAATTTCCAGATGACCGAAGAAGCTATACAGAAGGCAAGCAGGAATTCATAGAATGCCTGCTGAAAGAAGCGTATGTATGGAGACAGCGGCAGGATACATAGATAAGGCAGAGCCTATAAGACATATTCTATGAAAGTTTCCGATACACAAATGCTGGTAATGACATATATGCCTGAATATACGGTTTTTGGAGTTTCTACCGATGCGTATACTGTCCGGCCGGGTCAAATTGATGAGACTTTAACGACAGAAAAAGAACAGGATCTGCCAATCTGTAATTTTAATTATGTACTGATTTGCGATGAAAAAACAAACAAGTTTTATAATAGATTACGAACCGTAAGCGACGAAGGAAGGAAAAAAATGTGTCATATTTATATTTGAGGAATCATTGGACTAATCTGGCTGGTTGTAGCCATTGTATGCGGGATATCGGGGAACTTCCCGATAATGGGGCTTGACCTGGTTTTAGCAGGTGCCTTCCTGTATTCCGCATATACAATATGGAAAAAAGAAATGGACGGCAAAGGGGATAGGTAAGATGGGAGAAGCGCTCCGTACTGTAAAAAGCTCAGCAGATTTCGAGGTATAAGGAGCATGGAACTTTGCTGTTTTCCTCCCACATCCTGGAGAGCATCACGCTGACTATATGAAAAAATCAACTCCCATTTCGGAATTGTGTACCTACTAAAAACGGGTGGCGGCTTTATAACCCCTCATCGTAGAGGAACTGGCAGCTCTCTTTCCCATCAGTTTGAAGGAAGCGATGTGACTTATGGATGAAAAACATTGTGCCGATTCTGTTTTAGGACTGGCCAATTAGATAAAGAGGGTTTTTGATACAACGACAGGACGCAGGGTATGCAGTGAAGACAGCCTGTTGGTGCAAAGGGGATATGAGGGCCGCATCATTCCAAAGGACGAGATTGTTTTCTGCGAAATCATAGGCCGGAAAGTATATCTGAACCTGTCTTCCAGCGAGGTGGTTGATTATTATGAGCGGATTGAAAATCTGGAAACAATACTGGACGACCATTTTTTCCGGTGCCACAGGAGCTATCTCATCAATCTGAGACATTTAAAAGGCTATAAAAACGGGACTGCATATATGGATAATGGCAGGGAGATTCCCGTATCACGGCTGCGGAGCAGGGAGTTTTCCAGTGTCGTTTTGCAGTATATGAAGAATATGTAAAAATCTTTTGCATATGGATACGGAATATCTGGTCAACCACTGGCAGATTTGGTAAAAAATCTTCTGCAGAGCGGGAAACTGGAGGAGGCGGTAAGGAGCTGTAGAAAAATAACTGACGCATCGTAAGGCATTGCCCTTTATGCCTTTGCATCCTACGCCTACGTTTTTTGACAATTACGAAGTAATTTAACCTCGAAAAAATATCCTGCGCAAGTTGCATCGGTTATTTTCCTACAGCTCCTAAATCGGGATTTTCCAGATAATCCGCCTTTTTCCAACGACCTTGCCACCACTGTCACCGTCCCTGCCTGGGATACAGAAAGCCACAGATGCATTTGAGCCGAACTGTTTTACCGGAACCGTTTCTTCCTGTAATTCCATAGATTTTTCCCATTGCAAACATCAATACTATACTCACGAAATTTCCTCTCCTGTGACTGCGTTAAAGCGAAGCGTGTACCTGCTGTCCTCGATCGATGCGCCATCTATTTCAAAATCTACGCACCATACCGGAATCAGGTCAATCTCCGTAAAGGAGCCTTCCCTCAGAAGCGGAAAATACTCCATCCAGATATTCTTTGCCTGAAACTCGCTTGTTAAGATCACGTCACCAAATTTTTTCAGGATTGCTTCTTTGATGCCGTCTTCCCCTATAATGACAGCTTCCTTCTGGTATTCGTCATAAGGCTCAAACATTCCCATCATGGTTATCATTTCAATCCCATTGTTTGATAACAATGCCGTTATAGAAGCTGGATAAGCCAGAAATCTCTCACTCGTTCCCCGCAGCCCCGGTTCATTTCGGTATACGGGAATTCCATTTACATTCATTCGGAAAATGATCTGGTACACTTCCATGCCTTCGTCAAACGTGTCGTTTCCATATCCCTTTGCTGACAAAAACTGATAGTCGCCATCTTCCATAATTGCCTTTTTCACGGTTTCAAAATCCGCCTGATCCATAGCAACCACATCGAGAACTTCCAGTTCTCCGCCCACACCAAGCATCTCTATAAAACGCTGCATCCTTGCAATGGCATCCGCCTGGGTCATAAAAGACAGCTCCCTGTCATCTGTCAGTCCCCTCTCCCCCGCATAAGAGCAATAAGTGCCCAAATGGCTTGCCATATCATTTCTTTGATAGGTAAGTGAGCCGCCCGCAAATTCATCGCTCCCATCAATAACAATGGTTCCTTCTGCATTTTGCCCTATTGCTTCCTGTACTTTATCATTGTCAAAGCTTTTTAAGTGCGTAGCATACTCATAAAGGTTATTTTCCGGCATTTTCAATTCTGCACTGATAAACAAATTTTCATTCAGTTTTTCATCTATGAAAACTGCTGTGTTCTGTACATCTCCGACATCAATATCTGTTTCGTCCTGCGCATCTACCATTTGTGCAGCTGTATCTATACTGCTATAATCAATATTTGATGGTTCTTCGCTTTGAGATGTAGTGGCACATCCTCCCAATAATGCCATGAGAACAACCATACCCATTGCTGTCTCTATCATTTTTTTATTTTTTTTCATCTTAACCTCCTCTTATCTTGAAATCATTTCGCATATTGTTTTTTTCGAAAAATGACTTTATCACAAAAATGGACGCTGTGCTGTTTCTTGTCATAATTAATATATATTTTTGTAAAAATTGATAAGAGCATGACCAGAATATAGCCATGCTCTCCCTATTTTGCTTTTACAGCCCATTTTCCATTCTTGCCATGTACAGGAGCAGATTGACGCAGAATATACCCTCCTGTGTCGTGACTGCCATTGTGCCATTATACTTCTCCACAATCTTCTTCACATTTTTCAATCCGATTCCATGCTGTTCCGTAAAAGGCTTCGTTGTCTTTAGGACCATATCTTTCCCATGCTGTTCCTCGCACAGGATATGGGAGGATTCAAAACTGTTCTCGATCTTCACCTTCAGAATCCCTCGGTTTAGTTTAACATGAACACTCAGATATTTCTTTTCCGTCTTGTTCGCTGCCTCAATCGCATTTTCAAGCAGATTTCCCAACAGGACATTGATATCAAAAGAATGCCTGATTCTTTCCGGCAGCATCACTTTCACATCCACAGTTTTCAGTTCCTTCTCAGCCTTTTGGAGCATAAAATTGAGTACGCTGTCAATCTCCAGATTTCCGGAGGCAACGATCTCATTGGGGTTCCGGAGAAAGGAATTCATCTCGTCAATATACTTCTGTATTTCTGTCACGTCATGTTTATTCGCCAGCAGCATCAATTCGTTGAGGTGGTGCTTTATATCATGCCGTAAGGCTTTTATCTTTTCTTCTCCCCGAAGAATGACATTCAGTTGGTTTGCGTATGCCTGCAGCTGCGTCTTCAGCATTTCCATCTCATATTGCTGCGAAATAGAATGCAGCAATAAATTATACAGATACAGCATAGGAAAATTTGCGATCAACAGGCCGATGCTCACAATGGCAAGCCCTATGTCTGTGCAGGTGTCAGTATAAATCAACAGAGCAATGACGATAAGGCTGCATACAGGCATCAGAACCAGCGAAATATTTTGGACATCCTCCGCATCCTTATGAATTGTGATCATTTTCTCTATCACGAACTCACATATGAAAATCAGAAAGAACGATATGACTGCATAAATCTGATCATAGGATTCCCCATCCCGGTAACTGACGAACAGGGATGTAGCTGCCACATCGCAGCCGCAATTTATCAGATAAATCGTACCAGTTACAAACAGATTTGTCCTGACAGACTTCGTATGCAGCCACACGATTGCGGCGATTCCCACCAGATTGCATATCATATTGATCCATATCGTGTGAAATTCCCAGAACAACACAGTATTTATGACATAAAAGCAGCCGCAAATAATGTTTTTTTTCTTTTTGTCCACCTCTGTCCCCAAAAAAACCGACACACATCTGCCAATCAGGAATATCCGGAAAAGATTGGTCAGCGCACAGAGCATGAAATCAAGCATGTCTATTCCTCCCTCAAAAGCTTGTCCCTCACAAGTTTTCGGTTTACCAGGCTGATCGTCAGTATCGTGCCATTTACCAATTCCACCATCTCATAGGTATACCGGAAAACATATTCTCTGTTTATGATATAAGACTGATGTATCACGATAAAATCATCCGACAGGCATTTCACGACATTTTTAAGTTTGCCGTAAAATTCAAATGCTGCTTTCATGGTTACAACCTTTACCTTACGTCCTTTGCTTTCAAAATAAACAATATCCCCCATAGGAATGTAATAGTAATCTTTTCCCTGTTGAAATGCAAACCGCGCATTTCTCTTTGTTGCAATTTTGAGCGCCATGTCCATCACTTCGTCAATCTGCGCCTGCAGGATTGGCTTGACCAGGAAATCCAGAGGCTGTGTCTTGAACAATTGCTGCGCATAGGATGCTTTTCCCGAAATATACACGATCTGCAGCCCCATATTGTCCAATTGGTTTCTGATATAAGCGCCCACTTCAATACCTGTCATTTTGAACAGTTCTATATCCAGAAAAAGAATATCCAGATAACCGCCGGATACCAGATAATCTCTCAGGCTTTCCCCTGTATACCAGACATTTGTATCGAGCTGGATATTCTTGTTCTTCGCATACTGCAAAAGCATATCTTCAATCGATGTACAAATATTCTTCCCGTCATCACAAATTCCAATGTTATACATACGGCACCTCGTAATATTATTTACTTTTTAATAATACATCTTTCACGGTAAAAATTTAACATTGTTTGTGATTATATCGCTGAAAAACTGCGATGTCAAACTCGAAATATTTGATTTTTTATCTATTTGGCTGCAAAAACACAAAAACTTTAGAAAATGTTGACTATTTTTAGAAATATGGTATTATACTTCTGTTTTTAGTGACACACATTTTTTTGAGATATTCATGTGGTGCGGCGGAAAAGGAGAGTTCTGTGACGTATTATGCACAGGAGCATTTTCTTGTGCTGGAAGTGGAGAACACATGTGTTGAGACGCATACGGCCAATGACGGAGAAATACATACTTTGCCCCGTTCCACGAAACCAGATGCCCAAAATCATGGTTTGGGGATTGCGAACGTGCGGGATACTGCGGCAAAATACGGAGGGCAGCTTTATATAGAACAGAATGGGGATCGTTTTATCACAATATTGACAATCGCAAAATCCTGTCTTGCCATGTACAATGGACAGGATACACAAATTTAGCCAGGCTATCCAAAATCAAAAAGTATTGACAGTCACAGATATTTTAAGTATAATAAAGGAAAATCAGGTGGATCCATGGGCAATCAAGGTTTTTATGCAAAATCGGATAGAAATGGTAAACTGTTGTTTATTCGGATACTGAGAAACGGAGATACTTCGAAAGTTACTATGATCCAGTAAAGGTTTTGAAACGACTCCTCTGTTTCGACCTCGTTCCGAATAAAAACGAAACATAATTATAATGTGATTAAAAACTTTGGTACTAATGAGAGAGATACTTCGTAGCTCATCTGGTAGAGCAATTTGTTTGGGACAAATTGTAGCTGGTTCGAATCCAGTCGAAGGCGCAAGCCTAAACACCCTCTCTCACGCTTTGTCCAAAGTTTTTTCTATTTACGGAATCTAAGGTGGGAACTATGTCGAAATATAATACAAAAAGCAGCCCCGAAATGGCTGTGAATGAAATGGGCGAACTGGCCTATGTGATGTCGGAGAAGGAAAATTTAGTTTCCTGTGTGCTGACGACATTTATGACCCGTTCTTATTATGAAACAGAAGATGAAGCTGTAGCGAAAATCAAAGCCGCAGCCGATGGCTGCGACCCGCTGTTTGTGGCAAAGACGGCAGTCTACGCCCGCCAGACAGCTAATATGCGTTCAAGCTCCCATTTTCTGGCAGCTATCCTGGCTGACCGCGCCTCTGGTACGGAATGGGGCAGGCGGTTTTATGAACGCATTGTAGTGCGCCCGGATGATATCAGTGAAATCTTAGCCTGCTATGATATCAAACGGAACGCTCTTCCGAATGCAATGCGCAAGGGTTTTAAAAAGGCTTTGGAAAAATTTGATATCTACCAGCTGGATAAATATAAAATGACCCGCAAATCGATTTCACTGATCGATTTGTTTAACCTGCTGCACCCCAAAGCTTCTGGCAAAAAGGCCGAAGCTTATGCAGATATAATAAAAAACCGCGGTAAAAACCTCCATACCATGTACGAGTCCAGGATTCTGGAAAAAGAGATGACTGCCGCAGGCCAAAAGCTGGGAGATGCCCTGGAAAATAAAGCGCAGGCGATTAAAGCTGTACTGGAAAGCCCAAAAGGGATGCCTGTGTTTAACCTTTTGCGTAACCTGCGCAATATATTCCTTTATGCACCAGAGATGATCGGGGAAGCATGCGAGCAGTTGAACCAGCAGGAGAAGATAAGAAATTCCCGCCTTCTCCCCTTCCGCTTTGCTTCTGCCTACACGGAGATCGAAAAACTTAGCTATGGCAGCACAAACCACACGCAGATCGCTTTTGAATCCGATAAGCAGAATCTGGGCAGCGAAGATGAATTTAACAAAAGGAAACAGCAGCTTTTGGATGCCATTGAAAGCGCACTGGAGATTTCCTGCCAAAACATTGAATGTCTGGAGGGAAATACCGCGATTTTAGTCGATCACTCCGGCTCTGTGCGTGGCGACGCCGGCGGACAGAGCCGTGTCAGCCAATTTTCCAGGACAACCTGTGCGGCAATCGGCAACCTCTTTGGCGCTATGCTGGCCTACAGGCAAAATGACGTATATCTTGGCCTGTTTGGCGACCAGCTGATTGCGCAGTCGCTGAACCGCAGTGAGCGTATGCTGGATTTTGCCCGGCGCAGTTATGCCGAAGGCGCAAAATGCGGCCCCGCTACGGAAAACGGCTTATATATCTTCCTGGAAACCTGCATCAGGGAGAAAAAGCATATCGACAACCTTGTTATCTTCTCTGATATGGTGATTGGAAAAGATGGCTCAGGAGGCTGGGATAAAACTTCCAATGTCCCCAGAGGTGAATTTGAGCGGCTTTTCAAGGAATTCAAAAAGATTAACCCGCAGTGCAGGACGGTCTGCGTCAATATCTGCTCCACCAGCGGCAAATCGGTCTTTAACTATCGCCTTGGCGTCCTTGAGATCGCAGGCTGGAGCAGTGCGATCTTTGATACGATTAAGAATAACAGCAAGGGGTATCAGGCGATTATTGATGAGATTGAGGCGATTGTTTTATAGGTGGGTGATATAGGGAAAAGCAAAAAGAGTCCTGTTGAACAGGATTCTTTTGTTTTTCCGCAATATTGACAATCGCGAAATCCTGTCTTGTCATGTACAATGGGCAGGATACACAGTGATATTCATATCGGTCTAAAATGCCGATTTTGCCGATTTATGTGCTGATTTGGACAGGGCGCTTTTGCAGACCTGTCCGGCAGTGGTATAATCAGGCATATGTTTTAGTGAGGAGGTTTTTGTAAATGAAGGAACAGAAATTAGAAAAGCAGAGGCAGAATCTTGCGGAAAGGGGCGTGTTATCACCGGATGAAAAACTATATGGCACCATCACGATCAATTATACTGAGAAGCTGGTCGGAAGAATCGAGACATGGAAGCAGGGCGGCGTGGCAATCTTTACGGATCAGCAGGTAATTCTCTCAAAGGGATTTTCATGCGAATATATACATATCCCTTACAAATGCATAAAAGAAGTTGGAAAATGTAATCAGGGATTTTTTCCAATAGGGATTGTTATTACTTATGAAAACAGGGAAAGCGGTGAAATCATAACAGAAAAGATATCACTGGGGAAAAGAAAAAAATGGCTGCAGATTTTATCGGAGAAGACAGGATTATGACTTTCGGAAGATAAAGTACTGTTTATAAGGAATATGGACAATATACGATCATTCTGGAGCGAGTATTAAAATACTATTTCAACATGGATTCTGACAGGAAAAAGAAGAGGAAAACGGGTCTCACCATAAAAGATTATTGTGCATACCAACCTGATTAAACTTGCTCATTTATAGATAAAAAGTAATATGAAAAGGAGAGAATACGGTTATGGAGGAATTAATTCGTCTGTTTGTTGCGGAGTTTCAGCAGCCCTCGACATTAGAGGAAACGAAAATCGCCAATTTATTAGGACATTCGGACAGGTTTATTAACTTGGATCAATACCGGAGAAAAAATCCAAAAGACCAGAAACAAATACTGGAGGAGTTGGCTGGAAAGCTGGATTCTATGGATTTGTACAAGGGCTGCTGCTGCGCGTTTTTCTGTGGTGTGCTGATGGGAGAATGTGGGCCTGGAGGTGCAGGAGAGGGCCTTGTGAACTTCTTTATTAAGGTGGTTTCCCATCTCTGCGGGTTGCTGGATGAGCTGGATAAAACAGGGGAAAGTTATCCTGAGGATGAGATGTTGGACAAGCTGTTTTTGACGGCGCCGGATAAGGTTCGGGCTTTCCGGGGAAACGCGCCACTGATGATGGCAATTATGGATTTACTGGCAAGATCACCGGAGAGCAGGGAGTATCTGCGTAAAAAGGATTTATATGATAACCTGGAGCGCATTGAGCCTTTTGTGAAAAATGGAACATATTTGCTTCGGATCTATCCTGTCTGCGGACCTATGGAAGTGCTTGTTTTGGCACCAAAAAAGGAGCAGGGAGCGTTAATAAAGGTTCAGGATGTGGGGACAAATTTCCACTTGATGACCTTGCTGGAAAGGGCGCTTTATCAGAAAGAATGGGACCAGCGTTTTGGCTTATCTGCAGATGTGAAAGCACCGGAAAGCCTGAAAATATTTGCCTATGCATCGGGGGAAGAGACAGCACGGCAGAATAGTTCGGTTTATGCACATGCTGCCTATTATTCCTGTGATGGTCAGATGCTTTGGGGAGAGATGGGGCCAGATACGATTCCCTGTGTGGAGCAAATGCCTGTGATATTGATTTGTCCTGAAAAATTTCCACGAAGCTGGGATCTATTCTTCGCCGTAAGCTGCCATCCTTATCTTAAGCCTTCGGCAGAAATCAAACGCGAATTGTCAAAGGAAGAGGTTCGGGAATGGATAGGGAAGATGCAGGGGATTTCATCAATCTGATTCTTTAAAGTTAGTTTATAAATTGTTATAGATACTATAAATGAGCAAATTTAAATTTGGAGGATAGATATCATGATTTCTTTGGATGATATCAAACAGATAAGCAAAAAAATATCTTTGGAAAATGGCTTATCGGAGGATGATTTAAGCGAAGATGTATCTGAAATTGTGTACCGTATAGATGTGTTTGAATGCGATGATGCTCCTGTCATTGACCGACATATAGACATCGAATATTCTTTCGGTGACTATTACGAAGTGCATGAAGACAGTTCATTATTTCAATTTATTTGTGGATTGTGCAGCCTGTCATTAGCACAAGAGGAGGAAGAAAGGGAAAAGGTCTTATGGAAGAGTACACGTTAAAAACGAACTTTGCGGCATTGGAGGAACCATATGCAAATGAATACCTGATAGATTTCAGGAATATTGTTGAGAGGGCGTTTGAAAGCAGTGACAGCCGCCCGCGCCTGCTGGGGAACCTGCTGGTTCTGGAGCGCTATTGCAATACGGTGCAGCAGGGACTGGGCGCGGGTAAAGCACAGCTTTGTGTATGCCTGCGGTATGCGCAGGGGCTTCTCTGGGATTATCTGGGCGGACGTGTCGCGGCGGCAGATTTTCAGGACTTTGCAAATGATTATTATGCATGGTTTTTAGAACACAATGTAGGTCCCGAAGGCTTTTGTTCAGAGCATTTTGCAGAATATTTTGCGGATTCGTGCCCGGAAGCTTATGAATGGTTTGCGGTTGAGTGGAGTTGCGGGCTGTTGATGCAGCTGGTTTCCATAGAGGGCGGACGTGTGGATCACGAAGATTTTGAGGAGTGCGGAGAGCTTGATTTTTATGGGCCGCTGTGTATGCTTGACATGATGGAGGATGTCTGTATCGGGCTTACTGACACACCGCTTGCATCAAACAGGGGAACCGATTTGGAGAAGGCGATGACACAGGTACGCAAAACGTCATTATTTCAGGAAATTGTCATGTATGTTCAGAACGATCTGCAGACGGCTCTTTTGGCCGCGCCGGCGGAGTATGAAGCGCTGCGGAAGGAATACGGACAATACACGATCATTCCGGAGCAGTATGCCGCGCGGATGCTGGAGTATTAAAGAACTATTTTCATTTCCATTTTGGAAGGAGAGAAGGCTTGTGAAACCTAAAATTATTCCTAAACAAGAAACGCTTCCCTCATTTGACCCTAAGACAGTCGCAGTAAAATATATTGAATATTATGCTCCGTCCGGAGTGGCATACAACGAAGATGAAATCACACCAAAGATCGTCTCTAAAATATTAAAAGAAGTTTCTGAAGGTATCAATGTTAACTTGTTTTTAGACCCTGATGGAGAATGCGACTGGATGGAAGTGCTCTCAGATATGGAAAATGGTGTGAAAGCAGTGGAGTTTTTTATTCGGACAGGAGAACTTTATCCAGGAATCGATTGGGTACAGGAGTAGTAACAATTTTGGTAAATGAGTGTAAATTCAATAACCATATTTCCTTTTCGGAATTGTGTACCCATTGAAAATGAATTTATAAATATGTATTGTGGGCAAATGCTTTTTAACTAAGTATATAAATCGGAATATTAGTACAGGAGGTTTGGATGATGTTTGATGAAATATCAGAATGGTTAGATGATGTATTGGAAGATATATTGGATACAGGCATTCCAAATGAGGTGACAGCGTTTGGATTTAACCTGTATGACGACGGTGATGATTGGTCAATGGAGTTAATTGGAGCATCGGAATTTGATACGGATGATGAGGATTGGCTGTGCAATGAGGTGACAGATTTCAATACAAGAGATGATCCGTTCCAGTGGCACCAAAAAGCTGAATGGGAGGAAATATTGAATGACGTTACCTGCGTCCTGAAACAATATTTGGAAAATGGAAAGTATGCTGATGTTTTAAAAGCAAAATCCGGAATCGGTGTTGGTTTTATTGATGGTAATATTAATATTTTATACAGCAGGTGCAGATCTGGCACAAAGGCTGATTGCACAGGCAAAAAAAGCGGCAGAACTGATAAAAGATGAAATTTCAAGCCAATTTTATGATAAATTATGCAGCACGATTACAATGTGCCAGGACTATGTGGAGTGAGAGACGGACTTAAGCTGGGCGGATGTGTATGGGGAAATTTATCAAGGAGGAGGGGAAGAAGAGGATGAAGACGGAATTTATCTTATGAGCCAATATATTGATGTTCTGGATGAAGCGGCGCTGCATATGGCGCTTCCGATCGAGATTTTAGCATATGTCTGCTGGCTGGGCTGTAAAGCCGAAAACGACTATTTCCCGCAGAATTTGGAATTAGTAATTGGAGATAAGATACCGGATTTTATCTCTTTTCTGGAAGAAAATCTGACAGGTAAAGAAGATTTTAAGCAGGCGATAGATTTTGCGAACAAGAATTTGTGTTATTAAGGAGGACAAATCCTTTCGATGAATGGAAATGGAAACGAGGCACTGGCGCAGGCACAGGAGATGCTTGCAGAAAGCGGGAGGCTTGATATCACTGCGCGCCGTAAACTCTGGCAGGCGATGGGTGCTTTGGAAATGCGTGAGCAGGACTCTGCCACTCTTCGCACGCTGACCGAACCATTGAAAAAGCGTGCGCGTCTTGCGCTTGCCTGCGCCAAAAAAGTGATGCCGATATGGTGCAAATGTGATTCACGAATTGGAGCGCAGGAAAACGACAAAATATCTCAATGTCGGCGGCAATTTCATCGTGGTCAACGGGGAAAAATTCCATTCTCCTGCGGCAATCGAGGAAAACAAGGAAAAGCTTGGACTGGCGGATATGGGCTGGGTTGACGCGGAAAATAAAATTCTAGGGCTTGAATTAAAAGAGTTTTATCCAAATATATACATTTATGACAGACCATATGACGATTTTATCCGTTACTGTCCGGAGAAAGTGCATAAAAACGGGAACGGAACGGTGGATTTATTGACGGATGAATTTCAGCTCCGATGCTTTTTTGATAATGAACAGTTGGTGTATGCGGAAATTACAAGCCTGTTCCGTATATGGATAAAAGAGAAAGATAGTCCTGCCCTCACAAAGGTACTGACCGAGATGTTTGAACTGTCTGCAGAAACGGCAGAACAGGCAGTCCGGAATGCGGAGAATTGTTCCGGCGAATGGGAGATAAAGCCCTTTACGGCGTTGACGAAAGAGGAGGCAGGACGAGTTTTTCATATGTTGAAAAAGGTGAGAGTAAAGTGCCGGGTACTTCCGGAGCGGTTTTCATTTTAGGCATCTGCAAAGAAGGCGTGTACAGCGCTGCTGATTTTAATGAGGACATCGATGGAGGCAACACGATTTCTTTTGACTATTATGCACAGTATCAAATACTCACCTATGACATTACTGTTGGGCTGTCCATCAGAAAATTTCCAGTATGCAGTGGAAATCATGTCGAAGCATATTGAGGAACATGCTTTGTCAACGTTGCGCAAGACGGAGGATTTCAAATATATTTGTGCGGAATATGATTGAGAAATGAGTGCGAATTGTTATTTAGCAGGAGGGTATGTAAAATGAATAAGAGAGTACCTAAAACACTGGAACCTTATAAGGATTATCTCAAATCATCCATCAGGCTGTCGAATCAGGTTATTTTCACCATAGAGGATACGAAACCCTGGGGAAGCAAGCTGGGCGGATGTCCTTATCTGGAAGATATCGGACAATATCCTAAGGGGACAGACGGCGGACCGATGATGTTCCTTGCACAGATCAACCTTGCCGAGATGCCGTCTCTGCCGGAATTTCCACACGAAGGACTGCTTCAGTTTTATGTAGAAAATGACGGCTGCTATGGACTGTATGGAGGATGTGCTGTAAAGTACATCCCCGAATATAAGACGGATGAAACAGCGCTTGTCAATGAAAATCCATACAGTGATGATTATGAGGAAGATTTGCCTTTTAGCGACAACTGCAAGATAACTTTTAAGCAGGAAGAGGTATTTATAGGAACAGAATGTCCGGAATTTCAGGATAAATTTCAGAATTTATCGAAAAAGGAAGAAAAGGCTCTTTATAAGCTCTGCTGTGCCGATGGAAGCCGCGTAGGAGGTTATCCGTATTTTGTCCAAAGGGTTCCTGCATATTATAAGGATAGTTTGGAATACATACTGCTTCTTCAACTGGACGTGGATGATACAAGCGGATTGATGTTTGGCGACAGTGGTAACTGTACATTTATCATATCCCGCCGGGATCTGCTGGCAGGAGATTTCACTAAGGTGCATTATGATTGGCAGTGCTGCTAAAGCGGGATGTTTTTAAGCGTTTATTTTCTACAGTTCCTGAAAGCGTGTATTTTGTTCCGGTTGTGAAGCAGCCGTCTGCCGGACTTAGGATTATGGAGGTGTCCAATGTTATACTTTCCTGAGAGAAAAGAAGATGAGAAACAAGACGACTTGATTGATTTTGAATCAATGTATACAGTTGTTAAGAGACTTGGGATCAGAAACTATAGACCATCGCACAGTGACACATGCAGGAGGATATGGAAAGAATTGGTTTCAAAAAGCGGTCAGGCGGATTCGTTGCAAGGAGAATTACTTAGACAGGCTGAGAAACTTAGACATGAAGCGATAAATCATGGCAATTTGAACTGGGATAATCATTTTGAATGGTTCTGTAATTTTATAAGCAGGACTCTTAAAAATTCAAATTTATTTGAAGAAAAGCAAATGAAAACAATAGAAGGGGCATTGAATTATATCAAAGAATGCGGTATGTATGCGTATCAATATAATACAGGAAAAATATCGGAGGATGATGTGAATCCAATGCTCTTTGCATATACAGATGATGATATATATGATTATATAGAAGATGCAATTGCGTTATTTGCAGAAGCAAATCCGAAGAAAATAACATACGATGTGAAAGATATTGGATAATTTGGTTTTTAGAGGGCATAAGCAGACAACCGGAAAGAAACATAGAATGGGAATCGGGAGAAAGATGGACAGGGATAATGCAGATTCGGCAGAAAGGCTGATTACACAGGCAAAAAAGCGGCGGAGCTGATAAAAGATAAAAATTTAACCCAATTTTGTGATAAAAATATTGCGCATGTAATTGCAAAGAAACAAGGAGGAGACAGGGCAATGACTTTACAAAAAGTACCGTTTAAGGAATGGGATGCTTTATTAGGATATCGAACGATACAGGATGTTGTTGAAACATTATATCATCCTGTCTTGTTCAATGATCCCATAAATGTACCGGATGACGAAAAAGAATTATTTATACATCACAAACCGACAAGCCCATACCGGGCAGCATACGAGGATGTGCTCGACAACTTTGTTGCTATGGGAGAATTTAACTATGAATTGTACTTTGCGATGCCCTATTTTGTGGATATCTATAAAATGTGGCAGCAAAAACAAGATTATCAGTTGCAGTTTTTGTTTTTGAATTTAATTGGCGTCTGCCTTTCTACCGATTTTCCATATAATCATTTTAGCAGGCATTTGAATGAAAATCTGCCAAAAGAAATCATTGAAAATCATCTGCGCAGCATAGAAGTCATTCGAGAGGAAGCCAAAACATTTATTTCTGAACATCTCGCAAGACTTCGACAACTCACCCTTATAGAATCGCAGAATTTCTGCCAATGTTTATTTGCAATTTTAGGGGATCGAGAAGCGTCCTATGTGCATTTTATGGGAAACTTTAACAGCTGTTATATTGCTTGTCCTCACTGCACGGACCCGGAAGAAGATTTTGGCATTAATTATTACTTTGACTGGTATGTATGAGAGCACCCTGCATGTTCCCTGGGAAAGGAGATTCAGCCTGCGCCTTCCGTTATTGGTCAGTGGGATTTGAAATCTTATGATGACGATTATGTATGGATGAGCAATCTCCTGTATCTTTTGGGCAATAAAGACTGTGCTAAAAAAATGTCCTTTTATTATGGTACCTTTTTCTGCCCGAACTGTGGTAAAGAGGCGGGAATTATGATGGATTTGGCAAAGCAGAGAATGATTTGGAATGAAGAGAAGTAAAGAATCCGGTATTCCGTTGTGATTTCACCAAGGCGCATTATGACTGGCAGTGCTGCTAAAGCGGGATGTTTTTAAGCGTTTATTTTCTACAGTTCCTAAGGTCAATATTGATACCTGAGCAGGAATAACCCGGATGAAAGGCGATGATGCGTACTGCATGCCGTTGGAATCGGCAGTATAAAAGCAAATTGGGAGATATTTTACCGGGAGGAGGAACAGATTTGGGACATGATCTGTATATTCAGGCAAGAATCAGGGAAAAGAGAACCGGACGGATCATCTCCCGTGGCGACAGTGACGATTACGCCGCGGAGGATGATATCGGTTTCTTTGATATATGCTGGTGGTGCGGAAGCCCGGAATGTGATGTGAGAATCAGGATGATTGAAATATGCAGCAGTCATGAAGGAACAGATTATACAGATTCCGATCTGTTTATCCCCATTTCGCAATCAGCGCTGCGTGCCGTTTATGCGCATGTGGTGGATTGCTGCTGTTTTCCGGAGGACAAGTTCTTTCCGAATCCGACACTTGATACAGGATGGAGGAACCCGCACGAAAGAAACGCATATGAAAAAGCGAATCTGGTGAATGCGCATAAGCTGCATGACCTGATTGTTGTTTTTTGTATCAGGAATATATTCCCGATGAAAAAGATTTAAGGCTTTTTATGAGAATCCGTTGGCATATGAGTGGGAATTCAGGATATGGAATTCTTATTAAAACGGTTTAGGAACGGAACAGAGATATCAGAGGAGGCGCTGATGAAGAAGTATGCCGCATTAATTGTCATAGGAGTATGTTTAACAGGAGCTGCTTTTTTCATTGTTGATGCAGGGAAAAGCAGCGGGAATGCAGTGTTTCAGGACAGCTGTAATGGATTGGAAGAAGTGTTTTCTGAGTCTCCTGAAACCATGAAGAACGAGTGTATTGGAAAAGCAGAAAATGATAGTGTGGGAAAAGCTGGAACAGGAAGAAAAGGGAAATTGAAGAGAGGAAGGGGGATGAATTATGGAAGAGCTGCATTTTAAAATCAAAAATGCGCTGGTAAAAATGGACTTTATCAGACGGTATGAAGAATTGTCCGCCCACTTCAGCAGTGAGAGAACACCGTCAAGCGAACGTTTGATTTACGTTGAGAGAGATGAAGTCATGGATATGATCAGGGATTTAGGGTATTCCCCACTGTTCCATGCCAGAGAAAAATTTTATAAAATAAAAGAGGAACAATTCGATACTTTTACATTTGGCTTTCATATCATATTGCGGGACGGCATGGCCGATTTGGTCTGGGTAGTCAGGGAAAATGGCGAATTGCTGCTTGGCACACCCTGGGGTGTCTATTCAAGACGGCTTATTGACGTAAATTACCGGATAAAAAAACCGGTCTTTGGGACATATGAAGATTTGGAAGATATTTTGAAAACAGCATTTGAAATGTATGAAGATTTCAAGCTCGCTTTCGCACAATTCTGATGTGGCATAGGGAATGGTATCGTGACAGAAAAGGCAGGAGGAGGAACATCGAAATGGATCTTATTCGGATAAAAATTGAAAGAATGGAACAGCAGATTTCAGATTATGCAAAGGCGCATCATGTGGCGCTGGATTACACCGCACAGAGTATTGAGGTTCTCGATGAAATTATGGAGACATTTTACGAGAGAGTCAATCAGTGCAGCGAAGAAGAAGGTGATGAAATCCTGACAGAATGGGTAGCGTGCTTTGGTGTTTATATCGGGGAGACGCTGCTGCGCGTACATTTGTCGGAAAAAGGATTTGCATGGGCGCTGAACAAAGAGAGGCCCGTGCTTCAAAGGGGTAATGACAGATTAGATCCCATTTGCCAGGCGTACAGTCGAATCCGGTATGGATGCGCATTTGATATTGGTACATTTTATCAGATGGCAGTCTGGACAGCTGACCAGACACCATTTTCGGCGGAGCGTGCAGTGGATGTGGAACTGGTTGAATCCGAGTATCATGAAAAAAATGTATTGTATGAAGATATTGAGACACTCTTATTGGCAGTTGTAAATGGAGAGGAAGAGTATATGATTCTTCGCTCCAAGGATGGATTTCTGCAGTTTTTTGGTATGAATGATAAGTTTGTTGCGGAAACGCGAGTCAATTTGCCGGATGGAGACTTTCGCATGTATTCTATAATTAATAAGGAAAGAAAACAAGCGATGGATAAGATTACAGTCCACACAATGCTTGACAAATCCGAAGTTCCGGCACGCGAAGTGATCTCGCTTGAGATGCTCAGAGCGGCAGTGAGGGCGTATTACAGCAATGGGCACTATGGGTCTTTTCTGAAACAGATACCGCATATAGATACGACAGAGCAGACAAAAAGGTATATGGGGTTGATAAAATGAGGGCGTTTGCGAATTGAAGAGATGGAAAGGATGGGGAGGACGAATAGCTTATCATAGAATATGGAGGACAGTTTTGATATTGAAGTAAACCCCAGTTGGATTGCTTTTGAATCTTTTGTCAATAATGAAGAGTTAAAAAACAGAATAACGGGCAGATAGGCACTTACAGGATGTATATTTTGGCTTTTACCGGATTTGGGGCATTTTTGGAATATTAGACCTGACACCATCATTCAAAGAAGAAAGGAAAACGATATGAAGAAGATGCAATTATTAAAATAATATGATGGCTATTTACAATAAAATCCCAAGAAAGCCTATATAAGCAATACAGAATTTGAAGGGAGTATATACAAGCTGGTTGACAGTGCATATTTACGGAACAATCAATTATTAAGGAACTGTTAAAGAATTAATCTTTACATCTGACTTGTCTAAATCTTCTTATGCCGCGTTGTCGTCAATCGGCGTACCCCAGTACGCCTCATTCCTCCGCCTTGCATAAAAAGATTTATACTGCGTCATCTGCAAAGTTAATTCTTAACAGTTCCTAAAAGACGAGAAGCTGCCGCAATATCTAACATTAGAACAGTTAGATGAATTGGAGGACAAATATTTATGGTTTGTTCCAAGCTGAAGAACAGGAGGATGGAATGGGAGAGCTAAATGATGTAAACGTAAGCGAAATGGGTCTGTTCGAATATGTGGGTTACTTATACTATACAACAAAGGGAGTTGATAGTATGGTTTTTGTGAAGAAATTTTGAAAAAGTAAGAAAGTGCTGAAAGGGGAATGAAATGCATGAAAAAAAGCACATATCTGCAATGGATAGTCTGTATAAGCCTGCTGTGCGCGGGCTGCGGCGGGCAGAAGAATATCGGAGCGGGCGTTGAATCCGGCATAGCTGCGGCAGACATAAGCTCCAGTCAGGATCAAGCAAAAAATACAGGTGCGGTGCAGACGCAGGAGGCGGCAGGGGAGGAGGAATTGGCGTTCCAGTATCCTGCGATAGAGGAGAAAACGCGCGAAATCCTAGGAAAAACCGAGGGTGTCGTCACCAGGGAGGATGTGCTCTCCATCACGGAGTTTGAGCTGGACGACGCGGAGTGTGCCCGTCCGTTCCAGGATTTGCAGTGGTTTCGAAATCTGGAGCAGGTCGATCTGTACAACTGTGGCATGGAAAGCCTGGACGGTGCGGAGCGGCTCTCGTCTCTGAGAGTGCTCAAGGCGTACAGAAATGAGCTGACGGACATTACGCCTGTGGGCGGGTTGACAGGGCTGACAGAGCTGCGGGTGAGCGGCAACAGGATTGAGGATATCGCGCCTGTGGGCGGGCTGACAAACCTGACAAAATTTTCCTGCGACCACAATCCGGTCAGCGACTACGCGCCGCTGCGGGCGCTGACTGGTCTGGAGGAGCTTGAGATCGGCATCAATGACAATACTGACACGGATCTTTGGGCAGTTGCCGGACTGGGGAATCTGACTCGCCTGTATGTACCCTCCTGCGGCATATCGGACATCTCCGCGCTGAAAAATCTGAAGAAACTGGAATATCTGAACCTGTATAACAACCGTGTCGAGGATGTCCGCGCGCTGGAAAATCTTGAAAATCTTCAGTATCTGGATTTGGATAAAAATGAGATCGCGGATATCACGCCGCTTTACGGCCTGGACAGTCTGACGCACATCGACCTGGATGACAATAACATTCCAGATGAGGAAATCGCCCATTTTTATGCGGAAAAAAGAGCCACGGGCTACACGGTGGAGCAGCGGGGCAGGCTGCGGGAGGATATGCCGGAGTTCACGTTCTGCCTGACTGCGGACTTCAATCTGTATCGGGAATGCTATGAGCTGCAGACGCTGGAAGTTTATGAGGGGGATACCAGGCTGCAGACGATCTTCATTCCCGATATGACCTGCTTTGGGCAGACGGAAATCTGGGATTCCATGGCGGACACGCTCGGTTTTGCGCTCGAGGATCTCAATTTTGATGGGTATCAGGATATCCGGCTCTACGATACGCAGAATGGAAATTACTGCGTGGAGTACATCTATCTGGTGTGGAACCCTGAGAAACAGCAGTTCGAGGAGGATAAGCGGCTGAATGCGATTTCGCTCGCGTCATTTGACCAGGAGAAAAAGCTCATATACGGCATGGAGCGCGGCGGAGCGGTCTACCACTATTATTCAACCTATCAGTATATTGACGGGGAACCAGTAAAAATCCGCTACGAGGAGGAGGAAGGCGTATATTTTGAGGATGCGCTATCGGCGGAGTTTCGCGTTGCCGCGTCCGGGAAGGAGGAGGCGGCGCATTATGAAGGGATATGGCTGTATGTTCATGTCATGGAGCGCAATGACGCGACAGGGAAACTCGAGACTGTCTCGGAGGAGTATGTGTTCTCGCAGCTGGGGGAGGACGGGAGAGAGACCGGACAGCTCCGCGTGGATATTGCATCCGCACTGGGGCAGCAGATGAAGGAGGCGCAGCAGTGAGGCGGTTATCAAGAAAGCGGGCATTCCTTTTAAGGATGATGAATTTGGCGAGGAATATATCATTACAATACCAAAATAAACACCATGGAGGAAACGCAGAAAAGGGGCGGCGCAAAACAATACCAAAATAAACACCCTGGAGGAAACGCGGAAAAGGGCGGCGCAAAAGAGGCAGAAGATTTGATGAACCTCTACATATATGCTCCGCCCGAAGATTTGGAGGAAGGGCAGGCTCATGCACTTGCCCGCCCAGGGCGATGCGGAAGCCTGTTTTTCCTTTGGATGCGTCTGCGATTATTTTGAAGCGCCGGATAGAGTACCGGTATAGTTCATGAAACGTTATCCCGTAACCGCTCGATAATGCTGTTCCTGGCGATTTTGCGATACAGCAGCGCTGGTATTGCCACGGTCAGTAGGATTAGGAAGGGATAGATCACCAGCATGGGCCACATGACAAACTGATAGGTGAAGAACCAGATTCCGCTGGATATCCCCTTTACAACTACCACAGAAAACAGGGCACCAAGGACAGCCGATGTGATGATCGTTCCCACCGCATAATACAGTCCCTCAAAGGAAAGCATACGCTTCAACTGTCTCCGCGTCATGCCAATGCTCTGCAGCATGGCAAATTCCTTTTTGCGGGTGATAACGCTTGTCAGAACGGAGTTGACAAAGTTTGCGATACCGATAATTCCGATAATGATGCTCAACGCCCCGCCGATGGTGATAATCAGGGAGGTCAGATCATCAAAGGAGCTGACATAGGTTGCTTTGGACTCAAAATCCATGCCTGACTCCACACTGTCGGTATAGTCATTCAAAAACTCCGCCATTTCATCTTCTGTTCCCTCTTTCACATTAAAGGGGAAATTGATCAGATGGGGGTTATCGCACAGCGGCAGGAAGATTTCTGTCGGGAGATAGAACCGGGTCTCGCCCGTGTTACGTGTGGTGGCTGTGTTCTCGTTGGCCCGGACTTTTGCCAGGATGATAAAGTCATAGCTGTCCGTAATGGTGGTGGAAAGTTCCTCCGCTTTCAGATGGTTGATCCGTACTGTGTCACCCACGCTGATATTCGGGTTGTCTATGACGGTTCCATCATCGTTACACTCTACGCTCAACAGGATATACTTCCCTGATTTCAGCTTTTCCAGGTCGATTGTCCCCTCTATGACCTCCATGTTATTCAGCAGAAAATCATCCGCGCCGTACAGGGCTACAAAGGGATTGCCGTTTTGATCCCTGTTATAGCTGAAAAAAGCATCGTGTTCTGTGGAAAATGGTTCTTCCAGCAGCCGGGAGGAATAGAGCCTGCCGCCATCCTCGAAGCTGTTATTCTGTCTGACGGCCTCAATAAAGCTCTCGGACAGGTCGTTTTCGCTTTTCTCAATCTGGTACTGGAAGTAGTCTGCGTTAGAGATCACAAAGTCTGTATCCATAAATTTTGCGATATACTTGTCAATGTCAAACCCGCCGGACAGAGTGAACACTGTGTTGAACAGCACCAGGCTCAGCGTCATGGACACAATAACCAGTACCGTGCGTTTGCGGTTCCGCCCCAGGTTCGCCAGGGCCATAAAGTGGAGCTTTGCACCGTGGGTCGATTTCCTGTCTTTTGCCCTGCGCTTTCCAAACGCCGCCGTGTCGTTCTCCGTATAGCGAATGGCCTCAATTGCCGAAACCGTTCCGGCGATCTTCGCGGGCTTGCGGACGCTGACAAAGACTGTAAAAAGGGCGAATGCGGCGGAGCCGATAAAAATCAGCGGATTTACTGTCACCTTAATACCGGCATCCGCAGTATAACTCGTTCCGTTCATCAGGAAAGGAACCAGGGATCGGCCAATAAAGAAGCCTGCCAGCAGACCGACAGGAATACCAGTCAGGGAAAGCCGAAACGCCTGTCGGTTAATCAGCCGCCTGATCTGCCGCTTTGTTGTGCCCAGCGTTTTTAACTGTCCATAGGACTGAATGTCCTGAATGACGGAGATCTGAAAAATGTTGTAGATAATCAAATATCCTGTTACGATAATCAGCAGGACACCAACAATACCGGATATCAGCATAGCCGGGTTATCCAGCACAGCACCGCTCTGATAGGCCGGACTGACACGGGCAATCACATAATTGCTGTCCTCCCGGCTGCCGCCCATCGTATCGCAGGTATAGCCGGTTTCAGAAAGAAGCTGGTGGAGCCGGGCTTCTA
The DNA here is from genome assembly GCA_947177165.1 of uncultured Lachnospiraceae bacterium. Lineage (GTDB taxonomy): Bacteria > Bacillota > Clostridia > Lachnospirales > Lachnospiraceae > COE1. Next base: position 22,579 of record CAMWTP010000049.1, read on the forward strand.
TATCGCCCCGTCCTCTGAACATCACATAGGCGGATACAACCCCGGAATAATCATTGTCCACAGGATAGGTATAGGTTAAAATATCCGAATGGGTCTCCACAAAGGCTTTCGACACGATCAGCCGCCCGATGTTGCTCAGGCTGTCTGTTTCCCAAAAGCCGCAGAGGGTAAAATCGGTGGTATATGACTTCCCTTTTACCTCGTAGGTCAGAGAAACGGTTTCCCCGATCTGCGCTGCCACACCCAGGGCATCCAGCGTCTTTGTGTCAGCGATGATTTCGTTTTCCGCTTCGGGCCGGTGGCCTGTCGTGGGCGTATAGCGGGCAAATTCCAGGGCGGTATCATCCATATACCACAGGTCAGACCGCCAGCGCTCCAGACCCGGATTTTTCAGCCGGTAGGCAATCGCTTTTGCATAGGCGATACGGTCAATCAGAGGACTTCCCGCCACATCCTCATAAACTTCATCGCTGATATAATTTAATACTGCCTGCCCCTCACCGCCGGCCTTTCGGATGTTCTGATCGTGAACGGTGTCCATCAGGCCGGATCCCAGTGTGAAAATCGTAGTGAAAAGTATCGTAGTCAGAATGATTGCAATGATTGCAATGATATTTCTGCTTTTGTTTGACTTGAAATAGCGGCCTGACAGCTTTTTAATGACAGCGCCGTTGTTGTTGCCGAATAAAATGTCATTCATTGTCAGTGCCCTCCTTACCTGGAAATCCTGCCGTCTTCGATGCGGACAATGCGGTCGGCAAGCTGTGCAACTTCGTTGTTGTGGGTAATCATCACCAGCGTTTGATGGAATTCATTGCTGGTAACTTTCAGAAGGCAAAGCACATCGCTGCTCGTCCGGCTGTCCAGGTTGCCGGTGGGTTCATCCGCCAGGACGATAGCAGGTTTGGAAACGAGGGCGCGGGCGATGGCGACACGCTGCTGCTGGCCGCCGGACAGATTGCCCGGCATACTGTTCAGTTTGTCCCCCAGAGCCAGCAGACGCACGACTTCATCCATGAATTTCCGGTCTACAGTATCTCCGTCCAGCTCCACGGGCAGGACAATATTCTCATAGACATTCAGGACAGGGACAAGATTGTAATTCTGGAAGATAAAACCGATGTTGCGTCTGCGGAAAATAGTAAGCTGATCATCGTTCAGTGAGGCCAACTCCTTGCCCTTGATCTGAACGCTGCCGGAGGTAGGCACATCCAGACCGCCCATCATGTTCAGCAGGGTAGACTTGCCGCTGCCAGAGGTTCCGACAATGGCGACAAATTCCCCCTGCTCAATGGAGAGGGTCACTCCGTCCAGCGCCTTTGTGATGTTTGGCTCTGCGCCGTAATATTTTTTGAGGTCAGTAGTTTGCAAAATGCTCATGGTAAGCACCATCCTTTCTATGATGCTGTCAGTCTAACAGCCAATTCTCACAGAAATGTCACAAACCACAGGTTTTTTTAAAATTTTATCCATGAGGCAGAAATATGGAAAAGGTTGCGCCATCACCCGCCTCCGAAGCAACCTTGATGTAGCCGCCCTGCATGGTAACGATCTCACGGGCAAGGTATAGTCCGATACCGATGCCCTCTACATCATGTACTTCTTCTTCCCGGTAAAAGCGTTTGAAGATCATCCCCTGTCGGTTTTCCGCAATTCCTTTTCCACTGTCGGTAATGTCAATTTTCACATAGAACTCCCAGCTTTGGACGGTAACTTGAATATTGCCGCCTGTCGGAGTGTACTTCACCGCATTGTCCAGAATGTTGAACAGCGCTTCACCTGTCCATTTCCTGTCGTGGGCCAGCACGATATCTGCTGGACAATCTACACTGACATGAATATTCTTCCTTTCAGCGCTCAGCAGAATACCGCCCAGCGCCGACGCCAGAGTATCATAGAGCGGCTGTATCTTTTTATCCAGTGAAATAATGCCGGTTTCCAGGCGGGAGGTCTTTATCATGGCCTGCATGAGAAAATCCAGTTTATCAAGCTGGCCGCTGGATGCCGTTAAAAACTCCCGCCGCTTTTCTTCTGGCATGGGCTGTTCCAACAGCGTGGCGTTCACCATCTGGAGATTGGCAATCGGTGTTTTCACCTGGTGGGATATATCAGATATCAATTCCTGCAAATCGGCCCGCTCTTTCGCTATGCTCTCCCGGTTCTCCCACAGGACTTCATAGAGACGCATCAGCCGGTGATTGACTTTGTAAAACAGATTTTCTTCTTCGTGCATTTGCGGCGGCACAGCTCCGTCCAGCATATCGTCTATCGTCTGGCACAGGCTGTTCGAGAATAAAACCAGCTTGTGACGGAGGAAAGCCACAAAAGCGGAAACACAGGAAAATACCAGCACGACGAACAGCAGTCCCAGCCACACGGCTGCCGGATTTTTTGTTAAGAGAAATACCGCGATGATGGCAGCGACAGAGATTATGCCTAAAAAAGCGGCGCCCACCGCACAGGCGCAGTTGATGGAAAGTTTACCGGTACTCACTTTTTCAGACCTCCAATCCACATATAGCCCATGCCGTAGACGGTCTTGATATATTGCAGGCCGTCTGTCTCGATCTTCCCGCGTATGCGGCTGATTGCGACGGTCAGGGCGTGTTCATCCACAAAGTTTTCGTCTGCGTCCCACAGTTTTTCAAGAAGTACCTGCCGGGTCAGGACAATCTGCGGATTTCGCACCAGCACCTTGAGCAGGCGGTACTCCATTGGCGTGAAAATGATCGATTCACCCCCAAGGGCGGCGTTCAGTTCCGAAAAATTGATGGACAGCGTACCGTCCGTATAGCAATCGCCGCCGGTCTGCTTCTGGATGCGGGCCAGCAGCGCTGAAACCTTTTTGCGGAATACACTGATAGGGAACGGTTTTGTCACATAGTCGTCCGCTCCTAACTCAAACCCTTTCAGCATATCGCTTTCCATGTCTTTCGCCGTCAGAAAGATGACCGCAGTATCGGGGCGTCGCTTTTTGATTTGTTCACATAAGTCAAACCCGTTTCCATCGGGGAGGTTGACATCCAAAACAATAAGGTCATAATCCTGCGCTTCGCACAAAGTTACTGCCGCCGCTTTTGTCATAGCGGCATCCACAGTATAGCCAGCCGTAGAAAGATTGTAGCAAAGTGTGTTGTTTAAAAGGTGGTCGTCCTCAACTACTAAAAGCCTCATGGGTTCACTTCCTTTTTTTACCAGGATAACATGAAAATGTCACAGAAATCTCACAGCACAATCGATTTCAATGAATTTAGTATATACTGTCACTTGCCCTGTATGCAAGATGCTGTCTGAAATAAAAGATCTGAATTATGAGAAATGGTTTAGGCTCTGTAGAAAAATAAGAAGAAAACGGCAAGTGCAGGCCCGCTGCCTTTATCAATCGATTTCATATTTATTTCACATTGATATGGTAAACTAAGGAACTGTTAAAGAATTAATCTTTACATCTGACTTGTCTAAATCTTATGCCGCGTTGTCTGCAAAGTTAATTCTTAACAGTTCCTAAAATAACAGGAGGTGCTTATATGGCGACATTACTTATTGTGGAGGATGACAGAAAAACAAATGAGGCAGTATGCGAATATCTAAGAGAGGCAGGGCATGACATCATTCCCGCTTATGACGGTGCGGAAGGCTTGCAGGTATTTGACAGGGATACGATCGATCTTGTCGTATTGGATATTATGCTCCCCAAAGTATCGGGGCTTTCCGTCCTGCATGAGATTCGGCAGAAAAGTTCAGTACCCATCCTCATGCTTACAGCGGTCAGCGACGAATACACACAGGTGACGAGTTTCGATGAACAGGCGGATGATTACATCACAAAGCCCTTTTCCATGGTTCTGTTGGGGCGGCGCGTCACAGCACTTTTGCGGCGGTGCGGAAAAGGCGCGATATCCGACATCATGACTTTTGGGGATGTGACAGTGAATTTCCCAGGCTACACGGCAAAGGACAGCAGCGGCAGGATTGATGTTACCCCGAAAGAGATAGACCTGCTCAAGCTGCTTGTGGAGCATAAAGGGCTGGTTCTTACCCGTTCACAGATACTGGACGACTTGTGGGGAGACAGCTGCCCGATCTTTGACCGCACGGTTGACACCTACATTAAAAACCTGCGGAAGAAGCTCCGGCTTGACTGTATTGTCACCGTCAAAGGCATAGGATATAAATACGAGGTGTAGTTATGAAACGTTTAAAACTGTTCCCCAAAATCTTTCTCTATACCATGAGTATCATGCTGTTTCTTGTCATTATGGTTCACGGACTGATTTATCTGCTTGCGCCGCGGATGCAGCTTGCGTTGCGTACCCCGGAAGATGTTGTGGTCAGCATCCGGCAGGAGCAATTTGTGACCGGGGCAGTAGAAAAGGCTCTGCCTGTCTCCCTAAGCTGTTCCCTGCTGCTTTCCGTTGTCTGCTCTCTCCTGCTTTCAAAAGCGATTGCTGACCCCATCAGAAAAATTTCTGCGTCGACGGAGCAGATGATGAGGTTAGATCGCGGGATTAATTGCGCGGTTTATACGAAGGATGAAATCGGTGCGCTGGCGCAGAATGTCAATGACCTGTATTCTAATCTGTTGGCGACGATTGAACATTTGGAACAGGAAAAAGATGCTGTACGTGACATGGAGCAGGCCAAAGCAGACTTTCTGCGGGCGGCGTCCCATGAACTGAAAACACCTGTGACCGCACTGAACGCCATCTTGGAAAACATGATTTTAGGCGTCGGAAAATATCAGGATTATGCAGCCTGTCTCCCGGAGTGCAAGGAAATGGTGGAACAGCTTTCCGGGATGATACATGAAATTCTGGAAACCTCCAAGCTCAATCTGACCGCCGAACCACCAAGGCAGGTGGATGTGCCAGAACTGCTGATGGAGCTGTGCGAGCCCTGTCAACTGATTGCAGCGGCACATCAGATTTCCTTTTTGGCGGATCTGCCGGAACAGTTTATCGCTGTACTGCCTGTCGGAATGTTCAGCAAAGCGGTGTCCAATGTCCTTGCCAATGCGGTCGCCTATACGGGGACTGGGAAAACTGTTTCGGTTTATATGGAGGAGCGCAGCCTTGTGATCGAAAATGAGTGCGACCCGATTCCGGCCGGTGAAATCCGCCGCCTGTTTGAACCGTTTTACCGCCCAGACTTCTCCCGGAGCCGGGAGAGCGGCGGCAACGGCCTGGGTCTCTATATTGTGGACACGCTCCTGACCGCTATGAACATTCCCTATTCTTTTGCCCCCATGGAGTACCCGCGCGGGATGCGTTTTACGATTCAGCTATAAGTGCAGAAAGCCCAAAATTCCACATACGTTTCATATCCATTCCACATTGGGATGCTATTCTATGGGTGCGTTCAGAAGAACAGCACAACAATATGGAGGGATCAAACCATGAGTATTTTCAAGAGGGCGTTTTTGTACGTCACACGAAAACGGGGGAAAAGCATTCTCCTGTTTGCCATCCTGCTGATTATGGCAACCTTTGTCCTGACAGGCCTTTCTATCTGGAAAGCATCAGAGGCCGCACAGCTTGACCTGCGGCGGAGCCTGGGCGGAGAATTCGACATTTTCGTAGATTGGAGCAACAGCCCCTATGTCGTCATAGAAAATGTCGGAGAGAAGCATGACGAGGAAACCGGAAAGACTAGCCGCGGCTTTATCATGTATTCCACCGTACAGTTTACCCCGGAGAATATTGCCGCCATCAAAGGTGTTTCCGGCGTGAAGTATTGCAGCGCAAGGCAGGAAAGTCTGCTTCCCTTTGACGGGATATCGCTGTTCCCGGGAACGATATCAACCGACACAAAATATCGGGGGTATACAAAGGTGCTGGGCATCTGCGATACGGAGGAGGATGAACTTTTCACTACCGGGACACTGACGCTGGCGGAGGGACAGCATATCTCCGCCAGCGATACCTATGTGGCGGTCATCAGCCAGGATCTGGCGGAGAGAAATGAGCTAGAGATTGGGGATTATCTCACCGCCCACTGTTACAGTGTGGAAGATGAAGGTTTTACCGGACAGAAGATTCAGGTGCAGATCATCGGACTGTTTACCCCGAATGCGGTGGAGCAGTTTGGGGAAACCGTCACCACCTACGACAAAATCCAGAATCGCGTATTTGTAGATCTGCAGACCTCAAAAGAATTAGACGGAGGAGAAATCAACTACGGCTTTTCCGCGCTCCATGTCACCATAGACGACCCGCAGGATATGGCGCGGGTGGTGGCCGACGTAAAGGCTTTGCCGGGGATTGACTGGAAAGCCTTTACCGTTGAGTCAGACAATGAAACCTACGAAAACGCCGCCGCGCCGCTGGCTGCGCTGAATGAATTGGTCGTGATCCTGCTGGGCGTGATTATTGTTGTCAGCGCTATCATTCTGGCTCTGATTTTGACCCTTTGGACGAGGACACGCATCCATGAAATCGGCATATTTCTGTCCGTTGGTATCAGGAAATCGGCGATCATCGGCCAGTATTTGACTGAGGTGCTGCTGATCGCCGTCCTTGCCTTTGGCTTCTCCTATTTCACCGGAAACGCCGTAGCAGGACAGATTGGCAGCAGCCTGTTAAGACAGAGTATGCAAACCGGGCTGGGAGATGATGATGTTGTATCTGCCGCTGCGGTTGATGTGGGCGCGGACAACCTTGTGCAAAAGCCCCTGCCCGCGGAGAACGGTATCCAGGTGTCCGTCGGACTGGATAACCTTGTCCAACTCTGTCTGATTGGCCTAGCTGTTATCATCGCGGCCGTCAGCACATCGTCTATCACCGTTATGCGGCTGAAACCCCGCGAAATCCTGTCGAAAATGAACTGAAGGAGGGACTGTGTCATGTTTACACTGGAATTAAAAAATGTTTCTTATGCCTACGAAAAGGGCAAGGAGGTTTTGCAGAATATCAGCGCAGAATTGGAAAGCGGAAAACTGTACGCAATCCTCGGCCCGTCCGGGTCTGGCAAGACAACGCTGCTGTCTCTGCTGGGCGGGCTGGATGTGCCAACACAGGGCAGTATCCTGTTTGACGGCGAGGACATTGCGGCAAAGGGCCTGGAATATCACCGCAGGAACCGTATCTCGCTGATTTTCCAGAGCTACAATCTGATTGACTACATGACGCCCGTTGAGAATGTGCGTCTCACCGCCAGGCTGGATGCCGCTCCTGTTTTGGAGCGGCTGGGGCTGGAGCGGGACGAGACACAGCGGAATGTGCTGAAACTGTCTGGCGGGCAGCAGCAGCGGGTGGCGATTGCGCGGGCGGTGGCTTCTGATGCCCCTGTCATTCTGGCGGACGAGCCGACCGGGAATCTTGACGAGGATACGGCGTGCGAAATTACAGGTGTGTTGAAAGAAAGCGCGCATGAACTGAATAAATGTGTGATCGTTGTAACCCACTCCAATCAACTGGCGGCACAGGCGGATGTTGTTTTGAATTTGAAGCGCGGCAGTCTTCAGTGTGATATTTAAATATCACACTTCCGCCTCCAGATTCCGCATAAATCCGACGTATGTCACCACGAAATAAATAGCGTAAACACCAAAAAACAGCAGAAATGAAATTCCAAAATACAACCATGCCGATGTCCTTACGCCCGCGTAAAAATTAAAATTTCCGCCCACATAACCCGCGATAATCCCGCTGATTGCAGCCGCAAACAGCGCCGGACACAGATAAAACAATACAAGCTGCTTCCAGACGAGCCCTGCAATCTCCCCTGCACTCATGCCAATCTGTCTTAGCACGTTATAGCGGAATCTGTACTTTGCGGAATCACTGAGCTGCTGTATGGACAACACGGTCAGCGCGACACACAGAAACACCAGTCCGATATAAATAAACGGAAAAATCAGTGTCGCGAGCATACATTTCATCTCCACCTCGACATTGTCGCGAACCAGATTGTCAGTATCATAGACAAGGATCGAATCCGAACCGATGCATCTGATCCCATTCCCTATGAGCGTCTTTGGATCATTAAAGTCAAGCGCTGTCGATTTTCTTGATGTTTCCGAAGCCGCATACAGATCAATACTCAAACTGGCTGGTGCTGTCCCGGCGATATCCACAACCAGCTCCGAATAATATGGCTGCATTCTGGCCGCTTCCGCGTCTGACACCACGATAACATAGTCCCCGCCATTGTGCCCGTCCTGTGAAAAGGGCTCTGTGTAGAAGCCTGCAGACTGAAGCCTCCCGCCGCTCCCTTCTATCACAAGCTGGTCAGAAAAATCGCCGGTCTCCCGAAAGACCCGGTCCTTCATATGAATAATATACGCATCGTCCTTTAATGCAATTTCCTCCAGCCCGAGCATACTGCGCAGCCGGTTATAGTCCGAAAGGCCCATATAAGTATCATACGTGCAATACGTGCTATTGCATGCTATATTTTCCATATTGGGACTTCCGTCCGCATTCTGGTACGTATCACCAAATACGCGCAAATGGGTGTACAGCCAGACATTGATCTGGTTTGTTCCATTCTCGTAAATGCGGTAGGAATACGCGTCCTCAACGGGTACATTTTCTTCTATGACAGCAAGCTGTGCCGCGAAGTCCTCATCCACAGATGCACTGTATATCTGTACATCAAAGGGCATTTTCACTTCAAATATATGCTCCTGATAAAAATTGAACATCATCGCAATCGAACAGCCTAGAAAAGCCAGCACAAAAAGCGCTGTCAAAGTCCCCATCGTAAACCGCATCGTCTTGATCTTCGAGGCAAACTGCCTGAGCAGAAACAGATTCTGCCCTCTATAGACAGCGTTTCCTTCACGGCGGACATAACAGATGATCCATGCGGACAGCCCTGTGTAAAAAAGGTAAATCACAAGCACCAATCCCACAACAAAAGACACGATAACGCCGGAATCCCATTCTTTCCAGCAAAACAGCCATACTCCAAACAAGACCAGAAACAGGACAGACAATGGAAGCAGCCATCTCTTAATCCCCTCATGCGACTCCCTCATTTCCTCATTGCGTCTCTCTGCATTCATCAGACCATGGATATTCATTTTTCTGAGCTTTCGCTTACACCGCAGAAGCGCCAGAAGATAACAGCCCGCATAGCAGAGCAGCGTCATGACAAGACACCTCCTGTTTATCTCGATGTTGAGCCTGTAGTCCATCAGAACCATACTGTAGAGCACGGACATCAGAATCTGCTGCACCAGTAATCCAAACACAAGCCCCACAAGGAAAGCCCCCGCGCCCAGAAGCATATTTTCACGCATATACAGCTTTGCAATCTGCTGTTTCTCCATGCCCAGAAGCAGGTAAATCCCAAACTCCCTGCTGCGTTTTTCCAGGATAAAGCGCAGCATGTAATGAATCAGCCATGCGACGATAAGGATTATAAAAAACGTTGCCAGCATCAGCATCATTTTCATGATTTCCGCCTCCTGAAACAGTTCCTGTATGTCCTCGGAAAACAACAGACTGTTAAAGGCAAACATCAATCCCACCACAACCGTCATCGTGACAAAGTAGACCAGATAATCCTTTGCCGACCGCCGTACATTCCGCAGTGCAAGTTTAACGAGCATCGCCTTCACCTCCTGCCACACTCCCTGTCATGGAAAGCACATCCAAAATATTGTTCAGAAACGCACGCCGGCTCCTGTTTCCGCGGACCAGCTCATGAAAAATCTGACCGTCTTTCAGAAACAAAATCCGGCTGCAGTAGCTTGCCGAAAAAGCGTCATGCGTCACCATGAAAATCGTCGCATTTTTTGTCATATTCAATTTTTCAAATGTCTCCAGAAGTGTCTCCGCCGCCTTCGAGTCCAGCGCTCCTGTCGGCTCGTCGGCAAGAAGGAGCTTTGGGCGGTTGACGAGTGCCCGCGCACAGGCGCAGCGCTGCTTCTGCCCTCCTGAAACCTGATAGGGGAATTTGTCCCGAATCTCCCAGATCCCAAGCAGCTTCATCATCTCCTCACTGTCTTTTTTAATCACGCTTCTACTCTTGTTCTGAAGCGTCATCGCGAGCGCGATATTCTCCTTGATCGTCAGCGTATCCAGCAGATTGTAGTCCTGAAACACAAATCCCAGATTCTCTTTGCGGAACTTTGCAAGCTTGTCAGGCTTTAGCTCTGTGATATCCGTATCCTGATAATAAATGTGTCCCGCGGTCACACTGTCAATCGTGGAGAGCATGTTGAGCAGCGTCGTCTTGCCAGAACCGGATGCCCCCATCACACCGACAAACTCTCCCTCCGCCACCTGAAAGCTCACGCGGTCGACCGCCTTTGTCATGCCCGCGTCGCTGCCGTAATATTTTTCTACCTCACAGACATTGATATATGCATTCATCGGAATCCCTCTTTCCTTTCTACTCGTTTCCGTTTTCAATATTTTATCAGAATTCCCAAAGAAGTGGTATCAATGTTGCTTACAGTTATCTTACAATTTTGAAAGATAAGGAGGAATGCGTCCCCTACAGCCGTATGATCCTGTCAAACGCCGTGAACGCTCCTGCCCGATGTGTCACCATAATGACAACTTTCTCACGCGCCAGCTCTTCCATCGCCTGTTGGACCTTTTTCTCGCTCTGGGCGTCCAGCGCAGAGGACGGTTCGTCCATAAGAAGAATGGGCGCGTCCCGCAAAAATGCCCTTGCAATTGCAATGCGCTGCCGCTGTCCGCCCGAGAGGTTGCTGCCGCCTGCCGTCAAAAGCGTATCATATCCCTGCGGCAGCATCTGGATAAATTCCTCCGCATATGCCGACTTTGCCGCGCGCCTGACCTGCGCGTCGCTCACGGTTCCCTCGCCGCCATACCCAAAAGCAATATTCTCCCAGACACTGCCCTCGAACAAATAACTGTTCTGCGGAATATACGTAATCATCTGCCGTAACTGCCAAAGCGGATAATCCCCGATGTCATGCCCATACAGCGTTATTGTCCCTGACGTCTGCCTGTAAAAACGAAGAAAAAGTTTCAGCAGCGTACTCTTTCCACACCCCGATTCGCCCATAACCATAATCTTTTCATGCTCCCTGACTGCAATGGAAAAATCATCGAGAACCGCTGCCCCATCCCGGTAAGAAAATGTCAAATGTTCCGCCACAAGCGGTAAACAGTCCATTTGCGGCTCCACGAAACTCTGATTGTCAGGCTCCTCACAATCCAATTCCAGAAAATCAAATACCCTGCTGCCTTTCACCAGGGAGGACGAAAATGTCGCAAGCGCAGAGCCAAAGCCCTGTACCATAGCGCTGACGCCCATCTGCAGGGACACAATCGCCATAACCGTTCCATAGTCAAGCCTTCCGCGCGCTGCCATAAACGCACCTGCGCCGATGGTTCCAAAGCTTGCCAGTATCCCTAAGAAAAACGATACCATCTCAAGCGCCGCCAGCTTTTTCACCCGCTGCTGTTCCTCGCCTGTCACCTGCAGATTTTCACTTTGGAAAAAATCAAGCACAATCGACGCGCCGCGAAACATTTTCAGCGTCGGAAAGCCTGACAAAATATCGCTCAGACGCGCCGTAAGCTGTGCTGTTTTCTCCTGAATATCCTTGTCCATTTGTTTTATCTGGCGGTTGATCTGAATGGAAACCGACACTGTCACCAGACAAAAGCCAATCGACACCAGTGCCAGCACAGGACTGTACACAAGCATTGCAATGATTGAGGTCACGCCGTTTACCAGTCTGCCAACGACCCAGTAAATGTGGGAGAAATAAGAATCTTTCAGGGAATTGGCGTCCCAGTTCAAGGTTTTCAACGCCTCCCCGCTATGGTGGCTTTCATAGTAATCCATGTCCAGTTTCATCAGCTTTTCAAAGAGCCTGCGTTTGATGTCAAATACGATTTTCCGCACAACCCGGATCTGAAAATACCGTCTGTACGGCGCCAGACAGTTGAGCACTACCAGCAGAATACACAATGCCGCTGCCTGTTTCCATAAATCCTTATCCCTGTACTCCAATGCATTAAACATTAGTTTATTCATATAGGGATAGATTAAGGTCAGCATTATGGAAGTGACAAGCGTTCCAATAAAAATGCTCCAATACGAAACCTTGTATTTTCCGATATACGAAAGGTATCTTTTCAATTCTCTCATTTTCCTGCACCTCCTGACGACATATCATTGATGCACACGACCGCATAACGAATTTTGCCGCTATACGGCATGCACTAGGTTCCTATACAATACATACTGCAGTACATTCCGCCCATCTCCATAAGCTCCTGATGTGTCCCGCGCTCCGCAATGCGCCCTGCGTCAAGCACAATAATTTCATCATAGTCCGTAACGGTTGTGAGGCGGTGCGCTACGGTGACAACTGTCTTACCCTGCGAAATGTGTTTCAGTGTTTCCGTGATATGCGTTTCTGTTTCCTTGTCCAGAGCGGAAGTTGGCTCGTCCAGCAAAAGGACCGGTGCGTCCTTTAAAATCGCCCGTGCAATACAAAGCCGCTGTCTTTGACCGCCCGACAGATTGCTTCCCTTTTCCTCAAGGAGTGTATCATATCCGTCTGGCAGCGTTTTGATAAAATCATCACACCCCGCCTTCTTTGCGGCATCCACAATCTCCGCCCGCCGCGCGTCGGGCTTTCCGATACGGATATTATCCGCCACGCTCATCGGAAAAACAGCAGTATCCTGTGAGATAAGCGCCATGTTTTCCCGAACGGATTCTGGATGAAGCTCCGAAAATTGATTTCCGCAAAATAAGATTTCCCCGTCACAGACCTCGTACTGCCGGCACATTAACTTAAGAATCGTACTTTTCCCGCATCCGCTCTCGCCCACAAGGGCAATGCGCTTTCCTTTTTCAACCGTCAGATCCAAATGCGACAAAACGTTTTTCTCATGCGCGGCCTGTTCCGAATAGGCAAACGATACATTGTGAAATTCAAATAAATGTTTATTATCTTCGTTTATACCTAACTGTTTACCACCCATATCTTCCACTGGCAGATCCATGATTTCAAAAACCCGCCTGATGGAAATCATTGCCATCTGTGTCCTGACAACCAGCTGATATGCCCCCACAAGCGGCTCGTTTATTTTCTCAATGCCGCTGATAAACGCAGTCAGAATGCCTAATGTCACATTTCCCTTAAAAGCCAGATATCCGCCAAGACACAGCGCGGCGGCTCTCGGCGCCTCCCGTATCAGGCAGGAAAGCGGCTCGATATTGTACTGCCGCAGATCATTCCGGTTGGAGATATCAAAGGTTTCCTGCAGCGCGGCGGCATAGTTGTCCTGCATTTTCTTTTGCAGACTGCAGGTCTTTATGACTTCCGCTCCGTCAAAGGCAGCCTGAATATGGTTGTTTGTTAATCCCAATTGCTTTACGTACACAGACTGCGCCATTTTGACAGGCTTTAAGAGCCGGATACTCAGCGGCACCATAACCAGCAGCGGCCCAAGACATACCGCCGCGAGCAACGGGTGCAGGGAAAACAGATACACAGTGAACGCAATTACGATAATCGGGACATACAGACAGTCTTTAAAATACGTTTGCATATACGACGCAATTGTTCCGATATCCGACGACGCCCGCTCAATCATATCGCCGAAATTATTCTGCTCCATAAAATCAGGCGCCATTTTCATCATGTGATTTGTGAAGTCACGCCGCAAATCCTTTAAAACTTCCGCGCCGAAATATCCTGTCATGCGGATGACAAAATAGTTGGCAAAAATCCCTGTGATAACTGCCAGCACGGACCTTGCGGCGAGTCCTGGCAGTACGGCGGCAAACTCCCCTTTCATGGACGCGTCGATGATTTGCTTTAGAATGTCGATAATCCACACGTTTGCAGCAGAGCATCCAATGCCTGCCGCTATGGTGACCGCAAGCTGCCATAAGTATGGTTTTGCATAAATAATCAGTCGCTGCATGTTCAACCCCCCTTGCCTCGAAAAACGCTGCCCTTTGCGTTTTTTTGCGTGAAGCTTTCGGTTTTCTTAGGCGGCGTTTTTCAGATCCTTAGAAAATATCCTCACGCTGTTTACAATTCTTCTGTTGTCTGCTATACTTTTTACAGTCTATCAACAATAAATGGGATTAACAAGCTCAGATATGCACGTTTTTTCTATACTTTTTGCAATGCAATGGAACAAAAAGCTGCAAATAATATAGAAATAAATAACCGTTCATACAGGTATTTGCATTTTACTGCAAATATCGTGAGAAAACGTGGCGGGCGCAGTCAAAAATCCATTGCCATATATCGTGTTTGATTTTTGTTCATGCCCAAGTATACACTTTTTGTCACTAAAATCCTGGATTTGAAAATACAAGGCTCCATTCAAATCACTTAGAAATTTGTAAAAAGTAAATGTAGACAAAGAGCAGCAAAAATTAATCACTTTATATATATCGTGTTTGATTTTTGCTCATGCCCATATATACACTATTTGTTATCTAAAATCCTGGATTTGAAAATACAAGGCTCCATTCAAATTACTCATGAATCTATAAAAAGTAGATGCTGACAAAGGGCAGCAAAAATTAATCACTTTATATATATAGGCAATATTGCATGGATTTTTGACTGTAGCAGCTCCTTAAGGTAATTGAACTATACAGAAATGAAAGGAAGTGTTTTTATGCCGCAGCAGGATCGCCACAAAGACCGACTGATACCGATTGAATTTGACTTTTACGACACGTTGGAAGCGCTTCCCAAAAAGGACCGCTGTTCCATTGTTCTGATCACTTGCGGAAATGCAACAATCAAAATAAACAGTCAAATCTTACTGCTGCATTCGCCCTGTGTGCTCTGCCTGTCGCAGTATGATACATTCGAGTGCATTCACGCCGACCATTTGAGCGCGAAGTCGTTTCATTTTGACCCCTGGTATATTAAGGCGTGTCTTTGTTTTGACAATCTTGACGACGACGTTGCGCTTGAGCCGCAGTACGCATATGACCGCCAAAACCTTTATATGTTCACAAAACACCATGACAATTTTCAGGGCATTTTTTCGCTGACACCGCAAAGCTATCTCCACATCAATGAGCGCATGCTTATGATCGGCGCTGAAACATTTTCGCAGAGTGACGGATTTTGGACCTGCAGAATACGAAGAATACTGCGTCAGCTTATCCACTGCATTTCTGATATTTATGCAGACCAGCGCAAGCTCGGACTTTTTGACACCGCCGACAGCCATAATCCCACCTCAATCTGTGCACAGTACATACACGGACATTACGCCGAACCGGTATCGCTCGGCGCTTTATGCAGTCTCGTAAATTTGAACCGAACCTCTTTAAATCAAAAGTTCAAAGCGCATTTTGGATATACGTGCATGGAATATCTTTTACATTATCGCCTAAAAATTGCACAGGAACTTTTGTCAAACACCAATATGAAAACACAGGAAATTGCCGAAAGCTGCGGATTTAAATATGATACCTATTTTATACGGCAGTTCACTGCTAAAGTGGGCATCACACCCGCGGCGTATCGCAAAAACCCGCTCTCGTATTCGGCGTATGACGGAAAACCGATACACAAACTGTAATCAGGAAGGAGAAACTGCGCTGCTTATTCCAATCGGACAGGCAGCCATACAAAGGCCGCAGGCATGTTTCCTTCCATATTTTTCGATGTACAGACTTCTTTTCTGGTTACATAACTGATAATCAATTATATCGCTTCTCAATGTGTCAATATCCCATTTCACATCATGCAGTGCGTGATATGGACAAATTGCCACACACTTATTACAGGAGTCCGGGCAATTGCTTTTAACGATTCCTGGTCCATAGGTGAACTGACTGTCTATGAGGATTGCAGACAATCTTACTCTTGGTCCATATTTTTCTGTGATAACGACATCGTTTTTCCCGATCCAACCCAATCCGGCATTGACTGCAGCATACTTAAAAGAAAATGGAGCAGTTAATTCTTCTTCATTGTTTTGCGCTGCAGGCGGAATATAATAGTTTACGTTCTGTTCACGAAGTATTGCTTCTGTCTGCACTAAAATCTCTTCTACGATTACTTTTGCAGCCTGGATTCCTCTTTCGAACCGTTCTTCTGTATAATTGTCTATCGTAAGCTGCTCCCCATAAGGAACTGCAAACACGAAGGCTGACTTGTATTGACTTGCGTACGCGCTGTATGAAATGCTCGTAAATCCATAGATAATGCTGGGATATTTGGCTAACAGCAGCCGAATTTTTTCTTCAACCATGAAACACATCTCCTTGAAAATTGAAATCTATATTTTGATGAAAAAATGATGAGAAGACCTGTTGTTCTCGTATCGTCCTCGCTCTTGAGCGTATGGTTTACTGCCGACACATATGTGGTTGTCCGTAAATATAGCCCGGTTTAAATTCCACAATCTTCACTTCAACGACTCCATAACAATGACGATTATATGGTAGAACAACATGTCTATATATTGTGTTGTGTTTACTACCTGTAATCGATATTCTCTTCCCACAAATGCTAACGCTTTTTGTTAGGTATGTCAATCTTCGGAAAGCTAAATATATCAAGGTTCCTATTGTCTGAAATGTAAAAATTCACACTTCCAGTCATGTCGGCATAGCCGACACAAACAATCAGTGAGAAGAATGCCTGCTTTTGGCATTCTTCCAGTGTGTAATTTAGAAATTCTTAGCGGGCGTACTTTGGCCGCTTAGAAATTCTTTACACACTTCTAACAAGAAATTAGTACTATTTTTGACATTTCGAGTGCTAATTTTGACATTTGGGTAGACACTGTCTTTTCTGTGTGTTACTATGTGTTTCATGCCGTCGGCGGCGATTTCTGAAGCTTTACTCATTGAAGATTTTATTGCAAGTTTTTATTTTTGAAGCTTTGTTTCTAAAAGTTAACTATATTTATGAAATTATTATTTCTGGAGGATTTTCGCACATATGAATCACACAATTCTAAACAGCAGTTCTAATCTTGCAAATGCCACTGGCACAATCCGCTACAACATGACCAACGATTACATGTTCCGCGCTGTGCTGCAGAAGAACCAGAAAGTTCTCGCAGGACTTGTGGGTGCACTGCTGCATCTGAATCCCGAGGAGCTTGATGTGGAAATAACAAATCCCATCATTCTCGGCAGTTCTATTGGGGACAAGGATTTTATCCTTGATATCCAGGTCGTTGTCAATGGACATACGAAACTGAATCTTGAGATGCAGGTTGTCAACTACGGGAACTGGAAGGAGCGTTCCCTCAGTTACCTGTGCCGCTCGTTCGACAGTCTCGCCAAGGGCAGCGACTACATCAATGTGGCACCCGCGATACATATTGGATTTATAGACTTTACGCTCTTTGAAGAATCCCCTGAGTTTTATGCCACCTACATGATGACGAACGTAAAAAGCCACAAAGTTTATACTGACAAACTGCAATTGTCTGTGATAGAATTAAAGAACATAGAGCTGGCAACTGAGGAGGACTGCCGCTTTCAGGTCGATCGGTGGGCAAAACTCTTTAAAGCAAGGACATGGGAGGAATTGAAGGCAATGGCTGTGACAAACCAGTATATGGAATCCGCTGTCAATACGATGTATGAGCTCAGCACGGATGAGCGTGTACAGGAGCAGTGCCGCAGGCGGGCGGAGTATGAATATTTTCAGAAGCTGCAGGAGGAGAAAATTCTTGCCCTGCACAAAATGGTTGCTGACAGGGATGCTGAGATTGCTGACAAAGAGGCTGAGATTGCTGACAAGGAGACTGAGATTGCTGACAAAGAGGCTGAGATTGCTGACAAGAATGCTGAAATTGCTGAATTAAAACGTCTGCTGGCCGAGAACAGCAACAAAATTCATATTAATCAAAAGTGATGCGCTGTCGTAAATATAACTATCGCATGACAGCGAAGAATATGAAATATGTACGCCGTTTGAAGCAGGAGATTCCTACCGGATTTGTTTTTCGGCACCGAAGGCTATGGAGCTTACGGTGGATGATTTCCGTTTCGATGCCCTTTTTGTTGCGGAGTGGAATCGGCGCCGTCCGGACGCGCCAATCGAAA
>CAMWTP010000050.1 GCA_947177165.1 uncultured Lachnospiraceae bacterium
GCGCATAATATATATCGGTGAATTTTTGGAATTTTTTATATTATTTCAAAAAATTATGTAAATTCCGCAATTTGCCCATATTTGTCAGACAATTATTGTGAAATTTACATAATTTGGTTACAATTTGCGATTATCAAATCTTATTAAAAGGATCGAAGTATCTGGAAACCAAATCAATCTCCTCCTCGATCCGAAGAAGCTGGTTGTACTTCGCCACGCGGTCACTTCTGCACGGAGCACCGGTCTTGATCTGTCCGGCATTCATCGCCACTGCAAGGTCAGCGATAAAGGAATCCTCCGTCTCGCCGCTCCTGTGGCTGATCACCGCCTTGTACGCATTGTGCTGTGCCATCTCCACAGCCTCGATCGCCTCGCTCACTGTGCCAATCTGGTTTACCTTTACAAGGATCGCATTCGCCACCCTTTTCTTGATACCGGCATCAAGGCGTTTCGTATTGGTTACAAACAAATCATCCCCCACAAGCTGAACCTTGTCGCCGATCCGTCTGGTAAGCTCTGCCCAGCCGTCCCAGTCATCCTCCGCCAGACCGTCCTCGATGGAAATGATCGGATAACGCTCTATCAACTGTTCGTAGTAAGCGATCATCTGCTCCGTGGTCCGCCTAATCACCTGCTCGTCGGCGCCAGATACCTTGCCCGCCTCATAGCACGCACACGCTCCGTTGCCGTCAGCGGAAGCCTGTCTGCGCCTCAACTCTGTCTCACCGCCGAAATGATACGTGCCGTCCTCCTCATTATACAGCTCGGATGCCGCCACATCGAGCGCAATCTTGATGTCATGTCCCGGCGCATAACCTGCTGCCTTGACTGCTTCCACGATCAGATCCAGCACGGCAAATGCATCGGGAAGATCCGGCGCAAATCCGCCCTCATCCCCCACACCAGTCGACAGACCTCTCTTATGACATATTTTCTTGAGATTATGGTATATTTCCGCGCAGATTCGAAGTGCCTCGCGAAAATTCGCCGCCGCTACCGGCATGATCATAAACTCCTGGAAATCCACCGTGTTGGTCGCATGTCTGCCTCCGTTTAAGATATTCATCATCGGCACAGGAAGCCTGTCCGGCTTGACGCCGCCAAGATACCTGTACAACGGCATTCCCAGCGCATCTGCGGCTGCGCGCGCGGCGGCCATCGACACACTCAGCGTGGCGTTTGCGCCCAGATTGCCCTTGTTGTCCGTGCCGTCTGTGTCGACCAGAATGTGGTCGATCAATTTCTGATTGCACACATCAGCACCGATCAGCTTATCCCTGATCTTTGTATTTACGTTATTGACTGCCTTCTCCACACCAAGCCCCATGTAACGCATCTCACCGTCTCTCAGTTCGACTGCCTCAAACTTCCCGGTGCTTGCCCCCGACGGCACACTCGCCCGACCTTCCCAGCTGTCATTGACCGTCACCACTGCCTCCACTGTCGGATTTCCTCTGGAATCCAGCACTTCTCTTGCGTGCACATCCGTGATCTTAAAATGTGTTGTTCTCATAACCGCCCTCCTGAACTTATTTCACTTTTTCCTTCGCGCGTGTACCGAACGTAAATCATCTGCTGTCGATTCCATAAAAAACCAGCATACAGTGCCCGGCTTGTTATATTTCGATTTCGGCCGCGTGCATCAGGATATCAACTACAGTATTCCCAAAGCACACAAAAAAATACAGAAGAACAAGGATTCCCTGTCTCCTGTATTTTCTGTATATTCTGTGTATTTTCAACAATGGAAGCCCCGCAGGACTTACAGACTACTTGCGCACCAGCAGCGACTTACCTGTCATCTCCGCCGGCTGCTGCATTCCCATCGTCTCGATCAGTGTGGGAACAATATCCGCAAGGCATCCGCCCTCGCGCAAAGTGTACGCCGGATCATAGTTCACGAGAATAAACGGAACAGGATTCGTCGTATGCGCTGTAAACGGAGCACCTGTCTCATAGTCAACCAGCTGCTCTGCATTGCCATGGTCAGCGCAGATAAACAATGTGCCATTCACCTCAAGCACTGCCTCCACAGCCTTTCCTACACACTCGTCAACCGCCTCCACAGCCTTGATCGCTGCCTCCTCTACACCTGTATGACCTACCATGTCAGGGTTTGCGAAGTTGATGATGATCACATCGTATTTGCCGGACCGGATCGCATCAGTAAGCTTGTCGCACACTGTATAAGCGCTCATCTCCGGTTTCAGATCATACGTGGCAACCTCTTTCGGGGAGGGTACAAGCACTCTGTCCTCACCATCGTTTGGCTCCTCCACACCGCCGTTAAAGAAGAACGTAACATGGGCATACTTCTCTGTCTCCGCGATTCTTGCCTGTGTCATATTGTTTGCAGCAAGCCACTCGCCAAAGGTGTTGGTCACGGAAATCTTGTGGAACGCGACAGACTTGTTTGGAATCGTCGGGTCGTAGTCTGAGAAGCACACATATTTCAGGTCAAGTCTCTTTCTGTCAAAGCCCTTGAAATCATCATCGCAGAACGCTCTGGTAATCTCCCTTGCACGGTCCGGTCTGAAGTTAAAGAAAATAATCGAATCGCCATCCTTGATTGTCGCGATGGCTTTTCCATTCTCTGCCACCACTGTGGGAAGCACGAACTCATCTGTCTTGTCATTGTCATAAGACTGCTGGATTCCTGCCGGGCCGGACGCTGCCTGTTCACCGATTCCCTCTGTCATTGCCGCGTAAGCCTTCTGCACGCGGTCGTAGTTATTGTCCCTGTCCATCGCATAGTAGCGCCCCATGACAGATGCGATTCTGCCGACGCCGATCTCTGCCATCTTTGCCTCGAGTTCCTCCGCGAAACCTTTTCCTGACGCGGGAGGTGTGTCACGTCCGTCGAGGAAACAGTGTACATAGACATCTGACAGTCCGTTTCTCTTCGCAAGCTCCAGCAGTCCGTATAAGTGCGTATTGTGGCTGTGAACGCCGCCGTCTGACAAAAGTCCGAACAAATGAAGCGCAGAATTCTTTGCCTTGCAGTTTTCAACCGCCTCCATCAAGGCAGGATTCTCAAAAAAAGTGCCATCCTGTATTTCTTTTGTGATTCGTGTAAGCTCCTGGTACACGATTCTTCCGGCACCCATATTCAAATGCCCTACCTCAGAGTTACCCATCTGTCCGTCGGGAAGCCCTACCGCCATACCGCTTGCATTTCCCTTCACAAACGGATACTCCTTCATCAGCCTGTCCATGACAGGTGTTTTGCCAAGTGCCACGGCATTGTGCTCTGTCTTCTCATTTAACCCATAACCGTCAAGAATCATTAACACTGTCGTCTTCTTGCTCATTTCTCATTCTCCTTTTCTATATCTATATTTTCGTGATGCTCTGCCTGTATAATAAATGGAAAGCGGCAGAACCTGTGATGCATTTAAACCAATACACTCGTTTAAAGTATACACTTTTTTCTAAATATGCGCAATAATTAAGTGAGATGACTTCACACAAATTCGCACGCACATCCCGTTTTTTTCAGAAAAACCTCCGCAACTGCCTCCCTCTGTTCCACATCTGCGTCCCCTGTGGTCTTCACCACAACCGTCCTCCGTTCTGAGATATACGACGGATTCCTGGCAAGTACCACTCCATGCTCCGCGCAAAGTGTCCTGACCACCTGAAACAAGGCATTCTGATTTACCTTGTCAGCAATGCGAATCCGCCACCCGATCTGATTTGCTGTCTCCTGCAGTATTTCCCGGTACCGAAGGCCAACCACCGGGGAGACAAAGCTAAATTCCAGGTATTTTCCCCGCTCATCCTGACGGATGCTTTTCTTTTCAATCTGATCTGGAAACGAATCAAAATTTTGTTCGATGCAGGAAAAGGCAAGGTTCTGCTCTGTAGGATGCATTGACGCATCGCGCGGCACAAATTCCATGTCGGATTTTTCCCCGGCTGCATCATTGCCCACGGCAGAAATCTTCTCCGCGCCTGCATCGCTCAGGCACTTTCCATTCACACACAGATGCCATCCTGTCTGCCGGAAAAATGCCTCTGCAGCTGCCGAATCCCCGTCTCCGGCAGCAGACACAGTCACTGCATACTGTTTTCGCTCCACATAATAGGACACTTTCTGCAGCCTGTCCCCAAACGCCGCATACAGCATGCTGCCAGCGGCACTGTGATTCATGGAAGGATTGACGCTGATCGTCCAGCCTGTCCTTTCCTGAAACGCCCCTGCCCCTTTCTGGAACGATACCCTGTCGATACTGTCTGGATAGTCAAACTGCAGGACGGCCTCGCGCCTTTCCGGATAGTATCCAATCTTGCGGTATGTAAATGCTGCAAAAATTTCCTGTATCTGAATCTCCACATCCTGTATGGTCTGCTCCCTTGGTGCCAGCGCCTTCTCGATATCCTCCTGGGAATTTGCCTCAAATAAAAACAATTGTCGGGCATTTTGTGAGAAATACGGACTTCCCGCCAAAATCTCCTGCATTTTCTGCAGCACTTCCTCCTCCTGCTGCCGCCCATACCAGATGACAGCCAGCTGGGACACCGGAAACTTTCTGCCGCTGTAATGTTCACGCCAGTATTCCCACAAAATCATGCCGTCCTCCGCAGTGAAAGCATGGGGTTTCTGCATGGTACAGGGCAATGTATTGTCCAGCTGCCGGCGCTTCTTTCGAATCTCCACATCATACACCTGCCCGCATTCCGGCAGATAAATGTGCCGGCGATAATCCTCCTTTACCAGCTCCTTCCCATAATCCCGGATGGTCTCCGCATTTCCATGCACCAGAAACACCTTGCGCGCAGACAACCGCTCCAGCAGCGCCGTGATTTCTGATTTGTCACCATGCGCGGAAAGTCCAACCTGTTCGATGCGGCATTTCACAGGAAGTGTCGTCCCGTCCAGGGTGATTTTCCGCTCCTCCTGTCCTTCCAGCAGGTTCATCAGCTGCCTTCCCGGCGACTCCTCATCCTGGTATCCGGTGATGATAACACATGCGTTGTCAGACTGTACAAGCTTTTTTGCATACTGCATACTCGGTCCCCCGGTCAGCATGCCGGAGCTGGACACGATGACTGCTGCCCCTTTCCTGTCCAGAAGCTCCTCCCTGTTCTCCATGGGCGCCACCGGCTGGATTTCTTTCGTGTAAAATGGCTCACCGCCCCGCAGAATCCGTTTTCCCAGCGCATTTTTGAGAAATGTCGGATTGCGGGTGTAGACAATGTTGATATCCCGCACCATGCCGTCTACGTACACCGGGACAGCCGGAATTTCCCCATTCTGGATCGCCGCACGCAGGATCAGCAGCACCTCCTGCGACCGCCCCAGCGCAAAGGCTGGAATCAACACCTTCTGTCCGCTCTCAACACATTCCCGCACCAGCTCCACCAGACGACGCTCCTCCACCTGTCTGTTGGCGTGCAGCCTGTTTCCGTAAGTCGTCTCCACAATGGCGACATCCGGCCGGAGCTTTGGGATATGAATCCCCTCGATCGTCCGCTGTGAAAAGGCGGCAAAATCCCCAGAATAGAACAGCGTCCCCTCCTCCGTGGCGAGATAGGCGCACGCTGCCCCCGCAATATGCCCCGCCGGATAGAATGTCAGCCGGACATCGTCCGCTATCACCTGCTCTGTCTGATAGCGGACCGGCGTGATGCGTCCGAGCATGTCAAGCACATCCTGCTCTGTGTAATGCGGAATTTCATCCTCGCGGTATGCCATAATTTTCAGACTGTCGTAGAGCAGCACGCGCGTCAGCTCAGCCGTCATGACCGTCATATAGATGCGCGCGTCCGGATACGCCTTGCTGATGATCGGAAGTGTCCCGATATGATCCATATGCGCATGGCTGACGATCATCGCGTCCACACCGCCCTGATCCTGTATCGTTCTAAAATCCGGCAGCGGATCTTTTCCCCCGGACTGCCGGATTCCACTGTCAAACAGAAAGCGTTTTCCCGCCGCTTTCACATAAATGCAGCTTGCGCCAATTTCCATGGCTCCGCCCAGAAAATGAAACTCCATATTTCCATCTTCCCCTTTCATAAAAACTCCGCTTTTTCCTGTCAAATCCTCTCTATGATATCATCTTTCCAGAAAACTGTAAATAAATAGTTGACAACCCCTCAAAATAAGAGTATGTTATATAAAGTAACCATTAACTGCATTTGTTGGAAATAATAACAAGTGCACACAGCCAGGAAAGGAGGTAGTTCTATGTCTAACAAGTTCAGAAATACAACAACAACTTCAATTATAATGTTATACAATCGTAAAATTATCTCCGGGGTATCTTGTATTTGATCAAATGCATTTTATAGCAAATGATTTCATTGTCATTTGACCTCATGGTGATTTTACCATGAGGTTTTTTTGTACCTTTTTTGCTTTGATTATTACACCGGGGAACAATTCGGGGGAGGGAACGATTTTTTATGAGAAAGAAACTATCAACTTACATCTGGGAATACAAATGGCACTATCTTTTTGCCATTGCATCGCTGATCATCAGTGTTTCCCTTGATATGCTGGCGCCGATGCTCACCATGCATATCATCGACGATGTGATACTGGGCGGCAATCTCGCAATCCTGCCCTATCTGCTGGGCGGTATTCTGATTGTCGGCATCGGCCGCTGCATTTTTCAGTATACAAAGGAATACACCTTTGACAAGGTGGGCTCGTCCATCGGCTCAGACATGCGCAAGAATCTGTTTGACCACATCCAGAGTCTGAGCAGCAGCTTTTTTGACAAGACCAACACCGGGGAGCTCATGGCGCGCGTCAAGGACGATATCGACAGGATATGGAACACTTTGTCCTATGTGAGCATGCTCATCATAGAAGTGATTTTCCACACCTGTGTCGTGCTCTTCTGCATGTACCGGCTTCACGCACCGCTTGCCGTCATACCGACGATCGCCATGCTGCTGTCCGCTCTGATCGCTGTCGGCATGGAGCGCCATCTCGGTTCTGTCTACGAGGATATCAGCGAGGAAAACGCCGTCCTCAATACGGTAGCGGAGGAAAATCTTGCCGGCGTGCGCACTGTAAAGGCATTTGCCCGGGAAAAGTTTGAGATCAATAAATTCCTGTCGCACAACCAGCGCTACTATGAGCTCAACATGAAACAGTCAAAAGTGTTTGTGCGCTACTACCCGTACCTGCAGATTATCACAAAACTTCTGCCCATGATCATGCTCCTGCTTGGCGGACGCCTTGTTATCCAGGGGACAATTACATTAGGCGTACTGGGAGCCTTTCTCGAGTACTCCAACAACATCGTATGGCCTATGGAAATGCTCGGCTGGCTGTCAAACGACTTCTCGGCGGGTATTGCCTCCAACAAAAAGATTGTCAAAATCTATGAACAGAAGCCTGTCATCACTGAGGCTGAGAACCCTGTCACTCTGGATCATGTGCAGGGCGGAATTGCATTTTCCCATGTCTCCTTCCACAAAGAAGATATGCATGAAATCCTTCATGATATCACCTTTGAGGCTGCACCTGGCTCTACTATCGGCATCATGGGCGCTACAGGCGCTGGAAAAACCTCAGTAATACAATTGCTGCAGAGACTGTACGACGCCACCGACGGCTGCATCCGGCTCGACGGTGTTGACATCAGAAAGCTGTCCTTAAAGCAGCTTCGCAGCAGCATTTCCATTGTCATGCAGGACGTTTTTCTGTTCTCAGATACCATCAACGAAAACGTAAAGCTCGGCAAAAGGGAATACATCGATGAGGCGATCGTGCGCAAAGCTTCCAGGGACGCGCAGGCGAGCAGCTTCATCGAAAAGATGCCTGATGCGTACGAGACTGTCATCGGTGAACGCGGTGTCGGACTTTCGGGCGGACAGAAACAGCGCATCAGCATTGCAAGGGCTCTCGCAAAACACACGCCAATCCTGATTATGGACGACTCGACATCCGCTCTGGACATGGAGACAGAGCACGAGATTCAGAAGACGCTCAAAGCGCTGCCTGACACCACGAAACTGATTATCGCACACCGCATCAGCGCTGTGCGCCACGCGGACGAAATCATTGTCCTAGAGAACGGTTCGATTGCAGAGCGCGGGACACATGACGTACTTCTCGCCAAAAAAGGATTATACTATACCACCTATGTATCGCAGTACGGTGAACCAGCTGATTCCGGCAAACCGGCTGCAATCGGGGAAGGAGGTGCTTATTATGGCAATTAATTCCTACAGGGAAGACGAAAACCTACGGGAAGTGAGCAAAATCAAAACACTGGGCAGACTGTTTGCTTATCTGCTCTCACACAAGGTTTCCATCATTGCAGTGCTGTTTATCATGGCGTACTGCGTATGTGTAAGCCTTGTAAACCCATTAATCATAGAATCTGCCATTGATAACCACATTTCAGTCAGCGATTATACAGGCCTGTACCGGCTTGCAGCAATCGCCCTTGTATTAAATGGCATTCTTATTATTTTAGTGAAAGCCCGCATGTACATCATGGCGAAAGTGTGCAATAAGGTGCTTGTCACGATCCGGCAGCAGCTCTACACTCATATACAGACGCTTGACTTCAAGTTTTTTGACAGCCGCCCGACCGGAAAGATCCTCGCACGTATCATCGGGGACATCAACTCATTAAAGGACGTGCTGTCAAACAGCGTTACAACCCTGATACCGGACTTTATCACAATCTGCGCGGTAGTCTGTATTATGTTTATCAAGAATGCAAAACTTGCTGCCGCTGCACTGATCACCATCCCCCTCATGATTGTCGGGGTATGGTTTATACAGGTGCGCTCCCACAAGCGCTGGCAGATTTTCCGGAAAAAGTCATCCAATCTCAACGCCTTTGTGCATGAGGATTTGTCGGGCATTCGTATTATACAGAGTTTTACAGCCGAGGACGAGACCAAAGAGACCTTCCGCACGCTTGTCGACGAGCATCAGCGCTCTTTCATGGACGCGGTGCTGTACGCGGATTCCTTTGGCTCTGTGGTGGATTTCTGCTGGGGACTTGGAAGTGTTTCCTTGTGGTTCACAGGTATCATGATTCTCGGAGTCGACAAGGTATCAGTGGGAACACTGATCGCGTTCGGCACATATATCTCGATGTTCTGGCAGCCGATTATGAACCTGAGCAACTTTTACAACCAGCTGATCACCAACATTTCCGGCGCAGAGCGTATTTTTGAGATACTGGATACCGGCGCAGAGATCGTGGATGCCGAGGGCGTGACGCAGATGCCTGAGATTGTCGGAGCCGTTGACTTTGAGCATGTCGGCTTCTCGTATGAGGAGGGTACCGATGTACTAAATGATGTGAGCTTCCATATCAATCCTGGCGAGACAATCGCCCTTGTGGGACCTACCGGTGCCGGAAAAACGACAATCGTAAATTTAATCAGCCGTTTCTACGATATACAGAGGGGTGTAATCAAGATTGACGGACACGACATTAAGAGTGTCAGTATCGAGAGTCTCCGTCAGCAGATGGGCATTATGACACAGGACAATTTTCTGTTTACAGGGACAATCCGTGAAAATATTGCCTACGGGAAACTAGATGCGACGGACGAGGAGATCATCGCCGCAGCAAAAGCTGTACACGCACATGATTTTATCACCAAACTCCCTGACGGCTACAACACAAAACTCGAGGAACGCGGCGGCGGTCTGTCCGTCGGACAAAAACAGCTGCTCGCCTTCGCCCGCACAATGGTCAGTATGCCTAAAATACTGATTTTGGACGAGGCGACATCGAGTATTGACACCAAGACGGAGCTGCTGGTGCAGGACGGCATCGAGGCCCTCTTAAAGGGACGTACCTCCTTTGTCATCGCACACCGCCTGTCCACGATTCAGAAAGCTGACCGCATCTTTGTCATCGATAATGGCGGGATTGTGGAGGAAGGAAACGCCAAAGAACTCATGGCAAAGAGAGGCGCTTACTACAGACTCTACACTGCGCAGCTTCAGGATGTTGTATAAAAATAAGCAGGCAAACGCCTGCTTATTTTTATTATTAACACGTTCCCGTAAGCGCTGCCGCCAGCACATTTCTCAATTTCCGTGTCAATGTAAACGTTCCGGAATCCTTTAACTGCACCATCATCAGAAAGGTTGTATCATCCTTCGGCATATTTGCAAAATACGGTCCGAGCCATCCGTCCCAGCCGTACTCTCCCCGTGAACCATTGATCACAGCCAGTGACGGTTCTGTCAGAATGCGCATCAGATTTCCGTAGTTATAACCTGCAAGACTCTCCCAGCCCGCCATCATAGCCTGCTGATGCGGATACAGGCGGCATTCTGTCATGTATTTCACTGTTGCCGGCGCAAGGTATGTCCTTCCCAGGTAAGTCCCCTTATTCATAAGCATCTGCGCAAAATGCCGATAGTCCGCTATCGTGGATACCAGCCCTGCACCGCCCGACTCGAACCGGATATCAGCATCCATATGATTGCAGATGCCCAGATGGTTTCCATGGTACTCAACCAGCCCGTCCGCTGTCGCCTCATACACTTTCGCCAGCCGGTCTCTCTGTGATGCGTCAAGTCTGAAATCAGTATCCTTCATATTCAGCGGTTCAAAAAACTCTCTTCTCAGAAATTTCCCAAAACTGACACCAGACGCAGCCTCCACGACTGCGCCGAGGATATCGGCGCTTGTCCCGTACCGCCAGCCCTCTCCCGGCTGAAAGGCAAGTCTCCCCTGCCCCATTTTGAGCGCCATCTCCATCGTCGTCATCGGATTGTCCGCGTACATTCTCCTGTCCAGTTCATCGTATACAAGCGCCGCATCGCGGCTTGCAGGATCTGGATCACAGTTGTATGTGAGCCCGGATGTCATGGACAGGCAGTCCTTTACTGTAACCTGCCTGACTGCTGCCACATCGCCCTCCGGCGCAGCCACTTTCATATCCGCAAAGGTCGGTATGTACTTTGACACAGGATCGAGCAAATCTATGACACCGCGCTCCATCAGCAGCATCACCGCGGCTGATGTGACCGGCTTCGTCATGGAATACAGCCGGAAAATGCTGTCTCTTGCTATTTTCTTCTGATTTGCAATATCTGCATATCCAGACTCTGCATAGTACACTTCCTCCCCCTTATGGAGGACGCACAGATTTCCGCCTGCAATCTGACCAGCCTGAACGCTCTGTTCAAGCACTTCCCCTAATCTGGCCAGCCTGTTACAATCAATTATACTCATCGTTTTCCCTTTCCTCTCCACGATTTCTTACCAGTTCCTTACCGTCACCAGAGCGTGTTTATTACTTTATGTGTATAAAAAGTGATACATCTTCTGGAACAGCTCATCCACATCGATCGGCTTTGCGATATGCGCATTCATACCTGCCTTCAATGCCTTCTCCACATCCTGCGCAAACGCATTCGCCGTCATCGCCATGATTGGAACCGACATGGCATCTTTTCTGTCCATGCTGCGTATGGTTCTGGCAGCGCTGTATCCGTCCATACCCGGCATCTGAATATCCATCAGTATCAGGTCAAAACGCCCTTCCTTTGATCCGCTGATGATATCGATTGCCTCCTCCGCGTCCCACGCGCAGGTCACATGGGCATGTGTGCGTTCCAGTATCGCTTTTATAATCTCCATATTCATCTCATTATCTTCTACGACAAGAATGCTCTTGCCCGTGGCATCGAGAATCGAGATACCATCCTCCTGGACAAAATTTTTTTGCACTTCCTTATCCTTTTTAAAGCCCATACGCACAAAGAACGTCGAGCCTTTCCCGACAGTGCTCTCAATCCTGAGTTCTGCACCCATCGCGTCGATAATGCTCTTTGTGATGCTCATACCGATACCGCTGCCTTCCACCTTCTGCACCCGCCTGTCCTCCGCGCGCTCAAAAGGGGCAAAAATATAATTCTCTATAAATTCCTGTGTCATACCAACTCCGGTATCTTCCACGACTACATCAAAAAATGCATGGTCGTCGTCACCACTTCCCAAGTCTTCCCTGATGGACACTCTGACTCTTCCAAATGCCTCGGTGTACTTAATTCCGTTGCTGATAATGTTCATCAGAACCTGCCGCAGCCGCACTGCATCTCCCAGGAGATTCGTGTGCTCCACATCGCAGCTCATCTCAAACTCAACCTTGCGCCCCCTTGCCATCTGCGCAAGCACGATCTGTATATTGTCCGTCAGCTCTGTCATGCTGAACTGACTCTCCTTGAGCTTGAGCATATCCATCTCAATCTCCGACATATCCAATATATTGTTTAACAGATTCAACAGTTGTGTGGATGATGCCGTAATCTTATCCAGACAGTCCTGCACTTTCTCCTTATCATCAATGTTGTACTTTGCGATATCCGTCATACCGACAATCGCGTTCATCGGTGTCCTGATATCATGTGACATGTTTGCCAGAAAATTCGTCTTGGCAACATTCGCCTTCTCCGCATTGTGCTTTTCCTGCTCGGCCTCTATGACTGCTTTCTCGATCCGCTCTGTCTGCTTCATTTCAACATATTTCTGATATTTCAGGATCAGTCCGATCGTCCCTGCCACCACCAGTATGGCAATCAGATTGTCCTGATAATAATAGACATCATTATCAATATACTTAAACGCCTCCTGATGAGAATAGCCATACAAAATGATGGCTACATCCACGAGCACAGTGAGTACCAGCAAAATTCTAAAATAAATACCGCTTGTCATAATGCAGACAAGAAGAATTCCAAATGTCAGCCACACCGGCATACCGGATTCGATTCCGCCGCCTTCCGCCCAGAGAAACATAAACGGAAATACGACAAAGTTGACCGGCGCGACAATCAAGGCATAGAAAAGCTGAATCTTATCAGGGAACATATTGATCAATACCGCTATCACGATCAGATAAATCCACAGCGCCGCCATCACAAAAAGCCCGTCCTGCTCGTACCCCATCAGAAACTCAATCGACACAAGGCCGGTGAGCGCCACAATTTCTATCAGCAATATGGAATTGTATATCCATAGCTTTGACTCCGCACTTGTAATATGTTTCTCAATACTATCTTTTAATTTCTGTAACATTCTCCCCCCACCATTTCCGGTACAACCTTTCGCTGCTGCCTATTGATCTGCATCTTCCTCCGTGAACTCCACAAACCTGGAAAACGCTTCCTCGTGCATCCTGGACACTGCCCGCGGATTCCGCTTTAACAATGAATGCATGCGCCCATACTCTCTCTTTGTCCTTGCGCTGTTGACCTTTTCCATAAAGGCTGCCTTGGACATTCTGCCATTCTCACCCAGCCTGTCGTACATTTCCTTTCCACTTTCCAGCGCAGAGTTGATCTTTCTCAGTCCTGCCTCCGACTTTTCTTTCAACTCGCCGCCATAGAATGCAGATACGACTTCAATATGTTTTTGTATTCTCCGGAAATCCTCGTTGCTCTCCTCAAGACTCAACAGCACTTCCTTGAGGTTGATCGCCTCGCGGATACTCTCTGCCATGTCGATCGATATATAAACTGTGAGCACAAAAACGATGAACTCCAAAACGTTCGTGCTCATGCGGGACGCAAGACGTTCCACCGGCGTATGCCCATACAGCGTGAGAATTACCGAAAATACGCCCCATGCCAGCGAGGACGTTACACAGATATGCCCATTTAGATTCAGGCGCTGATTGCTGTAATCCCAGTACCGCACATGAAACATACGCTCCATCGCCACACCAGTACAGTACTCTAATATCGTAGCACTCACCATTCCCACCACAAACACCAGCCCGGGATTCGTGCGGAACGGCAGCGTAAAGACCAGCACAACAATCGCCCCGGAACCATAGATTGGCAGAAACGGCCCCCGCATAAAGCCCCTGTTCACCCATTTTGCCTTTAACACAGACACATAGCATGTCTCCCATACCCAGCCCAAAAAGCAATAAAAATAGAAAAAGAATAGCCATGCCGAAAATGTATATATCATTGTAATCCCTCCACACAAAGCAAAAGCATGCCATTTTTCACCTCAATCTCAACATCCTCTCCGGTAAATTCATTGCTCACACCGATCGGAAACTCTAATTTTACAGTAACATTATCCAGCAGATATTTCAATCCTTTTTCTGAAACCCCCTGTGCATCACCGCCAAACGCAAAAACAGAAACATGCTTCCCTGCCACCGTGCTGCCCGCCGGAAAAGTAATCTTTTCATCCCGAATCAGCATCAGTGTGACATCGTCACCCACGATAAGCCCTTTCGCCCCCCGGTTTAACAGATACAGCAGACATTGGACATTCGCAAAGGTATGGTCGAGCCTCCCGCCAAGCGCTCCATAAAGCTCGAACTGCTGATACCCAGCTGCCAGTCCCTCCTTGATTGCCGCAAGCATATCGGTGTCATTTTTCTCAACAGGAAGCCTCTTAATGAGAAAATCTGCCTGCGGGGAAGCAATCCGCTCCCCGTGCCCCAGCGAGTCCATATCCCCTAGCACAATATCCGGTGTCAGTCCGATTTCAATCAGATAGTCCAATCCCCCATCTGCAGCAATACACAAATCGCTATCATTTAATATCAGCCGCCCTTTTAATCGCTGTACATCGCACGCCCCGGCCCCGATGATCACACACTTTTTCATACTTCTCCATTCTGCTTTCCATCGCAACTTAAAATCCGTCAAATATAACTTTATCATACAGAAAAAGTTCGTCAAAGTCAAGTCTTTTGACGAACTTTTGTTCTGCTTTATTCCTCAAAATCAGAAGTTTTTAAAGACGTCTGTTTCCTTCTGGAGCGCTGCCGCAATCAACTGATTCTCATCCATTCTGTTACTGATATTCTCCATATCTGTGACGAGTACCTGTGTGCTCTCTGCCGCGCCAGTCACGCCTCTCGCGCCTTCCTCGATCGCGTCTGTGATCGTCTCAATCGACGACGCAATCTCGTCAACTGCACGCTTGAGATCGTCAGTCTTCGCTGTAAACTCATTCATCACACCCTCTATGTAAGTGGCATTATCCCTGTACTGCTCACCGCTGCTCACAAAGTTCTCGAACTCCGGCAGAATCGCATTGGTCATATATTCCACCAGATTATTAGAGTGCCCGGCAAGATTCTGAACAGCATTCGTAACCACGCCGTTGATCTCCTGGATCCGGTTTGCGGTCGCACGGCTTGAATCGGCAAGCTGCCTGATTTCATCTGCGACAACTGCAAATCCCTTTCCTGCCTCTCCTGCCCTCGCTGCCTCAATCGAAGCATTCAGTGCCAACAGATTCGTCTGGCTGGAAATACTTAAAATATCATTGGTAAGTCCGTTAACCTGTTCGACACTCTTGCTCTCCTCGATCGCCTGATTCAGGACTTCGAGAATCTCCTGTACCTTTGTGCTTGTCTCCTGCATGTTCGACTTCGCATTCGACTCCATGAGATCTGCATTTTCCTTCATTTTCTTGGAGTAATCGTTGATGCTGTTTGATCTGTCTGCAATGATCTCAACCTCATTGCGCACCGACTCCGCATTCTGGTTGATGATCGTGGCAGAGTGTCCAACCTCCTGCATCGTGGCGGACAACTCCTGTGTGACTGCCGACAGATCAGATGCGCTGTCGTTGGAAGTCCGCACGCTCTGCTGTACTTCGCTGACCACTTCCTCAAGTTTCCTGGAATTTTCGATGATCATTTTCATGATACTCTGCAATTTTCCCATAAACGTATTGATACCATTTCCCAAATCTGCAATCTCGTCATTCGATAAAATGCTGATTCGTTTCGTCAAGTCACCCTGACTCTGATCAATGCCATTAATAATATCATTAATCTCACGATTCGCAACGATGAGCTTTCTGATAATCAGGACAAACACGCTGTACAACGTGATCAGCAGTGCGACCACACTGAGCCCGACAATGATCATATTTTTAAAGACTGCCCCGTTGAATTCCGCTGTCAATGCCTCACTGGCCTGTGACGCGCTGGCCTGTGCACTTTCCATCATGATCTCAACCTGACGCTGCATCTCGTCACTGCACTGCTTGATCGTTCCGTTTGCAAGTGCAAAAGCTGCTTCCTTCTGTGCATTTCCACTGTATGCCATCAGGTTTGCAATCTCGTACTTCATCATCTCGTAATTCGATACAAGCGTGTCATACGCGGAGGCATTGTCCCCGATCAGACTATCCCTGTACTCCACCAGATAGGTGTCAAGTATCTCCTCCTCAGCGCGAACCTCCGCCACTGTCGCAATCAACGCGTCTAAATCTGTTGCGATGATATGCGAGAGCGCTTTCTTGTGAATCTCCTGCAGCTCCTTTTCGATGTTGCTGAGCTGCGAAATATTTACCATGTGCTCATCCGATATCGTCACCGCAGTTGTATTTACCCTTCTCAGGTTGCTGATTGCTGTAATATTAGAAAAAATCGCCAGCACTCCGAGTATGAAAACCGGAACTAAAATGACTATCGTGATGCTTAAGCGTTTCTTACCATTCATTTTGTCCCCTCCTTATTGCACTGCCGAAGCTGTAATTCCATTTACCATCCTGTCCACCAGATCCTGCAGCGACATATTGTCCGGATTACCAGCAGCTATAGTATCCGCATAGGTTGTACATGCGTCCCAGTAACTGTTTCCTACACGCTGAAGCACGCCATACTGCGACTGGTCAATGACAGCTGCAATAGCCGGAACCTTTGCAACGACATCCGAAGCCGCCGCAACGATATTGGAAGGTCCTGTACTTCTCTCTTCGAACCGAAGAATCTGATTCTCCTCATTCGTAATCCAGTCGGCAAGCTTATGCGCCCATGCCAGATGTTCCGAGTAGGCATTCACACCAAACATCTTATATCCAATAAAGGAAGACATCTGTATCTGCTTTCCATTGCAGGTATATGTAGGAAGCTTGCATGCCGCATAGTTACTGCCCCATGCATCCTGCACCGCAACCGCATTCCACACGCCGCTGATACCTGCGATGCATGTATCGTCCTGTATGCCTTCCACAAAACTGCCGTCCGGCTGCGCGATAAATCCCGGATGCATAGTGATATCAAGCAGTGCCTGTGTCACATCGACACCCTTGATGCTTCCCTCTGTGGAATTCCAGTTACAGTAATTGGTAACACCGTCATCATTGATTCCGAACTCAAGTCCTGTGTTGCCGAAAAACGAATACAGATACCATCCGGAGTTTAATTCCATTGATATCTTTTTTTCATTCTCAGCCGCTACCTCAAGAATTCTGTCCATTGTCTGAACATCGGAATCCGACAGATATGCCTTATTATAATAAAGGAAATAACCATTGTCCGCAGAGTAGGGATACGCATACAATGTTCCATTGTAAGATGCCGCTTCCACTGCCTCTGACAGATTTGCCGCCTTTACTTCGTCCTGGTTCTCCACCGGTGAAAGCGCCCCGCCCGCAATCATGCTGTAGAGCTGGTCATCCGGCATTGAAAATATGTCTGCCGCATTATGGATGTCACCAAGTACATTCGCTCTGGTGTCCGCATCAGCTGATACCTCAATCGTGATATCAAAATCAGCCTGCCCGGCATAGTTCTGTTCAAAGCTGTCTATCATCTTCTGCAGGTTTTCAATGTTCGCCTCCTCAACCCAGACTCTCAACGCCACCTTGCCTGACTCTGGCTGTCCGCCGGCATCGTCCTGTTCCGCTTCCACATCTGCCGTCTCTGTATCCGTCTGATGACTGGCTTCCGTATTTCCGCAGCCTGCAAGTACAGTCAATAAAGAAACAGACAGTATTGCCACTAATAATTTCTTCTTCACAGTAACTCTCCCTTCGTATATTATTTTCCGACAATTCCTTATTTTATTTTATACCATCTGTAATCTTTTTTCAATGAATATATTTTAATCTTTTTTAGTCGATTTTGCATGAATTGTATTCACAAAACGGTTACGTTCTCCTCTCATCCACGACCGTCACCCTTTTTCCCATATCCATGCCGCGAAATATCCGTTCGAAATCTTTTCTCCGCTCACTCTCCGCACAATAGACATCCGGCTCCACTCCAATGATATGATAAACTGCATCTGCCACCCGGCGCTTCACCTCCGCCCTGTTCTCCGACACCAACACCCCATTCATTCCAGCGCTTTCCATATAGACATCCACCACATCCAGCTGATGTTCTTTTCTGATACATATAATGTAGAAAGCTTCCAAGTCCTGCAGCTCAGAAAGCGCTGCTTCCACTTGCGATACCGACACGCTGTTGCCCCTGATCTGAATCATATCATCTATCCCGTAACAAATCCTGTCCATTCTCGCCATTGTTCTTCCACATTCGCATTTCGCATAATTGATTTTTGTATAACCCGTTGTCCGGTATCTGATCAGCGGAATTCCCTCTTTCTGAAGCGTTGTAAACACCAGTTCTCCTCTGACTCCGCCGGGAAGAATAAGCAGCGTATGTGTATTCAATATCTCCGCTAGAAAAAAATCCTCCTGAATATGCATTCCCTCCTGACATTCGCACTCACAGGCCACTCCGAGTCCTGTCAGTTCGTTTAACCCAAAAATATCATAGACCTTGATCCCAAGCTTGCCCTGGATTTCTTTCCGGGATGTTTCTGTCCAGGCCTCCCCTCCACATATCGCCGCCTTCAGCCATAGACTGTTTTTTAATCCCTTTTTTTCCACCATCTGCGCCACACGCATCAAATGTGAGGATGTGCTGATTACTCCCGTTACATGCAGTCTTCGCATCAGCGCAATCAATGCCGCAGGCTTACAGTCTGTGGCCGGTATCACTGCTGCCCCAATCTTCTCCGCCCCATAATATGCGCTGAGACCATCTGCGGACAGCCCATAGCTATACGCAACCTGTATGACATCTCTTTCCCCCAGGCCTGCCATGCTGATTGAACGCGCCATGCACTCCTTCCAGACATCGATATCGTTTTGTGTGTATCCGGTTATCGTCTCCATTCCGGCATACCCGGCACTGTGATCTGATGCGTGATACTGGACTATTTTCTTGTCTGACAGGGTAAAGCCCCCTAACAGATACGCCTCTGTCAAATCCTCCCTTGTCGTGAAAGGAAGTTTTTCCAAATCTTCAATTCCCCGTATATCGCCTGGCTCAAGCCCCAGATTCCGCATTTTTCTCTTATAATACTTCACGTTATGATACATATAATCGACGAGCTCCACGAGACGTTTACCCTGCAGAACAGCCAGTTCGTCACGGCTCATACATTCCCTTGCTTTATTCCATATCATATAGTTCCCTCCGCGCATGCGTTATCCTTTTTATTATCGCCTATTTATTCTCTCAATGCAAGCCATTTTCATCAAGCAGAAAACCGTAACGCCGCAGTCAGTCGTGGACTCCATTGAAATCCCCATAGGTTTATGGTACCATAATAATATCTGAAAACCAAAAGGAGGCTTATTATCTATGAAATATCGTGCACTTGGAAACACAGGATTAAATGTCAGTGAGATCGGTCTTGGCGCCGAGTGGCTGGAGCGCCACAATGCCGCGGAAGTAAAAAAAGTGATTGACCACTGCGCACAGGCCGGAATCAACATCCTGGACTGCTGGATGTCAGAGCCCAATGTGCGCTCCAACATCGGCGCAGCGCTGGAGGGACAGCGGGAGCGCTGGATTATCCAGGGACATATCGGCTCCACATGGCAGAATGGCCAGTATGTGCGCACGCGGAATCTTGAAAAAGTACAGGAGGCCTTTCAGGATTTGCTGGACCGTCTGCGCACAGACTACATAGATCTTGGAATGATTCATTTTGTAGATGAGACTGCAGAATTTCACAAAATTATGGACGGTGAATTTATCACCTACGTCAGAGAATTAAAGCAGCAGGGTATCATCCGCCATATTGGAATGAGCACCCACAATCCGGATGTCGCTAAACTTGCAGCACAGAGCGGCATTGTGGAAATGATTCTCTTCTCAGTTAATCCCGCCTTTGATATGCTGCCAGCCAGCGAGGACTTAAACGAGTACTTCAAGGATGAATACGCCGAAAACATTGGCGGCATCGCGCCGGAGCGCGCAGAATTATATCAGATTTGCGAGCAGAACGGTGTGGGAATCACCGTCATGAAAGGCTACGCCGGCGGACGACTGTTCTCCCCGGAAACCTCACCCTTTGGCGTGGCACTGACACCAGTCCAGTGTCTGCACTACGCCCTGACCAGGCCTGCTGTCGCCAGTGTCATGGTTGGATATGACACGACAGAGCACGTAGATGCAGCTGTCGCTTACGAGACAGCCTCCGAGGAGGAAAAAGACTACGCCAGTGTCCTTGCAAGCGCACCGCGCCATGCCTATGTAGGGCAATGCACTTACTGCGGACATTGTGCACCATGCCCGTCCGGTATCGATATCGCCATGGTCAACAAGCTGTATGATCTGGCAAAAATGCAGGACACCGTTCCCCCGACTGTCCGCGCACACTACGAAAATCTCTCCGCGCACGCCGCGGACTGCATAAAATGCGGCGGGTGCGAATCGCGCTGTCCGTTTGGCGTGCATGTGATAGAACGCATGGAGGCTGCAGCAAAGCTGTTCTAGCGTAAGACGCGCAGAATATTTCCGAGAGTGCTGCTTCACAAACGCAGGCGCAGCGGCGGCTGTGCTGAGGCTTGGGAGACAGTGCTCTCAGGAAATCATCCTCCTGTGCATGGAATAATCAGCAGCCCACTTTCCATACAGATCAATTCCTTTATCCTTCCACACCATAAAATTGTATTTTCCAGTCACCCTGCTCTCTGACAAGCATAAATGTCAGATACAGAAACATATCCTCATAGTCGCTGTCCCTGAATTCCAGGGAAACACTGCATTTTCCATTTTCAACCTTTTTCTCATCGGCATCTGACAATCCCTTCACAGTTAAATCACTTATCGCTCCTGTCCCTTCATATACATCAACCTCCCCTTCATATGTACTTGCCAGAAACTTCTGAATGCCATCAACATCGCCATCAAAATATGATTCCGCAAACGCCTCCAACACAGTTCTGATTTTCTGACAATCTTCAGCTCCCAGGTATCCGTCAGTTTCTTCGGTATTATTCGCCTTTTCATTATCTGATCCATCCGATATCGCAAACGTATTCACAATCACAGGAAATTCTCTCCCCCATCCGTCCTCATAATCAACCGGATAGGAGCAGAAGATTCCCCATACGTTATTTTCAAACACTTTCTGTTCGGCGTGATATATCAAATCTCCATCCTGTTTCCACCACTTATAGGAGTCCTCCTCCACATAACCATCATCTTCAAGTTTCTGATTAACAGAATCCACTGATTCGCCCTCAAAATGCGTTATCCAAAGTGCAATCTGTTCATTGACATCGGTTGTCCACAGATCAGGAGCAGATAGATGCCACTGCTCATCATCAGGCAGATAGAGGGAATATCCATTGCCAACCGCAAGCGTAGCCTGTTTTTGCTCCTGCTCTCCCTCTTTCGAAAAGGTGAGTGTGATTGTATCTTCCACTGCACTGTCATGAGCAAAGGAATTGTCGACAGGTATCGGTTCCGTCTGCGCTGCTTCCTGCCCAGACTCTTCGGGCACATTTCCTGTATCTTCATTTGCTGTGTCCTCGTTTCCAATATTCTCTTTATCCGTATCCTCTCTTGTAACAGAACATCCTACCAGCGTTCCCAGACTGATTGTCAGAACAACGGCACACAGCAGTATGAAAATCCCATTTTTCTTTCTGTTTTTTATCAGTATATTTTTAAAACGCTTTTTCATAATCTTTGTTCCTCCATAAAACTGCGTTGATAAAACGGTTTTCCTGACACATCGCTTATGAAGCATGGACAACAATGTCTCTGTATATGCTTTCCTCGACGCATAACTTGTGCCTTGTGTAACTCTTTCATCACAGGACAGTTCCATATCAATAACAGCTTCCTTCTGCATAATCCAGATGAATGGATTGAACCAGTGGACTGCGTTTGCTGTTACGAAAAGCAGCTTAAGATACACATCGCCCCGTTTTAAATGAACCAACTCATGTTTTAATATAAAAAACAACTCCTCGGAACTATACTGCTCTTTTGGCAAAACTAAAACAGGTTTTATAAAACCGATTATCATAGGGCTTTCAGCTTCGCAATATTCCATCACGCATACTGTACGTCTGATATGTAATTCGCATCTGAGTTGGAACATCTGACTTAAAATACACGCTTCTTTTATCATTCTCCCCTTTTTCATCACCTGCCGTCTATAATGAGCGTAACTGATAAGATGTACAGCTATAAAAATCAGGCTGCCAATTATCCAAACAAAAGCCACTATATCAAGTATGGTTGTACCTGCGTGATTTTTTTCAGACGAAGCCTTGATTGGAGTAGTCATCTGCGCCGGTATCTCGACAACAATCCGTCGATATGGCGCCGGTACGTCAGATGCATTGTTTGGATCGTTTTCTTCCGATTCAGATATCGTTTGAACTTTCAGTTGTGACACCCTATCCATAACATACTGCCCATTCGCCCCGCTAAAAGGAACAAGCAGCCTCAGCGAAAGAAAAATCCAAATCAGATATTTCCACTTTGCGGCATACCTTTTGTTTAAAAATGGTGACAGCAGAATCAATCCAATGACGATCAACCCCATAGATACAGAAATTCCCAAAACGGATAAAAATATGTTTCCCATCATTCATCCTCCAATTGATCCAAAAAATTTCTAAGTTCTTCAATATCAGAGTTTGTGATTTCTTTACTATTATATAGTGCAGTTATCATATTCTGTATCGAATTATTGTACAGCCTTTCGAGAAAATGTTTACTCGCTCCTGTCTTGTATTCATTTTCCAAAATAATCGAAGTATACAGATTTCTTCCTGTTGAACGGTCACAACTGATAAACCCTTTATCCGACAGCCTTGCCAATGACGTCATCAGTGTGGAGAGCTGCCAGCTCCTTCGCTCCTGTAACTCTTTTAAAATGTAATTTGAAGTTACAGGCTTTCCACTGTCCCAAATCACCTGCATGATTTCCAGTTCCGCCTCACCTAATTTTTTTTGCGCATTTCCCATTGATTGATACCTCCTTTTATACGATTGTATAATCAATTATACAATCGTATAGCGGAACTGTCAAGAAAAACCCTATCTTATTACGTTCTATGAAGCTGTTTCGGTCGAATAGACATACCCCTTCATACCCAACAGGGAAATCCTTCAAATCTACCGTGACAAGATACAGTCATGGTACAACATCAATGTGCGCAGAGATACACAGAAATGGCAGGCATTCTGCGATGCCGTGAAAACAGGCAGCGCTGACAAAATCCAGGAATTATTTAACGCCTACCTGAGCCACACCATCAGCATCCGCGACACCTTTGTAAAAAAGGAAATGAAGGAGAACTTTTATCACGGAATGCTCCTTGGCATCTTGCAGTGTGACGGCAGCTGGGTCATCAAATCCAATCAGGAGTCAGGGCTTGGTGCAGCAGGAAGGCATGGAAACCATATACACCTACGCTGTAGCCTGCTATAAAAAAAGCTGCAGGGTTGTCTGCGGAACCTGAATGATATCGATATAAAACGTCAAAGTTCTTTCTAAATGTTCTACTTTCCAATATGAAGAAAACGATTGCTTTAACCAATGTTATAGCAATCGTTTTCTATCAATTTTCAATATTAGCAGCCTGGTTTAAGAAAAAAGAAGTCCCATTTATACTAGCCAATCATTTCAATTATTTCAATTCGCCAGTCAAACAGGAATATTCCTCGCACCCAACTCTCTTTCCACAAGCTGTTTTGCCTGCTCATATGTAACAGGTGATTCTTTTGCTGTATATTCAATCTTTTCTAAATCTGACCATTTTACATTCGCTGCAATAACTCCTTCTGAACCAATTACAACGTCATACCCTTCTCCTGAAATACAAATCCCATCAAACCTATTGGGATAATTTGCAACATATGCTATTTTCTGCTCTGCCCCTTCTGTGTCATCATCATAAATTTCACTCATCACAATTGGAGTAATCTCTACCTCATAATTTTCCACTGTCGAACTACTAAGCCCTTTCACATTAGTGTCTAACCATTTTAATCCACTTCTTTTAACCTCTTCACTTGTCATATACACAGGAGTATCACCTATTTCTCCCATAACTGCAGAAATTTTTGCATCATCGACATCAGCAATAACATTTCCGGATAAGAATGATATATCTTTCAAACTTCCTTTTAACATATAATTAGGTACTTCCATATCTGCCATATCTGCTGATGTTAACTCTGTGGCTCCGTTTGGCTTTGCTGCACTAAATCGCAAGATAGTCGTACTTCCTGATGGTAGCCACTTATGACACGTACTGCATTATTGCCTCTCATCGCCTTTGCATATATTTGCCTTGGTTTAATTCCTTTAGACCCGTTCAATTGATTGCAAACAGCGAGGAAAACAAATTCCAGGTTGCCACCTGCCCATTCCAATTTCCTGTCGTTTAAATTAAAATGGTTATTTTATAGCTATAACTACTAATATTATTTTTCACTCCATATGCAAAAACCATTGCATCATTTCCCTTTGAAACGCTATATGGATTCAATTTTAATGCTTGAATATTGTGATTGCCTGCTGCAAATATTGTACTGCTTACAGTCAAAGCCAAGCCTAAACCCATTGCTAAAATTCTACTTGCTCTTTTCGTTCGTTTTTTCCTTCAATTTTTCAATGTACTTCTTCATAACCGCTGCCGCTTCTCCCCCTGATTTTAAATTGTAGGACACACCATCCAACCGGAACATGGCGCAGCCATCATCTGCATAGTACAGTTTGATCTGATTCACATCAGACATGCTTATTGTCATCACAATACCAAAAGAATGCTCATCATAGACGGCATACGCCTCTGTAAGTAATCCCTCCGTAAATTTTTCTGCATCCGTCCCAGTAAAGTACTCTGTCTGCTCCGCCCCCTGCCCAGTCTGGACAGACACCGCTATTCGTTCTGGTTTTTGAATATCCTCGACAGTGATACGTTCTCCCCAGAAATTAATCACATCATGGTATAACTCCTCTGATCTCACAAAACAATTAATATACCGTCTATTATCAGAAGGCTGTCCAAGATTATAGGAATCGACATTCATCAGTTTATCAGCCGATATGGTAAGTTTTAGCTGGACATAATACCCCGTACCATCCTGTGCCAATAATCCTATCGCAACATATTCCTCCTCACAGCCGGTTTCCAATATAATCGGATATTGGAGATAATCTCCAAGTCCCTCCATCTTTATGATTTCCTGATAATCAATAGAAATCCCGACTATTTCAGAATCATTGATATCTTTGCAGATCATACGGTTCACTTCGTTGTCACAATTATTTTCCCTGGCAGAGCAAGTATCCTTATAAACATTGAATATATGTCCTTGTGGAATCATAATCTTTTTTGTTTCCATGTCCACAGACACAAAACTGTTTGTATCGAATCCGTGATTGTCTTCCGATTTTTCCACTGCTTCATGATTCTTTAAGTTTTTAGTATATTCCTGAATATTCTCTGTTTGAATTTCTTTCTCATCCATGATACTTAAAGCTGTTTCCAAAGGTTCCTCAGCTCTGTCTGTCAAACACGAAGATAAGATAAGCACTAGCATCATGCCAGCTAATATTAATTTAATTCGCTTAATGTTATACCCTCTTTCCAACAAATTTTAATTATAATAATTCTGCTATTTTAGTGTTTTAAAATGTAATGCAATCTTTTATTGCAGAACCTGTATCATAATTTTATTGCAAATT
Source organism: uncultured Lachnospiraceae bacterium (assembly GCA_947177165.1). Lineage (GTDB taxonomy): Bacteria > Bacillota > Clostridia > Lachnospirales > Lachnospiraceae > COE1. The sequence goes on from CAMWTP010000050.1 coordinate 25,736, forward strand.
ATTCCATTTGTGAAGTGACAATAGAGTGACAAAACCTCGCCATATTTATGGAAACCCCTCACAGAACCCAGCATGCGGCTTTCCCGCACCGGGCTCTTTGCAAAACTGATTATTCAACAACTATCCTACATACACACTCACATGCGGAAAACAGTACTTTTGATGCCCCCTGTGAGGAGGCTCTGACACAGATTGCTGCCCAAAAATACACAGACTACCTGCAGCAGGAAGGCATGGAAACCATATACACTTACGCTGTAGCCTGCTATAAAAAGAGCTGCAAGGTCGTTTGCGGCACACCATGCGCTTCTTTGAACTTATTTCGGATACTGACATATTTCTCTGAAAGAACTATACGAGAAAGATAAACATTGCTTCAATTTATATTAATAAACGTTCAAGATCACTGTTCTCTATTATTTCCAACAACTCTGCTACCGCTCTCTGCTGTATTCTCTCATATGTTCGTTTAGAGTATCCATTCTGTCTCCCGTGGCGTTCCTCATATTGCGTGATCACCCGTTCCCATGTTCCCCCTTCTACTAAATGCATCTGAACAATTTCTCTCTCATTTTCACTTAGAATTTCCAGGCTGTTCTCCATCACATAGAGAACTTTACATATTTGCTCATATTCGCTATCCATCTTTTTCAGGCACTCCAGAATATCTCTTCTGGCTTTCAGTTTTTTCATGGATCTAAATAATAATTTTATATCATTTTCTGTCATTTTCCGAATCCCCCCTAATCTTACTGTATAACATTATATATTATCTGGCATCTATCATACATTTCAAGCTATATTTATATCATGCTAGTTTATCAATACATTTAGAGATTTGTGAGTGACTTTGATACCATATATGTCATCAATGTAGTACTTGTATCCAAAATCAAAAGGCTTTTGAGCCTTTCGATTTTGGATATTCAATATTTGAAGCTTCACACATATCTATTTTAGTGTGGGCATTTCCCATAACTTAAAGTATTAATCAATTCCCCAAGCACTACATCCCTACACCTACTACACTTCTTTGAATCATAATAGTCCACTTTGCAACTATTGTCCGAGAATTTGGTATGCTTTGTTGATTGACCAGACACATAATCATGTATACACAAACGATATGTACCAGCATTTGGATTTAGTTCAGCCAGCATTTCAAACTCCTTCGTATCCCCAACCCAAAATGCCCATCCACCCTTTTCATTCACCGGCAGTCCCCCATATACATCACCCCACATTACATCTTCCTCTGAAAAATACATTGCATCACATATCTTACTTGAATACTCAATATATTTCGGACTATATGCAAAGACCGACAGCGAAGAAGAAAACAAAACAATCCCCATCACACTTACTCCGACCAGTTTCTTTAAAGTACTCTCACTTTTTACTCCATTTTTCATTTGTTCAATCCTCTCCTTCATCATTTTATTCTGCATGCTGAACCCTATTATGGGCAGACTGGCATTATGAAACAAACCTTCTGCCATCCCGATCATCAACATGCCATACTGCTTTATTTCCTCTTTGGTCTTCTTCGCAATTACTTTCCTGTCACATGACAGCTCAGCAACCGTATTCCACTGATACAGCACATACCATGCCAGCGGATTATAGAAGTTTAAAACCACCATAATAAGCACGAGCATCTTAACCAGATTATCCCATTGACATATATGTACTGTCTCATGTTCCATCACCATTTCCAATTCAGCTGCAGTCCATTCCCGGCACGGCAATATAATCACAGGACGCACCACCCCGATCGTAAATGGCGTATTGACTGCATTGCACTGATAAATCTGCAGCCCTCTTTTATGAACAGAACAATACTCCTGTATCATTTTATTATATTTTTGAGTTGTAACACACTCTGCATTGCTTTGAAGAAACCTTTTAATCCTCCTGTATCTTTGCATCCATTCATAGAACATCACCATACCGGTCAAAACGATAATAGCAATAAAAATATAACAAGCAATATTGGGTACATATATTCCATTTGGAGCAATCTGTATTACATTTGCTGTATAATTCCAAAATAAAGAGTTTTCGGCAGGGCGGCATCGCAAATCCCATCTGCACATAACCTTCAACAAATCTTTATACAATACATGAAAGCACGGAAACGGTACCAGATACTCCAAAAGATTACATATGAGATAGTTTCTTCTCCACTTCACTGACAAATACTTTTTTGCCAAAGGCAGCAGCACAATATAACCGAGCGTCCCAAAACTGCCAAACAACGACATCGTCAACAATAATGGCATTCTACATTTCCTCTAAAATTCCTCTAAGTTCCTTTGCAGTATCCTCATCCAGTTTCCCGCCGCCAGAGAACGCAGACAAAAACGTTTTCATAGAGCCGCCATAAAATTCACCAAGGAATTCCCTTGCCTCCCCCTGCTTGTATTCCGTATAACTCATTGCCGGATAGTAAACCCTTTTTTTCACAGAGTTTTGTGATACAACCAGTCCTTTTTCGGTCAGCCTTTTAATAAAAGTGTTAATCGTCTGCCTTTTCCACTCTTTTTGACAGGTGTTATTCAGATACTCAGTGATATCTCCAAACGTTCTCCCTTCCTCCTGCTTCCATAAATACTCCATGATCATATTTTCCGATTCGCTGATCAGGTATTTGACTTTTCGTTCTGCCATCATTCTTCTCCTTCCACATTTCATTGCACTTAATATATAACACGCTATTGTCTTATATATGGTATCACACTTTTGTAATATAGTAAACCCATATTCTACCACTTCGCAAACCTACTCTGAAATGGAAAATGGGGCTGTCGGAAAATAGCCATTTCACAGCCTCTTGAAACCAAAATAAGAGAAGCATTATGAGAATGAATGTCTGTCAGACATTACGGGATTCTTGTAAAGCTTCTCTTTATCGCTTTTTCCTGTGTAACTTTTCAGTTCTCCCTGCTATCTATTTTCCGACAGCCCCTTGGCAGATTTGGTTGAATGTTTTCAAGAAATACAATTCTATTGACAGCTCTATAAATTCAAGACAGCGCAGGCAGAACAGGTTTCATTTTCTATCTTATAGTCCAGATTTCCATCATACTTCCGGCAGACAGAAAGAATACTGGATATGCCGATGCTTTTCTTTGCGGGCAGGCCGTCTGCAAGCTTTAGATCATCTGAGCAGGTATTGTTACACAGGATAATCAGTATTTTCTTCTGTAATCGGATATGGATTTCAATACTTTTGTTTTCTTTCCCAGATTCCTGACATCCATGCAAGGCATTCTCCAGCAAGTTTCCCAAAAGGGCGATCAGATCAATTTCCCGCACCTCCAGTTCCTTTGTCGCATTGCACCTGACTGAAAAACCAATACCGTTTTCCTCTGCCTTGCCCGCATAGGCAGAAAGAATACTGTTTATCGTTCTGTTCAGGGAATACTGCTTTACCGCCGCTTCTGAGATCTCTTTTCCGTATTCCCCGATATAGGCAAGGATTGCGGCATTGTCTCCAGTTTTCGCATATGCCGCAATCATATCGATGTGATGCCGCATATCGTGCCGAATCCTGCGGTTTGTATCCTCCGCATTTTGCAGGACAGACAGACGCCTGGAAAAATATTCCGCGTTCTGGCGGATCAGCTCTGCCTCCGCATCCTTCTTCATGTAACTGATATTGCTGAATACAACGGCATATACCGCACACATCACAAGGCTGAGCACAATAAATATAAAAAGCAGATATATATCTGATATGACATTTTTTTCATACAACAAAATGGTGACAGTCGCCTGCAGCAGATAGAACAGCAGGGCGATCAGCGCCAGATTCCACCACCTGCCCTTTTTAATATCCGCAAGGGACTCCATCATCGATGCCGCATATCTTTTATACAGCGCCAGAATCAATAACAGCGCTGCTGTACGCAGCACATTTACCAGATAATACCCCGCCAAAACAGACAGATGCGGCAAAAGCAGCGCTACCATGAGTTTCAGGCTGTTGTCTATGATGGAAAACAGGCCAAAGTAAGTAAGGAATAAAAAGCTTTTCTTGGGTAAACACTCCTGTGAGACAATACAGAAAAAAAGGAACAGACACACTGCAACCCCCAGATATGAGAGCACCGCAGTTATACTGCTCACCGAATATATATATGCACCCATACAGACAAAGCTGGCCGTATACAGGCAGCTTAAAAACACAAATTTCCCTTTGCCATACCTGCGTTCCAGCATATGGTATATGACAACCACATGGCACAACGCCATAAGAAACAATCCTGGAATCCGGTGCAGTACACTCATCTCCTCGCCTCCTTCCGGCAGTACTCCATATACATCCTCTGTACTTCTTCAAAACTTCTCCGCGGAACAGGTATCTTCGCATCCGTCCCGGAGACACCCGGCATACAAATGTCCATGAGAACAATATCGTATACTTTTCCGTTTTCCACTGCATTTAAGACATCAATCGCTGCACCGCATTGGTCAATATCAAAATGTAATTTGGAATGTGCCTCTGCATAGGTATCTAACGCCGCCCGGATTGTTTCCAGCTCTTTTTGTATATCATCACATATTGCTATCTGCATAACATTCCCTGCTTTCCGTCTTGTTCGGTGCCTTTACAGACATCAGGATTTTCCCATAAGCTCCTATATCTTTGCCTGTGCCCTTTCATACATTTCTCTTATCTTTTCAGGAGATTCCCACCCCGATCTTCTTCGATTGCTGCTATCTTACCATAAGCGAAAATGTCAATCAGACCTGTTTTCCAGTATCCCTGAAAATAAAAATGGCGTCGTAATCGCAGTTTAGAATGTCGGCAATCTCACGCAATTCTTTTTCGGTCAAATTATCTCTCCTGAGCTTGTTATATAGATTTGTACCTTAGTAACCCAGTTTGTCAATTAACTCATTGATAGACATATTTCTTTCCAAGAGAATCGTCCGTATTTTCAAAGCCATTCCCATATTGGGTACCTCGTTCTTTTTGAGTAATTATATACTTTTTGGTACAGAAAATCAAATCAAAATACAATTTTATACATCTTAGTGTACTTTTCTTTTTAAAGAATTATACTTTATAGTATAATATTTATTTCTAAAATGTATATTTGCACTTTTAAGAGTAGAAAGTGAGGTGAAAATTTTAAACATCGATTTTCAAAACGGAAAGGAGGGACATAAAATAGGAAAAATTTTAGAAGCATTTTTGACTGACCAGAATCGTTTATTGACGATTCTGTATATACAACAAGGAGACACATTTTCATGTGTCTCCTCAGATTTCATAAAATATTCTTAAAAAAATTCTTCAATGCTTAGCACTGCTCAACGAGCTTCTTCAATGCTGCGAGTGCCTCATCAGGAAGCTTGTCATAGCCTTCCTTCTTGGTTGCAAAGCCTTCCACTGCATCCACACGGTTCTGCATAGCGGACTTCAATGCTGCCACATACTCAGCGTTGTTCATATCCGGCTTGAAAGCGTCGCTTGTCTTGCCAGACCAGTCGTACATAATCTCGATATCATCGAAGTTGCCCCACTTCTCGAAGTTCGCTTTTCCTTCAACGATTGTCTCTAAGATACCTAATGTATCAGCCGGTTTAACCTTTGTGCCCATGAAGTCGCCTGTGTTGACGATATAGCATGCTACATCCTTCTCCTCAACCAGCTTCTTGAACTTCTCATAGTCGTTAACCAGCGGATATGTTCTGAACGGGTTTGCGTAAGGAACGATTCTGAGTGCATTCAGGTCTGTGCCTGCTGCTACACGCTCTGCTGTAGATGTCTTTGTTGCCAGTGTAGCACCCATAACAGATGCGAGCGCTGCGCCTTTTAACTTCACTACTGGCGGGATTGTCGGGTCCTTCATGATCCAGAAGATTGCGTTGACAGGAGCATCGATCTTATCCACGCGGTTTGGAGACCACAGTTTGGACTTGATCGCACGTCCGTTGCCGTTTCTGATATCCTCAGTAACGAGCTGAATCTTTCCGTCCTCGTCAAGTGTAGCGGAGCAGTTCTGTGCAGACAGTAAGTACTCATTGTCAGGGCAGCCTGTAGGATAGTCAGCTGTCTTGTCGAAGTAAGTAGGCTCAAGTGCAATGGATGCGCATGTATCTGTGTTAATGATAAATGCATCATCGTGAAGAACCTTGATGCCGCCAAATGCGTCATACTTGCCAGCATGCTTTGCATGTGTCAGCGTAGACTTGCCTGATCCTGACAATCCATATACAGATGCCACGAACTTCTTGCCGCCCTCAAGAGAGTATTCCTTCTGTCCGCCATGGCAGGAAGCATAGCCGTTTCTGTTTGCAAGTGCCCATGCCATTGTCAGAGTACCCTTCTTGTGCTCGCCGAAGTACTTCATGCCAAGGATTGCCGCACAGTTCTGGTTTGTATCGAAATAGCAGAGTGTCAAAGGATCACTTAAGCAGCTGTAATCAACATCCGGTGCCTCATGCGGTGCCCACTGGGGATCTGAGAAGATATAGATATCCGGCTCATTGCCATCGCCTACCGGCTTGGAAGTCTTATACATCTTTACATACTCATCAGACATATACTGGAAGTTGATCATCCAGTTGTAAAGAAGGTTCTCCTCTCCTTCCGGAATCAGGAGATGTGCCTTTACCATGAACTCCGGATCAAGACCTACAAAGCACTCTGCGTGATACATTGTCTTCCAGCGTGTCTCATAGACTGCATCCATAACTACCTTGTCAAGCTTTGCCTCGTCTACACCCGGCTCACCCTTGATACGGCGGGCTGCTGCGTAACGGCCTGTAACAGCACCATCATTAAATAACAAAACTCTTGCGTCCTTCTCGAGACCAAATGTTTCGCCGTTTTTGATCTTCATATCGGTAACAATGGTACCCGGTGAGTTCTTTGCTAACTCATAGGCTTCCTTTAAAGTGTTTACCTTCACTACATTGTTTCCGTAAAAAGCAGCCTCGATGATAGAACGTGTCTTAGAAAATCCTACCTTTCCAGCACCAATCTCGGAAATGGGATAATACGCTTTCGTTGACATATAAGATCCTCCTTAAGATAATAAATTTTATTTCAAACCGCCGTGACGAATTATACTGTCTGAAACGGTTATGATCAAAATGTAAGGGCTTACCCTCCAATGAACTAATTATCTCAAAACCTTAGATAAAAGTCAATAAAATTAACATAAACTTATTAAAATATGTTGCAAAAAGACACACAATATTTTAAATTCAGTCTTTTCCCACAGCGCGCGTCGCCTTTTTCAGCATTTCAAGCTCTGAACCCTGGAAATATGGGGCAAGCTTTGCGTAAACATTTTCATGATAAGCATTCAGTTTCCGAATGTCGGACGGCTCCATATACTGCGTATCGATGGCATCCAGGTCGATAGGGACATAGGTCAGATGACGAAATCCCATGAACTGTCCGTATTCATTCTTATCCTCCTTCACGATCTCGACGATATTCTCTGTCCGGATGCCATGACTGTCCTGCACATACATGCCCGGCTCGTCAGAGACAAGCATGCCCTCCTCCAGCTTCGTCTCCGGCATTTCCGGCTTGTACTGCCATCTCAGACTGTGCGGACCCTCATGGACATTCAGGATATAACCGATTCCGTGGCCGGTTCCATGCTTATAGTCCAGTCCGCACTCCCACAGCGGCTCGCGTGCCACAATATCGAGATTTCTCCCTGTGCAGCCGTACAAAAACTTTGCATCTGCCAGACGGAGCATCGCACATGCAACCTTCGTAAAATGCAGCTTCATCTCATCGGTGATGGCCCCAAGCGCGATTGTCCTCGTCACATCTGTAGTGCCGCCCTCGTACTGACCTCCCGAGTCAACCAGATAAAATCCATCCGCCTCAATCACGCTGAAATGCTCCTCTGTCGCGCTGTAGTGCGCCATCGCCGCGTTGGACTTGTAGGCGCTGATCGTGGGAAATGACAGATCAAGGAATCCCGGGATTTCAGCACGCATACCGTCAAGTTTCGCTGCCACACTCAGCTCATCCATCGGAATCTTCCCTGCATTTTCCTTCATCCAGAACAAAAATTTTGTCAAAGCCACACTGTCCCTGAGGTAACACTCTCTAATGTGTTCCAGCTCTACAGGGTTTTTGACTGCTTTCATAAGCTCTGTCGGATTCTTCCTGTCGACCAGTTCTGCGCGGTTTTGTACCAGCTTGTAGAGCATATAATTGATGTCTGCGCTGGAACACCACACTTTTCCTTCAATATCGCAGCCTCTGAGATACTCTGCAATATGATGATAGTCCTCACATAAAACACCATTTTTTTCCAGATACGCCTTTGCCTCCTCTGTCAGTGCTTCGGATTGCGGAAACAGAACTGCTTTCTCCCTGGAAACAAATGTATATGAGAGAGCTACCGGGTTACATTCCACATCATTTGCGCGGATATTGTAGAGCCACATAATATCATCAAGCTTTGAGAGCAACAGATGCGCGGCACCCTCCTCCTCCAGCTCTTCTCTCACCTTAGCAAGTTTATCGGTTACGCTCATGCCGCAGCTTTCCTCAGACACTATCCAAACCCTGCTCGCTGGCATCGCTGGTCTGTCCTGCCAGAGCTGCGACGCAATATCCCTGTCGTAAGTGATTGTCACATTTTTTCCGGCAAAGGCATCCTCCAGCTCCTTACCAAAAAAGGCATCCACAACCCTGCCGTCAAAACCGACTGTCTGGCCTTCTGTCACATGTTTCTCCAGATACTCCTTGATGGTCGGAACATTTTCCTCCGCCATCCTGTACAGGACAATCCCTGAGCCTTCCAGCTCACTCTCCGCCTGCACAAAATACCTGCCGTCCGTCCACAATCCGGCCTCTTTGCCGCTCACCACAAGTGTGCCGGCTGAACCGGTAAATCCTGACAAAAACTCCCTCATTTTGAAGTAATCGTTGACATACTCCGAACTGTGATAGTCTGCTGTCGGCACGATATAGTAATCAATTCCCGCCTCCCCAAGCAGCTTCTGCAATTCCGCAATTCTCTGTTTTTCAATCATTCCCATATACGAATCTCCTCCGAATTATACTCACGACAGATGAAATCTGCCGTGAGTATTGCGCCAGCCGCAGCCGCGAAGCGGCATATTTCCTTATGCGGCTGTGTGCATAACTTTATACTGAGCGGTCAGTCTTTTCGACCGCCAGTATAGCACTTCTGTCTGTCACTCCTCCCAGGCATTCCGCACAAAGTATTTTAATACCCGTGTGCCCGCTCTCCCTGCAGCATGCCTACAGCCGACGATGTACCTATCCGGTCACATCCTGCTTCCAGAAACAGGATCAGGTCCTTCTTCGTCTTCACACCGCCTGCGGCTTTTATCCTGACATTCTGTCCGATGTATCTGTCAAACAGCCGGATATCTTCGATTGTCGCACCACCCGGCCCAAAACCTGTTGAGGTCTTTATGTAATCAGCGCCCGCATTCGTGACCGCCTTGCACATTGCAATCTTCTCTTCCTCTGAGAGATAGCATGTCTCGATAATCACCTTGAGAATATGTTCCCCGCACACCCGCTTCAAAGTGCGGATTTCCTCCTCCACTCTGACATAATCCCCATTTTTCACATCACTGATATTCACCACCATGTCAATCTCATTACAGCCGTCAGCAAGCGCCTGCTCCACCTCAGCCACTTTCGCAGCCGTCACGCTGTATCCAAGCGGAAAACCTACCACTGTACAGATATTGACCTTGTCCCCGTATGCATCGTGAACCCTCTTGACATACACCGGCGGAATACACACAGAAGCTGTCCGATACTTGATCGCCTCGTCACAGAGCTTTTCGATATCGCTCCATGTGGAATACGGCTTTAGCTGTGTGTGGTCAATGTGTCTCAATATTTCTTTATTTGAAAATTCTACATTCGAAAACTCCGTATTTGAAATCCCTTTATCCGTCATCGCAAAATCCCCCTATTTTATCCCTACCAGATATTTTTTCTGCGCCTTCATCAACACCACGCCATAGGCTATAATCACAACAACCAACATAATCCGCATCAGCGACTCCGCCAGCGGATATGTGATAAAAAGTCCAAGCGCACCTACCAGCCCCATCGCAAACAGCGCGGCTCCAGCTGCAAACGTGAACGGAAATGTAAATCTGATAAAACCTTCCGGATCTTTCGCCCTGTTAATTGGAAATCCTCTGCCCACGAGCATCGCCGGAATCTGGTTTGTGGATTTCATCTGGACTGCCCAGTAAACCATATAGACACCACACGCCATAATGAGCAGATCCAGTATCATTCCAAAACTCATCTGTACACCTTCTTTCCTATTATAATATCCTATACCCCTGAAATATAGAAACTCCTGACTGTAGCTATCCAGACCAAGAGTTTCCGTCAATCCATTATAGCGGCTGTTACACGCCGAGAAATTTCATAACAACAGCTTTCATCTCTTCCTTGTCGCAGACGGTGTCATGAAGGACAGGCGCTGTGCGAATCTCCTCAATCGCCCCCGGCACCTTGACATTGGCAAGCTTCGAGAGCTCGTCGACAAGTTCAAAATCACCCATTACATCATATTTCGCATCGATTGCGTTCATTACACTTCTGGTAAATTTGAACGGGCTTGCTGTGGATGCCAGCACCACCTTTGCATTGTCACCTGTTTCCTTTTTATATTTGTCATATACCGCAGCCGCAACAGCTGTGTGCGTATCAATCACATACCCTGTCTTTTCATAGAGCGCCCTGATCATGTCCGCAGTCTCCTGCTCAGTCGCATAGTTCCCATAGAAATCCTTCATCTGCGCTCTCATGTCAGCTGTAACCTCGTACTTTCCTGTCGCAGACAATGCGTTCATGAATGCCGCATTTTTATCCGCATCTGCGCCCGCTGTCAGATAGATCAACCTCTCGAGATTGCTGGAGATCAGGATATCCATGGACGGTGAGCTCGTGAGCACAAACTCCCTGTTCCTGTCATAGATGCCTGTCTCAAAGAAATCATAGAGCACCTTATTTTCGTTGGAGGCACAGATCAGCTTCGCGACAGGAACACCCATATTCCTGGCAAAGTAAGCAGCAAGGATATTGCCGAAATTGCCTGTGGGAACGACAACATTGATCTTCTCGTCCTTCTCAACCTTTCCTTCCTTTAAGAGCTGTGCATAAGCGTACACATAATAGACCACCTGCGGAACAAGTCTTCCTATATTAATGGAATTTGCAGAGGAGAACTGGAATCCCGCCTTGTCCATGATATCAGCAAGCTCCTTATCCCCAAACAGCTGCTTCACACCTGTCTGCGCATCGTCAAAATTACCTGTGATACCTACGACAAAAGTGTTGTCACCCTTCTGCGTAACCATCTGTTTCTCCTGTATCGGACTGACTCCGTTTTTCGGATAAAATACGATGATTCTCGTACCTTTTACATCCGCAAAACCTGCAAGTGCCGCCTTGCCGGTGTCACCGCTTGTCGCTGTGAGAATCACAATCTCATTTTTTACATTATTTTTCTTCGCCGATGTAATCAACAAATGCGGCAGAATAGAGAGCGCCATATCTTTAAACGCGATCGTCGCGCCGTGGAACAGCTCCAAATAGTATGTACCGTCCGCCTCCACGAGCGGCGCAATCACCTCTGTATCGAATTTATTGTCATATGCCTTGTTGATACAATCCCTGAGTTCTGCTTCCGTAAAATCTGTAAAAAACAGCTTCATAACCTCGTATGCAGTCTCCTGATAGGTCATCTGTGATAATTCTTCAAGACTCTTATCCAGTTCCGGAACCGACTCCGGTACATATAATCCGCCATCATCTGCCAGGCCTTTCAGAATTGCCTGCGACGCCCTGACCGCCTCACCCTTGCTCCTTGTACTTCTGTAGAATAAATCCATTTCACTTTCTCCTCTTATCTCTATCATAAAAATATAAACGCTTTTCAAGGTCTAAGTATATCATAGCAGGCTAGTCTCTGCAAGCATAAGAACGCAATTATGCCAGCCCCATTTCCTGAATCCGCGCGTATACCTGTTCGAAGATAAATTTGTACTTCTCATTTCTCTTGACTACCTTCATGAACTTTTCTTCGTCAAAGACAATGTTGGTGTGTTCCTTAAACTGATATGCCAGTTCCCGCAGCGTCTCTGCGGTATTAAACATCTGACTCAGGGTGTCTCTCGCATCGTGCGCAAAATAGTCCGCCACAAGAGCACAGTTGAAATCAAACAGCGGTGCCAGACGTTCAATCTTACCTGTGTCGTTATTCATCATGAACCCATAATTCTGTGTATGCCGGTCTGTATTTACAATAATGTAATCTAGCACCGGAATACCGGCAAACTCTGCCCCCCATTCTTTCATGCAATATTCCCTGTAATTTATGCCAAGGCGTCTGCAGTAGTCTATAACTTCCCACGCCTCCACAAAGGAGTAATCTTCACCTACAAAATTTTTGCATATGGAGACCTGTCCCTCACCGTCCATCATATTTTTCATGTCACTGACATATGAAACACTGTCAATTCTGTTGTCAAAACATTCAAGGATTTCCGAAGCCAGCACTTCCATCTTTGTATTAACACAGTCTGTTGTCTTGTCTGATTTCAATAGATACAGAGAGTCTCCCATACGTACCCAGCCTTTTCGAAACAGTCCCTTGGTTGTCAATTCTGGGCATATGATGCTCGTTGTGATTGTGGGGCTGAACCCCCCTAAAGACAGGTCGATAATATCCTTCAGCTTATTCTCTCTGATATTGATCGATTCCCATGTGTCTGATTCATTCTCTTCCTGAACCCAATAACTATCCTGAATGGATACGCCCTTGCACTTGATACAGATATTCACCCTGTTATCAATCGAATCCACCTGCGGAATCTGAAAGGCGGTATATATCTTTTTGGCATTATCCCTCGACAATGACAGCATTCTGCTGCTCAGATAGCTCTTTACTGTCTGTACATTATACAGTATATCTTTCATAGTGGAAGCTTTCTTGATATTCGATCTGAGAAAATAGGGCAGCAAGTCTTCTCTGAGTACCTCCACCGTAAAGTCGGGCAGATTAAAATATAATACCTTCGTATTCTTTAGCATCAAAAACATTGTTATACACCATCTATCTGTAATTTTTTCGCCGCTTTATATCAGGCATGCAGACACGCTCTCTCAGTCATGCGCGCTTTATTATCGCACAAACCATTGATTTGTGATCACCGTTTCCGCCTGCCGAATGTACAGGCATACTCTTCCTGCTAACGCTCATTATAGCACAAAATGCTATCTACCACAATCATTTTGCTATTTTATTTTCTTTGCACACTCTTACCAGATTAAATTCACATTCACGCCAGATTTGAAATTTAATCCACATAAAATCGGCGGGAAATACAGAATTGTGGACATGTCATTTTATATTGGATTCTGTGTGGATATTTTTTACAAAACACCTGTATTCGCCAATGCTGCATGACCATAAAAAGATATTGCCAAACACAAAAACATAATACTTCCGGTCTTATCAGCGTAGAAATACGGCTTTTTCCATGTTAAATTATCTATTATAGAAGATAAAAACTGAAAGCCATCAAACTAGAATTTTATTGATTTTAATAGTTCTAATCTTTTACAAAACATATTATAAAACTGAGG
>CAMWTP010000051.1 GCA_947177165.1 uncultured Lachnospiraceae bacterium
CTAAAGGTTTCGCCTAAAGGCGAGGGTTTTAACCCCATTATACAGACAATAAAATTGATATTATCAGTACCACTACTGTTCATTTAAAAGATACTGAACAGCGCCCCACTCAATAACAGGCACATTTTTCTGAACCACCATGGAAGTCTGTTTCTTCTTGCGCTCCACTTTTATAATGTTAAACAACAGGCTCCCTGCCCCCGCTACAAGACCGATTCCAGCCACAACAAGGGCAATCATCAAATTATTATCCACTCCTGAAAAGAAATAACACCCCGCAGCGAAAATAAGCCCGACGATGACACAAACAATTGGCGTACTGAACATCTCATCTTTGATACCGCTGACTGCCCATGACTGCGGCTTTCCGCAAAACGGACACTGGTCCTTAAAAGCCTTGACATAAATCTGCTTTTCCGTGGCATTGCGGTGCGCGTCCTTCACTGCCCTCACTAGCTTCTCATGTGCCATCTCGTTCAGTTTCTGCTGCTTCTTGTCATCGAGTTTTTTGAAATTGCTGTTTATCTCCGCCTCCATGCCACAGACAACTGCAACCATCGGTCCGCTGTCTTTCATGCACTGCTCGCAGCGAAATGAATACGGCACATCGACCTTTTCCGTTTTCGTATGTTTGTAATAGGTTCCCACTTTCTATCCCCTCCTACGTATAAAAATCTCTACGCTTTTCATTATAGTCCTCCCACAAATCAAAATCAAGTCCCTCATATTTTGGTCGCTGTCCGTTTTTTCCGCTATCGCTTCCGGCAGTAACCGATCATGCTTACAAACAATGATATCCGGATTTTCAGCCGCCTTTACTTTGTCAAGGGTTTCACAATCATTTACACTGCTAAACCTTCTCCATTTTCTCAATCACGCAGCTGTGTGGTTTGTCTGCATTGTTCCTGTCGTAATTCACGCCGACCAGCAATATCTCACCGCAATAGCCGTCGAGCGCCTGCGTGTACTGTCTGTCCTTAATCTGCTGTATCGCTGCATTTGCTGACTTGTCATATTTGAGTTCGACCACTAGCGCAGGCTTTCCACTGGCAGGCAGAGGCAGAAATACAACATCTGCAAAGCCACGCCCTGTCGGAAGCTCTCTGATGATTCTATAGTCTTTTCTCGCACTGTAGTAGGCAATGTTGATCGCACACGCCATTGTGTTTTCATCGTTATAGGTCAATACCGATGCCACCTCCATATGCGCCTGGTCGAGTCCCTCGGCAACCTTTTCTTCCTCGCCGGACAAGGTAGCCTCAAGCAGTCTTTCTGATGCCTTCAATACACGCATAACCTCTGTCCACCCGCCGACACTCATGGCATTTTCAAATTCCCTGACAATTTCCTTATTCGGAATAAATGCCTCTTCCCTCTCCAGATCATAAGCCAGATACCCCAGATGAATCAACAAAGTCAGCACATCGTCCTTTGTCCTGAGATTACGCATATCATTTTGAAAGCTGCGCGTATTGACTGTAACACGTCCGCCGCCGAGCATCTGCACTATGTCCGGCCGGAGTCCGTCAAAATCCATATCCATATACATTTTCAGGGCATCATATGTTTCTGTTGAAGTCCAATAACTTGAATATCTGTGGCAGATCATTGCCTCCACAACAGACCTTGGATTGTATATATGCCGATACCTTGTAAACATATATCCATCATACCAGCTGCCCGCATAATGAAAATCCATGTCAAACCGCTCACACAGCTCTTTGACCTCTATGTCTGTAAAACCAGTATACTCTTCCAGTGCCTTTTGATCTGTCATTGAATATTCCCAGAACATATTCAGCGCGGAATGTTGTCCGTACTTCTTTACCGGTAAAATACCAGTCATATACGCAAGTGCAACATATTCCCTGTCCTTTAGGAGATTGCACAGAAAATCAAGATACTGTTTCTGCAATTCCTCTGATTCCTGCCGCTCACGCATCACACAATCCCACTCATCAATCAGAAAAATGAATTGTCTGTCTCCGCATAAATTCTCTCCAATGCATCCGCAAGACCAATACCCGGATTAACAAAATCTCCTCCAAACTCTTTCTGGATTTCTCCGAGCACTTCCTGCTCTATATAGTCAGTTATCTCCCGATTCTTTGCACCGATCAGAAAATGCTGCATATTTAGAAAGATCACATCATACTGATTCAAATGCTCCTCAAAGCTTTTCCCACTTTGTATCTTTCGTCCGGCAAACAACTCCCTTGAATCGCAGCCGCGGCTGTAGTAAGCAGCGAGCATATTGAGCGTTATGGATTTTCCAAAACGCCGTGGCCGGCTGACACAAACAAATCCCTGCTCTGTATTGATCTGTTCATTTGTCCATGCAATCAGCCCTGTCTTATCCACATATATTTTAGATCGAATGGCCTTCCAGAATTTTTTATTCCCAGGATTGAGATAAATTCCCATCAATATCACACTCCATTCCCGCTTCAACTACACCGCAATATACCTGTGCGTCTCACAGCTCAGCAAGCATCTGCGCCGGATTTTCAGCCGCACCTTTGTACTCCTCCAATGTATGAATCTGTCCATTCTGATCCGGCAGCGAAAACGCTGGGGCTTTTGTTCCTGTCTGCAGCATTTGATTGACCTCCTGTCTGTATTTTACGCTATTTTTCACAGTTTCATCATATCAGAACGTATCACAAGTGTAAATATTTATTTGCCCTGATATGATAACAACACACTTGCTGGCATATCAGAGAATTTGCGATACCAACGGGCTGACCTCTTTTTCGCCAAATAAGCTGAGTCTGTGGAGCGCTCTGGTACAGGCGACATACAAAAGATTTTTATCATCCGCATCACGGTAGTTCTGACTGTCCGCATCACAAATTAAGACGGCGTCAAATTCCAGTCCCTTTGACATATATACCGGTATTATAAATACGCCCTGTAAGTCTGATTCGCTCCCGCTCCGAATCAGCTGTACATCCAGCCTGTGTTTTAATTTATTAAATAAGCGGACTGCATTCTGTTCAGTTTTGCAAATTAGTGCGATTGACTGCAGCCCTTTTTCCTGGCACTGTTTTACTTCTGTGACAATATTATCAATAAGAATCCCGGAGTTGTCAGCTGCAAATACTTCAGGGCTGTCTCCCTGCCGGTTAAAACTTTTGATCTCTGAGCGGTGTTCAATGAACTTTAAACCGAAAGTTAATATTTCATTTGTACAGCGGAAACTTTTGTCTAACATAATGAGCGAAGATTTTTTCTTGTGCAGAATATTCTGAATTTGTTCATAAAAAGATATATCCTCGCTTTTTGCAAGGGTCTGGTTTATATCACCCAAAATTGTAAATTTCGCGTTTGAAAACAGCAGGCTGAACAGTTCATACTGGAGCGGATAATAGTCCTGCGCTTCGTCGATGACTACCTGCCTGATATTTTTATACGCGTTCGTCCCATATATTTTCAGGTACAGATAGGCTGCTGCTATTGCGTCATCATAGTGCAGGATGCCTGTTTCCAGATTTTTTCCTGTATATTCCCATATGCGTTTGATGCGTTCTGACGGCTCATTATCTTGCAGCAGGCTGTAAAAATACGCTTCCTTGTTAAATAATATCTTATACAGTTCCACAATATCGATTTTTGTAAATTTCTGTATTTCCTGTTTTACGATAAGCCTTTCCTCTTTCTGTCCGCGCCCCTTTCCAGCCCCAAATATGAGTTCCAGAACATAGTCTTCTAATTGTTCCAGCTTTATGCCTAACGGCGTTTCTGTCCGTCCTAAGATTTTGTCCTTCAGCGCCTGCTTCCTTACAACACATTTTCCCTCATAATATACATCGTCAAATTCGATCCATTGATCTGGTATATCGCAGAGAAACTGATCTAATACTGCTAAAAAAGTTTTTGACGTTTTAAATTCAATACTGTTTTTAATCAATTCTGTGTGTTGTGAATCGGCTAATAAATTTTCCAGGAAATCATTCCGCGGCTGAATTTTCCTGTCTTTCAATATTGCGTTCAGGATATCTTCAAATACGATGGAGACAACATTATCTTCTCCCAATTCGGGCAATACATTGGAAATGTACTGTTCAAATATTGAATTGGGGGAGATGAGTATAATATTATTCGCAGAGAGCTTTGTCTGCAGTCCCTGATACATCAGATACGCAGCCCGGTGAAGTGCGATGGATGTTTTACCGCTTCCGGCGACTCCCTGCACCATCAGCAGGTCACTTTCCATATCCCTGATCACAACATCCTGTTCCTGTTGTATTGTCTCGACAATCGCTTTCATTTTGGCGGTGGTATTCTGTGATAACAGTTGTCTTAAAAATTCGTCAACAATCTGCACGTCTGCATCAAAAAAGTATTCCAGCGTTCCATTGTTTATCTCATACTGGCGTTTTAAGCTGAGTTCACCTGTTATCCGCCCGCACGGCGCGTCGTAATACGCCTCTCCTTTCATAAAGCGATAAAAAATACTGGCAACCGGTGATCTCCAATCGTAAACATACATCTCGTGGTAACTGTTTTTCCGCAGCGAGGAACGCCCGATATAGATTTCTTCCACTTCGTCCTCGTCATCAAATTTGAAATCAATCCGGGCAAAATAGGGTGATTTTATCATGTTTTCCAGCAAAAGTATCTTATGTTCCTCTTCCTCGTAATCGATCATTTTGTCGGTGACAGGGTTGATATATTGACTTAATTCCGCAAGTGCCTCAAAACCGTCCGAAGTCCACAGGCTTGTAAAGCCGTGTGATGCATTTTCGCGCACTTCTTTTTTGGCTTCAATAATTTCCGACTTCTTTCTTTCTGCTGCTTCTTTTGCCTGCTTTAACTGTTCCCCGGCTAAAGATATCGTCTGTTTTAATCTTTCTTCCTCGTACGCCCGCTCTGTCTGATGATTTCCCATAATACCTGCGACCTCCCTTAAACAAAAGAAAATTATTGTTACTGTTCACGGGTCAGAAATGCGCTGAACTGCGCATTCCGTGAGAAAACGTACAGCTTGAAAAGCAAAAATCCATTTGCGAAGCAAATTTTGCATGGATTTTTGCCTGTTACTGGAACGGAGTGAACGGTAACAAATTTTTCACTGCAACACTATTGATGCTCCATGCAGTCCACAGCTCAAATTCCTGTCTGGATGGAGCACCTGGTTAGTTTAGCATATACCAGCCCGCAGAAACAGTCTTGTATTCATGGAATTTGTATGATATTATTACAATGGGAAGGAAAAAACGGAACCTTCAATCAGAAGAATCATAATCATAACAATAGCAATCTTGCTTTTTAAGCGCTCTATGGCTTACTTTAGCCCTTTCGCCCTCTCCACAATATCACTGCCCCGATTGCTGCCAGCACAGCTCCAACACCGAACAAAAACAGACTGTCTGCAAGTGAAAACGAACTTTTGTACAGTACCGGAAACACTTTCCCGATCTGCTCCGGACAGTAACTGATCACCACACTGAGCGCATTATTGATACAATGCATCAGCATCGCCGGGTAAATGCTGCCTGTCCGCCAGACCACAAGACACAGAATCAGTCCCAGCAGTCCGGTGGGCACGAATTTCACCAGACTCAGATGGAAACAGCCAAAGAGCGCCGCTGTGACGATGCATGCCGTGGCAACGCGGTGCTTTGCCTTTACAGCGTGAAACACCAGACCGCGGAACAGCAATTCCTCGCAGACTGCCGGAGTGAGCGCTATCACAAAAAGCACTGCTGCCATATTGTCCCCCATAATCTCCGAGAAAGCCGTTTCTACATTTTCGGCACTTTGCGGAAACAACTGCATAAATCCGGCCGCAATCACCAGATTGACAAAAAACAATCCCGCACTTAAAAATGCGCTGCCCACATATTCCTGCACTTTTGCCCTGGCAAATCCATAAGTCTGCCGCATGTCCCTCTTGGTGTAAACTACCAGAAACAGCGGTACTGCCAGAATAAACATCTGTGTCGCAAACACTCCCGCCAGCCCGTACTTCAACTGCAGAATGCTCCCCGCATAGAGCAGGAGCAGCAACGTAACTGCCATCACAAACATTGCATCGGCCACCGCAGGCACCCCGCCCCTGGTCATATTCTCCCGCCTTTCGAAGAGCTGCAGGCCGCCCTTTCCGTCCGAGAACAGGATGGACTCACTGTCATATATCCTGCTCAAAAACAGAACCGCCAGAATCGCATACGCCACATTGCTGGCCAGCACGACTGCAATCATCCCGTAATCAATCTTGAACACCATCATATTTTTGACCAGCAGGCAGATATTCGCCACAGGCATCATCGCGATTCCCTGTGTCAGCTCCAGATTCGGTATAAATCCGATATAGCCTGTGAACATCACCACCAGCATGAGCGGCGTAATGTAATTGTTTGCCTCCTTATAACTTTTCGCAAATGAAGTGACACACATCGTTACCGCACTGATGAACAAGGAAAACGCAAACACCGCCAGTATGCACACCAAAATCGCCGGAATAAATTTCACCATATCAATATCCGCCATTTCCGTCTGCAAGTCCATAATCTGATACATGTAGACGGCGATGCCGCCCATCGACAGCATGTTCAGAAGTGCCGAAACCATACCGATCACTGCCACGGTCAGAAACTTCGCCATAATCAGATCCCGGTTTGTGACAGGAAGTGTCAGAAGTGTCTCGAGCGTTCCTCTTTCCCGCTCTCCGGCAGTCGTATCAATCGCCGGATACATGGTTCCCATCAGCAGGCTGACCACCAGCATAAAGGGAAGAACCGAACCGATGATGCTCCCCAACGACTGCTCACTGCTGGCAGTATTTTTCCTTTCATAACAAATGGGCTCCAGAATCTCCTGCGCCTCCAGTCCTTCTTCCGCGATCCGTTTTCTGGTCAGTTCCTCCCGGAAATCCTCCAGCATATCCATCACCAGATCTGCCGCATAGGAAGAATTCGTCACGGAAGAAAGATAGTATACATCATACTGCATCCTTCCATCCAAATCATAAGTGGCGACGTAGGCATCAATCTCCTCATTTTCCAGCGCTTCCTCCCAAGCCTTCTCGCCGTCCGCGCCCCCGATACTTCCCGCGTCAACCACTGTGATCTGATATGCGGTCCCATCCTCCGCTGTCTCACGTTCACCCGCCTGTGCCAGCTGGCCGCAAAAGGCTCCTCCGTCCTCTGTCTCCACGGCAATCCTGTAATTTTGTTCCTCCATGCTGGAATTGATAAAAGCCATCACCTGCATGACTCCCACAAAAATGAGCGGATATAGCAGTACTGGAACCACCAGCATCATTATGACCGTTTTCTTGTCCCGAAAAACATCCAGCATTTCTTTTTTGAACAGCGTCTTTATAATTTTAGTGTTCATCCGGCATTCCCTCCATGTGTATCAGCTCCGCAAAAACATCCCTCAGACTCCCTTTCCCCATCTGCGCCTTCAAATCCGCAGGAGTTCCCTCCCGAATGATTCTGCCCTGATGAATCATCACAATCCTGTCGCAGAGATACTCCGCCTCTTCCATGTAATGCGTGGAGTAGAGAACCGTTTTTCCCCGCTCCCGCTCTCCCTTCATAAATTCAACAATTGCCGCGCTGCTGATAATATCAAGCCCCAGCGTCGGCTCGTCAAAAATATAGACCTGCGGATCGTGCACCAGACATCTGGCAATCGAAGCGCGCTGCGTCTGTCCCGTAGATAACTTTTCGATCCGGTTATCCAGAAAAGAATCCATGGAAAGCAGCCCGCTGATGATCCCGATCCGTTCCTTTGTGTCATTTTCTGATATTCCATAAAGCACGCCCAGCATCTGCAGCAGCTCCCTGGAAGAAAGCCTTCCGTACAGTTTGGTATTGTTTGAGAGATAACCAATGTGCTTTTTTACCTCCACGTCGTCCGAGATTGTCGTCTGACCGATCTGTACGGTGACTGTACCGCTGGTCGGTTTCATCAGCCTGGACATCATGCGCAGCAAAGTCGTTTTTCCTGCGCCGTTCGGCCCGAGAATCCCTACGATTTCCCCCGCGTCCACCGTCAGCGATATGTCATCCACGGCATTGATCTCTCTTTTCTTGTTTTTCTTCTCATTTTTTGTAAACGTCTTTACCAAATGACTTGCTGTAATCACTTTATCTGCCCTCCCATATTCTGTAAGCTCTATTTTTCCCGCATGTCCGTCTGTTCTTCCTCATCCGTCTCAAGCCGTTCCACCCTCTTCCAGTATATCCAAAGCACCAGAGACATGCAGAGAAAACAGATGACAAATATATTTCCAAAGACAATTCCACCTATCTTTAAAGCCCTCTGCACATTATCGCCCCTGTGACAGGCAGCAAGAAATCTTATCGTGCCTCCCAGGCAGCCTGCGACTGCACTTGTACATAAATTCATCTTCGGGGAGGGCTTCATTTTCCTGTCCCATATTCCGTTCCTGATACACGCTGCCCCCATATATACTGCAAGACACATAAAGACAATCCATTCCCCCAGAAATAAATCCGCTCTCTCTTCTCCATAAAAAATGATCTGTACAAACATCACCAGCAGCAGCCCCCAAAACGCTAGCCAGCAGCCATTATGTTCAATTTTCAGCAGTTTCTGTTCCTGCATTTCGTCCAGTCTGTTCTTACTTTTTTTCATGGTCATCCTCCATTTCTTTGTTCTATTCATCCTCCCAAAATAAATCATCCAGACTTTTTCCAAGTACACGGCAAATTGACCGGCATAATCGGATCGTCGGATTATATTCCCCCTGCTCAATGGCATTCATCGTCTGCCTTGATATGCCAACAGCTTCCGCGAGGGCTTTCTGCGTCATGTCCTTCTCTGCACGCGCCACTTTAATCGCTATATTTCTTGCCATCTGTTCACCTCCGAGTATAGATTATCATATATTAAACTATATGTCAAATATATTTTACTTTTTGTTGGTTTAATTTTAATTTGTGTCATTGAATTGTGTTACACATAATAATGACAGATCTAAAAAATGAAATTGGTATTGACTTTTTTTCATATTATTGTATAATACAGTAATATACAATACATTGGGAAGGGAACAAGACAATGTCCACAATCGATTTAATGATTCTAGGCTCTCTCTGCCAGAGTCCCAAAAGCGCATACGACCTGCAAAAACAGATTGAAGCACGCAATCTGTCCCGCTGGATAAAAATTGGTTCTTTTACTGTATACAAAAAAGTCGCGCTCTATGAAAAAAAGGGATACGTGACCAGCGAGACAACGAAGAGTGGTAAGATGCCTGAAAAAACGATTTACACGCTCACTCCGTCCGGGAAAAAAGAGTTTTCAGACTTAATGACAAAATTTTCACTGACGGAAACAAAAATGTAGATAATCCACATTAGTCCAAACAAGGGCAACAGTGCTGAAATCTCCGCATTTCATTATATAACATCAATCCACATTAGTCCACCAAAGTTCAAAAATTTGATGTACTTTTGATGTATTCTGTCTTTTTTGATGTCAGGTATGTTTTAGGAATTGCCCCCTCTCAAGGACTTCTTCCTAAAAAACGTCACTATTATTTTCCAGAGCTTTAATTGCTTCCCTTTTCTTCGCATCCGTTGCTTCCGCATATATATCCATCGTCGTTTCAATGTTTGCGTGGCCCATGATACTCTGGATCACTTTGAGATTTGTTTCATTCTCACAAAATCTCGTGCAAAACGTATGCCTGATGTGGTGACACGAAAAATGAGGAATCAATATCGGGCGTCTGCTTGCCCGTTTTGCCTTAATGATTTCTTCAGCATTGTAGGCTTCGTATATCCGTTTGATTGCGAGATTGATTACACTGGGCTTGTGAATAATACCGTCTTTGTTGCAGAAGATAAATCCACTCATTCCATCAACCACCTGCACATTAAAACCTTTTTCTTTCTGCGCCTCATACTCATCCCGAAAAGCCTTCTCAACAGCTTCCATCATCGGTATAATACGCACTCCGGCTTCGGTTTTGGGTGTGGATATATGAAATTCACTTTTTCCATTCTCCATTACCCGGTAGATCGCTGCATGGTTAATGCTAATCGTTTTGTTCTCGTAATCTAAATCTTCCCAACGCAGGCCAATCATTTCCCCAATACGGCATCCGGTTCCAAAAAGAGCTGTGAACAACGGCAACCAATGACAATACACTGGACTTTCAGCTACATAATTCAGAAATGCCCTCTGCTGTTCCAGAGTAAGTGCGTGTCTGATGCCTTTATTCTTACCGTCTTTCTTTTTGATCTCTGCCATTACACCGCTTGCAGGATTATTGCGTATCACGTCATCCCTCACAGCCATTTGAAAAGTAGGATGCAATACAGTATGTATATTATCCAATGTATTCGGTTGCAATCCCGCTTCATTCAACAGGGAGTAGTAGAAGAAACGCACATCGGAATACTTTATTTCACTGATAATCCTTTTCCCGAATGTGTCTCTGACATAGTGGTCATACATATATTTGTAATTCACCCGTGTATGTTCCTTCAAATCATACTTTGTCGAAATATACCTGTCAAAAGCATAATTCAATGTCGTTTTTCCACTACAATAACTTTCCAAACCGTCAAGCTGATCACGGACAAGTGCTTTTTCCTTTTCCCTTAACTCCATAAGGTCATTTGCATATACAACGTGTCTTTTCCCGCTCGGATCAGTGTACTGATAGATATACCTTTTGTCGCTTTTTCTCTGGCTCTCTCCCTTCCTTAATACTCTGCCTTTTAAATCTTTCCGTGACTTTGACATAATGCACCACCTTCCTTTTGTAACAGAAAGAGGTCACAAATGCCATTACTCGTTCTTTTTCCCGTTCTCCTGCTCACGCAGTTTCTTAAATCCCTGAACGAGTGTCTGTGTTATGGTAAGATTATGATTGCTTGCATATTCGGTTATATCTGTATGCTCGTCTTTCGTGAGGCGGATAAAAACACCTTCACTTCTCGGATTTTCCAATCTTGGTCTGCCCGTTCTGGCCACCCGCCATCACCTACCTTTCATAACCTCACTAACATCATACTACTTGTATATCAAAAAGTCAACAACTTTTTGATATACAATAATTTGTTTCCTCTATTCATGCTCCAATCTATACACGGAAAGATTCCAGATATTCTTCAAAAATCGGTACGCTCACGAGAGTAATACGGTTAATTTTATATACCGCACGGGCTTCCTGCGCCAGCTTCATAAAACTGTGCTTGCTCATTGAATACCTCTCTGCTCCTTCGTCATATCTAATGAAATCTTTCCTTTTAACTTTTGCTTCCAAGTTCACCACCTCTTTTCCGAAAGATTGTCCTTTTTCTCTTGCTATGGTTTTGGCATATCTGCCAATAAAAACACACCCAATAATTGGATATACTTTTATTGGAAGATATTAAAAAACGCATACGAGTGACAGATCAGTACACTGTCCACATCGGTATCGCACCGTCATTCTAAATTGACCGGAAAATCCGGAAGTATCATTATCAAAGATATGCCTCATAGCCCCATGTAACTGCTACACTTTTTGCCAGACATTTATCGCTCACCGCCTTAACTTCAATACCAGATTTCAGTATTCCTTCGTATACACTCCCATACAAAAATAAGAGCAGGCAGCTCTTGGCGTGTCCGCATAGCGGCTCCTCACATCCCACACGTCCCGTATGCATTTACATATTCAATTTTCAAGGTGCGCTCCGGCAGAAATCTTCCTGCCTGTTTTGGATAAAATCATCTCTGGACTTGTCAGCCCAAAAAGCACATAAGCACTCTCCGTCTGCTATGAACGGTTCTTGTAAAGATTATGTGCTTTAGCGGAATGACAAGTTTATATCTCCAGTTTATCTGGGCCGTACTTATACATAATCTGTAATAAAATTTTCTTATGTATTCCCTCTGTTTGTCGGTATATCTCGCACAAAGTATTTAGCTCGTCAGAAGAAAGGGTATTTATGTATGGCTTGTAATCATCTCCCATGAAAATCCCTCCAGCCCCACCCTGCTGTGTGTAAATAGGAAAGTTCGGAGATAAAGCCTGAATATCATTTCGTATTGTACGGGTGGTAACTCCAAATTCTTCTGCCAGCTCTTTTGCTGTTGTACGCCGCCGGACAATCAGAATGTTTACGATCTCCATCCTGCGGTCAGTGGTATTCATGCTTCACCTCCTCTCCTTTAATAAGTTCCAATCATAGTCTACAAAACGTATAGGAAAATACCTTTCCTATACAAAAAATTATTTCAGGAAAATTTTTCAGCCGCTTCCAGCTCTTTTCCCATGCTGAAAATCATGCTTTCCTTTTTTGCTTTTCGTTTGTATCTCTGATTGACTTTTACCCTGCCGCTTGTTAAAATCTTTAGTGGATAAAATCACAAATTCATAAAAGTACACTCAAACTGCTATGAGCCGGAACAGGGTAGCTATGCCCTGCTCTGGTTGTGGCAGTTTTTTATTTATCAAAACAATCCTCTGAAAGCCAGATACCGAAAGGCTTTACAAAAGACCGGGCGGTAACGCCCTTATGTGTTGTAAGACACTCGCCTAAGCTCGTACAACACGCAAACTCCCTACGGGCAGTTTGCAGAAGAATAGCAAGCACTGCCTATGGACGTCCATAGGCTTCGATTTGCCCAAGTTTCTCCAAGTGGAAACTTGAGAAAATCGGCTTGCAGAGGGCATATCCCCCTGACCCCCTTTGCGCTCCAAAATTCAGGAATTACCTCTGCGGAATTTCTGAATTTTTACGCTTGAAAAACCTCCCTGCCGGATACGGCATATTGCAAAAAACAAAACATTTTTTATGAAAGGAGCTACCCAAACAATGGAGAACAGAGTGCGCCAAAACCGCTTGACCTTACGTCTGAGCGATGATGAACTTTACATACTGGAGCAGAAATTCAAAGCCTCCAATATGAAAGACAAATCCTCTTTCCTACGGTACCTGATTATATACGGCTATGTCTATGACATTGACTATTCCGAGCTTCGGGAATACAATGCTGCGCTTGCTAAAATCGGGAACAATTTGAACCAGATTGCAAAGCGCATGAATGCCACAGGTAACGTATATAAAGCCGATGTAAAAGAAGTAAAGGAGCTGATGCAAAAGGTATGGCATACACAAAAATCCATGCTATCACGGCAACCGTCAATAAAGCAGTAGACTACATCTGTAACCCCGCCAAAACTGATGAGGGCATACTGATTTCTTCTTATGGTTGCAGCCCTGAAACCGCCGCCTATGATTTCAAATTTGCGCTGTCAAAAACCAGCCAGTCCAGTCCAAATAAAGCCTATCATCTGATACAGTCTTTTCTCCCTGGTGAAGTTTCTTATAAGGAAGCCCACCAGATAGGCGTAGAGCTTGCCGACAAACTTTTAGAGGGCAAATACTCCTATGTTGTCACCACGCACATTGATAAAGGGCACGTCCATAACCACATCATTTTCTGCGCCGCTGATAACATAAACCACGAGAAATACCACGACTGTAAAAAGACCTATTACAATATCCGCAATCTGAGCGATACCCTCTGCAGGGAGCATGAATTATCTGTTATCACTCCGGGAGAAAAGCGGGGCAAAACTTACAAGGAATGGCAGGCTGGCAAAAATGGTTCCGCATGGAAAGAACAGTTAAAAGCCGACATTGACGAAGCAATAAAAAACGCTGAAACTTACGAGGACTGCATTGAACTGATCCGGGCAAAAGGCTACGAAATCAAAGGCGAGGACTTCGGGGAAAAAGCGCATAAATTTATCTCATTCCGTCCTCTGGACAGGGAGCGTTTTATCCGTGGCAGTGCAAAGTCTTTAGGTGCGGAGTACACCAAAGAACGGATCAAGGAGCGCATTGAGGAAAAGGCACTTGTAAAGGATAAAAAGCGTGTTCCGTTCCCTGTCAGAAAAAAGCCCATTGTCAAAGATTATTCAAGGAAAAATCTCATTGACACCACCGAGGAAAAATTCACACAAAGCCCCAGCTTGAAACATTGGGCAGACATCCAAAACCTTAAAATTGCCGCCGCAAGCTACAGTCAGGCAGGCTCCATAGCAGAGCTTGAAAAACAGATTGCCGCCAAGTCCACACTGGCAAAAACAGCTCGTGAGAGCCTTGTGGAAACCGAGCGCCAGCTAAAGGATTTTGGGCAGGTTTTGAAGTATGCAGAGCAGTATAAAGCCAACCATATCTATCATGTGCGCTACCAGAAGTCCAAGGATAAAGACGCCTACCTGCGCCGCCATGAAACGGAGCTTATTCTTCACGACGGTGCTGAAAATATGCTGAAGCGTTTTGGCATCAATCCGAAGAATATTGACGTTGAAAAACTCCGCAGCGATTACAATGCACTTTATTCCAAAAAGCAGGCTCTACAGAAAACTTATAAAGCTGCTGAGAAAGAAACCGCCGATCTTAACCGGAAACTGGATACTCTCAACCAATATCTTGCCCGCACTCCAAGACAGCAGGTTGTTGACAAAAAAATTGATAAAGATACGCAATCTCTCTAAATTCGACATTGAAAAAGGTGCATCGTTTAGAAGCTCCCACTTCATCACGATACACCTTTTACTGTGCGGCAATCCGCCAATGCTTTTATTTGTACGCTTTCGTACATTCCCATACCTTTTTATCATAATGCTCTCCATTTGCATCTCAAAACTATTGACAAGTTCCCATACTAATCAACAGTCTTTACACTTCTATTTCTTCCTATATATTTAAAGGCGTACTGTAATCGCACCATTTATAATGAAACGCAGTACGCCATCCAAAATATATACTTTTCTTTTACTGTCTTTAAGCACATCAAACCATTGCGGAAAGTTCGTATATGCTCTCATATCTATGCCTCGCATCAAAGCCACCTCGATTCCCCTATCTGCCAGAAACTGGGGAAGTCTGCCCTATCCGGCTGTGGCTTATTCCTGCTATCATATTAAGAATCAAGAGATTCCAGCAATTCTGTGATTTTTTCACCAAGCTCGGAAGCAGGCATATATATCCCCTGATATGGCTGCTCAACATACTCTTTTCCATTCTTCTCATAAAAGAACACTGTTTTTCCCGGGCCATCAGAACAGTTAAGATTTATAGTTATACACCCTTCAACATTTGGGGAATCATTTATACTCGATTGGCTTGTTGATTCCATATCTGTCAAAATAGACATAAAATCTGCCATCCATTGTTCATCAATAGAAGTAGCAGTTATATCACCGCTTACAACAGAAATAGAAGTTAAATCTCCTACTTCCGGCAAAACAATAGGGTCTGCTACTTTCTGCGAAGAACAAGCGGAAAGTAAACAAACGACAATAAAACTTATAATATGCAATGCCATTCTTTTCTTCATAAAAATCCTCCTTTCACTGCTCCCCGAAACCGGGCATCTATGAACACAACACTCCTAAAAGTGATTCGTACCTTTCCGTTTCATTTTTTATATCTTCGGTAGTGACACCGTAATATAAATATATCTATTTATACAGTTTCCTTAACTGTTTCATGATCTTCTTCTCCCTGCTGCTAAATGAACCGACAAGTACCTGCCAGACAGTTTCCACACCTATTCTCATACGATCATTCTCTGCCCATTTAATCTCATATATGTGGAAATCTATGGGGAAGATATCATCCGCAATTTCCTCTGCCATCCTATTCCGCTCATAAATCTGCTCACCAAACACCTTTAAGGCTTCCACATCCTCTCTTTCCGGTGGCTCCAAGTCCATCAACTCTCCCAACAAATCCGGGCGGTGACGCATGATAAGGGATGTTTTTAAGCTGTTCCTCTGTTCCAGATAATTATGAGACTGCTGCGAAACCTCCACTGCACCGTACTCCCGTTTCAGCCATTCCACGACTTCCTCCAGTGTATGGTGATTGGCAGTAATCCGTTTTTTTATCCTATTCCTCTTTATTTTACGGAAATAATTCTGTATGCGTGTTGTAAGTTTTACCTTACTGCCTTTTCCTGCAATAAAAATACTTGTAGGCCCATCTGCTCCGCCTATAATGGATATGCTGCCTGTACCCTTGCCCATATCTACATCTCCCATTCAAAATAAAATTCCCGCTTTCTGAGACTTATTAGTTATTGATATACAGCCACGAGATTGTATGCTTTATTATCACATACGAGAAACTATCTACTGCCCTGTGATTTCTAAAATATATTGATATGCAAATTCGATTCCACTACAAGTCAATTTTTCACACATATGTGGTGGATCGCTCTCCAAGAAACCTGTAGGCCGTAATTCAAAGCATCTTAATGAACCAAATGTTTTATCAAAGGAAGACGCAAAATTATAACAGGCTGATACAATTTCATCTTCTGTTTTTCCCAACATATGGAGATAAATTCCTATAAACATAAGCGCACCTTCAACTAAGCCGCACTGCGCTCTGTATCCACCAGCTCCATGCATTCCGACCGCAGACCAGATTGTTTGCTGTTCAACAGAAATTTCAAATAATTCACTCAAACAAATAATAGTTGTTCTCGCACAATTTATATCATTGTTCCAGTACAATTCATGTACCCGATTTATTAAATATTCTTTCATCATAATATGGCACCTCAAGGACTTCTTATTTACTGATTCCTCCATTATTCACGAAACTGCCCCTGCTCCCCGATCCTCCGTCTACCGGAAACAGTGAAAGCCTGCACACCCTATGTGTCTTATTGGTGATATGCATCCGTAAAGGTATTTCTTACTCAAACTCACCAATAATACTTCCTTTTTGGATAATATGCTTTTCAGCCTTTTTCAGAAAATTTCTTTTCATAGAGCTGGCGCTTATGTTTATTTCACAGTCTAAAGAATAAATTGTAAAACGGTAACTATGTTTTTTCCCTTTTGGCGGTTTCGGCCCCGCATAGCGATGCAGTCCATATCCTACCCCCTGGCGAGCATTCCCCAGTGCAGGCACAGTCCTACCACCAGGAATATTTTTCTTTATTCTGTTAGCGGCTGGAATGTTCCAGATAATCCAGTGCGTAAAATCCTTAATCGGGTGTGATAAATCTTCCAATATAACAGCGAGGGTCTTCGCATTTGGCGAAAGATTCTTAATTACAAACTCCGGTGATATGTCCTTTCCCCGCCCGGTATATTCGATAGGAAATTTGCTTCCATCAACCAAGCCAATGCACTCTAATTCCAAAATAGTATTATTCATACTTTCCTCCATAACTTGTTTCATATCCTACATTTTCAATATAACAATCTCGCTATCGAGCAAAGTCGCTCTAATTCCCAGGTCTACGAAAACAGGAAAACCTACCGCCTGTGCCTTATTACTTTATGCATATCACCTTTAAAATACCCTTGCGCCGTTCCGTCAGGGATTTTACTCAGGTATTCTCGTTTTTCTCTTTCAGAAGAGAATCCAACTTGTCCTTTACAGCCTGTTTAGCAATCGCATCCATCTGATCTACCGTCTTTGGCCCGCCAGAAGCAGCCAAAGCATAGGGATCATTCAATGCTACATGGCTATCTGTCAACATAGACCAAAGCTGATGATGCGTCCACTGCTGCTCTTTCTCAGGCATACTGGAATCAAAGTAGTCAGACCAGTCACACAGGTATTTCCCGGAGATAAAAGCCAAACTGTTAATTGGAGCAGAGACAGCCTCATCATAGGCATCGGAATAATAGGCTTTGATTGCGTTTTCCTGATCTTGAAGCTGTCCCAAATAGGATTCAAAATAAGTCTTGGTGGCAATAGTTCCGTCAGGGTCAACAGCCCGGTAAAGATCGACTTCCAGCGGCATTTGATTTTCACTCTGCCACTTTTTGAGCTGTTCCATAAAGTCCTCTTTTGTCATGGTTCCCAGGTAAGCCGCTACCTTGTCAGCCTGGGTTTCAAAATTGTTGGAAGCTGCCTCTCGTCCCTCCTGAGATATAGTTACTTGATCGCCGTTCGAGACAGATGCAGTTTCAGCGTTCTTTTCCCTTGGCTCAGCAAAACGCGCTGCACGGTATGTAAATATTTGATGTGCAACAGGAGTTAATGAAATGTCCATAGAAAAACCTCCTACTACAATATATTTTTATTATGTTATCCAACGATGAATTGACGCTTTTATATCCAAGATTCCCTCTTATCGTTTATAGATTATTGGTTTTCTTTTGTAATAGAACATCCTACCGAATCCGAATTTTCGAGTTTCCGGATACTGAATGCAAACTCGCCGCTTGTGCAATTTTTTGATTGCCAGACCGCCCATTTCCAGATATGAATGTAGGAACGCCACACATAGGACAACTGCCATCTTCTTTGATCATGGAGCCGCAAAGCGAACAATACTTATCTTCCAGTTCTGACGTTTCACCAACATTTTCTCCCATAGGACGCATTTTTCTTATGGCTTTGCTAAAATCCGCTTCTTCCACTTCCAGCCTTGCTGCAACCTTGCTTATCTCATTTGCAAAGCTCTTTTCCCTCATACTCCCTTCTGTTCCTCTCATTCCATATATAACAAGATACCCCGCTGCACCTATTCCATTTATGTTCATTACCAAATCTCCTCCATTATTTTAGTGTTACGACCCCTCTGTCGTTCAGGGTCAATCCTGCTCTCCCATAATAAGTCCAAGCAGTTCATTACCCCCAAAAGACCAAATACCATCTGTAATCCCATATTGTTTAGTTTATCTAATGCTGGGGCATTTAAATCTTTTACCATTGAACTGTCAGCGTACAGCATCTTATGTTTTTGGGACTTTGTTTTTTCCTCTTCATTACCCCAATCAAATTCCAGATAATAGCCTCCTGTCCCATCTTCATGGATAAATACTCCGTTGCCTTTTACCTCGCCGCCAGTCAATTTACTTGACCACGGTATATCCTTGATTGATTTATACACTTTCTGCCTAAAGGCATTATCATTTTTCATCCTTAATAAGGCTTTCTTTGAAATGACCACGTTTCTCCCGCCGTGCATATCATATTTTCCCAGCATTGCGGTATCATACATTTCTGCTTTTGTATCCGTTTTTCCACAACTGTAATCTACAACAACCATATTGACATTAAACTTTTCATCCAGAAATTTCTTCATTTCTGCAATATCTGTGTCTTCATTCACCTGCTGTAAAAGTTTCTCAAATTCATCTCCACACTTTATACTGTCACTTGATAATTTTACGGCATTAGTGATTTGCGGCAAAATTGCCTGAATATCCATATTACCAACCTTTCCGCATATGCTATCAATATTTTATTGGCAACTCTTCTGTCATTCGGAGCCCCCATGCCCCCTTATGATAAGTCCGGGCATATCCTGCTTTACTTCAAAATACCCGCCGCTTCCATGATGTTCTGCGTATAAGCTGTGATTGCAGAACCCATAACTTCCGGCGCAGTCGTATATGTATACCTGCTTGTATCCATTGTATGGTTAGCGAGAGCCTCCACCATACTCTGCTTTTTATAAGCTATCTCAATCTGCCGTCTCCGTTCCTCTGCCGTTTCCTGACTGCGTTCCAGACTTTCCTTCCTCTGTGCCGCCTCTTTCTCCCGTTTTGCTTTATTGATTTCATTAACCTCCCTTACCCGCTCTGGTGAATCACTGCAGCCACTGATATATGTTACGCTTCCGTCTTCATGGACTACCACACCGCCCGGTTCATAGACAAGTCCCTTTGCCGCAAACGAAGCCGTCAGCATCGGAGTGGCATTGAAGAAATCATCTATCTTACCCTCATAATAAGCTGCCTTTTCCGGGTCATAGGCCATCTGTTCCAGAATGTTCGGTGCGATTACAACATCACTGCCGCTCATACTCTTTCCTGCCCTGTCAAGGCTCTGCTGATCTTTCCCGACACTCTGGATTTTCACATTGCCATATTTTGACCGGAGATATTCCGTGTACGCATTGACTTTTGATGTGTATGCCGCCTCCTCTGTTTTCTGCAACTGCTCCGCAAACCATGTTCTGTCTGTACCTGTTTTCTGTGTCCTGTTTACATACTGGTACATGCCTGCCAAAGCTCCGTTTACTCCTAAAATACTCATATTAAATCCTCTCCTACTTGATCAAGTTTCTTGTCACAGCTCCTCTATCATTCAGAGCTGACTCTGCTCTCTTGTAATAAGTCCGAGCAGTTATCTTCTTTTACTTCAAAATGCCCGCATAGTTAAAGCACTCATTTCATAAGCTGCCATGACGGAACTCATAAGTTCCGGCGTTCTTACATATGTGACCCTGCCTGTTTCTGCCATCTTATCAACTATAAGTTCTTCCATATTCCGCCTCCCGAAAGCCATCTTCATTTCCAGTTTCCGCTTCTCTGCCGCTTCCTGGCTAAGTTCCTGATACCGTTTTTTCCGCTTTGCCTTTTCTTCATCCTCAGCTTTCATTTTGGCTTCTATCTTTGCCCTTACTTCTGGTTTTAAATCGCCGCTGATATAATGTGTGACAGTGCCATCCGAATGAATGACTATTCCAGAGGAATGAATTTCATGTCCCATTGCTGAAAGCTCTGCCTGATATCTCGGCACTGAATTAAAATAATTCTGTATTTTCCCTTCGTAATAGGCTGCTTTCTCCGGATTATTTGCCATCTGTTCCAAAATATTTGAAGCAATCACAACATTTCCAGTTCCTACTGTCCCTGCACCAATACGATCTATACTGCTTTGGTCTTTTCCTACATTCTGAATAGATACACCCACACCATATTTCTGTTTCAAATACTCCTGATATATTTCCATCTTTGAAGTATCCGCCACCTCTCCTGTCTTCTGTAACTGCTCCATGAAACTTGTTCCGCTTGTGGTGGTTTTCTGTGTCCTGCTCGCATACTGATATGCACCTGCCAAAGCTCCGTTTACTCCTAAAATACTCATATTAAATCCTCTCCTACCTGATCAAATTTCTTGTCACAACTCTTCTGTTATTCAGAGCTGTCTCTGCCCTTGTAATAAGTCTGAGCAATTCTCAACAGCAAAGATTTATGCATCTCTGCAGAATATGGTGTAAACAGCACTACCATATCAAATTTGCACATCCAACCCCTTACTGCCTTTAGAGTACAAGGCATTTACGCTGTCCTGATAAATGGTATCGCCCGCAAAAATCTCATCCAGTATTTCATGGGAAATAGGTTTTCCCGCTGTCCATGCAGGGTCTTTTTCCTTTACAGTCTGTGTTACTCTCCCCGCAATTTCCAAATGGAGCTGATTCAATGTCCACGGAGCTGCACGACGAGTGCTTAAATCTAATGTTTTTACATAAGAGTGAATCTTGTCATAATAAGCATCAGTTTCAGTAGTATTATCACCAGACATTCCGCCGTATTTATAAAATTCCTTTTTTACATCCTCGTAAACATGCCGTTTCATTTCATCCGAAACATTGACAATCCGTTTCCAATCTGTCCTACCTGTAATTTCCATTCCCTCCACGCCATAAGAATTTTTGAAATGCCCTGAACGCAGGTCATCAATGGTATTGCCACAATAATACCCCTTCGATGCTCCTCTGTTAAAAAGTCTGCTTGTATTTGCCTGATCTCCGTTTATCCTTGAAAAAAGCTGCCAAATTCCTTGACTGTTATTTCCTACACGCATAATAAATCACCTCCTGCTATATGGCTAAAAAAATTTTTCACAACTTTTATATCCTAAACATTCACATTAAATTTGAGATAATAGGCATCTTATACTTTTTCTTTTGTTATTCTTATCTCAATAGCAACTCCTCTGTTATTCTAAATCACCATACTCACTTATAGTAAATCCGTCCATAATGTCCTCATTTAGACAAGCGGTAATCCGCCACCCACAATCATTTCCGTCATAGCATTTGTTCTATAGGCATCAAGAGCCTTTGCCATTTGTCTTTCATTGTTCCATGACTGCGACAGTCTGAATTTTTCTCGCTCCATCTTTGCAATTTCTTCATTCACCATTTTCTGCCGCTGCTTTTTAATCTGCGCTTGTTTTTCCAGATATTCCTCCAGAGACTCCTTCTGCTTATCTTCCTTTTCGCTTGTTCTTTTATAAAAGCTGTTCTGTGAACGCACACCAAATTCAGAATCATTACCAACAGGCCATGAATCCGCCCTGTATTCATTCAAAGTCGCACCGACTGATATCAATACAGAACAGTTTCTCGGCCCATAGGAATCACCCAAATCCCTCTGAATCAGTGAAAGAACCTTCTCTCTGTATTGAGGATCATCTTTCATAGCCTGGAATGCCCTCTCCGATATGTTTACAGCCGAATTGCTCACTGTCCTATGATTGGTAACCTTAGAAAGATCTTCATAAAATTCCTTTTTAAATAATTCCATTTCTTCCGCTCCCGACAATTCTTGTTTACCGCTTGCTTTTTCTAATATAAACTTTTCTGTGCTATTTACGTTTTTTGTACTTTTCGTTGTTGCCACACTGTTTTGATAATAGTTCTGTTCTACTCCGATAATAGCCATTCTATACCTCCATTTCTTGAAAACGAAATACCCCTTCATCATATATCAGCCTTAAAACCTCTGTATTTTTCACTCGCTCCATAGCACATAATCGTTCTGGAGCAAAAAGATACAGTAAGGTTTTTATAGCAAAGGCATGTGTAACCACTAATATATTGCTGCTCTCATTGTGTAGTCCATTTTTTACCATATCTTCAAATACACCCTTCAGGCGATTTGAAATATCCGCAAAGGATTCTGCCATGCCTGTTGTATCATGCTCATAGATTGCCTCCGCAATATCCGGAAGCCTTTTATTAAATTCCGCAAATGATGAGACACCTAACCATTCTGATACCGTTTGGCTTAAAATTGTATTATGCTCAGCATCCATAGAACCTAAGCACCATTCCCGCAACCGCATATCTTTCTGAATTTTAATGTTATCATTCCCACTAATTGATAGGATCAACTCCGCCGTCTGTCCAGCTCTTAACGTATCACTTGCATATGCAGCATGAAAAATAGTACCTTTAATTTCAAGTCCTAATTCGATTGCTGACTTTTTTCCATGATCGGTCAGGGGCGAATCACTCCACCCCTGCGCCCTGCCCAGGCTATTCAACAGAGTTTCTCCATGCCGAATTATATAAAAAGTAACCACAAAATCATCCTTTCCATGTACAAATCTGTTTATGAAATGAATTATTTATGTGTCCGCATATATTCCGCTTTCACTTTATCAATGGTCTTTCCGCCAATACCGAAATTTTTATCGGGTAATTCTTTAATCGTAGTCACAAAAAATTCCTGTGGTACTTTCATAATCTCCGAAGATACTTCTGTCAACCGCTTTATCAGTTCCTCTTTCTGCTCGTCTGATAAGCTTCCACTTTCCACTGTAATGTAAGGCATTGTATTTATCCTCCTGTCTCATCTTCTTTTTGTCTACTTATAGAAGTTGTCGGTAAGAAACTCACGTTTTCTAACCCGGATTGCACCAGGTTACCATTTTCTGCACCAAATGACCATAAAGCCTATAACATTGCCACTGCCTGAAACTTTTCCGAATCACAAAAAATCTCAAAATCGCCATCATATTTATCACAAACTGCTTTTGCATTTACAAGACCAATTCCATGTTTTCTTCCATCAGAATCCAAAACAATGCCATCCACAATCTCTAACTTTTTTACCACAGGATTCTTTACGGAAAAGATCAGATTCCCGTCCTCATACACCAGCTTAACATTGATGACAGCTTTTTTCTCTGCCTGCACGACTTTTACACACTCATGGATAGCATTATCCAACAGATTCGACAACAGGATCACCGTTTCCTCCTCATTCAAGCGCAGCCCACTCATATCACTGACCATAAATATCATGGATATTCCCTGCTCTCTTGCGGCATGAAACTTTTGGTTCAAGACTGCGTTCACAATCGGGTGGTTCGTATTAACCGCTGCCATTTCCACCGATATACTCTCCGTCAGACGCTCCGCAAGTGCAGCGGCAGTCTGAATATCCCCTTCCTTTAACAGTACCTGCATTGTTCTTATCTGGTTCTTATAGTCATGCATCTTCCTTCCCTGCCGTTCATAGACTGCCTGCATATCCCGATAATGTGTAAACTGGCTTTCTATCTTTTGATTTCTCAGCGTACTCTCCCGTAACTGTTCTTCCTTTCCAAGAATGCTCTGCATCAGTTCCACAATAATAAAATTCATTATAATCAGTCCAACTGCTAGAAAAAGATATACACTCTGTACCTTTTTTTCGCTGCTGTGGAAAAAAATCATAGTCAAAAGAGCTATCAGGGTAAATAATGGTATCATACTTAATTTCAGCCATTCCCCATTAGAAATCTCACTATGTTTGTTCTTCCCTTTCCATATTTTATGAAATATAAATATCAGGCTCAGCCAAGTCATTTTTGCTACCAAAGCCAGCAGAAGAAATTGCGAAGCATATCCTTTGTTATACATGACTTCATCCGAAATCCATATATTTCCTGTCTGCATCAGCAAAAAATCTATCAATACTATCAAACTATAGTTCACCCCGGAAAGGAAAAAACTCTGTTTCCATCGAACATGATAAAATAGCATACAAGACACCATAAATACGGGGAGCATCAGAAACATCTTCCATATACCCATATCAATCCACCGACTTATGCGCAGGATAACCACTATCATAAGAAAAAGCAGCCAGTACCTGTATTTTCCAAATCTTCCCACATGCCTCTGCTTTAAAAAAATATCAAAGAAATACAGGCTCCCACATGCTTCTACTGCAATAACAAACCACGAAATTATGAAAGTTTCCATAATCATTCTGCCCCCTTAAACAATGTGTACTGCCGCTTCACATCGGGATACCTCGACTTTGGAACAGATATTTGTTTTCCTGTAGTCAGTGTCATGACATAGCTGCTGATCTTCCCAATATACTTCATGTTAATGAGGAAGCTCTGGTGTATTCTTACAAATCCCATCCCTTTTAAATCCCTTTCCAGCTCATCCATTTTCCTATAAATACTGAATGTCTGGTTCTTGGTATAAAATATGTTCTTGTGTCTGCTCGTTTCAATATAAATAATGTCATCTATCCGGATTGGCACATTCCCCTCTACAAAGTTGAACTCAACTACCCGCTCCTCCTGTTGAATTTCTTTCAGGATATCATCCATACACTCTGGCAACGTCTTTTCCAAATCATCTTTTAAGAGAAAACGGCTTGCTTTCACCTTATATCCATCCAGCGCATAATTCACATAGGCAGTCACCAAAACGATATGTACTTTTGGGTATTCTGTCTTTATTTGTCTGGCAGCTTCCAGGCCATCCATGCCATCCATGTTTATATCAAGAAAAATAACCCTGCACTCCTGTATAAAACCCATATCCTCGCACATACTACCACCAGAACCATATTCCCTAATTTCAAAATTATTTCCATATGATTCCAGCATCGCCCTCAATGCTTCTCTATCACTTCTTTGGTCATCGCAGATTGCTATCTTCATTTTCTTTCCTCGTATTCTAAACTCTTTTTCATTTCATATAATACCGTATTACTGGATATTTTATCAGATCCCCTTGCATCAAACGACTACTTATTGCACGAAACGACTATATGCTACTATTTGAAAAACTGCCTTTATCAAACAAAAATATCCTGTAACAGCAGTAATAGCTCTACATTTCTTCAATCAGCTATGCCGTTAAGGATATTCTTATCTGGTTATTTCCATATATTCAATAATCATCCAGCCTGAATGTTTTTTCGGAACATGCTTTACCACTCTCCCACAGGCAATCTCCTCATACGTTCCAATCCAGCTACTTCATCATAAATATTGTAATCCTGTTCGTAATACTGACGGGCATTATTTTTGCGAATGCCACCAATAACTTATTATACATTCCTGGAATTATCAGCCTTTTTCCTCTCATCAGTTTACGATAAGCGATATCTGCCACTTTTTCCGGCCTCATTACTGCAATTTTAAATAATAATGTATTTTGAATATTGGCCTTTTCAGCAAATTCCGTCTGCGTTGCTCCTGGACATAACGTAGTTACTTTTATCCCTGTATTACGAAACTCACCACATAAAGCATTTGAAAAAGACATGATATAGGCTTTTGTTGCAGAATAAACAGCATCTGTTGGAGACGGAATAAAGGAACCTGTCGAACCCACATTCAGAACTCTCCCATAACCGCTTTTTTTCATATGTACTAATATACGTTTTGTCAGTTCTGTCACAAATCGTATATGCAGATTTATCATTTCAAGCTCCCGGTCAAAGCTGGTATCAACAAAAAATCCACATTCATTAAATCCGGCGTTATTTATAAGAATCTCAACCGTTAATTTCCATTTTTCTATATTTTCCATGATTCGGCTCACCGCATCCTCCTGTGCCAGATCCTGAGAAATATATTTTACGTCCACATGATAAGTATTCTGTAAAGAAACCTGCTGCTGCCTTAACTTCTGTTCATCTCTCGCAACGAGAATCAAACCGTACCTTTCGCTTGCAAATTTTTCCGCAAGGGCTTTTCCTATCCCACTGGTAGTCCCTGTGATCAAAACTGTTTTCATTCGCTATTCCCTTCTCCGTTTTTAAACAGTTCCCATTCCTCCAGATACGTCAAATCCTTGCTCAATGGTTCTTTTAAAAATTTTTCATAAAATGCTGCCTTTCTGTTTGCTAAAGCAAGCGCATTTTTCAAATGAACCATTTGCTCCTGAATATCCGTGATGTAATCCTGAACCATAATATACCGTTGCTCCATTGTTTTCCCGCCCTGTGACAATAGCGCAATATATTTTTTGACCGACTGAATTGGTACATTTGCCATACGCAGGCATTGCACCATTTTTATCCATTCAATATCGGAATCAGAATATTGTCGGTATTTTTGCTTTGTTCGGGCAATCGGTGGCAATAGCTGCTCTTTTTCATAATACCTTAGCGTTGCCGTTGATAGACCTGTCATTTCTGCTGCCTCTTTTGCTGAATACATATGAATCCACCTCTCTCTGCTATCATAAACTATGAAGTGCGCTTCAAGTCAACAGTGATATTCTATCATGCTAATCTTTCTACTTGATTTTTTTCATAAACGATTCAAATTCTTCCAGAGATTTAGATGGCACGAATTCAATTATTTCATATTGGGCAATTTTTTCTTTGAAAAATGGGTCTTGCTCCATAATCTGTTCCGCTTCCTGTCTTGTTTCACAATTACAGAGGATTATTCCTCCTGTCCGTGGAACTTTTCTTCCGGAACAAATAAATTTTTTTATACTGTAGTTTTCTTCCAAATAACTAATATGTGCCGGTAATATTTTTTCAACTTCCAGAATTGGTTTTACATAGGTCAGATTAAAGATAAACATATTGTGCCTCCTGTCAAAATGTGTTAGAATAATAGTGACCGCAGTCAGTGACTATGGTCACTATTTTAATCATCGCCATCTATATTGTCAATACTATTTTATAAGGAGCTTGATCATGGAACTGAAAAAATCACGCAAAGACAGGGCTGCTGATACAAAAAACAAAATTTTTGAAACAGCAGTTACCCTTATAAAAAGCAAAGGATACAATAATGTTACTATAAGTGAAATTTGCCAGACAGCAGGATTGGCAAAAGGATCTTTTTATGTTCATTACAACTCCAAGGAAGATATTGTAAGGGAAAGCTATTATGCCGATATGGGAACCTATATTTGCACTCATTACAATGAATTTGTAGCATCCAACCCCAATAAATCTGTAATTGAACGTATTGCCTACTTTTTAAATCTGGAATTTGAATTTGCAGAATATGCCGGATATGAACTTACCTGCTTAGCTTATTCACTAAATCTTAGTGCATGTGTACCTGGGCCGTCCGAACATTTCAACAAACGATACTTTATCAATATATTACAGGACGAGATAGAATCAAGTTTAGAATATTCATCCTCCGACTTTTCATGCAACGAAATTTTCAATTATTTTGAAAGCATAGTAAGAGGCACAATGGCTACATGGTGCTTCTCCAATAGCTCCTTTAACATTGTTGAACAGGGAAAAAAATATATCAAACAGGCAATTTTTAGCATTTACCACTAAAAGTATCAGCAGGAGAACCGTGGATGGCTCTTCTGCTGATTATTTCATTATCTCAATAATGCCATACTCCCTGTTAATTTGTTGACCTTCTTTTTTGCACCACAAATAGCGATTCCAAAATAATTCAGCTCCGCTTCCGGAACACCTTTCATCTTCTCAATAAACTCATCGTAGGTCTTACACCCCTGCGCCAGATCAGAAAAATCAACTACTGTCAAATCCGCAAATTCCGGCTCATACAGTTTTTCACGAATAGTCTTAATCACTTCCTCATTACCTTTTAAGATTGGAACTGGAAATTCAATAATCCCCAAATGCCCGTTACCCGTTCTGTCATACACATCTACAC
This sequence comes from uncultured Lachnospiraceae bacterium, assembly GCA_947177165.1. Lineage (GTDB taxonomy): Bacteria > Bacillota > Clostridia > Lachnospirales > Lachnospiraceae > COE1. The sequence continues at coordinate 28,395 of CAMWTP010000051.1, forward strand.
CTACAACCTCCGGCATCTGTTTCCCCAGCGTGATACCCATAATTGCCGCAGTATTTGCTATAATACCAAGCGGCAGATTTTCATCAATCACCATAACACATTTCTCATTCTGTAAATTCATTTTTCATATCCTCCTTTTGATAACAGCGGTAAAGATATGCTCTACAAAAGCCTACCCGCTCATATTCTTCCGGCAACTCATCCCGTTCCGGTATGTCTGCCAGTATCTGTGTAACTCCTTTTTCAACCGAAAATCGCACAATATCTTCTATGTTTACACACGGCATTTTCCCATCCAGTAGGAATAATAGTCCCTGCCGCTTTATGCCGATAACCGTGTCCGTATCTGTCATAACATATTCTTCATTCTTCCCTGATCTGTTTTTAAGGAACAGCCTGACTTGCTGCTTCCCTTCAATACACAAATTTCCTATGAAATTCCATTCACCAACTACGCCACATTTTTTTAGCCCATATCCGTTATCTGTAAGTATGGAACTCAGATAGTAATTGGTATGCTCCACAATACGGAAAACACAATCCATCCCGCTCTGACGACTAATTTCCTCACATTTCCGTATGTTTTCATGAATATCCCCCTGAGAAAACTTGTAATATAGCGGATAAACCAAAAGATGTCTATCCATTTTTTTCAATATCCATCCTTGGAAAATCCGTGTTTCCCTATCAGGAAACAGACTGATAATCTGCTCCTCTACTCTTATAGCGGGATCATTCATTTTCCCTACTCTCCTTTCCGCTATATTCAGAAAGGAAAAGCCCTGCTACTGCCATAACCGTCCCTACAAGGGAAACCCATGTTACTGGCTCTTTCAACACCAAGACAGATGTCACAACTGTTATGACGGGAACCATGTAAATATAAACGCTGGTTTTAACTGCCCCAAGTGCCTTTACCGCAAAATTCCATGTAACGAAACAAAGTGCAGATGCCCCCAATCCTAGATACAGAATATTAAGCAGATGTGCCATATCAGCAAACCGTTCCAGCCCAATTTCAAAATCGAAAAAGAATAAAGCTGGAACCATAAAAAGGATACCATAAAAAAATGTCCTTCGTGTGGTAAGAATGACTGGATAGCCAAAGCTGCTGATCTTCCTCGTCAATATGGAATAGCACGCCCACACAAAAGCTGCAAGGATTGCCAGTATATCTCCTGTCGGATTCAGTTCCAGTCTGGAACCGTTAAAGCTGATCAGTGCAACACCTGCCATTGCCACCACGAATCCAAAGAAGAAATTAGCCCGCAGCCTTCCTTCTGACTTCAAAAATAATCGTGACAATATCGCTGTGAAAAACGGTGCAACCGATATGATAACACCTACATTGGAAGCCATTGTATATGTAAGGGCAATATTCTCCAATAGATAATACAGACATATTCCGCACAGCCCCGCCAGCACAAAAGTCACTTCCTGTCTGCAATCCCCAAGTTTCATCCGATGAGGACAGACTAAAAGCAATGCCACAAATCCCATGACAAAGCGAAAGAACAGAATTTCCACTGGCTTAAAATCTACAAGCAGAACTTTAGTGGATATGAATGTTGTTCCCCATATGATAATTGTGAACAGCGCCGCCAAATGACCGACTGATCTTCTACTCTCCATGCTGTCCACCGTCCCTGTCTTTTTCCATGAATATTTCACGGTAAGTCCCCGGTGCAAGTCCTATGAACTGGTTAAAATAATTCGTAAAATGGCTCTGGTCTGAAAAACCTGTCCTTATTGCCGCCTCCACAGGGGGAATCCCTTCAGACAGTAGTTTTTTTGCTTCATTGATACGGATTGTCTCAAGGTAACGATACGGCGTAACTCCCTTTTCTTTTGTAAAGGCCCGCAGCAATGTTGACTTGCTAAGCCCTGCACATCGACAGATCTGGTCTAAATAAATGCGCTCCGTAAAATGTTCGCCCATATATTCACAGGCTTTTTCAATCTCCTGCCTGCACTCCGGGATGCAGCTTTCAAAGGGCTGTCCGTAATTCTGGATAAGATACGAAAGCAGGAACAACAGTGTTTCCTCCTTCCCAAACTCCCCCGTTCCTTTCATGACCATCTCATGAAGCGGACGCAGGTGGCAGGCTACCTCCTCATCATAAACAACATTTTTTGAGAATCCCGGAAGCCCCCGTTTCCCCGTGACTTCTTCTGTCAGATCGAGCATAATCTCCTTTGAAATGTTGAACCCCCGGTAATCAAATGTCCCTCCGTCACTCTGAACGCAGGCATGGCTATCCCCCGGATTGAAAAGTACGATACTACCTTCCTCTATGGCATATTCTCTGTCTCTGCAGGAAAGTACTCGCTCCCCCTTCTCCACAAACCCAATAACATAATGCTCATGAAAATGGCTCGGAAACGGCTGTACGATTCCCTCAAAGCGGTATGCCTCAATCCTTAATTCATCATCATATACCACTGTTCTTGTTTCTTTCTTCATGTGGATTACCTCCTTGTCAAAAGCCATTTTACCGCTTATTTTTTCCTGCGTCTTGTAAAATATCTTCATTTTTAGTTTTATCGGCTCTATTTCCTGTCGGTATTATCTGATATAAAAAGCTGGTTTTATGTGCATTGAGGTGTTTTGCAAGAATATTATATTTTAGAAATAAAGAATATCATGAATTGTCTGAAAATAAAAAAAGAGGCTCACCAGTCACCTCGGTAAACCTCTCCATCCAGCAGGAAAACCGTGATTGGCTCTTCTGCTGATTTTTCATTCCCCGTCTATCCGCTTTGCCTATCCTCCATAGTTTTTTCCACTTTTTGGACAACTCTTTTATAATATATATTTCTCTCATTTCTTGTATACATGTAACACAGCTTAAATACAAACCACCACACATAAAGAGCCCGATAGGAAGAAAAATATTCATCTTTCAATGTTCCATGTGCTACCTCATTCCTCATGTTAAGTCCATATTTTGAGCAAAAAACTGTATCTAATGAAAACCACAAACTTTCATCAAAACATTCCTTTACCCTGGGCAGCTCCAATACGGCATTCATACTCTTCAATTCTTCGGTATTGTCCTCTTTAATATTATACACTACCTCTCCACACATTTCTGCAAACTTTCTTATTGAATTATCAACCTGTGGCATCAGAATGCTCAATGCGGTCAGAAAATCATTATTAAATCCTGCCATTAAACCTTTCGTATACGCTACCCTTCTATCTTCCGGTACAAATACGCTGTCTTCAACTATCTTTCTTATATCCTGCTCTGTTATTTCATAATTAGACTGCAAAATATGCTTCACATTTGCAATTAAAACTTTACTGTCAATATCTATGGAAATATAAGAATCCTTTGCCATGTATGCCCATAACGCATCTTCTTTTATTTCATTATTTTTCCCAAATACATCTGGGAGTATGGCTTTCTTCTTCCCATTATAGTCTAAGATGCCGCTGCCAAACAGCATAAGCGGATTATTCTTAAACATTTCCATTGTTTCCTCTCGCAAAGTCTTTGCATCAAGCATTGGAATAAATAAAGCAAAATAACATAGTCCTTCTTCCTTGTCCAGATTTTCAACTTGATTCACAATCGTCCTAATAGTCTCTGAATGCTCTATGGTGAATTTTTGTACGGGTATTTTGGAACTTGCCTCTTTTTGTATCCCTTCAATTTCCCGTAATAATTGTTTCCTCTCATCCTCAGTCCCAGCGATCTGTTTAAGCACCTGAACTGCTTTCTGAATAAAATTCACATATCGGAACATATCGACAGGACTATCTCCTGTACATTCTTTGGCTACTGCTATGTACCCATCCGCTTTTTTTCTTCTTGCCTTCATAACTACCGGATCAAAAATCTTTAATTTGGTTGCTACCATATTTTTCTTGTCAGCATACAATTTCTCAAATAGAGCAACAAATAATTCTATAAAACGAATCTCCTTGCTCCCACATGCAATACTGTCTAATTGGTCTTCAACCAATGTAAAAAGCTCGTTGGCCGGAAGAATCTTATATTCATCACAGGTTCTTAACAAATGATAACGTTCTGAATAATCAGTAGATTCACTCTGTTCTAAAATCCTTTTTACCAAATTTGAATAATCTTCGTCTACTGTTTTCTTCCTCGATGTACTTACTTTTAAAGAAATCAGCCTGTTTATGGCAACAAAATTAGCTTCAAACTCCTGCGAAACAGATAGATGTTCTTTATATAACCGGACAGCTTCGACTGCCGACTTATGATCTTTTCCTACTACCCACAAAAAATCGTATATTTTAGCTTTATTTAAAATGGATATATCCCATTGAGCAATTTCTTTTAATGCCTTATTTCTTTCTTTTGCCTGCTCAGGATCATCATACCAATTTGATGCCCAGAACTGATACGGAATGTCTTTAGGTTCATAAATCGAATGTTCACCTACAATTTCTGTCAATATGACGACAACTACCTTTTCATCATCATTTTCATACTTTATAGTTTGTAAACCCTTTTTACACTCCTCCATCTGCAGTATATCCTGTAATGCGTCCCGGATTCTATGAAATTCCATATCACACCTCTTTATGAATATATTTTCATATTAAAATATACCATAAAAGCAAGACAAATAAAGCCCTGGAAGCAAAATTACATTTCTGTATTCATAATGCACTTAATCTGATTTTTCTACACCATATTAAATTTATAGCCAAACCCGATGACTGTTTTAATAAAATCATGTTCTCCTGAACATTCCTTGATCCTTTTCCTAATTTGGAATATCGTGTTTTCCACAGCATGACAGCATCCGTTTGAAGGTTCATGCCAAACTGCTTCATAAATCTGATCTTTTGTATAAGCAATATTGGGATTAGAATACAGCATATATAGAATATCAAACTCCTTTGCCGACAGATAAATCTCCTGATCATCAACTATAACCTGATGCTTTGGAGCATTCATATACAGACGGTAAGCGATTTCCTCTATGCCAAAATACTCTCTCGCTACAATGCAGTCTTTCCGTATCTGATCCAACAGCATAGAAAAATTTTCAAACCTCTGCTGGGATCGCAACTTGCTAAAAAGCTGTATTTTTAATTCCTTCCCATATATCTCCCTGCTAAAATTTAAAATATGCGTCTCGACAGACATTTCCTTGTCATTGTCAACGGTTGGTCTTGTTCCAATGTTTGTGATCCCATAATAAATTTGCCCATCCAACAGAATATCAGCAATATATACACCGACTGGCGGCAGTATACTTTCATCTGGCACCTCCATATTAGCCGTTGGCATACCTACCAATTTCCCTATCCCCCGTCCATGTATCACTTTACCTGAAAGAATATGTAAAGATTTCCTTTCTAAAATTTGTTCCATATTAGCTCCTCATATGATTCCATTAAATGATAATATCAACAGGATACAGGTAATCACGATAACTCCCGAAATTAGCCATAAACCAATAGGTCTCCCACTCTGCATATTTTGAGAATCCGAGATATAACCTGCTTTGCGCAATGCCGTTATTATTGGTTTATAAAGCAGGAATGTAAACCCTGCATTTAGTCCGGCTTTTAATAGATTAAATGGGAGAAATGCAGGAATCAGTAACTTTACTACGGCTTCACGGGGATATCCCATATAAATAGGTGCTATCAGATAATTCCACAACAGCATCACCAATACCATCATCAAACTGCCCATTACCAACCCTGTAACAGCACCTGATAATGTCCTTTTCTTTTTATAAATAACACAAGCGGTACAGGCAAAGAAACATGTTGATACGATATTCATAATACATCCTAAGACTCCGTTTTCGCTGATCGTCACCATTTCAATCAGTGACACAATCACAGATACTATAAAAGAAGTCATCGACCCCCATATCAAGCCTCCCAGTGTGATAATAATATCTTTAGGGTCATACTTCAAAAATAACACAACGGGAATCCGTCCAATCACCACCACTACATAAGCTATTGCACAAAGCATTGCTGTAGTGGTTATCTTTTTTGTTTTGCTGTCCATATACCATTTCCTCCTAAAAATAAAAATTAGCACCTGAATCTGTATATCATTCAGGTGCTAGGAAATTCAAAATAACATCATGCGGCAGTATAAAAACATCAACATACCGCATAATGCAATTTTATCTTCTTCTATCCAGACTATACTGTTGGTTTTGGAATCACACCAAATCCTGATTTGGACACCTGCCAAATCCTGCGTTTTCACGCTCGCGGACTATACCGCCAATCGGGAATCTCACCCTGCCCTGAAGATATATCACTATTCAGTTGTTTTGGTAATCATACAGCTTGAATTTCCCATTTGCAATACTGCGGAAAGATTTCGGAAGAATTTCGGAAATATAGATCTAAAAAACAGACATATTCCTTCCTCATTTTTATAGGCCAATACCCCTCTTAGAAATTCACCCATTCTCGAATGTAAAAATGCCCCTAAAAACACAAGAAAATAATGCAACTTTAAGACCTACGTAGTGGAAAAAATACTGTATTTTCCCGCTTTGTGAGGTTTTCGCAACTTTATCCACAGAAAGCTAAGTCACCTGTAGATACTAAGATTATTTATCCAAATTTATTCTTTCTTCTAAACCAATACTTTCCTACCAATAAAAAAGGAAGATTCTATGACCTTCCTTATACATCAGAGAACTCATGCCATACAGCATCTCTATTTTCTTCAAGTTTGCTGACTTCTTGCATTAACCCATAGCAATCTTTATCATACTCTGGTTTTACAATTATTAAATCATCTTCATCACACTCATAAAACTTTAATGCATTCTTATAATACCTAACCAACTTCTTAACATCTGATGCTGCAAACTCCTCTGTTCTATCTGCCGCAAACAAATATATGTATTTACATCCTACCTGTTTCGTTATATCTAATAGAGTTGGAACAATTTTTTCCCAAAACAATCCAAATCCTAAAGGTATTCCAAGTTCTTCCGGCGCTTGATATCTTTCATTTTTACATAAATGTCTCAATTCAATTGCTGAAACGCATTTTTCTACTTTCCAATTTTCAACTTGTCCTGTAGCTTTAGCTTCCATTTTCGATTCTATTCTTTTATCAGCTATTTCAAATAGAATGTCAACTCTATCGTTATACACAGATAGTCCAGCATCATAATAACCCTCTATAGCTTTTTCATTCTTCTCCTTTTTTGCCTCAATCAAATAATCGACAAACTCTCTTTCGTCTTCCGTCAGCCTATATTTAGGATTTTCTCCAATCAACAATCCACATTTGATAGAAAAAAACAAGGCAATTTCGCCGGATTTATCCTTAATCAAGTAAACTCTTGTTTCTCCGTCTATATCCTCTGCCCATGCCTTGTCTTCATCTCTAATATAATTTTCAAGTTGATTCTTCGCTTTTTTTGATACAAAATCCTTAATTAACTCTTTATTATTAGGATTAGATGTTAATACTTCACATTTGAACTCACGAAAATAATTCCGCTTTTCTTTTGTGTTAATTATCCCCACCTCTTCTCTATACCAATACTACCTTTCTAGCGACAAGTTCTTTCGTTGCATCCACCTTCATTGCATCCAAAGAAAGCGCAACATCTCCATCCTCGCCAGCCACAAGGCCCGCCCTTGCTTTTTTCCATGAAAATTCCTCATGTGACAAACTACTTAGTTTCCATGAAGAAAGTGAACCATACCTTTCAAGCACACTCTTTAATAGATTCAAAGTAGATTCAGTCACCGCTCCTACAACAGATGAAAAATATGTTTCAAACCTATACTCACTTCTAACTTCCTTCAATACAGGGCCATATTTCCATCCATAAAAAGTTCCATCAAATAAAGGACTATTATAATACATGAGGGATTCTCTTTGTGCAAAATACATAAGCTTATGCATTTTCATCTCATCCATGCATACACCATTTTGCTCATAATACATATTATATAAAGCCTTTGCCACACACAATGTTTTTTCCATATGCATCCCTCCCTAATTTCTTTATAGTCATAATAGTATACTACTTTTATTACTATTTTACAATACTTTTATGAAAATTGATACAGAATAAATTGGGAAATTTGCGATTTTTTCAAATAATCTTTAAAGTCTCTTTCATACCTATTGATAAATGCTTGAGAAAATGTCCATATTAAAAAAACAGGCTTTTCTTTCCCACGTTTCAAGTGGGAAGAAAGCCTGTTTCCTTTACATTTTAATCTGCTTCTGCCAGTTCAAGCTCCTCAAATTCTTCATCTGTCATACCCCGCAGCTTCCCGATTACCCTGTTGGACAGCTCCACCATATCCGGATCATCAAGGTGCGGCAAGGCTCTCTCCATATCCTCTATGGCCTTGCTCCGGCTCTCTCCTGCAAATACGCAGATATAATTTACTTCTTCCACGGTAAAATTATGTTTCATATCCTTACATCTCCCTCTGATTATTTTTTGCATTTTCCTGTGCGTCACGGTCTTTCCCCTGGCCGGAAACAAGCGCCTTTTTCTCCGCAAGGCGGGCTTTTAAGGAAGTCTTTGCCGCAGGGCGCTCCTGCTCCCTTTTGTTTTCTTCCTTTTGCGCCTTTTCCCCTGCGCCGTTATTCAGCACATCATCGACCATATTATAATTCTGTTCTTCCATTTCCTCAACTTTGGCAAGGGGCTTGTACTCTGTCAGTTTTTTAAGGATCTCCATAGCCCTCTTTTGTTCCGGTTCTGTTCCCTCTGAAAACACATCGACAAGCCACAGCCCAAGGTCATGGGTATCCCTCTGGTTTAAGGCTTCTGCAATCTCGGACACATTCACCGTCATACCCTGGGAATTGTCACGGTAAAGGGCGGTATCATAATCATACATAAAACGGTCAATCTCTACCGCAAACTGTTCTGCAGGTGTCAGATCGGGCATACGCTTCTCCCATACCTTCGCTTCAAATTCCTCGCTCATACGTCCGTCTATTTCCATTTCCGGCAGCTTTGCCACAAGCTCCGCAATCACTTCCATTGCCTGCGGGTTGCCCTTTATATCCGGGATATACTCTAAA
>CAMWTP010000052.1 GCA_947177165.1 uncultured Lachnospiraceae bacterium
GCGTTACAGCTCCGCTCTATTTGTCATGCCTGCAAACCGACTGTGAATAGTAACGACCACCTGGAAACAGGGAATTACCTTGAAAGGATTTTTCCACTGCTCGGCATACGTTTCATCTCCGTAAATGACCAGTTTGACAGTGAGGACTGTACGGGTATGACCGGCGGGATGAGTGTCGCCCTGAAAAACATCATCAATTCCATGTACAGCCGCGATCTGTCAAAGAAAGTCAGGAGCGCAATGGGAACGAGGGCAGCCCGCGGCGAATACATGGGCGCATTTGCGCCATACGGCTATTCAAAAAATCCTGAAAACGTGCACCAGCTGATACCTGATAAGGAAGCAGGGGAAGTTGTGAGGCTGATATTCAAAATGGCTGCGGAAGGGAAGAAAAAGCCGGAGATTGCACGGTATCTCAATGAACAGGGGACGCCTACCTGCATGGAGTATTTCCAGAAGATGGGACTGAAGCGGACGGGCTATAAGAACAAGGAGAAAAAGCTCTGGACAGTCACGACCATAGGAGACATGCTGAAAAACGAGGTCTATCTTGGAAAGACCATCTGGAACAAGTCAAGGCAGGCCGCAGCAGGTTCCAAAAAGGCAGTTAAAAATGACCGGTCTGAGTGGATCATCATGGAAGGGACACACGAAGCACTTGTATCGCAGGAGCTGTTTGACATGGCAAATGCAAACGCATTCACACATGAGAAGAAAACTGTCCCGGCAGGACGGAAGCCACAGCCGCTCCTCTTTTGTCCGTACTGCGGGAGACGGCTTACCCTGACCAGCTGGGGAAAATCCTACCGGTGCGGGGAGGCATATATTTCAGGCATTGCAGAGTGTAAGATGCTCCATGTGGATAAGGAGAGACTTGAGAAGACCATACTCTCCTGCACCCGTGCGATGGCGGAAATGGTATCTTCAGAAGCAGCCAGAAAGAAAAAGGAATGGACGCAGACGGTGGTTATTGAGGACGAAATCAGACGGCTGGAATTGGAAGAAAAAAGACTGTCCTCAAGGAAACTCAGACTGTATGAGGATTACCGCTCCGGCGTTATCACAAAAGAAAAGTACCGTAAGGAGTACGAAAACACAGCCAGCCAGATCTTGGAAATAGAAAAAAGGATGCCAGAGCTGAGGAACGAAGTATCGCAGGTCAGAGAGCAGATGCTTCATCTGAAAGAGCGGGAGCCGGAACTGGAAGGCTTGTTGTCACTCGAAACTTTTGACAAGGATAAACTGGTTACGGTAATCGACAGCGTGCAGGTCTACAGCGAAGAACGGATTGAAATAGTCTGGAAGATGAATGACTGGTTCTTTACAGGGACAGCAAGGGAGAAAGAAGTGATTGCATTACAGTAAGGCAGTGTAGATAATATGAAAAGACATCATGGAGCTGGTTCTATGGTGTCTTTTTCATTGATAGCGAAAATATATATTTTTTTAGTTTTTACTTGACAAAAGCAGAGGCAGCAGCGTTGACATGGGACGATATCGACTACAAGCAGAATGTCATTCATGTTGCGAAGACAGCTACTTTCAACGAAGATGGAACCGCAGCGATAGGAAGCCCTAAAAGTGAAGCCGGCAAACGTGACATTCCGTTAAATGATACCATAAGGGATATTTTACTAAGGCAAAGAAAAAAGCAGGGAAGTATTATTCAGATAGAGAACAGGGTGTTTACGACAGTATACGGCGGCATGGTACATAATCATGCAGTAAACAGGGCGATCAGTGATACACTTGCCAGACTCAAAGAGCGAGGCAGGCCGATAGAGCATTTTACAGCGCATGCTTTGAGGGACACCTTTGCAACACGGTACATAGAGCAGGGAGGAAGTCCACAGACGTTAAAAACAATCTTAGGACATAACAGTCTTGCAATGACAATGGACCTCTACAGCCATGTTTTGCCCAACACGAAACAGAAAGAAATGGACAACTTAAAAATTGTACTATAAGGGCATGGGCGGCGCGAAAAGCCGCCTTTTTTCGTACCCCAATTCTACCCCAATTTTTACCCCAAATTTGAACGGAATAGTGTCAATTACAGACGAAACATGATAAACACAGTTAACACAGCTGACGTTATACAATCCCCGTAAAATCAAGCATTGAAAGAGATTATCACAGATAAAGACGAAAACAGATAAAATGAACAACTTTATACCACAAGTTTAATGACAAATTTTTGAAAATGTGGTATAGTAGCGGTAAAGGTAAAAAGGCGGATGGATGAAACGCCAAAAGAAATAGTGGAATGGAAGGAAACGATGATGAACATGACAATGGCAATCAACTTAAATGATAGTTCATATAGCAGAGGATTTGAACAGGCGCTGGCTGCAAAACAGAGCCTAAGTTTGATATGCTCATATAGATTTTCATATAAGAGAAGAAATTGTCGGTTGAAATGTTCTGATATCAGGTCTGTGTGCTGAGCAGAACGGCGAAAAGGGCATGAATTATCATATTTATGGTTATCACCGCTTATCTTGTATGAAAAGTGTTTCACAAGGTAGGCGGTTTTCTTTTTATACACAGGCTGCCCATACGAAAAATGCAGATGACAGTTTCCTGCATGGAAAAGATGCTGTCAGAAGCGACACAGGAAATAAATTTATTGAGGGATTGGAAATCAGAAATTGGAAAATAGAAGGGGTGGGAAAAATGTTGGAGAATGACGTGTTGGAGATCAGAGGAAAAGTGAACACAGCGTTCTGCTATGCAAAGGTTGTGGAGGACGAAGCAGTCGGGCAGATTCGCCGGATGTGCGATTATGAGTGCACACAGGGAAGCAGGATTCGTATCATGCCAGATGTCCATGCAGGCAAGGGCTGTACGATCGGGACGACAATGACAATCACAGATAAGGCAGTGCCCAATGTGGTTGGCGTGGATATCGGCTGCGGGATGTATACAGTAAATCTCGGCAAAGCGGATATTGATTTTGAAAAAATGGACGCGGCAGCCCACTTTATCCCTTCGGGGAAGAACGTGTGGGAGGGAAGACAGGAGCGGTTTGATCTGCTGCAGCTGCGCTGTTACCGGAGTCTGAAAGATGCGAAGCGCTTAGAGCGGAGCATCGGAACATTGGGCGGTGGCAATCACTTTATCGAAGTTGACATGGCGCAGGATGGGACAAAATACCTGGTGATTCACTCCGGCAGCAGAAATCTCGGAAAGCAGGTGGCGGAGATCTATCAACGGCTTGCGATTGATCTGCACGCTGGCAAGGAGGAGTATTTCAGGAAAAGGGATGACCTGATTGCAGAGTATAAAGCGGCAGGGCGCAGAAGCGAGATCCAGAACGCATTAAAGGATCTCAAGTGGGAGCACAAAGAATGCCTGATACCGGAGGACTTGTGTTATCTGTACGGTACTTACCTCGAGGATTATCTGCATGATGTGGAGCTCTGCCAGCAGTTTGCGAGACGTAACCGCGAGAAGATGGCGGAAGTGATCCTGGAAAAAACAGGTATGAGAGGTTCGGATGCATTTCATACCATTCACAATTATATAGATACAGAGGAGATGATCCTGCGCAAGGGCGCAATCGCAGCCCACAAGGGCGAGAAGGTGCTGATTCCGATCAATATGAGGGACGGAAGCGTGCTTGCAGTCGGAAAGGGCCATCCGGAATGGAACTATTCCGCGCCGCACGGAGCCGGGCGGTTGATGTCGCGCACCAGGGCGAAGGAAAATCTGTCCATGGATGATTACCGGAAAACGATGGAAGGTATATACACGACCTCTGTCAACGAGGCGACACTCGACGAGGCACCGATGGCATACAAGTCACTGGCGGACATTATCGACGTTATCAGGGAATCTGTGGACGTCATAGATATCATGAAACCAATTTATAATTTTAAGGCATCTGACTAGAATTTTAGAAGGACTCTTGCTAAATGCAGCGGCGTAAAGCTCTCGTCCCGTTCTGGTCAGCGGCCGGAACAGGAGGAACAGAAAATGGTTACGATACCGATCATAGATATGGTTAAGACGGGGCAGCATATCATGGAGCTGCGGGTACAGGCAGGGCTGTCAGTGAGGGAGCTGCAGGAGATCTTTGGCTTCTCCACGCCGCAGGCGCTGTACAAGTGGCAGCACGGGACGGCGCTGCCGACAATCGACAATCTTGTGGTGCTGGCAGCAGTGCTCGGCGTGAAGATTGATGACATTCTTGTCATGGCCGACAGCCCGATGCAGGCCAGTGCATAAAAAATTTATATCCTTCCTCATTGATATTGCGCCGCAAACCAAGTATAATATAAAATAATGCGGGAATTCTGTACAGATCCTTATTTAAAAATATAAGAATTGGATGAGGCGTATCTATGGAAAGAGAAATGGAGAGATTAGAAAATATAGCAGAGAGCAGAGAGGCGGTGGATGATATTGCCGGCATGAAAGTGCTGGTGGTTGAGGACAATGAGCTGAATCTGGATATCGTACAGGAAGTGCTAAAGGAGAGAGGACTGATTGTCACAGGTGCAGCAAACGGTCAGATCGCGGTTGATTTGTTTGGCGGCAGCCCGCCGGGAACGTTCGATGCGATTCTGATGGATATGCATATGCCGGTTCTGGACGGAGTGTCCGCCACGAGACAAATCCGCGCGATGGATCGGCCTGATGCGAAGACAATTCCGATCTTGGCGCTGACTGCAAATGATTTTGAGGAGGACATCAGACGGACGAGGGAGGCGGGCATGAATGACCATCTGACCAAGCCCTTTGACATGGAGAAGATTTTTAGTGTACTCGCAGAGTACGCGGTTCATAAGGAATAATATTAGATTAAAAAATGCCTTCTGGAATTTCCGGGAGGCATTTTTTGAAAGGATTGCTTTGGAAGACAAGATATATCGATATATATTTTGTATATTAGTGTTGACAAAATAATTCCAAAGTGATATCATAATGATATCAAAGAAATAGCAAAGCATAACAGCAACAACCAAAGGAGAGATACATATGAAAGAGAGAGTATTGTCAAAGAAAAAGAACGGTATGGCGGCACTGTCAGGCATTCTTCTGCTGTTTGTGGTTTCAGTGGCAGGCATTGTTGCAGGCTCGATCGCGATTGCAAGGAACAGCGGCGCGCCGATGCTGGTAGCGGGGATTGTGATGCTTGTGGCGGGGATTGTGCTGGTGATCACGGCATTTGTGCTCTGCGGAGGACTGAAGGTACTGAAACCGCAGGAGGCGCTGGTGCTCACATTGTTTGGCAAATATGTGGGTACGCTAAAAGAGGATGGTTTCTATTTTGTGAATCCGTTCTGCACCAGCGTCAATCCGGCGGCAAAGACAAAATTAAGCCAGAGCGGCGATGTGAGCGCGCCGGCAGCCATGCTGACAATAAGCAATAACGCAGCCAACACAAGCGTGGAGGTAAACAGCAATAAAATCTCACTGAAAATCATGACCTTAAACAACAACAAGCAGAAGATCAACGACTGTCTCGGAAATCCGATCGAGATCGGAATCGCAGTCACATGGAAGGTTGTGGACACGGCAAAGGCCGTATTCAATGTGGACAATTACAAAGAATTCCTGTCACTGCAGTGCGACAGTGCGCTCCGTGACATCGTGCGCATCTATCCGTATGATGTTGCGCCCAATGTCGACACGACAGGCGACGGCATCGCGGACGAGGGAAGCCTGCGCGGCTCCAGCGAGATCGTGGCTGGGAAAATCCGTGACGAGATACAGAAACGGGTTGCGGAGGCAGGGATCGAAGTGGTGGAGGCGCGTATCACATATCTTGCGTACGCACCCGAGATTGCCGCAGTGATGCTGCAGAGACAGCAGGCATCTGCAATTATCGATGCGAGGAAGATGATCGTGGACGGTGCGGTCGGCATGGTTGAGATGGCGCTGGACCGACTCAGCGAAAATCACACCGTGGAGCTGGATGAGGAGCGCAAGGCTGCGATGGTGTCCAATCTGCTGGTAGTGCTCTGCGGAAACCGCGACGCACAGCCGGTTGTGAACTCGGGAAGTCTTTATTAGTGCAAAGGAATGATGCTATGGGGGATTCGGGCAAGAAACAAGTGCCGCTCAGACTTTCCGCGAAGCTGTATGACGCAATTGCAGCGTGGGCCGAGGACGATTTCCGCTCTGTCAACGGGCAGATCGAGTATCTGCTGACAGAGTGTGTGCGCCAGCGGAAGAAAAACGGGAAATATGTCTCGGACGAGATCGACAAACCGCTGGAGATTGATATTAAATAGGTTGCAGACGGGGGAGGCATGTGAGCATGAATCATTGGAAAAAAATGATCGCACCGATCGTGGTTGCGCTGATCATCATATTGTATTATGTTGGAATCGCAGTATTTTTTGTGAAGATACCCGGCATTTCCGCAGTCATCAAAATCCTGATGGTTGTGATACCGCTTGTGCTGGCTGTGGTGATGGTTGGTGTTTTAATAAGCAGAATAAAAGAAATTCAAGGAGGAGAAGAGGATGATCTTAGTCAATACTGATTACATTAGCGGAAAGGAACTGGAGATGTTAGGTCTCGTAAAGGGAAGCACGATCCAGTCCAAAAATGTCGGAAAGGACATTACACAGGGCTTTAAGACACTGGTAGGCGGCGAGCTGAAAACCTACACAGAGATGATGAACGAGGCGAGGGCACTCGCGACCAAGCGCATGGTCGAGGAGGCAGAGAAGCTGGGAGCTGACGCGGTTGTCAATATCCGCTATGCATCGGCTGCAGTCATGCAGGGCGCGGCGGAGGTTATGGCATACGGAACAGCGGTGAAGTTTCAGCGGTAAGACAAAACCAGTCAGCGCAATTGCAGCGAACATCGTAAATTTTTTATGATGTTCGAGAGAAAATGCATATCGTTTCCAAAATGTAAGGAATTGTCATGAATGATCTTTTCAGGCAGTTCCTTACATTTTTGTAACATTGCCGTTTTTTATTTTCATGAAATGATAAAAAGGTTATAATGTACTTATAATTATAGGAGCAGTAATCAGGATGGATACAAAGTTAAAGATTATGATTATAGAGGATGACGCCGCGCTTGCGAGGGAAATCGGCCTGTTTCTCGAAAAGTGGCAGTATGAGGCAGCTGTGGCAGAACAGTTTGACGATATCTTGCAGGAATTTGCACAAAAGCGGCCGCAGCTCGTCCTGATGGATATCAACCTGCCCTGTCACGACGGATTTTACTGGTGCAGTCAGATCAGACAGATCTCAAAAGTTCCGGTCATCTATATCAGCAGCCGTGACGACGACAGGGATAAGATCATGGCGATCGCGCAGGGCGGTGATGACTATGTGGAGAAACCGCTTCGCATGGAGCTTCTGCGGGCCAAAATTGAGGCGATGCTGAGGCGGACTTACGAGTACAAGGTGCGGGAGCGCGTTTTTCTTTCCGCAGGGCTGTGTTTTGACTGTGCCGTGCAGAGTTTGTACTGTTTCAGGCAATGTGTCGGGGAAGCGGGCGGAGAGATGCCGTCAGCAAATGACAGGCGTGCGGAGGAGGAGATCGACCTCACGAAATCGGAGCGGCGGCTTCTCTCGCGTCTGGTGGAGAGCAGACCGGACGTCGTAACGCGCGATGAGCTGATGATGGAGCTGTGGAACACGGACGAGTACGTCACGGATGCGGCGCTGACCACGATTATCAGCAGACTGCGCACAAAGCTCAAATCCGCATGCGGCGAGGATGTGATACACACCAAAAAAGGACAAGGATATTTTGTGAAATGATTTTGCTAAGATGGCTTAAGCGAAAATGGGGACAGTATGTTGTCCTGCTCATGGTGCTGCTGGGATTTAACCTGTACTTTATATTTTTGATGCGGACAACGCAGGTGAAATATCTGCTGTATCTCGACCTGCTTTTTCTGGTGTTTCTGGCGGTCGCGGAAGGCACGGCGTTTTTTGGCTTCTGGAAAAAGGAGCGCAGAAAGCGGATATTTTTGCAGGAGGACGAGCTGATCTGCGAGACGCTTTCTGATACGGAAGATTGGGACGTCTTTGCGCATGACCGTCTGATTCTGGAGAAACGCCTTCAGGAGAAGTTTGCAGAGAATTGTGAACTGCAGGATTATGTGGCAAAGTGGTGCCACGAGTTTAAGATACCGCTGTCGGCGGCATTGCTCATATCTGAAAAGATCAGGGATGCAGACATCAGAACTGATATGAGGGAGCAGCTGGAGCGCATGAACTGGCAGATGAGCATGATGATGCAGGGATGCAGGCTGCAGAGCCCGCTGTTTGACATGCAGATCAGGCAGGTTCCGCTCGAAAAGTGTGTCAGAGCGTCCATCAGAAATAACCAGTTCTTTCTGATTCAGAAAAAATTTCAGATCGACATGCAGACAGACGATGTCATCGTCTATACCGACGAGGTGTGGCTTACCTACATTTTAGACCAGATCTTAAATAATGCGGTCAAGTATGCAAGACTGGAAGGAGAACACCATATTCGGTTCTGGACAGAAAAAGCGCCAGAGCAGACAGAATTATCTCAAGTCGGGAGCTTTGAAGAGCTTCTTGAGGAAGCAGCTCCGATTCAGCTTTTTGTCGAAGATAATGGGGAAGGAATCAGGGAATGTGATATCAGGCGTATTTTTGAGAAAGGCTACACAGGAAGCAGCTACCACAACGGCAAGTACAAATCAACCGGGATGGGACTGTACATGGCAGACAAAATTGTAAGAAAACTGGGACATGAGATAACTGTCGAGAGTTGTTATGGGGAGTTCACGCGCTTTTGCATCATGCTCCGGGGAAAACAGCCATGCTGATATTTTGCATGGCTGTTTAAAGATATGAAAAGTGTTGCAATTGGTATTTGTGCATGGTAAAATAACTACAGATATAGTTAACTACAAAATTAATAAATAGAAAGAATATTGGTGATTGCATATGGAACAGAACAGGCAGAATATAACACAGGAAGCGCTGACGGAATGCGAGGTATTGGTGATGAAGGTAATATGGGAGAGCGGCGAGGCGATGTCCATACAGGAGATTACCGCGCGAATCAACCTGAAATACAATAAGGACTGGAAACTGCAGACCGTCTCCACGTTTTTGAGCCGTGCTGTTAAGAAAGGCTATCTCGAGATGAAGAGAAGAGGACGGTCTTTTGACTATTATCCACTCGTTACAGAGGAAGAATACGGCAAGCGGGAAATCGTGGAATGTGTCGATAACTGGGGCAATGGCAGACTCGGAAATCTGATTGCCTCCTTTGCGGAGGCAAGGAAACTGTCGGAGGAGGAGAAGGCGCATATAAGGAGGATGTTAGATGGTATGGATTAGACTGTATATCTCGTGTATCGCATTTCTCTCTGTGGCCGGCGGTATCTCTTTCGGGCTGACAAGGCTGGCGGGGAGGGTTTGGAATAATGAAAATATGATATTGATGCTGGCACTGCAGAAGCTTATATTGATGCTGTATTGGCTGCCAATTTCGTTTGTGTGTGTATGTATTCCGAGGATTTCCTATGAAAATGGAGTAAAATCATATACCGGAGAGTTTGTGTGCTCGTCGGTTTCCTCAATGACAGTCGTTTTTAATTTACTGGGAATGATATGGCTTGTGGGATTTCTGCTGTCTGCAGTGTGTGCTGGTATCAAAATGCACAGGCTGGCAGAATTGATGAAAGGGAATGTCCCGGTTCAGAATGCACGTTATCTTGACATATTTGAAGAGTGCAGGAGACAGGCCGGTGTGATCCGTGTGACATTCAGTCAGAATGATCAGCTCCATTCACCGATCACGGCAGGACTTGTCAGAAAGCAGGTCGTTCTGCCGTTTGCGGACTATACAGACACAGAGCTTCAGATGATTTGTGAGCATGAGTTGACCCACATTAAAAATGGAGATCTGTCATGGAGAGTATTTGCTCTCGTGACCTCCTGGATACACTGGTTCAACCCGTTAATCTATCTGCTTTTGAGGGATTTGGACAGCATGCAGGAAATGATATGTGATCTGAGTATATCGATCGATAATGTTCATTATACGAAAAAAGAGTATGCCGCTTTTTTGGTGAAGCTCACAGATCAGGAGACGGCTAATGCATATACACTTGCATTGACGGAGAATAGAAATCAAACGGTAAGGAGGATTCAGAAAATGGCAGAAACAAAAAAATTCATGAAGCCGGGGAAAGTGATGTTAGGACTGAGCAGTGCATGCCTTGCAGTGCTCACGATGATTCCGACGATCGCAGTGTCGGCGGAAACGGCGAAGCTGCAGGAGGACTGGATGCGGGCGGAGGAGGTTATAACGATTGTAGAGCCGCAGGATCATTCTGCTCCGTCTATAGAGGAGTATTGTTATGACAGTGGAAATGTGGTGGAGATTGATGGGAGTCAGGAGATGGAGCCATACTCTGCAACGGTTAATTTGACACGAACAATCAACGCAAATACAAGGCATCTTTATCAGTATCAGAGTATGGCGGCAGGGGATATTATTACTATTGTTGCATCATGTGATGATAGTTCTATAAGATACCGTATTGGTATAAAGAATAAGGAGACAGGTGCTATGTCCTCAATATCAGTAACAGGCAGAACAAATACTGATTTTAAGATTTCCGAGAGTGGAACATATACAGCATTTGTCGAAAACAACAATAATTTTCAAATAAAGGTGGAAGGTATGGCGTTCTATTAAATATATATTTTACAACTACAAAAATAGTAGAAAGAGGTGATGTGTATGAAAACATAAAGACAACAGGACAGGTAACTTGTAAACAGAGATTCGAAACAATGATTTACGAAAGAAAGTGAGGAAATTACTATGAAAAAGAAAATGAAAAAGATAGTATCAGCATTTTTGCTATTCGCAATGGTAATGGCAAGTTCTGTTAGTATATTTGCGGCGGAGGAAGAAAAGTTCGAATATGATGGGATTGTATTTGAGATTGCGGACAGAGAAGTCATCTGGGGAAATGCAAGAGACTTTAATGCATTGGGCGAGGCATTGCTGATTACAGGTCACTATGGCGATAATAGTAAGACGTGTGCCCATGCGATTACAAGAACTTACGGCAAAGAATGTCTTCTCACAGCAAAGGTTTCATGTATGGATATAGTGGGTAATATTACATCATCGCCAGTAGCATCAAAGAATTATGCTACAAGTGTAATGAGTGGGTTGATTTCGCCAAAAAACTCATACGGCGGAGAATATTTTGGGCATCATTCAATCATGGATCCGGATATAAATGTGGTCTTTCAGAAAGATACTTATATAGATCTGAGAGGATGATCGTATCAATACAGCTCCCGGGATACCGTGATGGTATCTCGGGAATATTGATTAAATGAGTGGATTATGATATTGGGAGGATGTATGCAAAAGAGACATATATTATTGGTGATCTTAATGTTAACTTTGTATGGATGCGGCAGTGCTGGGATTACAGAAGTACATAATGAGCCAGAGACTGATAACACGTCGATTCACGATGCGAATATTGAGGAAAGCACACAGGAGGATACAACATCAGATACCGGGTGGACAGTTATGGAAGGAATGCGGTATCTGCCTGACTTTGCGGAAGAGGAGAATATTCAGTGTATGGTTTTAGAAGGCAGGGATGAAAGAGGAGGTCCGGACATTGAGATTGGAGAAGATAATGAATTAAACCTTGTGGTAGAATGTGTAGTAAAGGATACCGATACAAGAAAGATGGCGTTCCAGATACTGGTTGATTATGAGCAGGTTCCGCTGATCGTTGATGGAGAAAGATATGATACATACTATATCGAGACACAGGATAATATTTCAGTCGCAAAAACGATAAAACTGGATATGAATATTGATCAAAGCGTTGACCATAAAATTACGGCGTTGCTGATAAATGACCTGCAGGTTCATGCCTGCGATTCAGATCTGCGTATTATAAACAGTACTGCAGCTGTTGACAGATTCCTGATATGCGATACAAAAAAGAACAAATTGATAAGTCACCAGACAGAGTATGAGATTCCGGTCGGGGAGTACGAGGAGGAATTTCCGTCAATATTACTGACACAGGATGAAACTGGAAATAAACGGGTAATTCCTCAAAATATGATACAGGCAAAACCAGGAGAAACAATTCGTCTCTATTATCATTTGGGGGGATTTGTCAAAAGCGATGAGACGATTGTTTTTGTAAACGTTGGGGAAAAGCAGACGAAGATTAACGGAAAGGATTATTTGTTATTTCATGCAGACTCCCCGACCAGGGTATTGTATGGCAGACTGGAACTGACAGCACCTATGGAGGTGGGAAAGTATGAGATTACAGCATGGGCAGTGAATAATCCCTATGGTGAGATCGAGAAGGGAATGCAGGAGCTGTATGGTGCGCCCAGAATTACACTAAGTGTTGAGAAGTAGTATGAAATAGTAATCAGACTGAGACTAAAGTACAGCAACACATATGTCGATATTAATTTTGTAAACGGATTTACATATGCATAAACAAGGAGGTTAAAAGTATGCAGATACAATTTCATCAGACAAATCAATTCAATCATTTTAACAGCCGTTTTGTCGGCAGTACTTACAGGACAAATGCTGCTTCCTCACTGCATTCCAGGCGCAGGATGCTGGAGACGCAGGAACAGGCGAAGGAGACGGAAACGGTAAAAGTCACCATTTCTGGGGAGGCAATGGCGCTGGCGAGGCAGGCGAAGGAGATGGAACGGCAGGAGCAGGCGGCGAACCGGCTGATTCAGTTCACGAATACGGATGCGGAGGAAACACAGGAAGCGCTGGCAGATGACCAGGGTGGGGGAATCGACGAGCCTGTACAGCTGACAGACGAGGATATTTACGATGAACTGTTAAATCAGGTGAACATATGGGGCGATAAATCCTACGCCCTGCGCCATGATTTCAATCATCAGGAAACTGCCAGGATGGCGGAGCAGAGAGCGGCGGCACTGACCGAGATGCAAAAGCTCGAGGAGATGCAGAAGTCTGAGATCAGCAGACTGCAGAGAGATGCACAGAAGGCCGCAGAGCAGGCATCCATGCAGCAGGAGGAAATGAATAAAAAGAGTTCCGAACTGATTATGATGATTGAGAGTTTCGAGGATCAGGATGAAGAAGAGGCGAAAGCAGCCGGGGGCGAGGGGAACAAAGACAGTGACACCAGCTCCAACGGAAGCATCATGGAGGGAGAACCCGGAGCGATGGCGGCAAAGGGGGAAATGGGCATTCTGGACACCATGAACGGCATGGATGCGTCAAGCACATTCCGGATTGAAGCCAGCGACCATTCTATCAAAGCTGTTGAGGCGGAACGGGAAAACATATACCGCGCAAATGCTGCAGAAAATTTTGACATAAAAGAAAAGATAGAGTCAATGTCATACTATGTAAGCACACTTGCCAACAATGAGGATGTAAAGGCATCCTTTAAGGCAAGAATCAAAGAGGAGACAGACCCGGAGGCAAAGAAAAAACTGCAGGCCATGATGGAGTACTTCGAGCAAATGGATATGAAGAACGGATATCGTGACCTGAAGAGAGACAGGGAGTTTGCGCTTCAGGAGAGAATTACTGCGAGAGATTTGCGAATCGCGCATCTTGGAGACCGCCATTTTGTGATGGCAGAGCAGCAGAAGAAGGAGCTGCAGTCCCTGTTTGACGAGGACGACATCATGCGGGCACAGGGACAGGGCGGTATCACCAGCCGCACAGAGGAGATCGCAGAGCGTCTGCAGGATAAGCTGGATGAGCGCGACCATATTGATGAGGACTCCGCGCCGGAGGAAGAAATCCGCGAGGAAGAGGATCAGCAGGAAGAGGAAAATAAGAGCGAAGAGACAGAAAATGCTTTCACAGAAAGAGAACAGTCGGACGAAGCAGAGTTATGGAGCGATTCCATTCAAAGTCTGATTATGGACGGCCGGCGTTTTGCAGAGATGAAAGGGCTGCTGGCATAAGTGACATATTTCAACGACACATAAGTTGATATTAATATTGTAAACGGATTTACAAGAACATAAACAAGGAGGTTGAAAGGAGATGCAGATACCATTTCAGCAAACAAATCAAGTAAACTATTTTAACAGCCGTTTTGTGAGTAATACTTACAAAACAAAGGCGGACCAGTCACTGCTTACGCGGCGCAGAATGCTGGAGGCGCAGGAGGAGGCAAAGGAGACGGAGGCTGTAAAGGTCACAATTTCTGCTGAGGCGATGGAGCTGTCGCGCCAGGTAAAAGAGATGGAGCGTGCGCAGCAGGCACAGGCTGTCGAAAAGACCAGCGGGGTTAGCGAATCCGCACAGCTGACAGATCAGGAAATATATGACGAACTGATCGGGCAGGTCCGCTTCTGGGGTGATCAGGCAGCAAATATACGGAATAGATATGATCATGAAGAGACCAAAGAGATGGCGGAGGAGAGGGCAGCAGCCCTGACGCAGCTGCAAAAGCTTGAGGAATTGCAGAAATCCGAGACAGTCAAACTGGAAAAGGATGCACAGAAAGCGGCAGAATTGGCTTCTCTGCAGCAGGAAGAGATCAATAAGAAAAATTCCGAACTGATCATGATGATCGAGAGCTTTGAGGACCAGAATGATGATGACGAGGCAGAGGGGCAGGATGGCGAGAGCGATACCAGTCAGGAGGAGACTGATTCCAGGAACAGTCTTATGGAGGGGGAGATCGGAGCCTATGCTGCCAAAAAGGAATTAGGAATGCTGGGCACAATTGATGCAATGGAACAGTCAGGCACAGAGCATCTTGCGGACAACGACCAGTCAATCCGGGGGCTTTTAGATGAACGGAAGAATATATACAGGCTGATCAACGATCATGGCACCGATATCAAAGAAAAGATAGAAGCGATGTCAAACTATGTCGGTACATTGGCCAATCATGGAGCGCTGGAAGAAGATTTCAAGAAGCGGATTGAATCGGAGAGCGACGAGAAATCCAAGGAAAAGCTAAGGGCAATGTCAGATTACTTTTTAGATCTGGATTATAAGAATCAAATCGAAAGTCTGGCGAAAGACAGAGCGCATGCGCTGCAGGAGAGAATCAACGCAAGAGACTTGCGGATCGCGCACCTCGGCAGCCGTCATCTTGTGATGGCAGAGCAGCAGAAGAAGGAGCTGCAGTCCCTGTTTGACGAGGACGACATCATGCGGGCACAGGGACAGGGCGGTATCACCAGCCGCACAGAGGAGATCGCAGAGCGTCTGCAGGATAAGCTGGATGAGCGCGACCATATTGATGAGGACTCCGCGCCAGAGGAAGAAATCCGCGAGAAAGAGGATCAGCAGGAAGAGGAAAATAAGAGCGAAGAGACGGAAAATGCTTTCACAGAAAGAGAACAGTCGGACGAAGCAGAGTTATGGAGCGGTTCCATTCAAAGTCTGATTCTGGACGGCCGGCGTTTTGCAGAGATGAAAGGGCTGCTGGCATAATTGACATCATTGATAAAAAATCCCCTGACCACATCAGGGGATTTTTTTGCTTGCGTTCTTTATGCTGCTGATATAAAATGTAAAAGAGATGTAAGATTGGAAAGGAGAATGACAGGATGAATGATTTAGAGATTATAGACAGCGATGAAGTGATATCCTGTACTGAAGCGGAGCATAAATACAGACGATGCAAATTTTTGATGATCAATATCAAAAATTACAACAGTGATTGGCATGGAACTGTGTATGCAGTATCGAGGGTACCATCAACTCTCGGGAATCTGGTTGAGCTGGAGGATGCTTTTCAGGAAAAGGGGATACTGACAATAGTAGATGGCGAATACGCACCATCCATTTTTGACAGTGTGGAGTTAGTTTGTACAAAAAGCGTGGATTAGATGGTAGAGAATGAACATACAACAATTGATATTGGAAGAGATACGGCAATTCGGTTAAGTTGCTTTTTATCAGCGAACATACCGAATAAGGATCAGTCCGGAATAAGAAACAAACGGGTGACAAAGATTAAAAAGTTTAAATTTGATACTGGTGCGCAGTATACTTGTCTAAATGCGAGAGAGTTTAGTATTAATTTAACAGAGGAAGAGTTTAGGAAAACATATAAAGGTAATATTATGGAAGGAACCGGATTAGATCAGACAACGCATATAACATATTACTTATTGCAGGTAGAGAATTTTGTTGTAGAAGGTTTGGATCTTGGCAGTGTTCCCATATATATAACATTTGATTCCAGAGCATGCAAGAACTTGTTAGGGCTTGATTTAATTAAGCTGTTTAACATTCGAATGGATTTTGATAGCGGACGAATGGAATTATCCAGGACACAGCAGTTTATGGATTTTAAGAAATTAAAGTTAAGATTGGAGCCAACGGATATGTTTCGATTGGGAATATATAAGAAGAATAGCGAAAAAGATGTAGATATACAAGATATGACTTGAAGTCTGAAGAAATCCCCTGACCACATCAGGGGATTTCATTTATTAATACCTGTGTTATAATAAATTCCCATCGTAATCCTCATTTCAGTTTTTCGAGCTTCACCGCAATGAACAATAGATGGATTGCTTCATTTATCCTGATTTTAAACTTCGTTGCGGCGAATGATAAATTCTGATTTTATTTTACGCCATAACCAAAAAATGTGCAATCATAATAATTGTAAGGCGGATGTAAGGATTTTTTCAAAAAAATAGCTTACAATGGGATTCGTACAGGGCAAAGAACTGCCGCGAATCTGCTGCGTCATTACACCACCGAAAGCATAAAGCTGGCTCTGTATCACAATCACATGAGGAGGTTCCGAATAGAAGATGAACGACAACAAAGTAGTAGAAATCAAAAATCTGATCAAGAGCTACGGCGCAAAAGACTTTCAGACGACCGTGCTCAAAGGGATCGATCTGACCATTCACAAGGATGATTTTATCGCGATCATGGGACCGTCGGGCTCGGGCAAGACGACGCTCTTAAATATTTTATCCACAATCGACAAGCCCACGCAGGGCATGGTCATGCTCGACGGACATGATGTGACGCACATCTCAAACAAGGAGCTGGCAAAACTCAGAAAGGACAAAATCGGCTTTGTCTTTCAGGATTACAATCTGCTGGACACCATGACACTGCAGGATAATATCGCGCTGCCGTTAGCGCTCGACGGTGCGCCGGCAAAACAGATTCTGGAAAAGACAAGGGAACTTGCAGCGGCCTTTGGGCTGGAAGCCCAGCTTCGCAAATACCCTTATCAGCTGTCTGGCGGGCAGAAGCAGAGAGGGGCAGTGTGCAGGGCGCTGATCACCAATCCGGAGATTATCTTTGCCGACGAGCCGACAGGGGCGCTGGACTCCAAGGCGGGAAAAGATCTGCTGCACTGTCTGTGCAGGGTCAATGAGAGCGGGCAGGCGACGATCCTGATGGTGACGCATGACCCGCACTGCGCCTCGTATGCGAAGGACGTCTATCTGCTGAGTGATGGGATGATGAAATGCCGCATCAGCAGAGGAAACGACAGAAAAGAGTTTTACAACAGAATCATCGACTTGCAGACTTCGATTGGAGGTTATATATGAGAATGCTTCGTCTTGCATTTATGAACTTTAGAAATAGTTTTAAGAGCTATCTGTCACTGGTGCTCTCCCTGGCGTTCACGATACTGGTTCTGTTTAATTTTCAGAATATCATCTATTCAGAATCGTTTGCAATACTGGGAGCGCATAACAAGCAGTATATCGACATGCTGATACAGACAGTGTCCGTCGTGCTTGGCTGTTTTATGTTTTTTTTCCTGTGGTATGCGACCAATGTCTTTCTGACAAGGCGCAAGAGGGAAATCGGCATCTACATTTTCATGGGAATGTCAAACAGGAAGATCGGCAGTCTCTATGTGATTGAGATCAGCTTTGTGGGAATCACCGCGCTCGTGGTGGGAGTTGGTTTCGGTGCACTGCTGGGAGGACTGTTTCAGCTGATCATGGGCGCTGTCTCCGACATCGCGATCGATGTCAGGTTTGGATTTTCGTGGCAGGCAGTAAAAGTGACAGGAGTGTCATTTTTGCTCATGTATCTGTTTTTTGCATTGAAAGGATACTGGAACATCACACGCAGCAGCGTGCTCAATATGATTTCGGCGGCAAGGCAGAACGAGTATGTGCGCATGCCAAAGACGATATTGTCTGTGAAGGCCGTGCTGGGTGTGGGCGTGCTCGCGTCGGGATACTATCTGGCAAATGATGGCAGCAGAAAGGATATGTTGGGAAATGCACTGCTGGCTGTCGTGCTTGTCATCGTCGGTGTATATCTGCTGTTCGGCGGTCTGATTCCGCTGATCTTTCAGACACTGGCAGCAAATAAAAGCTTTCTGTACAGCGGGCAGAGGTGCCTGTGGGTGAATCAGATGATCTTCCGCATGCGGAAGAACTACCGCACATACGCGATGGTCTGCATTGTGGGAATCTGCTCGATCACGGCGCTTGCGACCGGCTTTGCGATGAAGGAGCGCTATCACAATATGATACTCTTTGACAACCAGTATACGTTTCAGCTGCTCACGAACCAGGGCGGCCTGGAGGATCGGGCTGCCGCGCTGATCGGCGGGGCAGGGGACATTGCTTTTCAGACGTCGCTTACGGCGCTGAGTCCGGACGCAGAGCATCTGGTGGTGCGGTATTCGGATGTGAAGCGCATTGCGCAGGAGAGGGGCGCGGCGTTTGACATAGCGGAACCGGCAGATGATGAGACGTATGCGCTGTCGCATCAGATGCTGATGTCATTGCGCATCAATCAGAAGCCGGTGCCTGTGACAATCGGCGATAAGGACTATCTGGAGACACAGACCTTAAGAGACGCTTACATTGGATATATGCAGAAGCAGATGGGATGCTTTTACATTGTCTCGGACAGTGAGTACGAGCGCATGAAAGGACAGAGCACAATGCTGTATATCCACAACTTTAAGCTTGCAGATGACACGGCCTTTGAGGCGGCGCGCGCCGCGGTAGATGTCCTGATCAGCAACACGGATGAAAACTTTACAGCGCGTGTGGCAGTCGACCCGTTTGACAATGATCTCGACTGGGTGAAGGTGCTTCACTCGCTCTGCATCT
Organism: uncultured Lachnospiraceae bacterium; assembly: GCA_947177165.1. Classification (GTDB taxonomy): domain Bacteria; phylum Bacillota; class Clostridia; order Lachnospirales; family Lachnospiraceae; genus COE1. The sequence goes on from CAMWTP010000052.1 coordinate 19,060, forward strand.
TTATGTTTCTGGTGTTCGTTGTCGCGTGCGGCTGCATCATGTTCATGAAGCTCTACAATGACTCATTTGAGGAAAAGGAGCGCTACCTCGTCCTCAAAAAGCTTGGATTCCCGGCGGGGACGCTCTCCGCATCGATTGCGCACGAGCTGCTTAGCGCCTACATGCTGCCCTTTGTGGTCATGGTGGTATCTGCGTATTTCTCTGTGCACGCGCTCGGCAAAATGATGTACACCAGCCTGTTGTCCATCTATTTCGTGAGCACTCTCGCAGTGCTTGTGGTGTTTGTGCTCTGTTATATCCTTTCTGTCGCAGTGTATCGGAGAAATGTTTCTTAGTTCCCGTCTCCGATTAGGACAGTCTGTCCATCAAAGGCGAATCCGTAGTGGCGGATTCGCTTTTTCGGTATTCCCCATTTCGTGTTTTCCAAAAACTTTTATTTACTTTTGTTTTCAGGTAGTGGTAATATAGAAATGATCAGAGTTTTATCAGGAACGATTCAGAGAGAGAAAGGTAAGGCGCATTTCATGATGTTACCAAAGAGGAAAATGCAGCGGCGGCTGTCATTCAGACAGAAAGCGAAGCTCTTAGCCGCGCTCTGTGCAGTGGGGCTGCTCACACCGCGTCTGTCCACAGCAGCCGCAGAAGCGGACACAGCCGCGACACAAATATCCGCGGCACAGACAGTCAGGGACGAAGAAGATACCCTTGCCCTGTACGAGGAGTACAATGCGCGCTTTGCGGCAGTCGAACACAAGAGTGATATCACAGAAAAAGGTTTTGAGATCGTGGACATCCACATTTTCCCGGTCCAGTACGAAATAGACAAACAAAAGGAGATGGAGACCGAACTGGTAAGACAGATGAAAGCGGACCCCGATGCCGACGTAATCGATTTAAAATTGAACATGGAAGCGCCGATGCTGATGCTTCCCGCATATGACAGGACATACAACCGCCTCGCGCTGTTTTTTGTGGATGAAGATGACAGGATCGTGTATAAGACAGACCGCTTTGAGACCAACAGCTGTGTGTTGGGACGGATGCAGCAGCCTGCGCAGGAGCTGGTCTCCGTGGCATTTCAGGATCTGAATGGCGATACGCTGACAGACATTATACTGATCACTTCCTGCGAAGTAGGTGAAGGCAGGAAATACCGGATAGGAGATGTCATCTTTCAGGATACGGAGGGGCTCATTTTTTATAGGGACTACCGCATTTCGGACAAGATCAACCGCTTCGGCATGAACCAGAATACGGACTCGATCACCGCGTTCGTGAGGGATGGTTATTCTACAGAGTTTTTGTACACGGCTGTCACGCTGCAGGAGCTGCTGCAGCACAATTTCCAGATTATTACGGAGCAGTGCTACACAAGGACTTTCGGCAAGCTTGGAAAGCTGCAGGTCGTGCCGGGAACTTACCATATTGCGGATTATGATGTATTCATGATCTATCTTGTCAACGAGCAGGACTATATCCTGTCGATGCTTCAGCCCATGGGCGATTACGATAATCTCTATGCGCTCAAGGGCATCAACTGCAGGGACATTGACGGCGACGGACTAAAGGACATCGTTGTGCTGGCAAGATACAGCTATGAGGACGAGGAGCACAGGCTTGCAATAGTGAATGATTACAGCATCTATTACCAGAGAACCGGCGGATTCTCGGCAGATACGGAGATCAAGAGCCAGTATCAGTGCGGCGAGGAAGATACGATGCAGAGTGTTGTGGAGAAAGCGAGAGCTTATTGGGGGTGGAAAACAGAAGATGATACGGATACTGATCGTTGATGATGAAAAACCAATTTGTGATTTGATCGATTTAAATTTATCCTCGGCGGGTTATCACTGTACGGCAGTGCAGGATGGGCTGAAGGCAATCGATTTGATTGAAAAGGAGGCCTTTGACCTGGTTTTGCTCGACATCATGCTGCCCGGAGCAGACGGCTATGATGTCATGGAGTACATACGCCCGCTCGGGATTCCCGTGATTTTTATCACGGCAAAATACGAGGTCAAGAACAGAGTGAAAGGCCTGAAACTCGGAGCGGACGACTACCTCGTAAAACCTTTTGACGTGGTGGAGCTGGTCGCGCGCGTGGAGGCGGTTCTCAGGCGGTACAACAAGGCGGAACAGCGGCTCACGGCGGGGGACGTGACTGTCGATGTGGAGGCGCACCGCGTGACGAAGGGAAACAAACCCGTTGAGCTGACCAACAAGGAGTTTGGGCTGCTGGTGCTCTTTATGAAAAATAAAAATGTCGCGCTGTTTCGCGAGACCTTGTATGAGAAGGTGTGGGAGGGCGAGTATTTTGCCGACAGCCGCACATTGGACCTGCATGTCCAGCGCCTCAGAAAGAAGCTTGGATGGGAACACAGTCTGGTAGCAGTATACAAAGTAGGCTACCGTCTGGAGGTATCGGATTAGACAATGAAAATTTCACTGAAGTTACTATTATCGACCATCGTTGTCATGGCGCTGGCGCTTGGATTCAGCGGATTTTATTTCGTAAATTATGTGTTTGAGACTTCGCTTGCGCGGGAAGTGGGGCAGGCATCCGACGAGAGCAATATCCTGAGCTTTGCCTTTGAGACGGCAGCCCTGAATGTGCCGGCGCAGTACAGCGTGCTTCCCGACAGTACCGTGGAGGAGATCGCCTCAAATCTCGAGCGGAGCGGGCGGACGACCAGTCGACTGATTCGGATTGCCGATGGGCAGAAGAAAGTGCTGCACACGAGCGACGGTTTTGACGCGGACGAACAGCTCCTGCAGCAGACTTGGACGGACACCAAGACATACCGCATTATCGAGACATCAAACGGCTACTACATCCACACATGCGCAGCGATCAGTTCCCTCGGCAGAATCCTCTATCTGGAAACGATGAAAGATATTTCCGATGTGTTCACAGAGCGCGCGATGGGATTCTCCCTGTATCGGAAGGTGACGCTCGTCATGCTGCTGATCGGCACCGCGATCATGCATTTGATTGCCTCGCTTCTGACCAAGCCAATCCGGCTGCTCACCAGGGCAACGATAAGGATGTCGGCGGGGAACTATGAATACCGGGCAAGACAGGTGAGTAACGACGAGTTGGGTCAGCTGACGTGCGCTTTTAACGACATGGCGAATGCGCTGGAAGAGAATATCGAGAAGCTTGAGGTGGAGAACGAGGCGAAGGAGGAGTTTATGGGAGCCTTCGCCCATGAGCTCAAGACGCCGCTCACCGCGATTATTGGCTATGCCGACCTGCTTCGCTCGCACAAGCTGGACGAGGAAAAAAGTTTTCTCTCAGCCAATTACATCTACACGGAGGGAAAACGCCTTGAGGCGATGTCCTTCCGCCTGCTGGATATCATTGTGGCAAAGAAGGACGAGGCGGAGCTGGGGGCTGTCCGCACAGCGGAGATTTTCGAGTATCTGCGGGAGATGTTTGCGGAGGAAAACCGCGGCATGAAGTTCGAATTTGCCTACGATGACGACATTGTGCTGGTGGAGATCAATCTGATTAAGACTGTGCTTGTCAATCTGATTGACAACGCCTGCAAGGCGTCTGAGGCGGGGAGCACAGTTACTGTCAGGGGAAGAAAGCTTGACGAAGGCTACCGCTTTGAGGTCGAGGACGAGGGAATCGGCATACCGGTCGAGGAACAGCGCAAGATCACAAAGGCGTTCTACATGGTAGACAAATCCCGCTCGAGGAGCAAGAATGGCGCAGGACTCGGACTTGCACTGTGCGAGGAAATCTTAAAGATTCATCACAGTGAGCTGACGATACAGAGCGAGCAGGGGAAGGGCTCCTGCATCGGATTCACTTTGGGGGGATATACATGAGAAATACGGCGCGATATTTTGCAGTTTTCCTGGCAGTAGTGCTTGTGATCGCAGTCTCCATATGGGGACCGGAGGCACTCGCAAAGTACAAGGACAAGGGAATCCTGAACGAGCCGCATATTGAGCTGGTGATGGAGGCCGGAGAGGGCTACCGCTACCAGATGAACGCGAACGAAAAGCTCTATATCCTGTCGAGATGTCTCGGAAGTCAGGCGCTTTCGGAGAGTGAGAATTCACTGACCTTTTATGCTGGAAACGCCAGTCTGGGTTATGAGGATTTGGAGGGCTCTTACGCGTTTGTGCGCAAATACAACGGGCCGTCGGGCAATGAAATCACGGACGGGCAGATTTATGCGGCCTGCAATGAAGGTCTGGCGATGCTCAAGGAGCTGAACATTCTGCCGGGGGATGTCAGGGACGTGAATGCGGCTTCCTATAATGCGACACTGTATTCTGCAATTGATGTGCTGGAGCCGCGCAACAACGTTGCAGTCTGGAAGATGGAACTGTCAAACAGCCAGAAAAACGCGGATAAGGAAAACAGGCTGATCGACGCCTACATTGATGCTGACGACGGCAAAATCTATGAATTTTATGCCAGAACCTCACTTTTGTGGGGAGACATTGATACGGATGCCATCATCGAGGCATGGGGAAACTATATGGGACTTGACACGCCGGCAGCGTATGAGTCAGACAATCCTCTGCTGGAGACGACGCCCTACTTCAAAAAATATGTCTTTTCAGGCATGGGTGACGACAGGACAATCGTCACGGTCGGATATTATGAAGGAATTAACGAAATTTTTTTGAAAATATCTTAAAAACCTCGTAAAAAGCCTGTAAAAACTCTGTAAAGTATGCAAATCTGATGCAAAAATGATGGTACTTTGATACAAAAATGATGATAATTTGATGCACCCTTCTTTTAAACTGGATTCATGAGAATCAAGATGAGCATTGAGACGAAAGAGGAAGGTGCAGCGGATAATGTACGAGGGAAAATCATTTGGACAGAAGTATTCAGAGTATTGTGAGCAGAGGAGAAGGAATAAGAGACGGCTGCGCAGGATGACACTGGCAGCAGCGCTGGTTGTGTGCGCGGCACTGTTGGCGTTTATCCTGTCGGACAGAGTCCTGCCGATTGAAGTCTGGGCCACACCTGAGAAAAAGGAGAGAGAGGTTGTCGAGATCGATTTGCGCGAACTGGTGGAGGTGCAGACGGCACAGGAACTGGTTGCGGAGGAGAAGGAGACACCGGCGCAGGTGACGCCTGTAGTGTTTATCGACGCCGGGCATGGCGGAAATGACGGCGGCTGTTTTGAGGGAGAAATCATAGAGAAAAATATCAACCTGTCCATTGCAGGACTTGTGCGGGATAAATTGGAGACATCTGGCTATGAGGTCGTGATGTCACGCAGCACGGACAAGTATGTCGCATTGGAGGACAGGGTGGAGAATGCCAACAGCATCAACGCAGATATCTACATCAGCATTCACCAGAATTCATCGGATGTGAAGAGTGTCAATGGCATGGAAGTGTGGTATGACGGCACTGACACACAGCGCGACAGCAGGCGGCTGGCGCTGCTTATCTCCCAGCAGACCGCGCGGAGCACAGGGGCAGTGGAGCGGGAAGTCCGGGGAGACGCGGGATTTCATGTGACAGACAGCACACAGATGCCGGCTTGTCTGATTGAGACCGGATTCCTGAGCAATAAGGAGGAGTGTGCAAAGCTCGCTTCACAGGAGTATCAGGAGAAGATTGCATCGGGCATTGTGCAGGGCATTGAGTACTATTTTCACCCGAAGACGATGTACCTGACCTTTGATGACGGACCGTCGGAGGAGAATACATCGCGGGTGCTGGATATTTTGAAGGATCGGAATATCAAGGCAACCTTTTTTCTCGTCGGCGAGAATGTGGAGAAGTACCCGGACATTGCGCGGCGGATTGTGGCGGAAGGGCATACCATAGGAATCCACTGCTACAGGCATGACTACGAAAATCTGTACCAGAGTGTGGGCAGCTTTATGGAGGATTTCGAGCATGCGCGCAGAGTCGTCTATGAGGCGACCGGCGTGGAGGCAGTGCTGTTCCGGTTTCCGGGCGGCAGCATCAACAGCTACAATGGCATGGTTTACGCACAGATTATTCAGGAAATGACAAAAAGGGGGTATATTTACTACGACTGGAACGCAAGCATCGGGGACGCCGTGACAGGGACAGAGCCCGCACAGCTCGTCGCGAACGGCGTCGAGACGACACTGGGACGCAAAAAGGTCATACTGCTTGCGCATGATGTCGTGTACAATACAGGAACAATTCTGGAAGATCTGCTCGACAGATTTCCCGAGTACGAGATGCGGCCGCTCAGTGAGGAGATCGAGCCGATTCATTTTAAGAATCTTTAGGAAACAGATTGTGCCCCGGTCAGATGGGGCGTAAACAACGGTGGCTGGTTCACATTGGAAAGAATAATTCACGCTCAGCACTTGCAAAAAATTGAAAAAACTGATATACCTTACATAGATACATAAGTGCTCCGAAAACTTTTTGTGCCGGAGCACTTCTATCATATTTAAATGGGAGGATATGAAATGTACAGAGCAGGAATTGATCTGGGCGGAACCAGCATCAAAGCAGGAATTATTGATGAGAACCAGAAAATCATGGCACAGACATCGGCACCGACAGGGGCGGAGCGCCCGGCGGAGGAAGTCATAGCAGATATGGCAGGACTCGTAAAACAGCTGATGGAAAAGTTAAAGATAGACGAAAGTGCACTTGCAGGCATCGGTGTCGGAAGTCCGGGATTAGTGGACGCGGAGGCAGGCGTTGTGCGTTACTCCAACAATATCAGCTGGGAGAATGTGGCGCTTGTGAGTGAGCTTGGAAAATTCTTTTCCTGTGAAATCCGCATATCAAACGATGCGAACTGTGCAGCGCTGGGGGAAGTGAAGGCGGGAGCGGCCAGAGACGTATCCAATGCAATCCTGCTCACGCTGGGAACAGGCGTCGGCGGCGGCATTATCCTGAATGGAAAAGTCTTTGAGGGGAGCAATGCAGGAGGCGCAGAGCTAGGGCATGTCAGCCTGATACTGGGAGGGGAACCCTGTACCTGCGGAAGACGCGGCTGCGTGGAGGCATATGCCTCAGCTACGGCACTGATACGGGATGCCAGACGGGCCGCAGCTGCAGACAGAAGATCACTGCTCAACCAGATGTGCGACGGGAAAGTTGAAAATATGAACGGAAGAATTCCTTTTGATGCGGCACTCAGGGGAGATAAGGCGGCAAAGGAGGTCGTGGAGAACTACTATACATATCTTGCGGAAGCCATCGCAAATTATGTCAATATTTTCCGGCCGGATGTTGTGCTGCTGTCAGGCGGCATCTGCAATCAGGGAAGCCGTCTGACAAAGCCGGTGGAGGAACACCTGAGCTTCCTGTGCTTTGGCGGGGACAGGGCTTTTGTGCCGCCGGTCCGGTGCGCGATACTCGGCAATGATGCCGGAATGATCGGCGCTGCAAACCTTATTTCCTGAAAGTTATGTAAATTCATTGCGGTTTGGGACAAAAGATGTTATACTGAAATTGTTACGAAATAGTTACAAACAAAATGATGGAGGAGACATGATGAGAAAAACAAAACCAACAAAGCGCGTATGCGGCATATTGTTTGTCCTGTTTGTCATGGTGCTTGGCATTCAGGTAAACGCAGCAAAAGCGTTGAATCAGGCATTTGCGACGGCAGCAAACAGCGTTCTTCTGGACAGGGCGACCATTTCCTACACAGCGACGCTGCCTGAGATACCGGCAAGTGACGACGGCGTGCTCTATCTGTTCGAGATGCAGCCTTACGAGTATGCAGTAGCGCCCACTGCAGTGCCAGTGGCATCAGCGCCCGCATCGCTCACACCGGCTTTTACAGTGCCGTACACAGGGACAAGACTCTACACGAAGCTTGGCCTTGCAGTCAAGTCCGGCGGACAGAATGTGCTGATCGCAAACCCGCAGTACATCACGAACCCTGAGATTCTGGCCACACACACCAAGGCAAGGCAGGCAAGGCCGTTAAAGTCAGAGCAGGGCAAGGAATTCTGCAATCTGTACATGTCAGAGAATGCAAATGGTGTCATCGCTGGCAGATACACCACAGCACAGATTATGAACAACGGCGGCAATCAGGCAATCACAAACCCGTATTCCAGGGCGGCGATCATACCGACAGACACCCATCCGGTGACACCGCAGCATTATATGCTCAATGCGTCAGAGCCGGCGGGCATCACAGCGATCGCGGCAGAGCTGTCAAACGTTGCGGCAAATTCTACCGTTGAGAATTTTATCGTAGGAAATGAAGTCAATGTCCGCACATGGAACTATATGATCTGGACAGACTGGGACAGCTATATCAGGGAGTATGCGCAGACCTTCCGTGTGGCCTACAACGCCATCAAGAGCCAGAATGCAAACGCAAGAGTGTTTGTCTGTATCGACCAGAACTGGGATAGAAACCGTCCGGCAGGACATAAAGAGTATTATGAGTACATCGATGGAAAGGACTTCCTGGAGAAGTTCAATGCGCTGATCGCAGGCGAGGGAAACATCGACTGGGGCGTAGCGCAGCATCCGTATCCCGTACCGCTTACCTATGCCAAATTCTGGGATATGTCCGGATGTCCGGATGGCGGTTATATGGCGGCGCAGGTATCCTCAGGCAAGATGATGACCTTCCAGAATCTCTCGCTGCTCACGAACTATCTGCAGACACCGCAGATGCTGAGCCCGGCAGGCACAGTCAGACATGTGATCCTGAGCGAGATCGGCCTGACCAACGCGCAGGGAGTGGAAGTGCAGGCGGCAGCGCTCTATGCGTCCTACGTGGCAGCCAAATCCAACCCTTATGTGGAGGAGATCATCTATCTGTTAAGCTTCAGTGAACCGCAGGTGGACACCAGACTTTCTGGACAGTCACAGCTTGTATTCAACAGTCTCGGCACCGCACAGGAAGCGGCTTATGATGCATGGGCAAAGGCATTTATCGGTATCAGCGACTGGTCACAGGTTATTAAATGAATAAAATAGATAAAAACAAACAGATCAAGAGGGAATCCCTGTTGGAAACCGCGTTCAGACTTTTCACCAGCAAGGGCATCCATAAGACGTCCATCTCTGACATTGTGGCGGATGCGGGAGTGGCCAAAGGGACCTTCTACCTGTATTTTAAGGACAAATATGATATCAGAAACAAACTGATAGCCCACAAGTCGAGCGAGGTCTTCAAGAGAGCGGACCTCGCTCTTCAGGCGACAGACATTACCAGGCTTGAGGAGCGGGTGATCTTTCTGGTGGACAACATCATCACCCAGCTTGCAGAGAACAGGACACTCCTGGGATTTATCTCCAAGAACCTCAGCTGGGGAGTGTTTAAGAGTGTTCTCATCGAGTCCGGGGATGACAGTGATGTTGATTTTTACGACATTTATCACTCGATGTTCGGGGATGATGGCAGATTTGAGAATCCCGAGGTGATGGTGTTCATGATCATTGAGCTCGTGGGATCCACATGCTACAGCGCCATCCTCTACAATGAACCGGTGGGGATCGAGGAGCTCAGACCCTATATTCTCCGCACGGTGAGAGAGATCATGGCGATGCACCGGGGCGCGGATCAGACAGAGACGGACAGAGGTATCATGGATTAAATTTGCAAAAAAGTATAAAGTAAATGAAAAATAATCCGATAAATTAAATATAAAAGAACTGATAACATAAATAATTGACTAGTTGGGAAGGAGGAGTCCGGTATGCGTATAGATGCCTATAATCAAATACAGCAGATTTACGGAACGAAAAAGTTAACCAAAACTGAGAAGAAGGCAGCAGGAGCAAGCTTCAAGGATCAGCTTATGCTCTCAGCGACGGCTCAGGATGCTTCCGCAGCAAAAAAGGCACTCTCGGCAACGCCTGACGTGCGCCAGAATCTTGTAAGTTCCATCAAGGAGCGTATAGACAATGACACTTATGAGGTAGACGTGGATGATTTTGCAGGAAAGCTTTTGGAGAAGTACAATGGCCTGTTTTAAGTGAGGTGTACAGGTGGCAAGCTTATTGGAAAACTTGATTGACGTGCTCGACGGCGAGAATGCAGAGTATGAGAAACTCGCGGAACTCGCGGAGGGCAAGACTTCCGTCATCGTGGCGGGAGACATCGAAAGCCTGGGAAAAATCATGGAGGAAGAACAGGAAATCGTAGGCAGAATCCAGGGAATGGAGAAGAAGAGAGATAAATTTCTGGCTGATATTGCCAACGTAGTTAACAGGGATGTTGAAACATTGAAACTAATAGACCTGATTCAGATGCTCGAATCAATGCCCGACCAGCAGCGCAAGCTTGAGGACGTGCAGAAGCACTTGAGAAAAACCATAGACAAACTGAGAGAGACAAACGGCAAGAACCAGATGCTCCTCTCAGAACGGCTGGATATGGTAAATTTTAATCTCGACATGATACGAGCAATGAAGTCTGCGCCGCAAACAGCCAATTATAGTAAAGATGCATATACAAACGGACAATCGCTTGGTATCTTACATGGTGGTTTCGACGCGAAGCAATAACGACGAAACACGAGGTGAGATACCATGTCTTTGTTTGGATCATTATATTTGGGCGACAGCGGCTTGCGCACGTCGCAGAATGCGCTTCACACTGTAGCGCACAACTTATCAAATCTGAATACACCCGGATATGTCCGCCAGCAGGTGGCAAATACCGATACAACATACACTTACGGAGGCCGTACAGTCAGAGGCTGGGTGCAGCAGGTGGGAACCGGCTCCAAGTATGCAGAGTGCAGACGTGTCAGGGATCAATATCTTGATATAGCATACCGCGAGGAATACGGCAGATCATCCTATTATGAGGTGTCCTATTCGGCGATTCTCCAGATTGAGGATATTATAGGTGAGCTTGACGGGGCAGCGTTTAAGGAGTCCGTGTGGGGAACTACGGGACTGTGGAACGCGATGCAGGAACTGTCAAAGGATCCGAACAATACCGTAAACATGTCCATGCTGATGTCAAAGGCAGCAAGCTTTATAGAGAATGCGACGGCGGTATACAGTTCCTTGCAGGAGTATCAGAACAATCTGAATACCCAGATCAAGGATTCCGTTAAAGAGATTAATTCCATCGGAAATAGAATTTATGAATTGAATAAAGAAATCATGCGGGTGGAAATCGGCGGCGTGGAGAATGCAAACGATCTCCGGGATGAGCGCGATCAGCTGCTCGACATGCTCGCAGGTTATGGCAACATTACTTACTATGAGGCGGACAATTCGGCGGTGTCAGTGAACTTCAACGGCATAGCTTTCGTCACGGAGGCGAATGTGTTTGAGATGGAGCTCACCACCGACAAGGATACCGGTTTTGTGACACCGTACTGGAAGCAGAATCTCCTCTACAAGACAGACGCGAAGGGAAACAGGGTGCCGGACTACACAAGTGCGCAGGTCTTCAATCTGAAAGAGGAGATCACGACAGCGGCAAAAACTGATGTCGGATCGCTCAGAGCGCTTTTGCTGGCGAGAGGAGATCATGTGGCAAATTACACAGATCTCGAAGTGGGCGCATGTACAGACATGAAGCTCGACAAGCTCGGGATTAAGGCGGATGCGTATGATGACCAGGACGGACTCAAGTATTACAAAGATTATATATCAAAGTCTGTTGTCATGAATATGCAGGCAGAGTTTGACAATATCGTGCACGCGATCGCGACCAAGATTAACGAAGTGATTGCAGACAGCTGTGATCCCAAGACAAAGTACCTGTGCAATCCGGATGGATCTCCGATGCAGATGTTCCAGAAGGCGAACGGCCCGGCTTATGAGAAGGTGGCGATGAGCAGCGGCGAGGCGGAGCGGCTGAAGGCGCAGGGCGTGAAACTCTATCAGATCTACGACGATGATGAGGAACCAGTTCCCAACATGTACTGGAGATACATTGAGGAGGATGCCAACGAGCCGAACACGCTTTACAGCTGTGGAAATATGCAGATTAACCAGACGCTCCTGCAGTCCCCTTCATTGCTGAAATTTACAGGGGACGAGAATTCGGTTGATTACAACATCGGCAAGAAGCTGGTGGATGCTTTCGCGGAGGCAGGAATCTATCTGAATCCCTATGCGACAGATATCAGCAGCTTTGAGAAGTGCTATCAGGATCTGATCGCCCAGACGACATCGTCGGGTTACGTGTTTGGGCAGCTGTACAGTCTGGAGCAGCTTGCAATGGAACAGGCTGACAATGAACGGCAGACTGTCATCGGAGTATCCTCGGACGAGGAGCTTGAGCATATGATCATGTACCAGAACGCATACAATGCGGCCAGCCGGTACATCAATGTGATCAATTCCATGCTTGACACGCTGTTAAATATGGGAGCGTAAAGCATGAAGAGATTTTCTAAGGCGCTCGAAGGACACCGTCTGGGAAAATCTAAAGTTTCATGCCGGAAGAACACCGGGGACGGGGGTTCTGGAAGTATATATGGAGGAGAGTATAAATGGCATCAACATTTATGGGGTTAAATATATCGTATTCAGGTCTGGTTGCTTCGAATGCGGCGTTGAATACGACTGCCAACAATATTGCGAATATCGAGACAGAAGGTTATTCCAGACAGATTGTCAACCAGACAGCATCTGCGGCAATGCGTGCGTTTGCAAGCCATGGCTGCATCGGAGCCGGCGTTGACACGCTCGGTGCAGAGCGCGTCAGGGACATCTACTATGATGAAAAATACTGGACCAACAATTCCAAGCTTGGCGAGTATGATAAGAAGCAGTACTATTGCGCGATTATAGAACAGTATCTGATGGATGAGAGGGGAACCAACGAGATCAAAGGTTTCACCACGATATTTGGCGAGTATCACGCCGCGATGGATTCTTTCTCAAACCATACAGACGAAGTGGATTATGCGTTGGAATTTATCGGGAAAGCAGGAAATCTCTGCGAGTACTTTAACATATTGTACAATAATTTTCAGAAAATGCAGACCGACGTCAACGATGAGATCAAGATCAAGGTGGATGAGATCAACAATGTAGCGCAGCAGATCGCGCTCCTGAACAAGCAGATCAATATGGTGGAGGCAAATGGAAACACTGTTGCCAATGACCTTCGCGACAAGCGTGATCTGTTGATCGACCAGCTCTCCGCTGTGGTGGATGTACAGTGCGAGGAGAAAGTCGTGAAGGATGACGGCGGGGATGACACCAATCTCAAGGAATATATCGTATCCATCGCAGGCGGACAGACGCTTGTCCATGGCAATGACTACAGAAAACTTGAGTGTGTACAGAGAAAGACATGGCAGAAGGTAAACCAGAACGATGTCGACGGTTTGTACGATGTGAGATGGACAGACACAAAATCGGATCTGGGACTCAGCGCCAGAAACGTAAGGGGAGAGCTCAAAGGTCTGTTCGAGATGCGTGACGGCAATAACGACGAGGCATTCCACGGAACGATCTCAGCAGTTGACAGGCTGAACAACACGGTGACTGTCAGGACGACAGAAAGCTATCTGAACGATATGTCCAAGAGCACCCTTCCGACCACAAACGGACAGGTCACGCTGAGCGGTGAGAAATTTTATTATGACAGCTTCTCATTCGAGACAGATGAGGATGGAAATACTTATTATACATTTAAATTGTCGGAGGATAGATCCAAAAATCCCGAGAAGCCCAAAACTACGATTGTCGGGAACAGCGCAAGAGTCGGCGAGCGGGTGAACTATCAGGGAATCCCGTACTATCTCGAGCAGATGAACGAGTGGGTGCGCGATTACGCATATCATTTTAACGAGATCTACGGCGTGGAGAACGCCACGGATTACAACGGCAATACGCACGAGGGCGATATCTTCTTCACCGGCGATAACCTGGCGGGAGGAGGACAGTATGACCTCAAGGGCGCGTCGCTTCTTGCTAAGAGCTATGACAGCGCTACAGGCGTAGGTTATTTCATGCTGACAGCAGGGAATTTCAATGTGGAGAAATCAATCCAGAATGACGCGAGTACACTGGCCACACACACCGGCGAGGTGGACGGCGTGGCGAAATGCGATATCATTGACAATCTCAAGGATTTGTCGACCAATAAAGATAAAATGACATTCAGGGGAAACAATGCAGCGAGCTTCCTGATCTGTCTCATGGGAGATTCCGGACTGAATGCGCAGAGTGCCAACAACTTCCAGGAAATCTACGCAAACATCGAGGAATCCATCGCAAACAGCCGCTTCTCGGTCAGCGGAGTGGATTCTGACGAGGAGGCAGCGAACATGATTAAGTTCCAGAATGCCTACAATCTGGCGAGTAAGATGATATCTGTATTGAATGATTGCTATGACAGGCTGATCACGCAGACTGGAGTGTAGCATGGGAAGTACTTCTCGGCCTGTAAAAGACACAGGCTGAGCAGTGCTAAAGTCTTATGCCGGGAGAATAGGAGGAAATATATGGCAATGAGAATCACGACTAAGATGATGCAGAACACATCACTTAGGAATCTGAATATCAATAAAGCGCTTCAGGAAAAATTGACGAACCAGATGTCGACAGGCAAGAAAATCACAAGACCTTCGGATGATCCGGTTATCGCGATTCGTTCCCTGAAACTCAATTTTACACTTGACAAGATTGACCAGTATTATGAGAAAAACGCGTCGGATGCCCAGAGCTGGCTGGAGCTCACGGACTCTGCGCTCTCTACAGTGAATAAAATTCTTACGAATGATATCCGCAACAATATCATCTCTGCGAAGAGCAGTTATGAGACAGTAAAGGACAGGGAGGCAGTCATCACCCATCTGAGAAAGGCGATGGAGGAGATTTATGCCACAGGAAATGCGGACAGCGGCGGCAGGAGTATCTTTACAGGTTACCGCACCGATATGCCGCTGACACTGACAGCGCCGAAGAAAGAGTATAACAGAATCACAGAGCAGTTTACAAATGACACGATCGATAAGGTGACCTTTGTCGATGCAGGGGATATCAGCACGATCAACGAGGGGAACTTCAAGGACGTGGATGTCGAGGGGGATTTCGAGATTTCCTCCAATGAAATCTATCGGAAGCGTCTCGCGTATGGGGATCTTGATCTGAAGAAGGTACTCGATGCAAACGGCAAACCGCTAGATCCTGTCCAGTATGAGTCCAATATCGATATCGGATATATGTCGGATGCGAAATTCGATGGCACAGGTGTAAAGATGTCCACGACATCGGTATCGGCGTATGTCACGGTCAACGCGGATAAGATTCCGAGCGAAGCTGTATTTACGGTGAATGTGGCAGGAGATCCGAATACATATACGGTTACGATTCCCAAGGGAAAGGACAGCAGCGATTCGAACGCGACGATCACAACTGGAGATCCACCAGTAGCTGCGACGTGGCCGGCGGATATCACGTTCTCCTACGGCGACGACGGGACGATCAAGATAGCGAATGACAATCTCGAGCCAAAGGAGACCGCTACTATCGGCACCAATATCACCAAGGATGCAAAGGGCAAAAATGTCGTGGAATTCGACAAGAAGTATGAGACTTCATTTACGATAGAGCCTGGTAACATCTTTGCGTCAGGCAGCAACGACGCATACAGGTCGGTGGTGGGAGATGCGAATACGAACAAGATCTCCTACATCGCAGAGACAGGTGAAATCCTGTTTGGCGAGGCGATTGCAGAGCGGTTTAAGCATCTCCCGGCAGACACGGAGATGCGTGTATCCTATGAAAAGTCTGACTGGAAAAAGGGTGATCTCGATCCGGTGCATTATTTCTATACAGAGCGCGAAGGCAAGACGGCATCGGGAAAAGATAAGATACTTGTGTTCAATGAAAATTTCCTTGACGATCCCAGCAAGAACGGGAAGCAGATTATCGAGTACGACGTCGGAAATAACCAGACCCTTCAGGTGAACACGACCGCGGACGAAGCGTTCACGCATGCGCTGGGCAGGGATGTCGAGGAAGTCATCTCCATGCTGGAGGAGTACGGCAGATACCAGAGCAGTCTGCAGGAAGTCGAGAAGCTGATCGAATCTGAGAAATACAATGGCACCGATGATGAGCTGAAGCTCACAAGGCAGAAGGAAGCGCTCGAGGAGGCGATGACACGCGTGCTCGACAAGATCACCAAGCGCTGTGATGCGCTCATCGAAGACTGCGATGGATTCTTTGCCAAGACACAGCTGGCGGAGACGGACTGTGGTGCGAGACTCGCCAGGCTTAAGTTGACGCAGAACCGTCTTGAGATGCAGCAGACCAACTTTGGCGAGCTCGTCAGCGAGAATGAGGACGCGGACTACACCGACCTCGTTATCCAGCTCAAGAGTATTGAGATGACCTATCAGGCAGCTTTGTCTTCGATCAGCTATGTGATGCAGACCTCCCTGCTTGACTTTATACGCTGATAAACAGAGAAATACCGCGTGCCTGGTCATCGCGGTTCAGGCACATATAATAAAATGATACAGAGCTGCAAACTTTGAAAGGAGCAAAATGGTAAAATGGTAGAAGTAAATACTAGAATATTTGGCAGGATTGCGATCGAGGACGATAAGATCATCCGCTTTGACCATGGCATACTGGGTTTTCCTGATCTGAGGGATTTCACCCTGATCTTTAACGAGGAGAAAGGGGCGGACTCGAGCATCAAGTGGCTGCAGTCCCTGCAGGAGCCAGGCTTTGCCCTGCCAGTCATGAATCCCGACCTCGTGGTACAGGGCTATAGTCCGAAATTTGAAGCCGAGCTGCTAAAGCCGATCGGGGACAATCTTGACAGTGAGAATATATTGATGTTTGTCACAGTGACCGTGCCCAAGGACATCACCAAGACCACGGTGAACCTCAAGGCGCCGATTATTGTCAGCATAGAGAACCTCAAAGCAGTACAGCTGATCTGTGATGACGATGCGTACAGTGTGAAGCACGCCATCTACGAGCAGCTGATGGCGCAGAAGGCAGTACAGGCATAAGACTATAGAAGGAGGCAGGGAAAGATATGCTGGCACTATCAAGGAAGAAGGGCGAAGCCCTGATGATCAACAACGATATCGAGATCACAGTGCTCGATATCAAGGGCGAGCAGGTTAAAATAGGTATCAGTGCCCCCAAGGAGGTACCGGTATACCGCAAGGAAGTGTATATTCAGATACAGGAAGCAAACAAGGAAGCCTCTGCGAATATGGAAGGCATGGAGCAATTGGCGAGCCTGTTTGGGAAATAAAATTGATATGTGAAATGGTACAAGATAGAAGAGCAGCCGCGGGGGGCTGCTCTTTGCGTTACTGTAAAAATAGACAGAATAGTCATAATTGAATGGATTACATAAAAAATAAGATAAATATTGCGATTAATTATCAGGATAAAGAATATTTATATGAATGCTTCTTTGTTTATATAAAATTGTCAGAAAAATCAAAATATTCTGAATATTTTTATAAGGGTTGCACAAGAACATTTTTTGGAGTATGATTAATGACAGATATAAAGTTACATAAAAAGTTGCCGATATAAAGAATGAGTAACATAATATGAGTAACACATTTCTGAATTCAATAAATTTCGTGCATACTATAATTTGTTAATAACCGTAGCCGGCTGCATGAGCAGGCGCGCCAACCAGCGGCCGGCGTCGGATATTATAAATACAACTAAATAAGGAAATAAAAGCGCGTGCCGCAAAAAAGGATAAAAGGATTTATTCGGCGGCACACCTCAGATAAGGATATCTGGGGAGGCAAAACAAGGAGGTAAATTTATGGTAGTACAGCACAATCTTAGAGCTATGAATTCCAACAGAATGTTAGGGATCACACAGGGAACACTCTCAAAGTCAGCAGAGAAGCTTTCTTCTGGTTACAAGGTAAACAGAGCAGCTGATGATGCGGCAGGTCTTTCAATTTCCGAGAAGATGAGAAAACAGATCAGAGGACTTTCACAGGCTTCATTGAACGCTGAGGATGGTATCAGCGCAGTGCAGACAGCAGAAGGCGCATTGACAGAAGTTCATGACATGTTACAGAGAATGAACGAACTGGCAGTAAAGGCTTCCAACGGCACAAACGCACTCTCTGACCGTCAGACAATCCAGGACGAGGTAGACCAGCTCCTCACAGAGATTGACCGTGTATCTGAGACAACCAAGTTCAACGAGACATATCTGTTGAAGGGCGACAAGGATACAAAGACTGTTACAGTGGATGCACATGATGCAGGTATTGAGGGTACATTGACACAGAATACAACAAAGGCAACATTCACGATGAAAGCGTTAGAGCTTGGCGA
>CAMWTP010000053.1 GCA_947177165.1 uncultured Lachnospiraceae bacterium
CCCTGACCTTTCGCAGTATCCGGTATTGTGAACATGAAACCTCCTGTTCCTCCGCATCAAAGGCGAGCTTTACAGCTATTTTGGAAGTTTTCACAACATGACGGCAGACCTCCTCGCCGCCATTTCTGCCAATGACGGTCACTTCTCCCGGCAAATACGGCAAAAATCCCGTTATCATGCGATTTGGATACGCTGCTGTCGGTCGTGGCAGAAACGCGCGCTCATTGACAAAAATCTCCACCTGCTCACAGTTTGTAGCGATCATATAAGGTATGACAGCCTTTGTAAACTGCGGAAAATCCCAGTGTGTGACATAGCGCGGGCTGTCCCAGTGCTCCTTCACACCCTCGTCCGGTATCGAATAATCCATCACAGCAAAGCGGATTACCGGTTCTTTTGTCCAGTAGCTCTGGTACAGCCATGCCATCGGCTTCTTTTCCATGTCATCCGCAAACAGCGCACCGGACCACCCCTTTGCCGGGTATCCCATGGACTCGCCCAGATAGTCGATTCCGGTCCAAATCATCCCGCCAATACAGTAATCCCGCTCCACCACATCAAACCACGGAATCTTTTCAGAGAAATTCTGAAACTTCTCCTCATAGCCTCTGAAATACATGTATGTCTCCGTTCCGAGAATCGCCTTGTCGGGAATTGCCGCGTGAATCCTGTCGTACCATTGCTCCTGATAGTTACAGCTCAAAAAGTCCACCTTTTGGGCAATCAATTTTATCTGTGCGATCCGGTCATCGATATCATAAATCTCTCCCGACTTCATCTCGTCCACAAACTGCTGGATGTCCTTCACATCAGCCATGTCCGTCTCCTGTCCGGGATAGGCAAAATGCGGGTTCATGGCAATCGATACCGGTCTGGAATGATCGTGCTCTTTCACTTTTGATACATGTTTTTCCAACAGGGCAAGCATGGATGGATAGGCCTGGTTCTCCACCTCATTTCCAACACCCCAGAACAGGATGCAGGGATGATTCCTGTCCCTCTTTACCATGCATGTCAGGTCTTTCTCCCACTCCGTCTCGTAGTATCTGCCGTACGCGCCGCCTGTCCATTTGTCAAAGCACTCCTCGTAGACATAAAATCCCAGCTCATCGCACAAATCCAGCATTTCAGGCATAAAGATATGATGCGCCAGCCTGAGTGCATTGCAGCCGATCTTCTTTAATTCCATAAGCCTTTCGCGCCATATCTCCTCCGTCACTGCTGTTCCCCATACGCCGGCCTCCTGATGAACACAGAGCCCTCGAAGCTTCGTCGGTATCCCATTGATGAACAATCCCTGATCCGGTGTCAGCAGCACTGTCCGAAAACCAACTTTCAAGACAATCTCGTCGACGATTGCTTCCTCCTCCACAAGCTGCAGCGTCAGGTCATAGCGCGCCGGGCTGGAGGCGTCCCACAATTCCACGTCTGGAACCCGAATCTCAATCGTGCTTTCCGATATGCCGTCCCGCTCCCGCAAAGCGCTCTCCGCCTCATAAAACTTTCCGTCTTTTTTCAAAACAGCCCTGACAGGCTCCTCTGTGCCGCACATTATTCTCAATATGCCGTCCCTGCCCTCTACCGCAGTCTCCAGTCTCACATTTTCTTCCTGCAAATGCAGTGCAGGAACCGCCAGCAGGTACACTTTTCGGTAAATTCCGGCCCCGCTGTACCAGCGGTCCGCCGGAACCTGCGTGTTGTCAACCTTCACAAGAACATCATTTTCCCCGTCTGACAAAATGGCTGTGATATCCAGCGAAAAACTGCTGTATCCGTATTTTCTGCCCCCAGCCTCCCTGTCATTTACCCATACAGTACTATTCTCATATATTCCGTCAAAACAGAGAAAGTAGTGCATCTTATCTCTTTTCTCCACGCACAGCTTCCTCCGGTACCATCCAATCCCCCAGCGGTCGAAAAAGCCCTGCTGCTCCCCCTGTTCCATGCCGCGGTTCATCGGGGAAGAAACCGCCCAGTCATGCGGAATGCTGACTGGAGCGTACACGAGCGCCTCCCCGCTTCTCTGCAGCGCAAACTCCCATCCTTCATTGAGATTCTGAATCATTCTCATCTTCATTGTCCTCCTCCTCTTCTGTTATCTCTCACGGTACTGCCCTGGCGTCATGCCCGCATACTTCTTAAACCGGCGCATAAACACATGCGCATCCTCATATCCCACCGCCGCGCTGACATCCTTGACAAGCATATTCGTATCACGCAGCAGCTCCTTTGCCTTCTCCATCCTGAGATTTGCCAGATAGTCCGACGGACTGACGTCCATCTCATTCTTAAACTCGATGGAGAGCGTCACTGAACTGATCCCCAGATATTCGGCCAGCGCGTTCATCGTCAGCTCCGGGTCTGAGAAATGCGCCTGCATGTACGCCACCGCCTCCTCAATCACATCAGAATTTTTCACTGCGATTCCCGATCGCTTGTCGATGATCACATCGCATGCCTCACACAGAAGTTCATAAAAATCCTGCATGTTCAGGCATTTTGACAGCGTAAACACATTGTAGAAATCATTCAGCTCATTTTTATCACCGCGCCATTCTGTCAACAACACATGAATGATATCATTGTACAAAATTCGAAATGCGTACAGCGAAGCCTTCCCGCTGTTCATCTGATTGCAGATATCCATCACGGCAGTTTCTACACTTTTTTTGTCATTGTTCTGAATAGCATACCGGAGTCTGTAGAGATAATTTTCCGGAAGGAAACTGACATAGTCTTTCTGTGACACCTCCCTGAAACGGATAATATTGCTGCTGTCCAGCAGGAGATGACTGTCAAATGCTGTGGTTGCCTCCAGATATGCCTTGGAGCTCTCCTCAAAGGCAGCATGATAGTCGCTGACTGCAATCACATAATCCTGACAGTATGTCCTCTCGATTGCCAGAATCGTCTCCAGGACCGACTCGATCTCCTCCTGTCCATCGGCAAACAGCACAAACAGGTTCTGGTTGTTGCTGATCAAATGAACGCCATATCCCTCCACTCTGCTCTCATGCCCGATCATATCCAGCATATCAGAGTACGCCTCATTCTCATTATTCATCTCCCTGTTCCTGATCAGCAATACCAAAAACTGCCTGTAATCAATATGAAGCCCGCTTTTTTGTGCCGCCTCAACCGCGTCTTCCCGCTGTGAAAAACTGCCCCTGATAAAGTCGCGGACAAATCTTGTCTTTTTCAGATATAGACTTTCCTTTTCTGATTCCTTATGGCTCGTGACCAATGTCTGTATACCGTTCTCAATGCTTCCGAGGTCATAGTTCGCCTCGTCGTTCAACAGCAGGTTGAGATTCCTCACTCTCTTCATAATCTTGTCAGACCAAATCACGATCGCAAAAGTTGCCGGTATCGCACAGATCAGCATCATGAAGATGATTCCCCACTGACTGCTCATAAACCGGTCGTGAAAAACACTCATGGACTGCAAACTGCCATAAAGAATGCCACTGTCCCCTTTTGAAACACTTAGCAAGTACTGTTTACCGCTGATCCGAACCCTGTTGCTGCCTTCCTGCATCTTCGAAAGCAGTACACAAAGCTCTTCTTTTGTGACATTTCTGTTTCCTCGTTCCACTACCAGCTGCCCGTCATAATACAAAAAATCTTTACGCCGTTCTTCTTCTTCACTGAAAAGAAGCTTGTCATAATAAGAATCCGGAACGATAAAAACTAATGTTTCCTCACACTGGGGCGGAATTGTCCGGAAAAAGAGTACCTTCTCTCTATAAGCAAGATAATAATTCATCCATACCCCCTCCACTGCCTGCTCCGGTAATATGCGCAGGCTCAAAGACTCTTCCTCCAACATCTCCCCCAGTTCTTTTGGTGAGACATATTCCATCACGCAGCCGCTTTGCAAAAAATAATCTGTCCTCACAGAAGTGCTGCCGTTAAACATATATTCGTCTCTGTGATACTGGTATAAAAGCATGTTAAAGAATTGACTGACAGCAGTATACCGCTTTAACTGATCTTTCAGTTTAAGCGCTTTCTGAGGCTGTTCATCCAACTGAAAACACCTGGTGTCGCCAGACAAGCTCATCTGCATCACAATATCATCCACAATCTGCATATCATTTTCGTGACGGCTGACAATTGCAGAAAGATGCTGAATATTTTGATTCAGAAAATCCGAGTAAATTGCTTTATAATAAAACCGATAGAGATAACCGCCCATGACAGCTATGGTGAGAATCACAATCAGAAAAAACGTGACAACATAGTAAAATATATTATGGGAATTTAACTCTTCTTTCATCTTCTTCAGTTTGTTCATCATGATTCCTCACCCTATAGCGTGTTTGAAAAATGCTATAATCTATTTTCCTACATTATACAGATACATGCTATCAAAAGCAAGTATGACCATGCATTATCACGGCATGGTCATACTTATACTTAAGTCCTGTTATTCGATATCCATTCTGTCGACTGCTTCCTGATACATCTGAACATAGTCAGCCACACCCATGCCGTCAAACATAGATACAAAACTGTTCCAGCTGTCATCCGTCACGCCATTTACCACAAAGTTCGCAATATTTTCAACCACTGCATTGTTAATATCGGTCTCTGTCAAAGTACTGCTCTGTAACTGCTCTGAAGTCAACGGTGCCATATCCAGATAGTCATTGGAATATTTCTGGATAATTCCTGACTCATCAGATTTCAGGGAATACTCTGTCTTCTCCAGGCGCTGTTCCGGCATGTTAAAGATATCGGAGAGATACTTTCCCGGAGCAAAGAACATCATGTTGCAGTCCGGGTAATTGCGGATTTCGACCATGCCGTCATTGATGGAATCAATTTTGCCGTTCTCATTATATTTCCAACCTGTACCATCTGTCGCATCCTGCTCTCCATAATACATGGAAAACTGTGTCTCCGTCTCCAGTGTGGCGTCCAGCCATCTCATCGTCGCTTCCACATTCCGGTTTGTGGCAGTGACGAACGCCGCAGGTCTTGCCACTTCCAGATACCTGTAACAGCTCGCACTGCTGTCGGGCAGCCAGAATACACAATCCTTTGCCACACCGTCATCAAAGCCCATCGCTTTCAGCCGCCATGCTGCAAAAAATCCTATATTTCCTGCTTTCAGCTTGGTCTCAATCGTATTCAGATCCTGGGACATCAGCTCTGCGTCCACAAGCCCTTCTTTGTAACACATACTCAGCCATTCCATGCAAGCGCGGAAACCATCCTGTGCAGCCACAAACTGCACTTTCTTGTCATCGTCAATGTAAATCCATTTCTCAGGGTCACATGGAATCCCGAACAGAGGCAAAATATAGCGAATGCCATAAAACCCTGTGTCCAATCCCATCTCCAGAGGAACTTCATCCGCCTGTCCATTTCCATTCGGGTCATCCGTCTTAAACCTGCGCAGAACTTCTGTCAGGGATTCCACATCCGTGGGAGTCTGCAGATTTAGCGCATCCAGCCATTCCTGATTGATGAAATAGTGCTGATTGGTGTTAATATTCTGTCCTACCAGGTATCCGACAGAATATGTCTGTCCGTCGGATGCAACCAGGCTGACTGTCGGGTCATCATCCTCCGCGTTCACACGCTCATTGTAGATCGGCATATACTGCTCAATCAGAGAATCCAATGGAATCAGCAGCTGCTGGCTGACACCGTACTCCTCATCGTCCACGGTTCCATTCGGCGCAATGATGACATCCGGGTATTCCCCGGAGGCAAACATCAGATTCAGCTTTGTACTCCAGTCTGCACTTTTGATTACTTCCCACTCTGTCTTGATGCCAGTCAGTTCATCCAGTCTCTGCACAGCCGGCATCTGCTCTGGTGCAATCATCGTATCACTGTCCCTGATTGCCAGCATTACCTTCAAAGTAATTCCTTCATTTACAATGGGATACCCTTCCTTATTGAAATTGCCAGATGCGTCAGCTGACGCACCCGGCTGACTCTGGCTGTTTGTCCCCTGTGCAGACACATCCGCATCGTTTGCGGTTGAACTGCCGCCTCCACAGCCAGCCAGAGATGCTGCCATCATAGATACCGCCAACAGTAACGCAATCGCCTTCTTTTTCATTCTCAAAATCCTCCTATACTTTCTATTATTAACCTTTCAGCGAGCCAATCATGACTCCCTTTTCAAAATACTTCTGCATCAGCGCATACAGGACAACGACCGGTCCAGTCGCCACCACAATAATACAATACTTCGACACATTGGCGATTCGCACAGCCTCCTGCAAGGATGCAGCGCTGTCCGCCATCGACATCATATAATCGCCAGTCATATCCACCTGCAAAGTTGCCAGAATTTCCCGCAAAACTGTCTGCAGTGGCAAAAGTGCCCTGTCTCTCAGATACACAAGTCCCGTAAAATAGTCATTCCACTTTGCCACACCATAATACACCGCCAACACGGCAATGATTGTCTTGCTCAACGGAAGCACAACTTTTCCGAAATACTGAAAATGCGTCGCCCCGTCGAGCATGGCAGCCTCGTACAATTCTTCCGGTATGGAATTTTGAATATAAGTTCTTGCAACCATCAGATTCCACACATTGACACATCCCATCAAAATCATGATCCACCGTGTATTGTACAATCCGATATCCCGCATCACCAGAAACGTAGGAATCAGTCCGCCGCTGAAAAACATCGTAATGATAAAATAAAGATTAATCACCGTCTTCCCCGGAAAATGCCTGCGCGAAAGTGCATACGCAGCAGCCAGCGTGACCGCGATGCTGATACAGATACCGACTCCCGTATAGAGAATGGAATTTCCATAGGAAGACCACAGCTCCTTATATTTGAGCACCGCGCTGTACCCGATCAGTGAAAAATCTACCGGATGCCAGATTACTTCCCCTCTGACGATCGCATCCGGGTCTGACACAGATGCAATACACACCAGATAAAGGGGATACAGGATCAGAAACATGAACACAATCCAGAATATTGTATTAAATATATAAAATACACGATTGCTCACGCTCATATTTTTGAAAGACTTCTTACTCATCACCAAACCCCCTTCTAAAACAATCCCACATCCGCTGTCTTCTTGGATATCTTGTTTACCACGACAATCAGTATAAAGTTGATAATGTTCACAAACAGACCAATCGCCGCAGTGTAGGAAAACTGTCCGCTCCCCAGACCGACATTGTAGACGTACACACCGATAATATCGGAAGTCGGTATATTGCCTGCTGTCTGCATGACCAGCGCCTTGTCCGTATTGCTGCTCAGAATCTTGCCGCAGTCCAGTATGAACACCATCACTGCCGTCGGGATCAGACTCGGCACATCGATATAGCGAATCTTCTGCCAGATGCTCGCCCCGTCAATCTCTGCCGCCTCATACAAAGACAAATCCACACCGGACAGCGTTGCTATGTACAGGATCGTTCCGTATCCCGCGGACTGCCACACGCCGGAAATAATGTAGATGCTTCGGAATGCGGAGGAACTTGACATATAGTCGATCGATGCAAATCCCATAGCATTGCGCACCAGGTTCAGAATACCGCTTGTGGGTGATAAGAAAATGTACAACATACCTGCCAGCACAACTGTTGAAATAAAGTACGGCACATAGATGCTGGTCTGGATAAACCGTTTCTTTCTCTCTCCCCTGATCTGATTCAGCAGGATTGCCAGAATCAGCGGAACCGGAAAGCTCCACAGCAGATTGTACAGATTCAGCAATAGTGTGTTGGTCAGCAGTCTCTTAAAATAGTAGGCATCGAAAAACGCTTTGAAATGTTTCAGCCCCACCCACTCGCTTCCTGCAATCCCGCTCACCGCCTTGTAGTCCTTAAACGCAATCTGGATACCATACAAGGGCAGATAATGAAATACAAAAAAGTAGATGACCGCCGGAAGAACTAACACATAGAGCTGCCAGTTATCTTTCATGACAGAACCTATACTCCGCTTCCTCTGGACAGGCTTCATTTTTTGTTTTCCTTTCATGTCATAACCCATCTCCTTCCTCATTATGAAATTTTGTTCAATTATCAAAGCAGCACTTGACTGGTCACTGCCGCTCGTTTAATCTAATTTCACTTTACACGAAATTGTGCAATTTGTAATCGGTTTAAATTTTTGTCACTCATTTTGTGTGCAAAATGCTGGGAAATAGCGATAAATAGCGGGTTGCAAAATTTTATACCCTTTACAAAACTGCAAATTTCCTCCTACTCGCCGCGTACCCCATGCGCCGCCTTAGCGGCATGGGCCTGTGCACAAAAAAAGCAGGACTCCCGCAGAAGTCCTGTCTTATCAAAATCACTGATTCACATCAGTCCAGGTGAAATACTGTCTTCAGATCGACAGATACCGGGCTGTTGTCCGGGTTGGTCTCCATGATGTCAGCCATGTAATCCCACCACTTGCGGTTGATTGCCGTGTCCGCGCCCTGCGCCCACTTTTCCTCATCCTCGATCTCGATGCAGCCAAAGAGTGTCAACGTCTCTTTGTCCAGAAAGATTGTATAATTCTTTCCGCCATGCTCATGAATCATATCCTTCATTTCCGGCCACAAGAGATTGTGACGTCTTTCATATTCCTCTTCCTGTCCCTCAAAAAGCTTCATTTTAAATCCTTTTACCATCGTTACCTTTCTCCCTTCGATTTTTTACTACATACAACGCCCACATTCATCCTTATCCGATCGCTGCCTTCTCGATAACACAGCTGTGCGGCTTATCCGGATTTTCTCTGTCATAGTTAATGCCCACCAGCAAAATCTCACCCACATACCCCTCAAGCGCCTGCGTATACTTTCTATCCTTAATCTGTTTCCAGAAACTCTTATTCCCCGGATTCAGATAAATCCCCATAAACTGCACCTCCCATACACTTCTATTATATGGGAGGTGCAGCGAATTAACAAGGTTAAAGTCCAAATTCTCTATATCTGCATTAGATTTGTAAAAAAATAACTGACTTAAAACATCCTATATCTTTTTAATAACCGTATCAAAAGCCTCCAGCCGCACCTTCTCCACGCCATACTCCGTATGAATGCTGCACTCCTGCGCCGTCTCGGCATTGTTGATGACAATCAAAGTCCTGCTCTCCGGATAAAAGGCACACTCCATCTCCGCGTTGTCTGTGAGATACAGGCCATTTATCGCCTCGCCGCCCGCATCTAAGATCAGATTCAGCAGCATCTTCGTGTTGGCATTGTTCACAGTAAATTTCGACAGATAAATTCCCTGTCCTTTGCCGAAAGAATTTCTTACCAGCAGCGGATTGCCATTATGTGCTGCCAACACAGAAGCTTTTCCATCCGTCAGATGACACTTTGCGCCCTCAGGAATCGACGCGCCCCTGGGTATCACCTTATCCGCAGCAGCCTCATCCACCTCAAAGGCCCACTTTCCATGGCACACTCTGTCGACAGTATCCTCGTCGACACCAAGCACATGCGCCATTCTGAAAAAGCTGTCATATCCCGCCGCTGCCGAGGGCTCTCCCACGCCGATCAATGTACCGCCCTCGTACACCCATCTCGTCAGTTTTTCAATCACAGCCTCGTCCTTCCACGCATCGCCGCCGCTCCATGCACTGCCTGCCATGCCGGCATTGATCACGACATCGACATTTTCCAGCGCACCGCTCTTCACGTCCTCAAAGCTGATGAAGCTTACCTCCAATGGAAGCCCGCTGAGCGCCTCGTTGATATGTATCAGATCATGCATATATGTCTCATGAAAATGTCCTGACAATGACCATGAACGCATGCTCCCCCAGAAGTGCAGCACCGCCACTCTTGTATGGCAGTTGTACGGTTTTCCGGCATGATGAAGCTCTTTCAACGACCGGAACTCGTCAGAAATCTTGGCAATATACTCCACAAAATCCGGAAAATCCTCCACCAGATGCAGATATCCTCCAAGCCCGATCCGGTCAATCGGACACCGGAGCAGCGCACGCCTCACACTGTTCCAGTACTTCTTGGCATCCAGGGTCGGATTGCCGCCCTCCATGAAAGTAGGCGCCCCGCCAAGCCCCACCGGAAACAAATACGGATGCAGTCTGAGCTCATGCGTGCCCACATCGACACCAGAGCAGAGCCTTGCCTCGTACCCGGAAAAGACACACTTGATCAGACCATCAAAGCCAAACTCCTGAAAAGTCGGCTTGTACGGCTCGATGCCAACCCAGCTGTCGTCGTAAAATACATACGCTTTCTTGCCGTACTGATGTACAATGTCAATCAATTGTCTGCCAAAATCAACTACAAAACGATTCACAAAGTCAATCCAGTCCATCTTCCTGCGGTCACACGGCATATGCGTCACATGGAGCTTCCCCTGATTGACAAAATCCTCCGCCGTCATGCCATAGCCATATTTTGCCGCAAAATTGTCCAGCATCCTGGGACTGACTGTAAAATCATACGAAGCCCAGTCCGAATAGAGCTGCCTGTTGCGCTCACTGCTTCCCCAGATCCAGACAAAGTTATAGAACATCGAAGTAAAGCGCACGACTGTCGTGTCCGGATGTGTCTCGCACCATTTTGTCATCCAGTCAAGCATGTATGCCTGTGTCTCGGGATACACCGGATCGATCTGCATCAGGTGTTCTTTGTCCCAATTATTCGTAGTATGGTTGTACATGGAAATCTCTTCCCAGATACGATACGCCAAAAAGCTCACCGTATAATTGTGCCACGGCGTGATACCATCCAATATTACCGCCTGCTTTTCCTTGTCATAACGCCACTTTGACACATCAATCAAAGTGTCTGTCGTCCTGTCATAGACCTGCCAGTATTTCATTGAATCGGCACTGTCATTTACACGAAACTGCTCTTCAAAAAAGTCTGCCATCAACACGATTGCAATATGATCGCTGTCCGCTGTCACCGGATTCGTCATCAAAAAAGTCTGCTGCAGCTTATCCTGATTCTGCTTTGCCCACTCATTGTGGTCTCTGATGATGCAGATTGTCGAATAAATCCCATAGCCTGCCTTCGTAATCTCATCGGAGAGCACCGTTCCGTCGCTGTCGCGTATCACATCTGCCCCCCATTTGTCCGCAAGCTGTAATGTCAATTTCTCATACCCTGCCTCGCCCGGCAGTGTAAAACTTCCTTTTTTCATTTTCTTCTCCTATTTTTAAGCTCCGCGTCCGCCCTCCCGATGCTGTTATGGCAGATACACTCCCGACAGTCCGTTACATATGTCCGTAAATGCTCTGAGCATTGCAAGGCTGATGCTGTTTTGATTATAGTGCGCCGTCTTTCTGCAATTCATCTGATACGAGAATCTTGCCAAAGAATGCAAGTGCAAGTCCCTGTCCCCAGCCCTGGATCCAATCGCGGGAAATATTGCGGTAGCCGTCCGCATCATTCATGACCGCCGTTCCACCGGACACATTCAGGACTCTGCCGTCCGGGCCTACATTTGCAAGCATTCCCTTGATCGACTTGTTGATATATTTTGAGTGCAGGGGATTTGCCCGCGTAACCATCGCCGCCGCAATTCCTGCAGATGCCGAAATCTCCTCATAGGAGCTCTCGTCATTCAGTATCGTTCTCCACAGACCGTCCTCAGTCTGAAGCAGCTTGATCGCAGCCAGCTGTTCATTCAGGGAACCCGCCACATCCATATACTTCGGGTACAGATAGCACTTTTTCAGAATATCACTCACCTGCGCCATGGTAAACGCTGCCCAGGCGTTGGCACGCCCCCAGTAAAATCCAGACATATGGTCTTTGGTAATATTGTTATATCCATGATAGTACAGACCTGTATCCGGGTCCTGCAGATATTTGATGTGCCAATAGTACTGATTCAGCGCATCCTCGATAATCTCCTCGTCCGCAAGCTCCACGCCGACTCTCAGCAGGAAAAAGGCTGCCATGAAAAGCGTGTCCGCCCAGCACTGCTCCGGGAAATCGTTGTCAGCAGAAACCGTGTGCTGCAGGACATGATCGCCAAAACGAAGCGCGTCTTTTCTGATATAGCTGATTTTGCTCATCACGATGTCCCAGTATTTCTGCTCGCCTGTCGCCTTGTAAAGCGT
The DNA here is from genome assembly GCA_947177165.1 of uncultured Lachnospiraceae bacterium. Classification (GTDB taxonomy): domain Bacteria; phylum Bacillota; class Clostridia; order Lachnospirales; family Lachnospiraceae; genus COE1. Next base: position 12,047 of record CAMWTP010000053.1, read on the forward strand.
GATCAGACAATGCCCCATCGCACAGGCGTTGACAGTCCATACTTTCGGCAGTCCCAGGTCGATCAGCTCATCCACCCTGTCCTTTAAGAGTTTCAGATATTCCTCATTGCCCGTCTTCTCATAGGCATCGGCAATGCCAAAATACGCCACCCCGCACGGCCAGTCCCAGGTCAGGTCCATTTTCATCGTCCGTTTAACGATTTTGTCGATCACCTCCAGAATTTCCTGTTTGTCATACTCTAACTTCAACATCACCAAATCCTCCTTGCATTTTCATTCTATCATAATTTATATAAAATAATAGTTTTCCACACGAATTGTACGTCTATTTTCACGAAATGCAGTTTCATTTTATCAACAAACGGATATCTGTTTCAACCCATTTGCTGATAAAATCAAACTCCTAGTTTCGTTTAAATACAGCCCCCAACAAATGCTGGGGGCCGCTATGATTCTTTTCGGAAGTCTTCTTGCTATTTATTTCTGAAGCTTTGTGGACTGTCCAGCCTCGTATGCTTCCTTTCTCTCGTCAACGATTTCCTGATATCCTGCGTCTGCGTACTTCTGTGCCAGTTCATCGTACAGTGCGTCGAATTCCTCAGGATCACACATTGTCAGCTGATCTCTGTACTCTGTGTAGAGCTCGAGCAGGGAAGCCTGATACTCTCCTACAGAATCCAGTACCACTGCGAAGTTACAATCGCTGACTGCACGACCCTTTTCCGCCAGTTCTACCTTTCTGTAATAGTTGTCGATCAGCTCCTGTGTCACGTCATCCGGCAGATTCTTCGGTGAGCTTGCTGCGATGATTTCCTCGATCGTACCAGCATTTCTTGCCTCGATCGTCACACACCAGTAGTCCTTGGAGTTGTTGAAGCCCTGCTTGCAGTCGCCGTTGTAATCAGCCACTGGAACGGGAAGTCCGTCGTCACCCATGTTGTAGTTCTCGCCCTCGATACCCCACTGCATCGTGAAGAGATTCTCCTCCTGCGTCATCCACTCCATGTACATCCATGCTGCCTTGATCTCATCCTCTGATGCCTGTGATGAGAAACCGATCATCATACCAAACGGATTGTCCGCACGATATGCTGACACTGTGCCGCCATCCGGATCATCGATCGCAGCCTGCAGCTGAACGCCGATATGTGCGTCAGGATTCTGCTCATAAAGCGCTGTCAGGAAATCCACATCGGCAGAAATATATCCTGCAAACTGGAAAATCTGTCCGCTTACAAAGGATGCCTTCTCTGTCTCGAGATCCGTTACATAGTACTCTGGATTCAGGAACCCTAACTGATACTTCTCATTCTCTCTTCTGATGTATTCCCTGTTTGCATCGTCGCCGAGTGCCGGAATCGCATAGTCTCCGTAGCATGCCCAGTTCTCCTCATCGAGCGGGAAGCTTCTGAATGCATAGTTCTGGTCAACGCCCGCGCCTGATACCATATGGCCGCCGAGCGGGTGCTCACAGAGTCCCTCGTCGATCAGTTTCTGGTACATCGCCTTCTGCTCCTCCCATGTCTCGGGATAAGAGTCATATCCGATCTGATCCAGCCAGTCCTTGCGGTAGAACATCACATACGTATAAGCTGTATCATAGTAAGGTCTCTCAGCCAGCGCAAAGTATGTATCACCGTTCATCTCTGTGTAGCCAAGCTGGTTCAAATCAACCATTCTCTGATAATATGTAGGTGCAACCTTTGCAAACTCGTCAAGATCATAAGTTGTCAGATATCCGTCTGCAGCCCACTGTGCCTGCTTCGGATAGTCATACTCCATCAGAATCGTCGGGAGATCCTCCGCTGCCGCCAGCAATGAGTAAGATGTCAGAACATCTGTACGCGTGATTGGCACATATTCCACAGTAATATTGTACTTGTCGCCGAAGTTCTCCTGTACCCACTTTGTCCAATAGTTGTCGCTTACGTTGGGAACACCCTCCGCTCCTCTGTCATATACAGGGATCTTCAGAGTAACATTCTCTGCAAATGCCTCCCAGCCGTCAACCCCTGCCGCACCGGAAGTATCCGCCGGAGCTTCTGCTGTCTCCGCATTGTCCGTCGATGCTGTGCTGTTGTCTGTCGATGCTGTACTGCTGTTATCCGCAGCTGTTGTGTTGTCTGCCGGTGTGCTGCCGCTGTCATCAGAACCGCCGCCGCAGCCTGTCAGTGTACCCATTGCCATCACGCCTGTCAATGCCAATGCCATTGCTCTCTTAAAAGCCTTCTTGTTCATAATGAATCCTCCTTGTCTTCCGAAGGAAAATAGCGCCCTGATTCCCAGGGAGGATTTTCCTCCTTTAAAAATCTATAGTATAACCCGCCTATCGGGAACACTACCATCTCATTAGCCTTTTACTGCACCAACCATCGTTCCCTTTACAAAATACTTCTGTACAAACGGATAGATACAGATGATTGGTATTGTCACAAACATGATACATGCCGCCTGCAATACCTCCGGCGTGCTTGTCACTGCCGCGCCCTCGGAGAGTGTTGCTGTCTGCGCATCGGAAGCCGATGATACAAGCTGTGACAGCTTATACTGAATCATCTTCAGGTTCTCAGAACGGATATAGTACTTGTTGTCCGCGTATGCATTCCAGCGTCCCACTGCATAGAACAGGGAGAGCGTTGCGAGGATTGGCTTTGACAGCGGCAGCACGATCTTCCATAAGATCTGGAAATTGGTAGCGCCGTCAAGAAACGCTGATTCCTCTAAGCTGTCCGGTATCGATGACTGCAGGTTCGTCTTCATGATCAGCATGTTGTAAGGCGAATAGATCAATGGAAGGATCAATACCCACATCGTGTCAAGTACATGTAAATCCTTGTATAACAGGTAAGCTGGAATCAGACCTGCGCTGAAATACATCGGGAACATCAGGATAAAGGTGAAAAATGTCCTTCCCTTTAACCGCTTCTTGGAGAGCGGATACGCTGCACAAGTGCAGACCACCATACCAAGTACTGTAAAGATCAGTGTGACATAGATGCTGTATATCATGCTCGACACCATGCTTCCATCCTTGAAGATGGACACATATGCGTCGAAGTTGATTCCTTTTGGAATAAAGGAAACCTGCTTTGCGATAACATAGGAGTTGCCTGATATTGACTTTGCCAGCAGATGAATAAAGGGCAGCACACAGGTCGCGCACAAGAGCACCAGTATAACCATAATCACGACATCACTGATCCGGAACTTGTTGATCGCTCTGTTTCCGTCACTGTTTACTTCCGCACCGCGGACGACTTCTTCTTTTTTTGCCATGACACACACCTCCTATAACAAGCCTTCTTCGCCGAGTTTCTTCGCGAACCAGTCAGATAACAGTACCAACGCCAGACCTACAACAGACTGGAAGAGACCAACCGCAGTCGACATACTGAACTTATTTCCCTGAAGACCCTTCTCATAGATGTAGATTGCCAGCTGATACTGGAAATCTTTTACCTGCGAGTTTCCAAACTGGTCGAGACGCTCGAAGTTACTTCCCATCACTCGGCCAAGGTTCATGATCAGCAGTGTCACGATCGTGCTCTTGATCCCCGGCAGCGTGATGTGCAGCATCCTCTGCCAGCGGTTGGCACCGTCAATCATCGCCGCCTCGTACAAATCACCGCTGATGCCTGTGATCGCGGCAAGATAGATGATCGTGCCCCAGCCCATTCCCTGCCAGACGCCGATCAGCAGATAGGTCACTGCCCAGTGCCACTTCTCCGTCAGGAACGGGATACCCTCCTCGATCAGTCCTGCATTCATCAGGAAGATGTTGACAAGACCTGTCGACGGGCGGAACATTGTGTACGCCACGCTTCCGATGATAACCCATGAGAGAAAATGTGGCAGATACAAGATCGTCTGCGTCACTTTCTTGAACTTCGGATAGCGCAGTTCATTCAACATCAGCGCCAGGATAATCGGCATCGGGAATCCCACTGCCAGATCCAGCAGATTAAATACGATCGAACTCTTCAGGGAACGATGAAAATCCGCATCCTTAAATACTTTGATGATCGTCTCCATGCCAACCCATTTGCTGCCTGCATATCCCTTTGCCGGCTTATAATCCATAAAGATCATCCGCATGCCGGGATACGACGCATAGTTGAAGAGAACCACCATTACAATTGGAAACAACAGCATTAAGTATAACTGCCAGTCTCTCTTGAAGCTGTTCTTCCAGGTAGTATGTACGGTAACTTCCTTGTTGCCGCCTTTTGTTTTACCCATATCAAAACCCCCATTCCTGTTTTGATTATCCAAAAACCGTCGCAAATGAATCTGCGGCAATCCCGAGTGTCTGCGTGGTGCTTTTGTCAGCCACACAATGCTTTCGTTATTTTGTATAATCAATTATTACTTATGATTCTATTTTCGTGCATTTTAACTTTTAATTCTAGCAAAAAGAAAATAAAAACTATGCATTTCCAACCATTTATGTTATAATCTCTATAAACACCGGTCGACGAAATGCATAGTTTTTATTATTTTTACTTTTTTTCGTTATCTATTTTGACTAGGTTTGTCCCTGTTTTGCGGCCAAAAATGGCTGGAAAGATTTGTTATAGTTGGTTATTTCTGGTTTATATGGACATAAAGTCTATCTAAAAAGTTTTGTAGATTGTGCAAAAATAACCATTATACATCAGAATGGAGGTTGTTATATATGTCAAAACCCAAAAACGATATTGCCGAGTACCGCAGCTACTATCTGCCCTCTGACTTTCCAGTACTGCTGCTGTCCGGCGATCACTGGAAAATCTCGAACGTCCCAAGCAAACACCTGCATTTCCACAATTGTCTGGAAATCGGCATGTGCCACTCGGAGAGCGGATACATGGAGTTTAACGGAAAGGAACGGCTCTTTTTCAAGGAGGGGGACATCACCTGCATCCCGCGGAATATCCCCCACACGACATACAGCTCACCGGATACGCAGAGCCATTGGTCCTATCTGTTCCTGAACACACAGGAACTGTTCAAAAATATGGCACCGCAGATCCGCGGCTTTGACCTGTCGCTGAGCGCATACAAGGAATACAGGCACATCCTGAGCCGCGATGAATACCCCTATATCTATGATCTCACCGCGATGATCATACGCGAGATCGAGGAACAGCGCCCCCAGTATCAGGCGAGCGCCATGGGACTGCTGCTGTCCCTGTGCATCGGGCTGGACCGCATCCAGAGCAAGGGCGGCCACGAAACGACACTCACCAGCCAGCCGCCGGAGAATGCAATGGTGCTCTCCCCGGTTCTCGACTACATAGAAGACCACTATGCCGAACAGTTTGACATGAATTATCTCGCCGACATCTGCTGCCTGAGTCCGACACACTTCCGGCGGCTGTTTCACTCGATTATTGGCACAAGCCCCCTTGACTTCCTGAACAGCACGCGCATCACCAAGGCGTGCAATCTGCTGCGCAGCACCGAACACTCGATCCTTGACATCTCGGAGATGGTTGGCTTCCGCTCCGTGTCAAGCTTCAACCGCCACTTTATGGAAGCCATGCAGACGACGCCGCGGGATTACAGGAATGAGACGCTTCAGGCAAAAGCCAGCCAGGAAAAAATGGCAATCATGGACTACACTGGCTGGATGTACCCGGAGAAATGAGTGTGAAGAGATTTTTGTGTCGGCTGCTGCTTCAGGCATAGTACTGTGCCTGCGCATCCCACAGCTCCTTGTACAGACCTTCCTGCTGCTCCAGCTCTTCATGCTTCCCGCGCTGCACCACTTTGCCCTTGTCAAATACCAGAATATCCTCGCAGAAGCGGCAGGAAGCCAGCCGGTGGGAAATATAGATGGAAGTCTTGTTTCCCACCATCCTGTCAAAGCCCGCGTACACTTCACACTCAGACTCCGGGTCAAGTGCGGCGGTCGGCTCGTCCATGATGACAAACGGTGCATCTTTGTAGATCGCGCGGGCAATCGCTATCTTCTGTTTCTCGCCGCCGGAGAAGGTCACGCCGTTTTCCTCAAACTCTTTTCCGATGCTGGTGTCAAGCCCATCGGGCAATGCGCGGTACCGCTCTCCCACGCCGGCCCTGTCCAGCGCATCGATGGCGCGCGCTCTGTCCACCGCAGAGCCTGCTGCCACATTCTCGCCCAGCGGGAATGCAAACACCTGGAAGTCCTGAAACACCACCGCAAACAGGTCACAGTACTCGGCATAATCGTACTTGCGGATGTCAATTCCATTCACCTTGATACACCCCTCCGTCACATCATACAGACGGCAGAGCAGCTTGATAAACGTCGTCTTCCCGGAGCCGTTCCTGCCCACGATCGCCATCTTCTCCCCAATCTCAAACTTAAGGTTCAGATCCCTGATCACATACGTGTCACTCCCCGGATACTTGAAGGACACATGGTCAAACTCCACGGAAAAACGGTTGTCGCGGCGTTTTTCCATCGGAATACAGCCCTCGTGCTTCCTCTGCGGCAGCGCCATATAATCCATGTAATCCCTCGCAAAATCCACATTTCCTTCCAGCCAGCTCAGCACATACACAAACCGCCCCATTCCCTCCGTGAACTTCAGGATACTCGCCGCATATGTGACTACACCGCCGACACTTATCATGCCCGCACAGGCGAGCAGCCCCGCAAACGCATAGACGAAGAAACCTGTCAGCGCTGAGATAGAGCGCTGTGAAAAGACGTTTAATGAAATAAAACGCGCCATTTTGTCCACAACCGCCTTGATACCGGCTGCCGACTCCCCGAACTCCCGCTGATACAGCTGCTGCTGCCCGCAGATTCTTAAGTCCTTCTGCTTCTCACACCCGGACAGGATATCGAGATAATACTTATTTTTTGCCTCGTATCCCGACATCTCTTTCCTGGCGTCAGCTTCCTTCTCATGAAAATAGATTCCCAGCTTAAACTCGACAAACACAAGCGCCAGTATCGCTGCGACCAGCAGAACTGACATCAGCCACGACCCACCAAATCCTTCTGACAGCGCATGGCTGCTGCGGACAAACATCGGAACGACCACAAATACTGCCATGATAACCGTAACCGCCGCGGTCAGGATTTTGTTCATGCAGCTCAGGACGCGCGCCGTGAGACTCCAGCCGCCGAACCGCTCAATCTTCTGGCGCATCTCATGGATATCTGAATCCTCCAGATACTCGTAATCCATCCGCATGCTCTTCTGATTCATAGGCTGCGCCTGAATCTCCTGCATGTACTCGAGCTTTCTGTTGAAGAACATGACCAGCACGCCCTCCGCCGCCGCCATCAGAAAGATTCCGCCCACGCCGATTGCGACATAGCGCAGCAGCTCTGAAAATTCCACGCCTGCATACGCCGCATCGACCAGCATTCCCATCAAAATAACGGATATAAAAGGACGGATTCCGGTGAATACGGACAACCCGACCATCCCCACCAGCACATCTTTGTGGTTTTTTGACAGATTCCCGAGCAGGGCAAATATTTTTCTCCAGTCCTTTTTATCTTTGTTCCCTCTACTCATCAAACACACCTCTCTTCTCCACATTCGACTCATAGGTGTCGTCCATCAGCTCACTCTTGCGCTTCCGCTCACTCTCTTCCTTATAATACTGGCTCTGCACCTCGAAAAGCTCAGCGTAGCGCGTCCTGCCCGCAAGCAGGCTCTCGTGCGTGCCCTCCTCGATAATCTCCCCGTGCTCGAGCAGCAGAATCCGGTCGCAGAACCGGGTACTGGACAAGCGGTGTGATATGTAGACACTTGTCCTGTTCTCCATCGACTTTCCATAGTTCAGATACAACTCGTTCTCTGCGATTGGGTCAAGTGCCGCCGTCGGCTCGTCGAGAATGACCAGCGGCGTGTTCTGGTACAGTGTCCGCGCAAACAGCATTCGCTGTTTCTCTCCGCCGGAGAAGTCTGTCGCCGTCTTGTTGATTTCCCGGACCAGCGGCGTCCTTCCCTTGTCTGCCAGCTTCTCGTAGACAGATGCAAAATTGGAGAGCTTTAGCGCCTGTTCCAGCTGCTTTCTGTCGATCTCATCCGGATTCTGCCCTGTCAGGTTCTCGTCCAGCGACAGTGCCAGCATCGTCGCATCCTGAAACAGCACTGACACCAGACTGTAGTACTCATCCCTGTTAAACTGTTCGATTGGAATGTCATTCAGCAGAATCTCCCCCTCCGTCGGGTGATAGAATCCGCACATCAATTTGACCAGCGTGGTCTTTCCGGCGCCGTTTAATCCGATCAGCGCAATTTTTTCACCAGGTCTGATGACAACATTGATATTTTTTAAGGTCGGCTTCTCACTGTTCGGATAGGTAAACGATACATTCCGAAATTCCAACCTGACCGGATTTTTCCGAATCTGTTCCATGCGCTCTGCGCCGATGCCCTCCCCGCGGTTCCACCGATCCTCCGCCTCCAGAAATTCCCTGAGATAGCTGATTGACGCGCTGGTGTTGTTGAAACTCATCACCTGGCGAAGCATATTTTCAAAGTATATGGAAAATCCGCTCACCAGACCGATGTAAAACACAAACTCCGCCGCCGTGATCTCACCGCTGGCAAGCATATATGCCAGAAGCCCGAATGCCGCGCCGTCCATGAAAAGCTGCAGCACTGCGTGGGACAGATTGCGAAACAGATACCAGTCGTGGATAACGCCGTAAATCCTGCCAATCTCGCGCAATGCCTCATCATATTTTTCCAAAAACCAGTCCGTCAGATGATAGATACGGATATCCTTGCCAGCTGCGCTGTCCGTTGCCTGTGCTGTGATATACCCCGATTTTCTGGAGGAGAGCGCAAGTTCCTCATAGTACTGTGCGTGCTTTTTGCGTGCGATAGAGAGCAGCCACAGGCTCACGCTGATGGCACACATCGTCACAAGGAGCAGAATCACGCTCCTCTGCATCAGCAGGAATCCGTAGACCACCACCCCCGTCATGTACGACAGAAACTGCGGAAACGCCACCACCGCGTTCGACACGCCCTGACCAAACCGCGCCACGCGCCACGCATTTCCTGACACCTTCTGAAAGGCCTCATCCTCGAGATAGTCATAGTCCACATCCATAATCTTGCGGACAAACTTTTTCGCATAGTGGGTGCTGATGAAGCTCCCCTCCAATTCGCAGTATTCGAGCATCACCTCAAACGCGGCATTGCCAATCCACATCACCGCGCAGATGACAACCAGCTCCAGCATCAGCTGCGGTATCCCGATCTGCGCCGTCAGATCTGACACCAGCCTTGACGGTAGATATGTGCCCAGCAGCGACGCCGCCACGTTGGGAACCACCATGAGTATCTGTGCCCAGAAAAGCTTTTTGTCCCACTCCTTCGCAGACTTCATATTGTAGATAAAGTTGCTGACCAGACCGTATTTCCGCCGTTTTCTGTCCTCAAAAACATGTGACATGTAGAGCATTGTATCGCATCCTCCATTCCTGCATGTGTATTCCGCCCGCAGACCGGAATACAGACATCCATTTGATATTACCAGTTTAGTATATTTTTCAGTCCAAAAAATAATTTCAGCACGAATGGTATTCTATTTTGCATCAACGGTTTTATCAGTCAAACTCTGCCGCGAAATGATTCGCCGGAAAAATTCCTGAAACATAATGGTCTGACAATGACTGACAAAATAGATGCAAATAAAAAACCCCATAAAATGGGGTTTTTTGTTAATAATATACGATTTCTCCAATTTACATTCCAGCCTGTGCTGCAACCTCTGCCGCGAAATCGTCAACCTTCTTCTCGATTCCTTCGCCAGTCTCGAAGCGGACAAACTTCCTGATCCTGATCTCTGTTCCGTTCTCCTTGGAAACCGCATCGAGATACTGCTTAACCGTCTGCTTTCCGTCCTCAGCCTTTACATAAACCTGCTCAAGCAGACACACTTCCTTGAGCTCCTTGTTGAGACGGCCTGCAACTGCACCCTCGATTACCTTCTCCGGCTTTCCAGCCATCTTCGGATCATTCTTGATCTGCTCTGCGATGATCTCCTTCTCGTGAGCCTTGTACTCCTCGGAAACCTCATCAGATGACACATACTTCGGATAGAGCGCTGCGACCTGCATCGCGAGATTGTTGAGCGCCTCCTTCACTGCATCGTTCACAACAGATGTCTCCGCATCTACGATAACACCAATCTTGCCGCCGCCATGTGTATAGGTCACAACGCAGCCGTTCTCAGCCACAACCTTCTCAAATCTTCTGATGCTCAACTTCTCACCGATCACAGCAATCTTCTCAACCAAAGCGTCCTTGACACTCTTTGATGTATCCTCATTCCATGCTTCCGCAAGAAAAGCATCGATATCTGCCGCCGATGTAGCGAGTGCCTGCTTTGCCACTGCTGTGACATAGTTCTGGAACTGCTCGTTCTTTGCAACGAAGTCTGTCTCAGAGTTTACCTCCACGACAGCTGCCACCTGGTCGCCCTCTGTGAGCACCTTGCAGAGTCCCTCTGCTGCGATACGGCTCGCCTTGTTCTCCGCCTTAGCCTGTCCCTTTTTTCTCAAATACTCAACAGCTTCGTCCATATTTCCGTCTGTCTCGTTCAGTGCCTTCTTGCAGTCCATCATTCCAGCACCGGTCATCTCCCTTAACTCTTTTACCATTGCTGCTGTAATAGCCATTTCTATATTCCTCCTGCTTCCTAATATCTTCTATCTGTTATTCTGCCGCTTCCTCAACATCCTCTTCCGGCTCTGCGTCTGTCATGATCTCACCCTGATTTGCCTCGATCACAGCGTCCGCCATGGCAGATACGATCAACTTAACGGCTCTGATCGCATCATCGTTGCCCGGAATAACATAGTCGAGCTCTTCCGGATCGCAGTTTGTATCTGCAATACCGATCAGAGGAATGCCAAGCGTATGAGCCTCCTGCACACAAATTCTCTCCTTCTTCGGATCTACGACAAAGATCGCGTCAGGAATCTTCTTCATGTTCTTGATACCGCCGAGATTCTTCTCAAGCTTCTCCCATTCCTTCTTGAGCTTGATTACTTCCTTCTTCGGAAGAACATCAAATGTTCCGTCCTCTGCCATTGTCTCGATTGCCTTTAATCGCTCGATTCTGCTTCTGATTGTCTTGAAGTTTGTCAGCATGCCGCCCAGCCATCTCTCATTTACATAGAACATATTGCAGCGCTCTGCCTCTGTGCGGACAGCGTCCTGCGCCTGCTTCTTCGTACCAACGAAAAGAATCGTGCCGCCCTGCGCTGCGATATCAGCTACAGCCTTGTAAGCCTCGTCAACCTTGCCCACTGATTTCTGCAGGTCGATGATGTAGATACCATTTCTCTCTGTGAAGATATAGGGAGCCATCTTAGGGTTCCATCTTCTTGTCTGATGTCCAAAATGAACACCGGCCTCTAACAACTGTTTCATTGAAATAACACTCATGTCTTACCTCCATTTTCTGCGGGATCACCGCTCTTCCGTCCGCTTCACCTCTGCGGGCTACTTTTCTTTATAGAAGCATGGACCGCAGATCTGCAAACGTGAATACTAATTTAATTGATAACATTAATGTAGCTGTCATGGCTGCAATACCCGAATACAGCCACAACATTAATAATATATCACAAAAAGACCTCCTGTGCAAGAGGTCTTTTTAAGGATTTTCCAATTTTATCTTGTAATTTTGTCTGCAATCTCCTGCCAGCTGTCCGTCACGCTGATCGTCTTCGTTCCCGTGCTAAGTCTTTTGTCATAACCATGCTGCATCAAAAAAGCATCATACTCGGATGCATTCTCGATGACGCCCGCATTGTACAGCTTTCTTGCGACAGTCCCCGAATCATCGCCCGACGCAATCACGATTTCAACCACATCACTGTCCGGGTTTCCTTCATCTGAAGGAGTCACAACAATCGCTGATGACGACTCCGGGCTGTTCTCACCCGAAGACTCTGCCCCGGCATCATTCCCCTCACCATCAGAAAGCTCCGTTGATGGCTGCTCCCCTGGTTCTGTGACGCCTGCCTGCTCTGCTTCCTTCGCTGCATCCAGTACGGAATCAATCTCGGACTCAATCTCGTCGTCCCGGATAATTACCTGCTCTGTCGGGTTCTCAGCGGACGCATCCTCCGACTCCCCGACCAGTCTGCTCTCCTCCCCAAGACCATACTCTCTCAACACTGCAACCCTTGCATCTGCCACCGCATTTCTGCTGTAAGCTCCCATGACAGCTGCTGTGATGACGATGCCGATTCCCAGACCTCTGACCATATATTTAAACTTCATTTACACAGCCCCCTTGAACAGATTGATGACCAGCTTTACCTCTCCGACCCCGAGTCCCAGTTCCTTCGCGATATCCACATTGGAATAACCTTCCTTGTGAAGCCGTAAGATTCTGTCATTGTTGTTTTCATTTAAATCGCCTGCAGGCGGCTGTGCCGCAAACTCTTCCGGCTGCTTCACCGCACTCACTGTATTTTCCAGCGCAAAAGGCTGCGCATCTTTCCTGACAGGCCGCTCAATATGCGGCGCCTGCTCCGCAAAAGAATAGACCTCAACCGGTCTGATATCAGCTGGCTTCACATCAACCACTTTCATGTCCTCCGGACGTGCCCCGAACGTCTGCAGGTCTACTGCACTTACGGGATTGACACTGGTGCTGCTCTCGGGAACCGGCTGCATATCGCTTGAATTGACAATATCTGCCGGAACAATCTCCACACTCTTCACAACGAGAGGGCGCAACTCTGCCGGCTTCTCTTCCTGCGCCTTGTTTCCTGTATTCAGTGCCCAGGAAGACATGTCCAGAGAACGGGCATCCACCTGCCTGTGCATTGTCATCTCCTGCTGCATCGGCAGAATCAGTCTCGCCATCTGACGGCGCGCATACTCCTTCTCCTGCGCATCTTTATCCATCGACATCGACTCCATGCGTTTGCTTTTATTCGCTTCCTCCTGTTTTTCGCGCTCCTTGGCTTCAGCCTCCTCCTTAGCCTTAGCTGCGAGGGCGACCGCGGCAGCGTTGGCCGCCTCCTCCGCCTCTTTTGCCGTCTTATCCACATGCTTGACAGTCTCTTTCAGGTTATTGTGCTTGTCATTTAACATATCGTAGAGAAACATCACTTCCTGATGAGATTTATTGATATCTGCAAGCACTGTCTCCGAATATTCACTGATTGCCATAATCTTCTCATTGGAAATGCGCTCAGACGCACGCTCGGTCTTTTCCACCGCATACTCCAGCGTCTCATCCACTACCTCTGTAACGCGATCTTTTGCATCCCGCATCTCTTTATTGATCACACTCCGGATGAGTTCCGGATCAATCTGCTGCGCTCCTCCTCCATCATCCTCTTTCGTCTTTTCCCTGATCAGGAAACTACCTGCAAAAGCACCGACTCCAAACACCAACAGCGCTACCTCTAACCAATTCATCTGCTACCTAACCTCTCTATTTTTCATTATGTAATCCATGGAAACCGTAGAAAAATAACTGACGCATCATTTATTTTCCCCAGTTCCTTAACCACAAAGCAATCTTCTGCGGCATCTTTCATCAGTTGTAATATAATCCCTATATTTTCATATCAAATCCACCCTCGGATTTCGCGACAACCTTGCCGTCTCCCTTGAGTTTTTTCCTGCGTTTTCCGCCGTCTCCGGAATATTCGTTGTGCCCCTTTTCCTTGGCGTCAAAACGTTCCTCCTTAAACAGGGCCTCATCGGCATGGACAACCTGTTTTGCATGCTGCTGCTCTTTCTTCTCTGCCTGAACCTGTATATTCCCCTGGTCAACCATTCCCTTCTCTACCTGTTTCAACTGATTGTGCAAAACATTGTCAGTCTGCTGTATGCTCCCGTTGAGCAATATTGGACTTATTGCCATATTGATTCCCCCCTTAGTTTACATATCTCGCTATATTTTAATATATTTTTGGACAAAAGGCAATAGCCCCTACAAATTTGTAGAAGCTATATCCGCATCTTTTTTTATCAGACGACAATATGTGTACTCATTTTTGACTGTCATCGTGGCTCCTGAAATGTTTACTGCCACACCCTGATACATCGTGCCCCGTACATTAATATAAGATAGTCTTTCATTCTTCAAAACCTTATCCAGTTTTTCGATTTCCTTTAATTCTTCCTGTATTTTGGCTTGCGACTCTGCCAGCGTGACCTGTAACATTCTGGCATTTTTAATCTGGTCAGGCGTCAGCTTTACCCCCATCTTTAATTTTCTGCTTGTATCTTCCAAAACCTTTTTCATCTGGGGTATCGTCTTTGATTTCTCTCCAACACTCTTTTGCAGCTCTGCAAGCCGCTTTTTTAATTTTTGGTCCGTTCCGACTTCTATAATGGTCGCTGCCCCCATCGCAGACCCTACATTTCTGGCATTGACTGTGCCTTTTGCAACGATCCTGCCGCCTGTGATCAGTCCCTTTCCGACATCAGCATTGACACTTGTCCCCGCAGATACCCTGGCGTTGATAATCTGCTCTGCCTCCACAAAGCCGTCCGCCTCCACCTCGGCTGCCGAGATAAACTTGGCAATAATATTGCCGCCTGCCTTTAGTCTGCCCTTATTCTGCCCGTGCATACCCCTTGCGATGATAATATTGCCGCCTGCCTCTATAACCGCGCCCTCGACAACACCTGTCACAAAAACGCTCCCATCCGTCCTGATGCTGAAATTCTCACAGACATTTCCCTTGACCTCCACATTGCCGTGGTACTCAATATTTCCTGTGGAAGTACCCACATTCTCCACACTGTACACGCTGGCAACAAACACCGTACCGTCCACCAGTGACGCATGCCCGTCTACCTTGCTGAGCAGTTTTAGTCCGTCTTCCGACACTTCCATGTTCCTGCCGTGGGAAAAAACGACTCTCTTTACCTCCCTTGCCGGCGTAACCGCTCCGTAGACGTCAAATCCATCCTCGCCTTTTTCCTCCGGAATAATCTCCGCAAGAACCTGCCCTTCCGTGCACTGATGCAGCTTGTTCAGTTTAAAAAAATCAACAGTTCCATCTTCCTTTAACTCCGGGCGCGCATTATTGTTGGTGTCAAAATGATAGACGAGCGAGGCATCACGCCCCGGTGTGGGCAGCTGTCCCCTCGCAATGACAATGTCCGTACAATACGGCCGCTCCTCAAGCGCTATCAAGATCGCATCCTCATCAATTCCGGCTCTCACCTTCATCTGTTCCAGCAAATCCATAATATGCGCTCTGCTTGTCAACAGTCCTCCCGCACTTGGCGGATACATGCGCATAACCACCGACATTTTGTCGTACATCACCTGAATATCACATTTCTCGTCCACAGGCGGTATCTTCATCGGAGCTAAAAAAAGGACAACCTCCTCTTCGCCCATAGAAGACAGGGCTGAGTTGATTGCCTTGACATCGTAGGGTACGCCTATATTGTTGAGATACTCTTTCAATTCCGCAACACGTATCCTCTCTCCCTCCCCGACCGGGGGAGACAACAACAAGCTTACCCCTTTTTCATCCGTTTGTATCTGAAAATATCCATTCATATAAGTCGTGCCTCCATGCAAATCGATACAATTGTCAATCCAATATTCCGATATAATTTCCCATCTTTGTTTTCATTTTCTGCAATGCCTTGGTATGCAGCTGCGATATTCTTGACTCCGACACCTCAAGCACACGGCTGATTTCCTTCAACGTAAGCTCCTCGTAATAATACAGCAGAATCACCTTTTTCTCTTTGTCTGTCAGCAGCTCCAGTGACTCCTCGAGCATTTTCTTGAGCTCGCTTTTCTCAACCACACTCTCAGGTGTCTCAAATCCCGAACTGATGCTCTTCTCCGACGAAATGTCGTTTCCCTGTTCCACATACTCATTCAGCGAAATAATATTGTCCGCTTTAACCTGATTCTGCCAGTCCAGAAACTCGTCTTCACTGATTCCCATATACGCCGCAAGTTCCGCATCCGTAGCCGGTCTTCCATTGCGCTGTTCCAGCTCCTTCATCGCCGTGTCAATCTGCTTCTGCCGCTGCCTGATCGTGCGCGGTATCCAGTCCATCTTCCGAATCTGGTCAAGAATAGCTCCGCGAATACGCAGGCTGGCATAAGTCTCGAATTTCACCTCTTTGTTCGTATCAAACTTATCGATGGCATCAATGAGTCCAAACACCCCATAACTTACCAAATCCTCATATTCTACGTTATAGCCGAGGTACATACTAAGCCGCCCTGCCACCACCTTCACAAGCGGAGCATATTCCAGTATAAGCTTCTCCCGCAGATCTGGAGTTTTCAGTCTGGCATAGTCCTCCCAAAGCCTTTTGCGTGCTGCATCGTTCATTCCAATCCCCCGTTATGCTTCATTATCCTCGTAACCTTCCATTGCTGCAGTGGTATCCTCAGCGGCATAGTCATGGAGTTCCTCGTCAGAATACCCATCCGCGAAATGATCGGAATCGTATTCCCCATTCTCTGACATAAAACCGTCTGCATCCATACCCTCCATATCCTTCTGCTCATCATTCGCAAAAGCGACAACACTTCCGGTAAGATCTCCGTTCTGCTTTGCCTTCTGAACCATCATCTCAAGATCGCCTGTCGGTATAATGCGGGGCCTGATCGATGCGTAGAGATATCTTGCCACATCTCCAATGATATAAAATACCACCAGCACGATCAACAACCCCCACAACATTGTCGTCAAGTCAAATCCCCTCACATACATTATTATAGACGCTATCGCACCTGCCAGAAGCATGAAAAAAGGTGTGATAAGACCTGTCTTATTTCCCATTTTATTATCCCCTTATTTTAACTTAAAATAATCATATCTTCTTTTCAGGTTTTCCTGCAGAACGGATAATCAAATCGCCCGTCTCAGGATAAAATACGATGGTTCGGCCATAATTAAGCCCGGTATCCTGAGCCTTTAACGGGATACCAAGCTCCCTCAGTTTTTTCTTGCTGGCCTCCACATTCCGTTCCCCGACACGCACCATGTCCGATTTGTTCTGAAATGCAAACATCTGCGCTCCGCCTGCTATTTTTGCCTCTAATCTAGCCTTCCTGCCACCCATTGCCAGTATCTTTTTCACAAGATCATCAATCCCTGTATCCGCAAACTTTGCCCTGTTTGAATTATTTTCTATTTGTCTGCTGTCCGGCAGCATGGCGTGTGCCAGTCCCCCAACTTTGGCAACCGGATCCCTGATACATATCCCCACACAAGAACCAAGTCCCAACGTCGTGATACCGTCAGGGCTCTTGCACACATTTAAGTCTGCCATTCCTACTTTAACTATATTCGCCATCGCTCACTATGCCCCTTCTCTATTTAGTGCTGCTAATTTATGAATGAATAGTTATATTGACAGCCCAAGTCCGGCCAGCATCTTCGAGTAGGACTCGAGATCCGGCATCAGAATGAAATAACCATTCAGATCCACATCATCCGTAAACACGGTCTGAATCAGCAGGATCTGATCCCCTATGATTCCAAATTCTATCGCTGGTACACTTAGTATCGCATTGAGCATATCAATATTTAAGTCCGGAACTGACGGAATCATCTTGAGACCTGTCATCTGAGCCAATGAATTGAGATAAGCACCTGTGATAATATTGCCAATCTCCTTCATCGCCGATATCTCGATCTCCGTGAATCCGCCTTCCGCCGGTGGCATTCCCATGAGCTTTGATACGAGCGATTTCGCGGCATTCTTCTCAAGTATAAACATAATACTGCCTGTGATATCTCCCTCAACAGCCAGATAGATGCCTGCAACAAGCTGCTCTTCTCCGCCCATAACCACGCCAACATCCTTGAAATCCAGAAGTCTGACCTGTGGAACCTTCATATCCACCTTGGTCTGGAGCATCTGGGCAAGCGCCGTTGTCGCGTTGCCCGCCCCGATGTTTCCCAGCTCCTTTAATACATCATAATATTCTGTCGTAACTCTCTCGAAACTCATATTTTCTGCCATGATAAAACCTAAGCCTTTCCTAATTCAAAAGTCGCAATAAATATCCATGCACTCTTACACATCGACGACTTCCGCCAGTACTGATGTAATGTCCAACAGTGAAATCAATTTTCCGTCCGACTTGCCCACACCGGAAAGAAATCTTTCTTTCTCGTCCTTCTCATATCCCATTCGCTCAATGTGTTCCTCATCAAGTGTCACAACTTCCTTTACCTCGTCCACCAGCACACCGATCGACTCATGCTGTTCCAGCGTAAGGATAATAATACGTGTCTTTTTCGTAACTTCATCCTCCGGCAGCCCCATCTTTAACCTGAGACTGATTGTCGGAATGACAACTCCCCGGACATTGATCACACCCTTGATATAATTCGGTACTTTGGGTACCCTTGTTATCTTTGACATTCTGATAATATTGGATATATACTTAATATCTATACCATACTGCTCCCCGCCAAGCTGCGTCACAATAAACTGCGTTGTATCATGTTTTACCGGACGGTTCAGACTGATATCCCGCTTTTGATCATCCATTACTTTTACTTCGTCCATATTCTATGCCCTACCTTTCCTTATCAATAGGATTAAATCAATGCATTGGTATCGAGAATCAATGCCACTTCACCATTACCTAAGATTGTAGCGCCGCTGATCATCTTCGGTACTTTGATGTACTTGCCCATGGACTTGATAACCACTTCCTGCTGCCCGATAAGCTCGTCTACTACCAAGCCTGCCTGCTTGTCGCCCTTCTTTACAATAATGACCGTGAGATTCTTATTCTTATTGTCCTCATCCCCTCTTGAAGGAATCTCAAGAACCTTATCCATCCTGATAATAGGAATGACTGTTCCACGAATATGGATTACTTCTTTTGCCTGTACAAGCTTGATGTCCTCCGGCAAAACATCCTCGATTGTCTGAATCGACCCCAGCGCAATCGCATACTTTTCATCACCGATAACCACCATGAGCGCCTGAATAATGGCAAGTGTCAGAGGCAGCCTGATAATCCATGAAGAACCTTCTCCAAAACGATTCTTTACCTCAACCTCACCGCTCAGCGACTCGATTTTTGATTTCACAACATCAAGTCCGACGCCACGTCCTGATACATCTGATACCTTCTTCGCTGTAGAGAAGCTCGGCAGGAACAGAAGATCGATAATCTCTTTCTCTGTCATCGTCTCAGCCTGCTCCGGTGTCACTGTCCCCCGCTCGATTGCTTTATTTCTGACTGCATCTACATTGATTCCGCCGCCGTCGTCACGCACCTCGATCACGACGTTATTTCCATCCTGATAAGCATCCAGGAAAATCGAACCGACTTCCGGCTTCCCGTTTGCAACACGCACATCATTTGGTTCCAGGCCATGGTCCGCAGAGTTTCTGAGCATATGCATCAGAGGATCGCCGATCTCATCGACAACAGTTCGATCCAGCTCTGTATCCTCACCTGTCATGTACAGTTCCATTTTCTTGTCAAGCTTCTTGGACAAGTCTCTGATCATGCGCGGAAATTTCGCCACAACACTCTCGATTGGCACCATTCGGACTTTCATGACAGACTCATGAAGGTTTGTGGTTACACTCTCGAGATACTCGATCTGCTCATTGACAGAACCATTGTCCCCTTTATTTTCCTCCGCTGCAGTCGCTGAAATCAAAGAATTTTTCGCGATGATCAGCTCACTGACCAAGTTCATCAGATTATCAAGTTTCTCGATATCAACCCTGACAGTCCTGTTTACGACTGGCTTCGCTGCCGGTTTCGCCGACGATGCAGCGGTTTTTGCAGCCGGCGCAGGCGCTGCCGCCTTGGGTGCCGGTGCTGTCACTGCTGCAGGCTTTGCTTCCTCGGCAGGCTTCGTCTCCGCCGGTTTCTTCGCTTTCTCCGGCTCAGCGGGCTTCGCGGGAGCTGCTGCTGAATACTCTGTACAAAATGCCTCCTCAATCTCAGACACGCTCTTGACAGCCGCCTTGATTTCATCGGCTGTGTTACCTGATATAAAAATCAGGCTGAATGTAAGATCAAACTTCTCATCCTCAATATCCTGCGCTGTTGGCAATGACACAATAATCTCGCCCAGTTTCTCCAGTGCCTTAAATACCAAAAATGCCCTTGCAGCCTTTAATACACATGCCTCCTCGACATAGACCGTCACGCCGTAAACTTTCATTCCCTCACCGCGTGCCTTGTCGACGAGCATCTTCTCTGTATCATTGATCTTGATCTCCTGCCATCTCTCACCCTTGCCATTTCCATCTTTGGCCGCCGATGCCTCTGCCGGTGCAGCTGATGCCGCCGCTCCCGCATCAGGTGCACTGCCGCCTGCCACAACCTCGCCGTTATTTTTCAGAATACTGTTCAATGCGTCGATCAAATCCTGATTGTCGTTTGTCCCTTCCTCCGTTGTCTGCTGGATGTTGTTGACATACTCCTCCAACGCGTCCAGACTCTTGAACAGAATATCAATCATTCCGGGCTGCACCTTAAACGTACCATTTCGAACCTCTGAAAATACATTCTCCATATCATGAGTAAGCGTCTGCATGCGCTTGTATCCCATCGTACCCGCCATACCCTTTAAGGAATGAGCAGCTCTGAAAATCTCATTGATCGTGTCCATATTTTCAGGATTCTGCTCCAGCTCCATAATCTGATCGCTCAGATTTTGCAAATGCTCTTTTGACTCATCAAGGAAAATATCAAGATATTGACTTGTATCCATTCTACCTGACCCCCACATTCATTATAATTTCCTGGGCCACGTTATCAAGTGAGACCACTTGGTTTACCAGTCCTGTAGCAGCGATTGCCTTGGGCATTCCATACACCGTTGATGATGCCTCATCCTGTGCGATAACGTGTATTTTTTTCGAAGTTTCCAAATTCACGATTCCCTTGGTGCCATCCGCTCCCATACCAGTCAGTACGACACAGACAATCTGCGCATAATTGCTTGTTTTCAAGGACTCATACATATAATTTGCACACGGCTTTACCCCCTCCCTTGGAGGTTCGTCCGTATATGTAATCGTCGCCCGTCCGCCCCTGGTCGCCACATTCATATGCTTGCCGCCCATGGAAATATATACCACACCGTTCTCAAGCACATCTCCTTCCGCGGCTTCCTTGACCTTAATCTTGCTCAGCGAGTCAAGTCTTTCCGCGAGGGACTGGGTAAATCCCTGCGGCATATGCTGGACAATCAGGACTGGCGCTGCAAGCTCCGCCGGAAGCCTTGGCACAACACTCTGAAGCGCCTTGGGCCCTCCTGTCGAGCAGGCAAGCGCAACAATCTTCTGCCCGCCCACCACTGGCTTACTTTTCCTCACAATGTTTACAAGCTTTTGTGTATTCTCCTCCTGCTTCTCTCTCGTCAGCACAGGGGAAACCGAAATATTTGTCTGACGACTTGACACCACTGCCTGGAGCGTGTCTAAGAATTTATCCTTGAATCCGCTGCTTTTCAGATATACAATGTTTACCGGCTTCTCAATAAAATCAATTGCACCAAGATCCAGTGCTTCCATTGTGACTGCCGCACCGTCTCTGGTATCTGTACTTGCCATCATAATACGAGCCCGGATCTTATCCTTCTGCAGGGCACGCAGGAACTGGATCCCGTTCATCTTAGGCATATTGACATCAAGAACAACACCGTCATACTGATTTTTTTTGAGAAGTTCATATGCCTCCAGACCATCAAAAGCCTGTTCCACTACCTGGAACCGTTCATCTGAATTGATTATATCACACATAACTCTTCTCATAAGTGCAGAATCATCAACTACAAGAATTTTTTTCTTATTTTTTGGAGCATTTGTGTTAATTAACATACTATTCAACGACCCTTCCCATTTTTTCTATTTTTTCTTTCCTCTTCAAAAATATACTTTATAATCTCTTCTCTCGTCGCGGTATCTATAAATTCAAACTTTACACGATTTTCATACTCATCTGCCCTGTTTTCGATCTCACTCGAATAAATTACCTTTGCAGCCAACAAAAAAGATCTCTCACACTCCATGATTGGAAGGTTAAAACGCATCAATATAATACTGTCCTCATTGAACTTCTCCCTTGACACAAAACGCGTCCCTCCGCCACTGATATCCACGATCACCCCTCGCACCATGTCTCTTTCCGATATCAGATACGTGAAGCCTTTTGCAAAGGCATCTGTCTCCTGTCTGGTCATCTCTCTTGCTCTCATCTCGACAACACAGTTAAATCTATAATATTCCCTTCGCTGGTATTTGTGAAGATTGCTGATCATCTCAACAACTAATATATAAATACCGTTTATCTTCTGCCTGTCAATAATCCTGACATCCGCGCGATACATCCCCCCATGGGAAAAAAAACACACATCATACTCCCCATCAACCGGAAGCAGTACCAGCCTTGTCTTCTCCATAGGCATCACCAGTTCAAGCCGTCCGTCATCCAGAACGTCATATACTGAAGTCTTATAAGTCTTTACTCCTTCTGTACCATCAGGAAGCACCACGCTGACTGTCGATTTTAGCTCCAGCTTATCGCCTGGTGATATAAATTTCTCTATCATAGACTCCTCCTGACTCTATTTACCCCATTTTTTTATTTCCCGCCACAATATGTGAGAAAAATGCTGCCATACCGCGCTTAACCAACGACTTATCATATTCTTTGTCCATCAGAACATATGCCATGCGCTCAAACGCAATGGAAGACTTTGCGTTCGGACTCTGCATACTCACAGGAGTCTGCTGCATCACCGCATCCTCCAGGCGATAATCCTGCGGTATTGAACCAAGATACGACACCGGGAGCTTCAGGTAGCGGCTCACTACCGTCTCAAGCTTATTGTACATAATCTCACCCTCTGCGGCACCGGACACCTTGTTGGCAATGACCATTATCTTCGAGTCTTCTCTTGAAAAACGCGGATGACGATTCAATGCTTTCAGGAGCGAATAGGAATCCGTGATTGAAGTGGGCTCTGGTGTTGCCACAACCAGTATCTCACCGCTTGCGACGAGAAAATCCAACACCGCGTCAGAAATCCCCGCACCTGTATCTATAATAATAATATCGGCAATCGCGTCAAGTTTTGCAAGATTTTGTATGATATAATTCAGATAGTCTCTGCTTAAATTGGACAAACCTGCAATTCCGGATCCCCCTGATATAAAACCTATGTCCATAGGCCCCCATGTTATGATATCTGTGATATCTTTTCCCTGATAAATCAAATCACACAGGTTATGTTTCGGAACTGTACCAAACATAATCTCTATGTTGGCAAGTCCAAAATCTGCATCCAGTATAATGACCCGCTTTCCCATTTTTTTGAACTGACATGCAAGATTTATGGATGTGTTGGACTTTCCTACTCCACCTTTTCCACTTGTCACCGTTATTACTCTGGAGAGTGGTCTTGGCATTGGATTCAATTTAATCACATTTCTTAATTGTTCAGCCTGATCCACCATATATTACCCTCCTATCAGCGCCTTCCTCCAAGCAACTGCTTCACCGTTGACTGCGGGTTGAAATACTCAATATCGTCTGGTACATTCTGACCACATGTCACATATGAAAGCGTCGCACCTGTATATAATTTGAGATTATAGATATCTCCCAGTGTAGTTGTCTCATCAAGCTTCGTGAAAATCAGCTTATAATCCGTGATTTCTTTGTAAATATCGGCAGTCCTCATCAAATCCCTGTATTTTGTTGAGGCGGACAACACGAGAAATACTTCCTTGGAAGCATTTGCATCAACAGAATGAATCAAATCACTCATGCTCTCACACTGCGCTTCGTTGTTTGGTGAATGGCCTGTCGTATCCACCAATATGTAGTCATATTCCTTAAAATCTTCCACGGCATCCGTAATTTCTTTCGCCGTATACACCACTCTGAACGGCACCTCCAGAATATTCGCATATGTCCTGAGCTGCTCCGCCGCCGCAATCCTGTAGGTATCAGCCGTGAGCAGGGCAACCTTTTTTTTGTGCTCTACGCGAAAGGAGGATGCAATCTTTGCGATCGTTGTCGTCTTTCCCACACCCGTAGGTCCGACAAAGAAAACCACCTTGGGAGTCTTTTCGTCTTCTTCCATGACATAAGGCTTTCCAAGCTTCAGTATCATTCTCTGATAGATCTCTGAAAGCATGAAATCCATTGTGACATCTGCCTTGCAATTCCTGTCGATTTCGTCAATAATCTCTTTTGCATACTTCTCATTGATCTCATTGTCAGTCATTTTATTGTACAGGAGTTTCAGGAAGTTTACACGTTCCGTATTTTCCTCCTTCTTCACTCCGTCTGTGCCCTTTTCATCGTCCGCCTGAGGCTTACTCTCCTTCTGGGAAAGCTGCTTCTCAATCAAATTCTGCAGATTGTCAAGTTTCTCCTCCAGACCGTTTCCTCTGAGATTCTCTTTGGTCGGTTCGTTTGTCTCACTCTTTCCCCGGTCTTTTCCGCCTTCCGCTTTTGCAGTGTCCTGCCGCTGTGCGGGAAATGCAGCCAGTGCATCCGCAACAGCCTGCCCCACTGCAAAGGCATCTCCGGATGCCTTTGCATCTCCGGATGCCTTTGCATCTCCGGATGCCTTTGCATCCCCGGATGCCTTGGAACTCTCCGCTGCAGCCTCCTTTTTTTCCGACTGTTTCATCGGAATAATTTTACCGGAAGTACCATTTCCTGCCGCTCCCT
>CAMWTP010000054.1 GCA_947177165.1 uncultured Lachnospiraceae bacterium
TCGGTTCGAGTCCGATCATCGGCTTTATGGGTGGATTCCCGAGTGGCCAAAGGGGACAGACTGTAAATCTGCTGCTTTATGCTTCGGTGGTTCGAATCCACCTCCACCCATTAAACTAAATATTAATATCGCGGGGTGGAGCAGTCTGGAAGCTCGTCGGGCTCATAACCCGAAGGTCATAGGTTCAAATCCTATCCCCGCTATTTCTGCCCAGATAGCTCAGTCGGTAGAGCAGAGGACTGAAAATCCTCGTGTCACTGGTTCGATTCCGGTTCTGGGCATTTGTGGTATTTATAAGTAGAATTATTGGACGCGCTGGATGGCGTGTTTTTTTATTTAAAAATTTCTTAAGTACCTTTTTTATTATAGTGATATATGATAAAATGAAAGTTGGTAACTGTACAGGGCAAATGTTATGGGTTCAGTGAGAATTGTTTTGTACAGGGCTGCACATATCAAATATGAAGATGTAGTATGAGATGGGAGAGAACATATGTATGAGTATGAATTAAAAAAATATGCAAATGATATTTTTGAGTCAGAGAATTTTAGGAGTACCAAAGAATATATTCAACATGGAAATATGTCAGTGCAGGAGCACTGTATTAATGTAGCAAAGACAAGTTTATATATCAGAGATAAACTTGGCATCAAATGTAATACAAGAGATTTAATTAGGGGCGCTTTGCTTCATGATTATTTCCTGTATGACTGGCACAAGAGTGATAAAGTAAATTCTCATAGGCTGCATGGATTCTTTCATCCGGCAAGAGCTTTGTACAATGCACGGAAAGAGTATCATTTGACTGCCAGACAGACAGATATTATTATAAAGCATATGTGGCCTCTCACGGTAGTGCCGCCTATGTGCAGAGAGGCATGGATTGTGACTTCCGCAGATAAGTATTGCTCTTTGCTGGAGACACTCCATATACAAAGGGGCAGGATTCACAATCGGAGGGAAAAGAGGAAATACGCTTTTATGGGTATCTCTAATCACAAGGTAGCATAGCGGTCAGGGTGTACGATTGGAGTACAAAAGACAGAATCAGCATGTATATCAGGGTGACATGGAATAACGAAAGAATTGGAGAATTTGATAGAAAGGATTATTGAATTTTATGAGAAAAACGAAGATTATCTGTACGATTGGTCCTGCGTCTGAGAGTGAGGAAAAATTAAAGGAGCTGCTTCTTGCAGGAATGAATGTGGCGAGATTCAATTTTTCCCATGGAGATCATGAAGAACATCAAATGAAACTTGAACGGGCAAGAAAGGCTGCAGAAGAGTTAGGACTGCCGCTTGCGACAATGCAGGATACGAAAGGGCCGGAGATCAGACTCCGGGATTTTGAGGGGGGAAAGGTTTTTCTTGAAACAGGCGCGACGTTTCGGCTTACGACTGAGGAGATTATGGGGGATGCAGACAGAGCCTCAATCACGTATAAAAATTTGAAAAATGATGTAGAGATTGGAAAAAGCATATTAATAGATGATGGGTTAATCGAGCTTACGATCAAGGCAATTGAAGATACAGATATTGTCTGTGAAGTAATCAATGGAGGTTATGTATCGAATCATAAGGGGATCAATGTGCCGGGAGCGATTCTTTCCATGCCTTATATCAGTGATGTTGACAGGGATGACATCATTTTTGGCGTGAAGATGGGGTATGATTATCTGGCGGCATCGTTTGTAAGGTGTGCGGACGATGTCCTGGCGGTCAAGAAGCTGATTAAGGAACACGGCGGCAGAATGCGCGTGATTTCCAAAATTGAAAATATGCAGGGGATTGATAATCTTGACGAAATTCTGAAAGTCTCTGACGGTATTATGGTGGCAAGGGGCGATATGGGCGTGGAGATTCCGCTGGAGGAAGTGCCTGCTTTACAGAAGAAAATGATCAAGAAGGCATTGCAGCTGGGCAAGATTGTCATAACAGCGACGCAGATGTTGGACTCTATGATAAAGAATCCGCGGCCGACCAGAGCAGAGACAACGGATGTGGCAAATGCGATTTACGATGGAACCTCTGCGATTATGCTGAGTGGGGAGAGTGCTGCCGGGGCGTATCCGATTGAGGCTGTGAAAACGATGAGCAGGATAGCAGAACGGACAGAGGAAGATATCTGCTATGCAGCCAGGCTGCGGGAGCGAAGCCATAATTGGGTGAACAATGAGGAAGTGACGACGGCGATCTGTCACGCCTGCTGTACAACTGCGATGGATCTCAATGCAAAGGCGATTATCACTGTAACAATGTCTGGATTTACAGCCGGCATGATATCGAAATACCAGCCAGGCTGCATGGTGATTGGCTGTGCTGTGGACGAGATGGTATACCGCCAGATGGCGCTGATGTTTGGTGTCAGCCCGCTGCTGATCAAAAAAGAGGATGACACGGAGGCGTTGTTTGCTGCGGCAGTGAAAGCAAGTGTTGATGCTGGTCTGATTAGCCATGGCGACCGGGTTGTGATAACTGCTGGTGTGCCTTTGGGAGTTGCTGGAAACACAAATATGGTTCGCGTTGTGGAAGTCTGATTTAGGTAATCTGGAGCCAGTTGATAAATTGGGTTTATCGTTGAGATATGAGACGTGAACTGCAATGGTACAGTTGTGTTGAGGGGAACAGATGGGAAGAGTTTTTTGTATCGTCGGAAAAAGTTCATCGGGGAAGGATACGATCTATAAAGAGCTCTTACAGAATCCTTCACTTCACCTGAAACAGATTGTTCCGTATACGACACGCCCGATCCGTGCCGGGGAGCAGGAGGGCGTGGAATATTATTTTTCGACAGTAGAGACGATGGATTATCTGCAGAAAGAGAATCGGATTATCGAATGCCGTTCCTATGATACTGTCTATGGCCCATGGTATTACTTTATGGCAAAGGATAGCCAGATTGATTTGGAGAAAAATGATTATCTGGTTATTGGGACATTGGAATCTTACACCAAAATAAGAGATTATTTTGGCAATGACCGGGTGGTTCCTGTCTATATTGATTTGGATGACGGAGAACGCCTGAGTCGTGCACTTGAGCGGGAAAAAAAGCAGAGCCAGCCGCGGTATGAGGAAATGTGCAGACGTTATATAGCGGACGCGAGGGATTTTTCACAGGACAATCTTGATAAGGCAGGAATCACTGTAAAATTTGACAATCATGATCTGAAAACTTGTCTGGATGGCGTGATTGCTTATATTATGACTTATCAGGAGTGAGATATTGAGAGGTATTTAACGCATAAGTGGGGGGAGCGGTAGATGGATTTTAAGGTAAACGAGGTACAGCAGGCTGCGCCGGTGCAGCAGACACAGACTGCGCAGCCAACGGATGATTCCTTCAAGTTTATGTTGGCGAGCAACATCGAGGAGGCCGGACTTGCGGAGCGGTTGAACCTCATGATGGAAGAGATCGTGATGCAGGGCGATAAGATTGTGAAACGCATGGATGTGCGTGACATGAGGCGATATCGCACATTAATCAAAGAATTTATGAATGAGATTGTGAATCGCTCTCACAAATTTTCGCGGGAAAACTTTCTGGACAGGCGCGGCCGCCATCGAGTCTATGGTATTATCAGGCTTGTGGACGAGAAGTTGGACGAGCTTGCGCAGGAGCTGGTGAGCGAAGAGTGCGATAAGATTGCGATACTTGCCAAGGTGGATGAGATACGGGGGCTGTTATTGGATATCTTCGCATAGCACTGAGTGATTTTTATGCCTGGGAGAACAGCTGTTTAAGTTCGGTGTCTGGGTCAGTGCAGGTTCGCAGGACTGTTGTTCGGAACGATGGTATCGGAACCTGTACCGATAATTCCTTGTGCGCCTGGCAAGGGTGTAATGTTTGAGTGTGTCTGGAGGAGGCAGTATGGAATTTGTAAATGAAAATGGACGTAACAAAGTAGAGGACAGAGAGGCACAGATGCGCAAGGAGCGTTCCATAGAGCTGCTGAAGACGCACAATGTCCCCTACATAGAACATCTTCCTGCTATCGAAACGTCGGATTGTGTCAGGGTTAGGACTGCTGACGAGATTGCGCGAAGGGCTGTTGCATGTCTGTTTG
Source organism: uncultured Lachnospiraceae bacterium (assembly GCA_947177165.1). Classification (GTDB taxonomy): domain Bacteria; phylum Bacillota; class Clostridia; order Lachnospirales; family Lachnospiraceae; genus COE1. The sequence goes on from CAMWTP010000054.1 coordinate 4,068, forward strand.
CGATTCAGGTGGCGTGCGATGCGTCAGGCGGGCGCGCAAGTCTGAAAAAGAGCCGGAAATTTTTTAGTGAGAAGCTTGCAGAATTTGGCGTGGAGGGATTTCTGACACATAAGGAACGAAAGGTGTTCTGGGAAAAGTGTTCCGACCAGGAATTCGGCAGTATGACATGGAAATACGAGGCTTACTGGGTGCTGCTGTGGGCGCTTGGTATTGTGAAGAACCTTGATTATCCTGCGGATGCCTGTGATTGTGATTTTGCCATCAATGCAGTTGCGGACTGTAATGGAATGGATGAATTTATGGCAAAGGTTCAACTGCGGGATATTTCTGAGATTCTGGATGAGGCGGACTTGATTTTCCGATATGATTGGGCTTGTGTTGAGGCGCGGATTCATGGCGATGAAGCGCCGGCAGGGTTAAATCCTGATGTGGTATTTGAGCGGCATTGCGGATTGAACTGGCTGATTGATGCAGATGGAGCCGATGACTGGGACAATGTATCTGTGGATACCTGAGAGGATGCGTTATGGGAATGGAATCAGAAACAGTGTGCATGACATGGAGCGATGTGATCGGGCAGGTGCAGCTTACAGAGAATCTGCAAAATGCCATAAGACACAATAAAATATCGCATGCTTACCTGTTACAGGGAGAAAAAATGTCGGGGAAGCGTATGATTGCTGACATTTTTGCGCGGGCACTTCAGTGTGAATGTGAGCGGACGGAGACTGAGCGTCAATCCACACTGTTTGATCTCGGGAACGGAGCGGACAATGCACTTACAGAGAAAAGTGACACGAGTGTCAGAATACGCCCCTGTAATCGATGCAGGTCCTGCAGACAGGCAGTGAATGGCAACCATCCCGATATTATTTATGTGACGCACGAGAAGCCCAATGTGATATCGGTTGACAATATCAGACAGCAGGTCAATGGAGATATTGCGATTAAGCCGTACAGCGGAGCATACAAGATTTATATCGTGGACGAGGCTGAGAAGATGAACGTGCAGGCGCAGAATGCCCTGTTAAAGACGTTGGAAGAACCGCCGGAATATGCGGTGATTTTGCTGCTTGCGACCAGGGCGGAGGCGATGCTTCCGACGATTCTGAGCCGCTGTGTCGTATTGAATACGAGACCGGTTTCCGACGATCTGATCAAGAAACACCTGATGCAGAAGATTCAGATACCAGATTACAAGGCAGCGATCTGCGCTTCTTTTGCGAGGGGGAATGTCGGGCGGGCGATTGAGCTTGCTTCCAATGAGGTGTTCGATCACATGAAGGGGTCTGCGCTCGGGATACTGAGGAATATTCCGGGCATGGAAGTGAACCAGATTGCCTCCGAAATCAAGAAAATTACGGAGGAAAAATTTGACACGAACGATTATCTGGATTTATGTTTCATCTGGTTCCGCGATGTGCTATTATATAAAGCGTGTGGTCCGCATGGGGGGCAAAGTCATATAATTTTTAAGGAGGAAGTCTCTGACATTGCCAGTGCATCCAGGAGGTACAGTTACGACGCGATTGAGAAAATTATTCATTCGATCGATCGGGCCAGGAGCAGACTTGCAGCCAACGTGAATTTTGACCTGACGATGGAACTGATGTTTCTGGATATGAAGGCGGGGTAGGTGAGTGCGGTAAAAGGTCCTCAGCTGGTGATAGATTAGAATAAAAGTGAGGTAGATAGATATGGTAAAGGTGATTGGAGTGAGATTTCGGACAGCGGGCAAGATTTATTTTTTTGATCCGCTGGAGTTTGAGATTAAGCGTGGCGATCATGTGATTGTGGAGACAGCGCGCGGTATTGAATACGGCACAGTGGTGGGAGATCCCAGGGAAATCGAGGAAGACAGGGTAGTACAGCCCTTAAAGCCTGTGCTGCGGATTGCGACGAAGCGTGATATGGAGCAGGAGACGGCGAACAAGCAGAAGGAGAAGGATGCCTTCAAGATTTGCCTTGAAAAGATTAAGAAACACAATCTTGAGATGAAGCTGATTGACGCGGAATATACATTTGACAACAATAAGGTGTTGTTTTATTTTACAGCCGACGGCCGCATTGACTTTAGGGAGTTGGTAAAGGATTTGGCGTCGGTGTTTAAGACAAGAATTGAGCTGCGCCAGATTGGTGTGCGTGATGAGACAAAGATACTGGGCGGTATCGGTATCTGCGGAAGGCCGCTCTGCTGTCACGCGCATCTGTCAGAATTTATACCAGTTTCGATCAAGATGGCAAAGGAGCAGAATCTGTCATTGAATCCGACGAAAATTTCCGGCGTGTGCGGGCGATTGATGTGCTGTCTGAAGCATGAGGAGGAGACATATGAATACCTTAACAGAAAGCTTCCGAATGTGGGCGATTTTGTGACGACAGACGATGGGCTGAAGGGGGAAGTGCACAGTGTGAATGTGCTTCGCCAGCTGGTTAAAGTGATTGTCGAGGTGGATGATGAGAAGGAGATTCACGAGTACAAAGTGGAGCAGCTTCGATTCAAGCGACGTCACAAAAAGGATAAGAATGATCGTATGAGTGACGAGGAACTCAAGGAGCTGAGAGAACTCGAAAAGCTTGAAAAACAGGAGAAGGACGCGAAGTCAAAGCTCGAGGATAACTAGTATGGACGTGGAGATAAAGGAAAATGAGCGCATTGATGATCTGCAGCGCAACGGTTATCAGATTATCCAAAATCCTGAGAAGTTCTGCTTTGGGATGGATGCGGTGCTGCTCAGCGGTTTTGTTCGGGTAAAGCCTGGGGCGAAGGTGCTGGATATGGGCACGGGAACAGGCATTATTCCGCTCCTGGTGGAGGCTAAGACACAGGCGGCGCAGATCAGTGCCATTGAGATCCAGGAGGAGAGCGCTGACATGGCGAGGCGCAGTGTGCGTCTCAATGGGCTGGAGAATAGGATTGATATCGTGACAGGGGATTTGAGGGAAGCAGATAAATTTTTTGACGCTGCTTCTTTTGATGTGATTACGTGCAATCCACCTTATATGATCGGGCAGCATGGATTGACGAATCAGGATGCGCCGAAGGCGATTGCGCGGCATGAGATTCTGTGCACGCTGGAAGATGTGGTCAGAACTGCCGCAAAGCTGTTGAAGCCAGGGGGGTATTTCTGCATGGTTCACAGACCGTTCCGGCTGGCAGAGATTATCACGGTGATGACGCAATACAAGCTGGAGCCCAAGCGCATGAAGCTGGTGCATCCCTACATTGACAAGGAGCCCAATATGGTGCTGATCGAGGGATGCAGGGGAGGAAAGCCGCGTATGACGGTGGAGAAACCCCTGATTGTGTACAGGGAGCCGAATGTTTATACAGATGAGATATATGATGTATACGGCTACTGATGAGAGATATGTGAAAACAGGATCATAATTTTAGGATTAGGTGGTGTTATCAATGACAGGAAAATTGTATTTGTGTGCGACACCGATTGGAAATCTGGGTGACATGACACCGCGTGCGGTGGAGACGCTGCAGATGGTCGATCTGATTGCGGCGGAGGACACCAGAAACAGTATCAGGCTGTTGAATCATTTTGATATTCACACACCGATGACGAGTTATCATGAGTATAATAAGGTTGAGAAAGCAGTCGCTTTGATACAACAGATGAATGCAGGAAAAAATGTGGCGCTGATCACAGATGCGGGGACGCCTGCAATCTCTGACCCGGGGGAGGTACTCGTGCGGATGTGCCATGAAGCGGGGATTGTGGTGACATCCCTTCCGGGAGCAGCGGCATGCATTACAGCGCTGACACTCTCGGGACTCAGCACCAGACGCTTTTGTTTTGAAGGATTTTTGCCTTCTGATAAGAAGGAGAAAAAGGTAATTCTGGAGGATCTGAAGAAGGAGTCAAGAACAATCATTCTGTATGAGGCGCCGCATCATCTGACCCGGACGCTGGAGGAGCTGTACAATGCTCTTGGCGACCGAAAGCTGACGCTGTGCCGGGAGCTGACCAAAAAGTTCGAGGAGGTCACAGCGACAACGATCTGTGATGCACGCACTATGTATGAGCATGCAGAACCACGGGGGGAATATGTGCTCGTGGTGGAGGGGAAGAGTCTTTCGGAGTTTCAGAGAGAGCAGGAGCGGAACTGGCAGGGGATTCCGATTGAGGAACATATGCATCAGTATGAGACGCAGGGGATTGACCGCAAAGAGGCCATGAAGAGAGTGGCGAAGGATAGGGGAATCTCCAAGCGCGACGTGTATCAATACCTGTTGTCCCTGGAAAGTTGAGACGGAGATCGGGCAGAGAAATAATTTTAACAATATTTAGAGAAAATTTAGAAAATACATTGACAAATATATACAGGAATACTATACTTCTGATTGTCGATACCATTCATATAGATTATTTGGAATCGACTGAACAGATACATCATAAGCTGAAGTAGGAATGCATACAATAGAGTGTGGAAGCTACTGGGTGTTTCGTCAAAATACGGGATAGGGTGTTTAAAGGAGATTTTTGAATGGAGAGAGTATTTGAGATCATCGAAGAACAGTTACATTTAACAGGCATGGAGTTGACAGAGGACTTGAACCTGAAAGACGACCTTGGCGCAGATTCTATTGATCTGGTGGAGCTGGTTATGGCGTTCGAGGACGAGTATGGCATTAATGCTGATTATGAAGAGATGGACAAGAAAGTCAAGACTGTTGGCGACATCATTGAGTTTTTGAAAGAGCAGGGAGCAGATATCTAAGGTCTGCCCCTTTTATTTTTGGTTTCGAGACGGCTGTTGATCGTGGATAAATAATAAATAACGGTAGTTATCAACTGCGTTTTGTATCGAAATTGACAGATACCATGGCACGCTTTAGAAAATGTGCACAAAAGATTAGCTGTTGCGTAAAGAAAAAGTCAAATCGGTTGCAAATTTCGAAAATGTATATTATAATAAGAATTGGTCATATACGACTGAGAGAAGGAGGAATTAACTATGAAACTCAAGAAAGTTCTTGCTGCAACACTCGCAGCAACAATGGTATTGTCATCTGCTATGACAGTATCCGCAAGTGGTTACTATTCATCAAGCTCATCAAGTGCACCGGTAGAACAGCCGGCACCTTCATCACCGGTATCATCTGAGCCGGCAGCTGTGAAGGGCGCAAATGCTGAGATCAGCGTTGCAGGCGTTGCAGTTAAGACATCTATCGCAGGCGCTTACGCTGCAAAGACTGTACAGGGTACAGCTGTTACAACACCGCTTGCTGATGTTAAGGCAAACCTTGGACTGTCTGACGGACAGAAGCCGGCTATCACAATCTATGACACAACTGATAAGCAGAGCCCGGCAGCTTTCGCAAGTATCAACGCAGCTGCAGAAGCACTTGGCGGAGAGGTACTTACAGCATTGAACATCAACCTTGGTGCAAAGGAGAACGGCAAGTGGGTATCACTTGAGAATGGTTCCATCGCACTGGCAACAGGACTTCCGAAGGGGGCTGATACGACAAAGACATACTGCGCAATCTGCGTACAGCCAGGCGGCGAAGTAACAATCCTTGAGGATCAGGATACAAATCCTAAGACTGTTACATTTGAAGTTAAGGCTGGTATCGGAGCATATGCGATCGTAGCACAGTAGACAGATGAAACAGATTCCGGTATGGTATGATGCCACACCGGAATTATCTGTATGCGCACGGGCGCCCGGAGGAACATGTCAGCAGAAGCTGAAGGGCGCCCGGCGTGTGCGAGTAGGGAAGAAAAGTATTTCCCCTTGCTCGATTTGGATAAGAAGTGGAATTGTGGCATTGACAAACAGGGGGAGTTTTGAGGAGATGAAAGCATGGTGTGTGCGAAGACGGTATGACATACTGTTTGTATTACTCATATTCTGTATTGCATGCCATGGCATAAGCAAAAGCTATGGATTCTATTTCCCGGCCGATGAGTTTGGCTATTGGTTTCATGCAGCCAGACTTGCCGGATATGACTGGTCGGATATTGCGTCATTAGGCTCTTATTATTCTTATGGTTACAGTCTCGTTCTGCTCCCTGTTTTTCTTTTATTTCAAGATGGGATTATCGCCTACCGCGCGGCATTGTTTGTAAACTTTGCAATGCTTGCCGTATGCTTTTTTGTCCTGCAGAAAATGGTTAAAAATCTTTCGCCTTTTCACGTGGCCGTTGCAGTGTTCTATCCCACGTGGCTTTTTTATGCCGGAACGACCTTTGCGGAAGTGCTTCTTGTCACATTGTACATCGTCATTTGTCTATTGTTATTAAATTATCTCAGAACAGATAAAAAACAATATCTGGTACTTCTGTTTGCGGCAATGCTGTATATGTATTTCGTACATATGCGTGCGATTGGTGTCATGGCATCAGGGGTTATCGTGCTGCTGGCATATGGTTTGAAAAATGGCGGGAAAAAGGTCAAATATACATTGCTGCTAATGATCGGCATGGGAGTTATATTTGCGGCAGGTCTGTTCATAAAGAAGTATTGGACAGGCATGGTTTATAGCGAGGCAGATAGCGCATTAAAGAATGCAAATGACTACGCGGGACAAGTTGAAAAAATTGCTTACATTTTTTCAAAAGAGGGATTTAAAAATCTGGTTATAAGCGTAGCTGGTAAGTTTTTATACCTTGGACTGGCAAGTTTTGGAATTGCATATTTTGGGATTATTTATGCCGTCAAAATGATGTTGAAGAAAAATTATTTTTCACTGTTTGTAGTACTTTCGACATTGGCGGCAGTCATGATCAGTGCTATATACACAATACACCCCGGGCGGGTAGATGCACTGACATATGGGCGCTATCACGAATATGTGATGCCCGTTCTTATGATTTTGGGCATAAAAGCGTTGAGTGAAAAAGAGATTTCGGCTCTAAAGGCAGCGTGCGGTATTGTTGGGATGTTTGCATTGGAAGCGGTGCTGACATGGCTGGTCACTGTCAGTCTGCGCGAAAATGGCCAGACTTCTTTTTTTGGAAATACAATATGCGGGATAAGCTGGCTCTATGATCCGGAAAATTTTGAACCTGTCAGGTTTTACTGGCGGGCATATGCTGTGTGTGCTGTTCTGACCGTCATCGCGTGCATGGGAATATGGTGGACAAGCAGGCAAAAAGGCAGGGAGATTCTGCTGACGCTTCTCGTGGCAGTTCAGATTGTGATTGGTATCCGGCTGTCATCCATGTATGTTGACGCTTCTAGACTGGGATGTTTCAGAGATACGTTCATTGTTCAGAAGATAGAGGAGCTGAATACTGAAAATGACCGGGAAGTGTACTACAGCACAGACGGAGAGCCTTTTGGGAATATTGGCATACTGCAGTTTATGATGCGGGATACGCAGATACATATTATTAAAGATTATTATGATTTGAATGATCATAAGAAAGAGGATCTATTACTGATCGATTATCGCAGCGATCAGGCACAAGTGCTGGAAGAGAATTATGAAAATCATTTAAGGAATGGACATTTTATATTATATTACAATGAGTAGACAACATAAACGGGGGATTTGATATGAAAAAGTGTTTTGGCAGAATAGTATGCGTTTTAGCCATGCTGCTGGTAATGGGAATGACAGTATGTGCAGCGGACGCTGGCAATATAAAGAAAAATGCAGTACTGCAGACAAACAGTGAGGTGGAACTGCACGAGGAACCGGATGCGGCCTCAGCGGTGACAGCCACACTTCCGGGCGGGACTCCGGTCATCATCAAGGAAGATGCGAAAGACGGCTGGTGTCTGGTCTCATACAAAGAAAATGCAGGGTATGTACAGATATCTTTTCTGGGAACTCTTGGCAGTCCGGTGGCAGCTGCGAATCAAAGCGCGACAGATGACAGCCAGAGCGCGACAGCTGACAGTCAAAATATGACAGACGACAGTCAAAATGAGGCAGATGACAGTCAAAATGAGGCAGACGTGACAGACGACAGTCAAAATGAGGCAGACGTGACAGACGACACTCAAAATGTGACAGGAGATGAAACAGAACAGAATCAGGAGACCGTGACAGCTCAGGATGAAAGTGCAGTATCAGAAGATAACAATGCGCTTGAAAATGAGTTTAAGAGGATAGAGGAAGCCGGCATATTGGCATATGAAGAAGCAGAGACCACAAAAAATCAGGCTGCATCTGAAAGAACATGGGGAATCGTGATTGCGGTTCTGGTGATTGCAATCTTTGCGGTAGGTATCACTACAACGGTGATCAACAATAAGGGGAAAAAGAAATAGCAATGAAACTCATTATACAGATACCATGTTACAATGAGGCGGATACACTTGAGGCAGCGCTCAATGATCTGCCGGAGTATCTTGAGGGAATCGACGAGATAGAGTATTTGATTATTAATGATGGCAGCTGTGATGCTACCGTTGAGGTGGCGAGAAAGTGGGGGGTACACCACATTGTAAATTTCAGCCAGAATAAAGGTCTGGCAAAAGGTTTCATGGCAGGGCTTGACGGGTGTCTCAGAAACGGCGCAGATATCATTGTAAATACAGATGCGGACAATCAATATTGCGCGGAAGACATACAGGAATTAATCCGCCCAATTCTGGACGGCAGGGCGGATATGGTCGTGGGAGCCAGGCCGATCGATGACACAGAACATTTCTCATATATGAAGAAGAAACTCCAGCATTTGGGAAGCTGGGCAGTGCGGCGTGCATCAAACACAGACATACCGGATGCACCCAGCGGATTCCGTGCGATGACGCGTGATACGGCAATGCGCATCAATGTGGTTAATGATTACACCTACACACTGGAAACAATCGTGCAGGCAGGGCGTGAAAAGATTGCAATCACAAGTGTTCCAATTCACACCAATCCGCAATTGAGGCCATCCAGACTTTTTAATGGCGTGTGGGCATATGTCAAGAAATCCATTGTCATAATACTCAGGGCATATATGATGTATCAGCCGTTAAAGGCCTTCACCTATATCAGCATTCTGCCGACAGTGACTGGAGTTGGGATCGGATTGCGTTTCTTGTTCTATCTCTTTGCACAGGGCGGAACTGGTCATGTACAGTCTCTCATTCTTGCGTGCACGCTCATCATCATAGGATTTCTGACTTTCATGATAGGTCTTGTGTCCGATCTGATGGCATCCAACAGACGGATACTGGCTGATACGCAGTATCATGTCAGGCGGATGGAGTATGAGATGGATGACAAAATGCGAAAGGTTGAAGAGCGGGCAGGACAAGTTAAGGATGCAGAGGGGCATTGATAACAGTATCTTCATAGTGCCAAGCATCAAGCCATACAGAAATCGTTTCGTGGTTGGCTGGTGCTTGGCATAATTTACGTTTTTTGTGGTCGCATATCAAGTCTGCTGATCTGTACTAAATAATCGCTTTTGCATAAATAACGGGTGAAATTAATATTTGAACAGGGTATCAGAAACGATTGTCAAAATTATATAAATGGAGAGATTAATTTATGCAAAGATGTTCTAATGGAAAGGGACTGCAGCGTAATAGCTGCTGGTTTGACAGGATTATTTTTAGAGTTCTTGTTTTTATATTAATAGGTATTGGACTTTTTATCATAATAGGCCATATATTTATGCCAAAGCGCTTTTCGTATGCCCAGTCGTCTGAGGATGGAAAGCTGCGATATTATTATAATGAAGAAAAAGATAGCATTGATGTTTTAATATTGGGAACAAGTCATGCATACAGGGGAATACTTCCGATGGAAATGTATCAGTTATATGGTATAAAATCATATAATCTGGCAACATCTACTCAACCGATCGAAGTGACATATTATGTATTGCGGGAAGCAATTAAATATCAAAGTCCCAAGGTTATAATTTGGGATGTCTCTAACTTATATATTGATAATGCAAGCGAAGCTCGTTGGAAATTAGTCACAGATGAGATGAAAATTGGTGTAAATAAGATAAGTCTTATCAGGGAATATTTGAAAAAAGCAGAGAATGCAGAAGAAATTTATACCTATCTGTTTCCTTTGCCAGAATATCATACAAGGTGGAAGGAATTGTTAAAACAGGACTTTGAGTTGTTCGATAAAAATAAGCACTATTTTGGAAAAGGAGGACAAGTTAGTTCTGTCATGAGGGAAGCAACATCTGTAGATGAGATGAACTCTTTTGTAAATCGTATGATACGAAACAATGAGAAAGTTGTGTATGAGTACCATGACGGAGAAGAAAACGAGAATCGGGAGTGGGATGTATTATACAGCACAGAAATACCAGTCGCAAATGTTGAATGGTTTTTCAAGATAAAAAAAATGTGTGACGAAAATAACATACAATTGTTAGGTGTTAAAGTTCCGGCTATAGAGGAACCGCAGAGGTACAGTTCTGCATGGACTTTAGCGAAGTATGACAGAACAAAAGCTTTTTGTGAAGAAAATGGAGTTGCCTATTATGACTTGCTATATGATACAGATGTTGGTTTGGATTGGACGAAGGATACGATTGATGCCGGACGGCATTTGAATCTATATGGAGCACAGAAAGTAAGCGCAAATCTGGGGAATTATTTAACAGGGCATTATGAATTGCCGAATGAACATAATGTGCAATGGGACAAGGATTTAAAGTCATATGAAAAGGTGCGTAAAGTGGTACTATTGGAGCTTGAGCAGGATTTTGTTACCTATGTTAATATGCTGGAAGATGAATATAAGGACAATATGATTTTTATTACAGTGTCAGATGAAATGACAGTAGGATTAAATGAGGCGGATATCAATGCGTTGAGGAACCTGGGGTTGCAGGCGGATTATTCAAAGGCATTGCAGCATTCATATATTGCAGTAATTGAAAATGGCGCAGTACAATATGAGGCGCTGTCAAATCGCCCATTGGATTATAGTGGGGTATGCAGCCAATCCGGTAAAGAATATGAATTACATAGTTCCGGGTGGTGGACTGTAGCGAATGCATCGATAAAAATTGATGGGGTAGAATATGCGGTTAACACCAGGGGACTGAATATTGTAGTTTATGATAATGAGAGAGATCTTGTTTTGGATAGTGTAGCCTTTGATACCTGGGCAGAAGTTCATCCATCAATAAGAAATGATAGCATGACAAACAGATTTAAGGATGCCTTTGAGCGTTATATCGTGGAGGTGGAAGATAAGTAAAATGACTTTTTTAAGTTTTATTTCTGTCAATTTTCTGCTTTTTTTAATGGTTGTAACTGCTACTTATTATGTCATTCCGCAAAGGTTTCGCTGGATTATTTTGCTGATTGCCAGTGCTGTGTTTTACTTGTCAGCTGGAATTGAAAAGCTGCCGTTTATTACATTTACGTCTTTGGTAGTATTTCTGGCAGCAGCAAAAATGAATCATGTATATGAAAAAGCTGAACAGGAGGCAGAGGAGAAGGGGCTCAAGGGTAAAGAAAGAGCGCAGTTTCTGATACCGGTCAAGAAGAAGTGCCGCAGCTTATATGTTATTCCGACAATTATATTGGTAATGCTTCAATTATGTTACTGCAAGTTCGGCAGTTGCTTATTGGTATTTGTTCAGGAAAAGATGTATTCATGGACGTTGACAGATATTCTGGTTCCTATGGGAATCTCATATTATACGTTTTCTTCGCTCGGGTATCTGCTGGATATTTATTGGAGAAAACAAAGACCGATTGATGATTTCTTTAAGTATCTGCTATGCGTATCTTATTTTCCCCAGATTGTACAGGGGCCAATTGCCAGATACAACAGGCTTGCGGATGAGATTTTCAGAGAGCACCCTTTTGATTATAGGCAGGTTTGTTTCGGAATACAATTGATGCTGTATGGATATTTCAAAAAACTTGTCATTGCAGACCGTCTTGCCTTATTTACTGGAACAGTTTTTGGAAATATTGCAGATTATGAAGGTCTTACAATTGTGATTGCGTTGATATTTTCTACTTTTCAGCTTTACATGGATTTTTCGGGCTGTATGGATATTGTAAGGGGAGCTTCGCAGCTTTTTGGCATTGAACTTGATCAGAATTTTAATCATCCGTTTTTTTCAAAAAGTGCTGCTGAGTTTTGGAGAAGATGGCATATCACATTAGGGGCTTGGTTTAAGGACTATATATACATGCCTGTTGTGACATCCGGGTGGCTTTCAAAGATAACGATTTCGGTCAACAATAAACAGGGAAAGGATTTAGCAAAAAAAGTAAATGCAGCGATTCCTTTGGCGGTTGTATGGATTCTGACTGGTCTGTGGCATGGCACTGGCTGGAATTATGTCATTTGGGGGATTTATTGGGGGACGCTCATCATCACCTCGACGATTTTTGCAAGGCAGTATAAAAAGCTGACAGAGGCGTTGCATATCGACACGAGAACAAGAGGATATCAGCGATTTCAAATGATCAGAACATTTTTTATTTTTACAATTGGGAGATTAATCACTGCGCCAGGCACGTTGGAAAATAGCATCATGGCAGTCAGGCAGATATTTAGCAGTTTCAATCCTTGGATTTTTTGGGACGGAACACTTTATCAGATGGGAGTGGATTATCAGGATTTGTGTGTAGTTTTTCTGGGACTGTTGTTTGTACACAGGGTCAGTGTGCTTCAGGAAAAAGGTTCTGTCAGGGAATTGATAGCAGGGAAAAATACTGTAATCCGGTGGTCAATTTATTATATTGCTATTTTTTCAATCATTATTTTAGGCATGTATGGTGCTGGATATAATGCAGGTGATTTTATTTATGCTAATTTTTAAATTTGTTTTTATGGAGGAAAAAGATGTGGAAGATAAAATTTTAAGTTTATTGTCAGAGGAGTATCCAGAAATTGATTTCACAGCATCAGAGGAGCTTGTGGATGATGGGATTCTTGATTCGTTGACAATTACGGGAATCATTGCCGCTCTGACGCTGGAGTTTGGCATTACAATCCCTTATGAAGAGATTGTTGAAAAGAACTTTAACTCGATTGCTGGACTAGCCAGAATGGTTGAGAGATTACAGGAGTAAAAATGATTGCTTTGGGGAGGAGAATGTTATGTATGACACATTGATAAACCGAATATCAGACCTTGCCAAAGAGCAGCCGGATAAAATGGCAGTGGCCTTTAAAAGTGAGCAGCTTACATATAGAGAGTTGATGGACAAAATCAGACTGGTTGGAAGTAGTCTCGACGAAATGGAAGTAAGGAAAGGTGACAGAGTGCTGTTTACTGCGCTCTCAAAACCCGAGATGGTTGCCGTGTATCTGGGGATTCAATATTGTGGAGCTGTCCCTGTCTTTGTTGATAAAAATGCCACAGTTGAAAATGTGTCGTTTATGTATCATGATACGGGTGCAGTTATGTTGCTGACTGACAGGCCGGTGAAGGGGATTGGAGAAACTGTCAAAGTATATTCACTGAAAAAAATTTACAACAGCGATTTGACTGGTTGTGCGGGAAAGAGCAATTGCATTTATGAGATGCCTGGCGAAGATGATACTGCAGAGCTTTTGTTTACAACAGGGACAACCGGAAAACCCAAGGGTGTGATGCTCACATATAGGGCTGTTTACCATATATTAAAAAATACGATAGACGGAATTGGGATTGAGGAGGACGAGAGGTTGCTTCTTCCGTTGCCTTTAAACCATTCCTTTGCCTTGAGGGTGCTGCGGGCCATACTATATAAAGGTGCTTCTGTAATACTTCAGAATGGTTTTACATTTGCGAAGGAGATTGAGAATAATCAGCAGGCGTATCAATGTACAGCTCTTGCAGTAGTTCCGGCATCTGTTGAAACAATAACAAAGCAGATGCAGGGGCAGTTTGCACAGATAATGGGAAAGTTCAGGTATATTGAGGCGGGGGCGGGTTCATTGACGGTTGAGCAGAGGAAACGGCTCGTGAAGCTCCTGCCGCATACTACTATATATAATACATGGGGATCGTCGGAGTCTGGCGGTGCATTGTTCATTAATATCAATAAGGTGGTATCTGATCCGGAAAAAGTATGTTCTGTTGGGAAACCGATACAGGGTATTGAATTACGAGTTTTGGATGAGCATGGCAATCAGATACAAAGCGACAGGAAACATTATGGACGCATGTCTTTAAAAGGAGATATGCAGATGGCAGGATATTGGAATCGTCCTGCACTTACGGAGGAGACTTTAAAAGACGGATGGCTTCTGACGGGGGATATGGTATATACAGATGAAGAAGGTTATGTATATATGCTGGGGAGAGCTGACGACATCATCAATGTGGGCGGCGAGAAAGTGTCACCTATTGAGGTAGAAAGTATTGCATGTGAGTATTCACATATCGGTGAATGCGCATGTGTCGGGATTCCAGATCCAGAGGGAGTGCTTGGAGATGTTCCGGCTTTGTTTGTAATAGTAAAGGATAATCTCTATTCACAGGAGAACTTGCATACTTATTTGGCAGGGCGCATGGAACGCTACAAACTGCCAAGGCGTTATATACAGGTTCAGGAGCTGCCCAGAAACCGTATGCAAAAGCTTGACCGCAAAGCTTTGAAAAGGATGTGGGAGGAGGTTAAGGGTAAAGAATCTCTGATGAATCCTGTTGTACAGGCGATTTTCGCCAGGAGAAGCATACGTAAATTTAAGGACGACCAGATTCCAAGGGAAGTACTTGATATGATACTGAAAGCTGGATATTATGCGCCGAGTGGACATAATATGCAGACGTGGAGATTTACTGTTGTTGAAGATCAGGAAAAAATTGCCAGACTGAAAGAAGCGACAGTGCAAACTGCACAAGAGCACAAGGTTCACTGCTATGGCTTTGAAAATCCGGCATGTATTATACTGATATCAAACGATGTCAGAAATAATAATGGGTGTCAGGATGCATCCTGCGCAGCAGAAAATATATTCCTTGCGGCACAATCCTATGGGATCGGTTCTGTATGGCTGAATTCATTGATGACATTGCGCAATGAAGAGCCGGTAAAAAGTATTCTGGATGAATTTGGTATCCCTGCAAGGCATACAGTGTGGTGCATGGCAGCGTTGGGATATCCGCTGGAGGAAGGGGTATTACTTGCTAAAAAGAAAGATGTTGTAGTGTATGTGTGAGAAGGATAGGGGAATCAAAAGCGTGCTGGAATGCAAAGTATCTGTTATAGTCCCGGTATACCGCGTAGGGAAGTATATCAATAGATGTATGAAGAGCTTATTGAAGCAGACGTTAAAGGAAATCGAAATCATATGCGTCTGTGAGGAAGAGGATGATGCATTTGAAACACTGTGCGATTATGCCAGAACAGATGACCGGGTTCGCGTGATCAAAAAAAGAAACACAGGTGTATCTGCCGCAAGAAACGCAGGCATAAAGGCAGCGAAAGGAACATACCTGGCATTTGTGGATGCGGATGACTGGATTGAGAGATATGCGCTGAAAACATTGTATATGACTGCAGAGAAATACCGTGCACAGATCGTTGTGTATGGTATCTGGCCTACGATTGAGCCGAAGGGAGAAAAAAGAGGTATTTTTGGTTATACACCCAAACGCAATGTACTGTATCATAACAATGGAATGTTGGCGCTATTTTATGAGCATGGCAGCAGACCATACATAGGAAACAAATTTTATAACAGAAAATTTTGGGAAACGAATCGTATTGTGTTTGATGAGTCCATTGATATTGGAGAGGATCAGTTGCTGCAGTTTGATGCATTTGGGAAAGCAGAGACAATCGGTTTTATAAAAGACAAGCTGTATCATTATGATATCAAGAGAAATAATTCCGCGATGAATGTCTGCGAGCAGCAGAAACACATTGATGATCAGAACTTTGTACTATTACAGGCTGTGATGCGTCATAAGAAGAAACTTTATGATAATCAGTATAATAAGGAATATATATTATGGATTCTCCAACAGTTTGGAGGAATGATAGACAGGAGTTTGAGATGTGATACAGAAAACATGAAAGAGAAGGTAGATGCCATAAAAGTGTATCTGGACGAAATGTCAGTCAAAAAAGTGCTCGAAGATCTGCCGAAACCTTATCAGTGTTTGTATGAATATATTTCAAAGAATCAAACTATAGGGCTGGAATACGAACCAGTGAGGATCTCCTATAAAGTAAGCGATCAGTATATGAATGATCAGGTGGCAGGGATATATGAGAAAATTACAGTGATAACGGGATGGAAGGGGAGATTGCGGCGAATTCATGAAGCATACGCTTTTCATGAATTTCGTCATTTGGTAGTGCGTGTGCTGGTTCGGTTGGGATTGTATTGATGCAGCTTTTTGCAATGGTGTATGCAAAAGATTTCGGAGAATTGACATGGAAGAGAAAAAAATTAAAGGGAAAAAGAACATATGTATTGAATTAGGAGGGGTAAAAACGCAAACTGATTTACTATGGCAAATGAAAACCGTAAAGAGAGATATAATTAGTGTGATTATCCCTATTTATAACGTGGAAAAGGTACTTTGCAGGTGTATAGAATCTATTCGGAAACAGACATACAAATACTTGGAAATTATATTAGTGGATGACGGTTCACCCGATAACTGTGGGGATATTTGTGAGGATTATGTGGATAAAGACAGCCGGATAAAGGTTATTCATAAATGCAACGGCGGTTTGTCAGATGCAAGAAATATTGGAATTGAGTTTGCTTCCGGAGAGTATATATGTTTTGTGGACAGTGATGACTGGCTGGATATGGATATGATTGAGTTGCTTTATAAGGTGTGTACAGAAAAGAATGCAGATATTGCGGAATGTAGTTATCGCAACGTCTTTTCAAATTATATCAGGGAGGAAACACCTTGTACAGCAGAGATCGTGGAAGGAGACAACCTTTTTGCGCTGGAAGGGATGCTTGATTGGAAATACTTTAAGCCAGTCGCATGGAACAAGATCTATAAACGTTCTGTTATAGGAGATATTCGTTATCCAGTAGGAAAAATACATGAGGATGAATTCACTACATACAAATATTTTTATAATTCTAAAAAGGTCGTTTACATAGATGTATCAAAATATAACTATGATCGAACAAGAAATGACAGTATAATAGGACGAGGATTTACAGAAAACAATTTAGATGCCTGTTTTGCATTTAGAGAGAGAATTGATTTTTTTAGAGAACACCATATAGATACGCTCGAAAGAAAGATGAATAATTTATATTGTCATCAGGTATTGGAGAGTGCATATCAATGTTATAAGAACAAAGTGAGAGGCAAGAAGGTAACTCAGCTCATAGAGCTTGTGAATCATGATCTTACATACTTAAAACAGGCAGATGTAAATGCTTTTTATCTTGAGGAATTTGACATATTAAGAGGTGGAGTTAAAAAGTATGGAAAACACAGACATCGTAAAGAATTTAGTTAGTATTATCATTCCGGTGTATAATACAGAAAAATATCTGGGATATTGTCTTAATTCTGTTGTTTCGCAAACATATTGTCAAATTGAAATCATTTTGGTAAATGATGGGTCGACAGACAACTCACTCACGATTTGCCAGAACTATGCAAAAATAGACGACAGGATTTCGATTATTACAATTGGAAATGGCGGTGTCAGCAAAGCAAGGAATGTGGGACTGGATGCTGCAAAAGGTGAATTCGTCCAGTTTGTCGATTCGGATGATGTCATAAGAAGTAATATGGTAGAATGCCTGATACAGCTTATGGAAATGTATCAGGTTGATTTGGCAGTGTGCGGATTTAAGAAGATAAAATTAAGCGAAGATATCGGCAGAGCGGAAACGGTTACATTGTCAACGGGTATTATGGGAAGAGAATGTGTGCTTACACGGGAACTGTTATTGGGGAAAATGGGGCATATATTATGGAAAACGTCAACATTGGAAAGTATGACAAATAAGATGTTTCGAAGAACTATCATAGAGGATAATCATATACGTTTTTTGACAGACCTGTCATTAGGGGAAGATTTTTGTTTCAATATGGATTGTATTCAGTATATTAATGGAGTGGTTTTTACAAGTGAAGCATATTATTACTATTTGCAGGAAAACAAAAATGCATTGACAAGAAAATACAGGTCGGACCTGTTTGATAATCAAATGTTTTTAATAGAAAGATTTTGCAATTTAATCAAGGAATTTATGAAGATATCCAGGGAGGAAGAAAGAGAGATTGCGGAATATACGATAGCGAAAATGATGCAGTCATTATATAATTTGACAAGCGGAGAGTGCAGCCTGAGTATTTTTGAGAAAAAAAGGGAGATTGCAAGGATTATAAACAATGATTTTGTAAGGAAAGCTTATGGTAAAGCAGAGTACATAGAGCCAAAGTATGAATGGATTCGTGAATATATAGAATTTTCTGATATTCAAAGTATCTATGAACGCTTACTTAGTGTAAAAATGCAAAGGCCAACAATATTGAAGAAAGTATTAATTAAAATGTGTGATGCGATATTAAGGGTGCATTATATAAAGTTTATTGAGATGATAAGAGAGAGTTTGAAGATTAGGAGTATCAAGAAGACAATTATCAAATGTTTTTTAAAGCTGATAGGGAAAAGTAAGGGATACGATGAAGTTAGGGCGTTATGATATCGAACAAGAATGAGAGAATATCGTTATGCCTAATAAGGAGTAAGTTGTGGATTATATAGACTATTGCAATGAGATAAAGAAGAAATACAATATGATAGACGGAAAGCGTAATATATTTATTATAGGTACACCAAATCATGGGAATATGGGAGACCAGGCAATCTGGTATGCTACACAGCGAATCATGGAAGATTTTTTTAAAGATTCAAATGTGACGGATATTGACATAGGAGACTTTTGGACAGACATAGGAGCAATTGCAGGTCTTATTCAAGAGCAGGATATAATAGTTTTGCCTGGCGGTGGAAACTTAGGGAATATATACATGGACGATGAGATGATTCGGAGAAGTATAGTGACGTATTTTCCAAATAACAGATTGGTTTTGTTTCCGCAGACAATATATTTTTCTGATGATGAGAATGGAAGAACAGAACTGAAG
This sequence comes from uncultured Lachnospiraceae bacterium, assembly GCA_947177165.1. Lineage (GTDB taxonomy): Bacteria > Bacillota > Clostridia > Lachnospirales > Lachnospiraceae > COE1. Next base: position 23,051 of record CAMWTP010000054.1, read on the forward strand.
AAAAGCATACGTATTTATGGGAGTAATAAAAATTTGGTTTTAATGGCGCGTGATACGCATTCCTATAAAGTGATGCGGGACAATTTTGCGAATGATGTATTTGTACTTCCGGATGTTGTTTTGTCTTTGAATTTTGTAAATGAGGATAAGCAAAGGAAGGATGTGTTGTTCTGCTTTCGCAATGATGCAGAGGGTGTTATGGACAGCAGAGTAATAAGCGAAATGGAGGAGTTTCTAAGGCAAAAGGGTGAGAAAATTAAGTACACAGATACACAGATAGAGAATTATACGAAAAAGGAAAGAGAACATTTGCTAAACAATAAAATAGAAGAATTTCAGACAGCCAGGCTGGTGGTGACAGATCGGCTGCACGGAATGATTTTTTCGGCAATTACGGGAACACCGTGCATTGTTTTTGATAATTTCAATTCAAAAGTAAAAAATGCTTTTTTGGATTTAAAATGCCTGGATTATATTATGATGGCTTCCGACAAGGAGGAGTTTGCAACAGATTATGAATTGCTGAAGAAAAAGAGGGGAGGAATTTATGATGAGAAGCCTGTAATAGAGCGATTTGTCATAACATTGGAAGAAATCATGCAGTTGCCGTCTGCGAAAAGTGGGCAAAAGGATAACTCTATTCAAAATCAAATCGATGCTTTGGGCAGTTGGAGTTTAAAAGTTGGGGCACTGCAGGAACAATTAAAAGAACAAAAGGACGAGCTTGTAGTATATAAGGGTTGGGTTACTAATCTTCAACGACAGAACGATGAGCTGAGGAATGTCCTAAATGCGACGCAAGACAGGGAAAGGCAGTGGAATATACAGCAAAGAGAGTTGTATAATTGTATAAAATCTGAAAGGGAGAAAAATGCAAAAAAGAGACTGGGTGGTCGCAAGTAAGAAGTTAATATGTCTGATAGTTGTCTCTATTTTAGAATGGTATCAGTTAGACATCAGTTGCAATTTGACGAAACAGGTGCATGTCATTAATATGAAGTGTACTGTTTTAAATATATGTATGATAATGGTTCTCGGTTTGATTATGTATTTAGTGGTAAATCGTCTATGGCTGACTATGATGGTATCAGAAGTAATATGGGCAGTGATTGCAATGATTAATTTTTTTGTGATTCAATATCATGGAATGCCCTTTACAATCACAGAACTAAAGAATTTCAATACAGCGCTCAATGTGCTGAAATCCTATAATATCGAGTTCGGTAAAGTTCCTGTAAAAATATTGCTTATATGTGGTTTGATAGTGGTATACTCTTTTTGCGAGCGTAAAAAGGAAGAGCTCCGTAAGAGAAGTATAGAAACAATTGCATTGCCATGTGTCAGTATTTTGATATGCATTATATATATCTTGATTGGTTACTGTGCTCCGAATCCGATTAAACCTAGGAAAACAATAGGGTGGTCATGGGAAGAGGCCTATGGAAAGTATGGGTATATTACATGTGTTATAGAAGATTTATATTTTAAAAGCAGCGCGATAAATAAACCGGAAGATTACTCTCAAGAAAATGTAGAAACAGTCTGTAATCGATATATAAACGGGGATATGGAGAGGGAGACTCAGAATTATCCAGATATTATATTTATAGTCAACGAGACTTTTTATGACCTGCATCATGTAGCCGAATTTGAGACAGATGTGGATTATCTGAAGAACATAAAAGGTATGGACAATCTGATCAGTGGTTATGCGGTGTCTCCGACACCATATGGAGGAACGAATAGTTCAGAGTATGAATTGCTGACAAGCAATTCGTTATATATAATGAATAGTGGGGTAACACCATTTAATGCGATTGATTTGACAGATGCAGTGAGTATTGTATCATATTTAAAATCCTTGGGATACGATACGTTAGGAACACATGCAGGACCTGGGATTAACTATAATAGGATTAGGGGATATGCTGATCTGGGATTTGACATAGTTAAGTTTGGGGATAAATATGCTAATTTAGAATTATACCATAAAAGATGGTATGAAACAGATGCGAGCGTATACAGGAACCTGGAAAAGTGGTATGAAGAAATGGGTGATTCCCCGAGGTTTTTATATTTGTTGACGATTCAAAACCATGGAAACTGGGACTTTAATGAGCCAGAGTATGATACAATTCATGTGACGCAAAGCGAATTTGAAGCGACAGATGTGGTTAATGAATACTTAACAAGCATATCATTATCTAATGAGGCTTTTTTAGAGCTTACCCAATATTTTAAAAATGTCGACAGATCAGTAATTATATGTATGGTGGGAGATCATTGTCCGTCATTTGCAGGGGAGATCGCAGATGCTGATTTGAGTTCAGAAGAGAAAGCGCTAAAGCTTAGGGAAACTCCGCTTTATATATGGTCTAATTATGCGCTTACTGAATGTGATGATCTTGGAAGTGTTGGTATGATCTATGTTGCGCCATTGCTTTTGCGTGCAGCCAATATACCGTTATCTGGGTACTATCAATACTTGTTAGAGTTAAGTGAACAGGTTCCAATCATAACATCTTATGGGAAATATTTTGATACAGATTATAATTGCTTTTCAATTGGAGAGGGACCATATAGGGAATTAGTAAATGAATATTTCCAGATTGAGTACAGCAATATTGTAAGTGAAGTACGAAATACATCGTTTTTTGAGTGATATTCGGGCAAGGGGTCTGAAAAATATATGGAAAGGGATTATAGGTTTAAAACGAAATGTGTGAATCTAATCGGTTAAAAAGATTTCTTGAGGTGTATATTCCGACTGAAAAATGTAATCTTACATGTTCTTATTGCTATGTAACTCAGGAAGGTAGTGCATCGGGTGCAATTACCCCAATAGGACATACCCCGATGGAGATAAGGAAAGCATTGTCCAGAGAAAGGCTTGGCGGAGTTTGCTTATTGAATTTCTGTGCTGGCGGGGAAACATTATTAGGCGAAGATTTATTGCCTGTCATACATGAATTATTGAAAGAGGGACATTATATTCAGATTGTTACAAATGGTACAATAACAAAGCGTTTTCTGGAAATTAGTACGTGGAATGATAATTTGTTAGAACGTTTATTCTTTAAATTCTCTTTTCATTTTATAGAATTGAAAAAAAGAAATTGTCTGGAACTTTTTTATAATAATGTACGACTTATGAGAAATAGAGGCTGTTCTATTTCAGTGGAAATAATGCCTCATGATGAACTTATACCATATATAGATGAGATCAAAGAAGTAAGTCTTAAGAATTTTAATGCATTGCCACATCTTACGGTAGGGAGAAATAATAATACAAAAGGATTAGAGTTGTTATCAGCATTGACAAAAGAACAGTATGAGAGTGTGTGGAGCAGCTTTGATTCTGAGATGTTTCGATATAAAATGTCTGTGTTTGGAAAAGAACAAAAGCAGTTTTGCTATGCGGGAGAGTGGAGTTGTTCATTGAGGATAGATACAGGTGATTTATATCAGTGCAACGGATCGGTATGTATTGACAATATATATGATAGGGTTGATGAGGCGCTGCATTTTAGACCAGTAGGAAGCCATTGTCCGTATTCCCATTGCTGGAACTGTCATGCGTATCTGTGCTTAGGAGTAATACCGGATTCTGAGGCGCCTACTTATGCTGCTATGAGGGATCGGGAATGCACCGATGGTAGCAGATGGTTGACTAGAAGGTTTAGTGAACTTTTTAACCAGAAATTGAAGGATAATAATATGGAGTATACCGCAAAAGAGAAATCACTAATGAACGAGAATAGGGATAGTGATGAGTGGCAAGGGATACCTGAATATAAGAGCTGCAGGCAGAACTTTGCAAATATAATGAGAAGATTACGAGAGGCATTAAGGAGTAAATAAGCAGTATGACAAAGACAAGAAGGGCGATATTGATAATTTTGACTCTGGTTGTTTCATTGCGGATATTATATATATGTATTGGTGGTGAAGTAGATAAGGCGCAATACAAATCCCGTGATATAGATTTAACCGATGCAGTAGAATATCCGTGTGTCAGCCTTACAGAGAAGTTTGTCGGGCGGGAAGACCGTCTATATGGTATCGATTTATTTTTGGCAGGTATTGATGATGATAGGACTGGAAATATTACTGTTCAGATAGAATCTGAAAATACGTTACTCTATCAGACTGATATAGCATTGGACAATGTCAAGAATCAGGATTGGAAATTTGTATACATAAATATCGGTTTGGAAAGCGGAAAAGAGTATGAGTTACACCTGACATCCTCTGATACCTGTGTTGAAGTTCCGCAGGTAATGATCACCACAAGACAGGAAGCGTCCCCAGAAGTTCTGGAATCATATTCAGAAGGAAGTCTGCTTGAGGGTGAAATCGCCATTCAATATAGATATCTGTTGACACCGGCTTTTTCGGAACGCCTTATTATGTCCTCAATTTGGCTGTTGCTTTGGTTAATATTTTACTCAATTGTGTTGAATATTGACTGGTTTTTAAGCAAAATTAGTATATTTTATCAGCTTTGTTGTAATTGCGTACATGCTGACAGATGGATTATTTTTATAGAATTTTTAAGCTGCCTCATTATTCTGAATTGTAGTGGGATAGATTTTCAAAATCCCACTAAAATCCTGTTTTATATAATATCATTTTGTTCGACAATAAAAATAAAAGAAAAAAGAGATTTTGTAGGAGAAATATCGAATACAAAAGTTAAACGCATAGTTTTGTGTTTATTGTATATATATGCTGCATTTGCCTTGGTGGGGCAGAGAATACTGATTTATCCGTTGTCATTAAAAATTCGCATTGCAGGTGTAGTTGTATTTGTAGTAACAGTTTTATGGTTTATTCCAGTGATTCAAACATTGTTGTATATTTTGGATTGGCTGACAACAAAAGTGTTTTCTACGAATAGAACAATGAATAAGGTTCGTTTTATCGCTTGGGCTTTGACCCTGCTGTTAGTTCCGGCGATCTACAATCTATATGCAAATAATCCGGGAATCAGCAGTTATGACACACGTTCCTGCATGATTTACAGCGCACATAATCTGCACGGTATGAATGATTGGCACCCGGCCTTTTATTGTATGGTTTTAGGTGCAATTTTGAAAGTATGGGATTCTACATATGCTGTTATTATCATGCAGTATTTTTTCTGGAGCTATGTTTTTTTGGAATTACTGCTCTATCTGAGGAAGAAGGAAATGAGGGATTCTGTCTTAATGGCAGCAGCGTTGTTTACAGGTATCAATGCTGCAAATTTTCTTCATTTGAATACGATATGGAAGGACATACCGTACACAATTTCGCTCTTATGGGTGTTAGTATTACTGTCTAAACTATCATTTGACTATGAGGAATATAGGAAAAAGTGGTATATATACTTAGAAATGGTTGTGGCTTTAACCGGTGTATTTTTCTACAGGAAGAATGGAATTGTCCCTTTTATTGTTATTTCTGTCATGATGATCATAATTTTGCGGAAAAGCATGAAAATATGGTTTACAGTTTTCATTACTGCTGCAGTAATTTTGACGATTAGAGGACCTGTTTACGATTTTTTTGAAGTACAAAGTTCAGACAGGGATGGTGCATATATTGGCCTTGGGCAGGACATTTTAGGCGTTTATTATGCAAATGGGGAACTTTCCCAAGATACCCTTTCGATGATTAATGTTATGACATCCTATAACAACGCCGAATATAGCTATACGCCGACCTGGTCGAATCAGTCCTACAATTTAGATGTGGAGCCAAAGGAATTTATTTTAAACTATATTGATACTTTTATGAAAAACCCTGTCTTAATGCTTAGGGCAGTAGTTGCCCGCGAAGATGCAATCTGGAACATATACGCAGGTGCCGATTCTCGTCTTGGCTGTGTAAATTCATATGGTACAATGGATGGACAGATAGATTGGAATGATTATTATCCTAGGAGAAAGTATAACGCTCTCTATACAAGAATGGCTATGGCAACAGACTATACAGCCAATACGCAATGGATTGCTGCAATTGAGTGGCGTTGCGGATTTTTTACATTGCTTGGACTGGCAGCGTTTATTTATGCATATATGCGTTATGGGATAAGAAAATATATCATAATTTTAGCGCCTGTTATTGGTCAGATTCTTGGTCTGGTGCTATCAACTGGCTGGTCGGATTTTAGGTATTTCTGGCCGCTTAACTTAATGAATTTTGCAAGTATACTGTTGATAATGGCGCTTAGAGAAGAACGAAAATGATGCTTAATGTACCTAATTCGCATGACAAAAATCCAAGGGAAAAGTTTATGGAAGATAAGAAATGCAAGGTGTCTGTAGTGACTGCTGTATACAATGTAGAGTTATACCTTGGGGAAATGATAGAAAGCATTATTGTTCAGACAATTGGTTTTGAAAATGCGCGGTTTATTGTTGACATCTTTATATGAGGACATATTGTATCAAAAGAAATTTGTATTTTGGCAACATGACGTAATAAAAGACAATCTGTGCAGGTGACTCGAGAAATCTAATAAGAATATCAGTCTGTTTATCACTACAACCAATGCGGAACATGATTCTATTTTGGAAAATGCCTATTATTATGACGAAAGACAGATGAAATGTACTGGGATGTGGGTGAGTAAGACAAGAAGTACCTTAGATGATGAGTGTGGGGAGAAGCAGTATGGGTGAAGCGAAAGTTTCAGTGATAATTCCAATTTTTAATGTAGAAAAATATATTGCAGAATGTGTTGAATCAGTCCAAAAACAGACATTAAAAGATATAGAGATAATATGTGTAAATGATGGTTGTACGGACAACACAATGCGGATAGTAAGTGTGATGGAATCAAAGGATAAGAGAATAAGAATGATTAATACAGAGAATGGAGGTCCATCGCTTGCGAGAAATGCTGGAATATTAGAAGCCAAGGGAGAGTATGTGCTTTTCCTTGACAGTGACGATTATATAGTGTCTGAAACTTTAGAGGATCTTTATTTGCAAGCCACAGAATACGATTTGGATTGCATATATTTTGATGCTCATTCTTTCTTTGAAACAGAAGAAGTAAAACAAAAAAATCGTGGGTTTGAATCTTATTATATCAGAAATAGGGAATATACAGATATTTACGATGGAATGGAACTGTTTTGCCAGATGTGTTTCAATAACGATTTCAGACCATCACCGTGCCTGCAGTTAATTAAAAGGAAGGTGTTGAAAGACAATCGGATAACCTTTTATAATGGCATTATTCATGAGGACAATTTGTTTTCTTTTCAGGTAATGACTTTTTCTCACAAAGTTATGTATAGGAGTAAAGCATATTACATGCGTCGTGTGCGTGAAAAATCTATTATGACCTCAAAACAGCCGATTGTGAGTGCATATGGATATTATATTTGTATGACTGAAATAGAGAATATGCTGGAAAAACAGGAGTTTAGCAGATATGAAATGATAGCAGTAGAAAAATTCCTGGTCAGTTTACAGGTTGCAGCGATGCGCATATTGGATGAAAAGATAGGCTATAATCAATTTTGGGAAGCATTAGACGGTTATCCTCCGAGACATGTTATGGGGTTGATTTTATGGGTATATGAAGCGCAAAGAAAAGTCCAAGCGAGAGAGGGGATAGTAAAAAAAGAAAATCAGCGAATTGAAAATAGTATTTCGTATAGATTAGGGTTATCTATAACATATATACCAAGGAAAGCGTATCATTTAGGAGATACACTCATCAAGAATATGAAAGGAATGACATACAGTTTTTATCAGTTAAAGCTAAAAGTCTCACCGAATAAAATATGTGTCAGTATCATTATTCCTGTTTATAATGCGGGTAAATATATTAGGCAGTGTATAGAATCTGTACTTTGCCAATCAATGAGGAACATTGAAATTATATGTGTCAATGATGGTTCAACGGATAATAGTCTGGAGATTTTAAAGGAATACCAGCAAAAGGATAGCAGGATGATGGTTATAGACCAGAAGAATCAAGGGGCGGGTGTTGCGAGAAATAATGGAATGAGGCATGCAAGTGGAGAGTATTTATTGTTTTTGGACGCAGATGATTATTTCAATCCTGATCTGTGCAGTCTGGCATATTATCATGCTGTGAATAGAAGCGCACAAATATGTCTGTTTAAGGCAGAAAGACTGAATATGAAAAATGGAAGAATAGGGCGTATGAATGGGGTGCTTCTTGAAACAGAAATTCCTAAAAAGGTTTTTTCAGCAATGGATATCAGTGAAAAGATATTTCAAATTACGTCAGCTTGTCCATGGTCCAAATTATTTGAACGAAGATTTATTATAAGGAATCAATTACAGTTTCAAAACACGAAAAACGCAAATGATGTGTTATTTGTGCGAACTGCATGTGCATTGGCTGAGCGGATAACATGTGCCAGAGAGAAACCGCTAGTTACATATCGTTGGAATGAGGAAACGAGTACACAGGGAAGGAAAAGCACTGCGCCGTTGGAGTTTTTTGCTGCATTCAAGGAGTTAAAGAAACAGTTAGTGCAGAAAAATGTGTATCTTAATTTCGAAAAGAGTTTCGTAAACATGCTTTTGGAAGAATGTATTTTTAATTGTAATACTGCGGGGACTGAAGAGGCGAGGAAGCTGGTGAAGAAGACTTTAGCAGAGGAAATCTTTCCGTATTTTGGTCTTGATAAATATGAGAGAAGTTATTTTTATAATGAGTTAAATTATGAGAGATATGAGGATATCATCAAAAGTGTTTTTTGATCCAGAAGGAATGATGAGACAGGTGATAGGAGACATAGAATATGCAACAGTTTGGAAAAAGACAGGCAACAGCTGTGAAAGGAATCGCGATATTGATGATGTTCTGGCATCATCTGTATTCGAATATGGATGCAATTAGGGAGGCAGGGTAAAATGTTACATTTTTCCCATTTCCAGAGTATAACATTGTAAATCTGGCAAAGGTATGCAAGATATGTGTTTCACTGTACGCGATTGTCTCGGGATATGGTCTGTACTTGGATTATTCGGGAACAGTACAATCGTTTGAAATAGATATGAACAGTATGCTGCAACGGTTGGCAGGGACAGTGTTATACCGCAAAGTGGGAGTACTTGCCCCGCATGACTGCCTGGGCGAGTTTTTTAGGCGTAGGACTGGTTTTTTATGAAGAAATGTATTTAGAATGGTATTTGACAATATATACAAAAACGCTGCATGCAGTTTGGATATGTTATATAATATATTGCTTTTTGCAAAAGCAATATATCTGTGCAGTTTGATGAAAAGAGGAAAGAAATATGGAGCAGAATAGGAAGTTTAAGGTATCTGTCGTGACTGCAGTATATAATGTAGAAGCTTATCTTGGGGAAATGATCGATAGTATTATATCGCAGACGATTGGTTTTGAAAACATACAATTGATATTAGTGGATGATGGCTCGAAAGACCGGTCGGGAGAAATTTGTGATCAGTATGCAGGGCGGTATCCTGATAATATTACTGCAATCCATAAAGAAAATGGAGGGGTATCCTCTGCCAGAAATGAAGGATTAAGACACGTCGAGGGCGCGTATGTGAATTTTACGGATGCAGATGATATGCTGGAAGAGAATGCTTTACAGGTAATGTATGAATACCTGAAGGAAAATGAAGAGTGTATCGATCTGTGTGCAGTGCAGTTTCAGTTATTTGGTGCCAGAACTGGAGGGCATCCATTAAACTATCGGTTTGAAAAAGGAACCAGAATAGTTGATCTGCAGCAGGAGTACAACTGCATTCAATTGTCAATAAGCGGTACTCTGGTGAAGAGTGATTGCTTTGCCAACCGGGAGTTTGAAGAGGGATTGGCCTATGCGGAGGATGCGCAGGTTGTAGTTGATATCCTGCTGGATAAGATGCAGTATGGGATAGTATGTGGAACAAACTATTTGTATAGGAAGCGTGATACGCAAGATTCAGCGATTGATTTAAGTGGGTGTAGATCATGTTATTACATTCCATGTATGAAAAGCTTTATCTTGCATTCAATGGAGAATGCAAAAAAGAGAAAGGGACATGTACCCTGGTATGTTCAATTTACATGTATGTATGATTTACAGTGGCGCTTAAAAAAGTATCCATTGGTAAATGCAGGAGTATTAAATAAAGCTGAGGAAGAGGAATATAGATTTCTTCTGGTAAAAGTGCTGCAGGATATTGATAATCATATAATTGTTGAACAGAAAAATATTGACAATTGTTATAAGATGGCAATTTTATGCTTAAAGGATGAGAATAGAAATAAAAAGGAACTTGTGGTAGAAGAAAGTAGTCTGCGAATTGGTATAGATAATATATTTTCAGTTGATGCAAGCGAATGCACAATGATGTATGAATTTGTGGATATTTTTTCGGAAGAAATAGTTATAGAGGGATATGTTAAATATTTTGTTGATTTTGGGGATATTGGAGTTGTATTAAAGGGAGAGCGCGAGGGTTCTGTAATTGTGGAATATAAAGCAGATCTTAGCCCGAGAGCAGAAAAATGTACATTTTGCATGAATCATATAATAACACAGGCAAGAGGATTTAAAGTTTGCATCAAACAGAAAGAGATTCTGGATTATCTTAACTTAAGATTATATCTGCGTTGCGGGGAACATGATATTCTATGTCAAAACATTACCTTTGGAAAGTTTTTTCCATTGACAGGGGAGATGAAAAGCAGTTACTTATATCATGAAGGAATGCTTTTGACTTACGACGAAAATGTATTGAGGCTATCGAAAGGTGTTGACCGTAAAACAGCGAGGAGATGTGAAAGGATTTTTCAAAAAGAAATTCTTTCACATAAAGGCAGGTCGAATAGAAGGGCCTGGACAGCAAGGAAGATTTATAACATATTGAAATATTTCAAGAAAAAGGAAATATGGATGATTAGCGACAGATTGACAAAGGCGGACGATAATGGTGAAGCGCTCTTTACATACATGAATACGATTGGGAAAACTTTTGATAAAGATACTTATTTCGTATTAAATAGAGAGGCAAAGGATTATGAGCGTTTACGGCAAGTTGGCAAAGTGGTATGTTATCACTCTGTAAAACATAAGATTTTATCTCTTTTGTGTGATAAAATAATCTCTTCTCAGGGGGATGATTATGTATTTAATCGATTTTATAATATGGCTTATTTATATAAGGATATTATGTACCGACAAAAAAAGGTATTTCTACAACATGGTGTTACGAAAGATGATATGAGCAGGTGGCTTGCAAGAACTAATAAAAATTTTAATCTGTTTGTGACAACAACTTTTCAAGAATGCCAATCCATATTGGAAGGTGCTTATTATTATGATGAGAGACATGTAAAGTGTACCGGTTTTCCAAGATTTGATCTTTTATATGACAATGCCTATATAGATAACGTGATTACCTTCATGCCCACATGGCGGCAATATTTAACAGGAAACTATAGTCTGCGCACTGATTCGAAAGCGTTGAAACAGGGATTTGAAGAAAGTACATACTGTAAGATGTATCAACAGGTTTTTAAGTCCTCCAGACTGTATGAAGCAGCAGAAAAATATCGCTATGAGATCAGGTTGATGCTGCATCCGGCTATGCCAAGAGAATGCTTGAAATATTTCTGTTGTGGTGACAATGTTCGGATAATGGAGAGAAGTACCCGTTATAAAGAATTGTATGCAGACTCTAAATTAGTCATCACGGATTATTCATCAGCTGTATTTGATTTTGCTTTTCTCTGTAAACCCGTAATTTATTATCAGCTGGATAAGGACGAATTTTTTTCGGGTGCACATGTGTATGATAAAGGCTACTTTGATTATGAGCGGGATGGATTTGGCGAGGTGGAATATACGGCGGAGGCGTTGGTGGACAGGATTATTGAGTATATGCAGAATGGCTGTCAGCTAAAAGATATTTACAGGGACAGGATAGAAAGGACATTTCCGCATAACGACAGGGACAACTGCAGGAGAGTGTATGAGGAGATTGTGAAACTGTAACTGATATAGGAGAAGTGAATGTGAAGAGGTTATATATACAAAATGAGAAGCAATGGGAGAAAATATGTAGCAAGCAATACTTTTCTGAGTGAAATCCGCAGATTGCTATGTTTTGTAATAACGGGACGAGATTCACCATATTAACAAGATAAAACTCCCCTCTTTATGGGGTGCAAATATCCCATAAAAAAGGGGAGTTTTTACTCCAATTTATCACATATACAATATTCAGGCCTCAATGCCCGCCTCTGCCAGTATTTTTTTCAGTTTTGCAATTTCGGCAGCATTGTCTGCGAGTTTCGCAGCATTATCTGCGAGTTTCGCAGCATTATCTGCGAGTTTCGTAGCATTATCTGCGAGTTTCGCATCTTTGTCTGCGAGTTTTGCAGCATTATCAGCAAGCTGTGCATTCTGCTCTGCCAGCCGTATCTTGAATTCCACGATTTCAGGTGCCAGCAGTTCCTTTAATTCTTCACACATTTGATCACCCTCCTGTATCATTTTTTTAAACAGTTCTATGTTTGCCTCTGATGCAACATTCACGACAGAATCTGCATTTCTTCTGTCTTCATCGTCTCTGAGCCCGGAACAGTTGTCAAGAAGTTTTTGGACCCGCTCTCTGCTTATTGTCCGTGTCAGGGATGTAATCCATACATGGGCTTCTTTGTTCAGTTCTTTTGACACGAGAATCTGTATGGGGAATAACATCCCGCTGATGCGGTAAATACCGTCTGCTTTTTGGGTCACTGTGTACTTTTCATCTAATTGTCGCAAAAGATTTATCGGTTTCTGTTCCCTGACAAGTGAGACTGTGATGTCTGTATTAAGGCTTTCATCAATGCTTCCTGTCTCAGATTTATACAGGCACGCATAGGCCAGTGCCTTGTACAATGTATCAGCGTTTAAATCATCGCCGGGCGATTTGTATTCAAAAATATTATGCCCCAGAAAGAAATCGCCAATCTCGTTTTTAATCATAACTTTAGGTTTTTTTCTGATAACAAGAAAATCAATTTTCATCGGCAGTTTGCTCAGGTTGTGTTCCCGTTCGTATATCAGGTCATTTTTGTTTTCCCGAAGTTCCAACTCCAAGGCGGAGCAGAATGCGGGATGCCATTGTATCTTATCTTCAATTTCCAATAATGTATTGATCCTTTCCTTTTATTGTTTCAGTATATCACACCAGATATTGCTGTGCAACAATTTGGTGAAAGTGTGCGTGAAAACCAGCTTTGACGCATAAAAATTTAATATAAAAAAACCTCCCATTTTATGGGAAT
>CAMWTP010000055.1 GCA_947177165.1 uncultured Lachnospiraceae bacterium
CGGATGGAGCATAAAGTAAACCATGCGTCTTTTTATATCCCGGAAAGAAATAATAGGTGGATGATACAAGCTATTATAAGCATACAATAAACCAAGTAGAATTGAAAAGGGAGGTGAATTTTATGGTGATGAAGATGGAAAATTGTGATTGAATACAGACAAGCATTTTTGAATAGGTTGTTAATAAAAGTATCAGGTCAGGAGGTAGCACAGATGAGAACAGATGAATACATTGTGGAAAGAGAATATTTGTGTCAGATCAGCATTGAAGAACTTGTAATTCACATCGTAAGATCCCATTTGCAACCAAATACAGACATAATTGAAGGGAATGCCCTATGATGGCAAAACAATTTTCATGTGCAGCGTATGTAAGGCTTTCAAGAGAGGATGGGGACAAGAATGAGAGCGACAGTGTAGGCAACCAGAAGAAAATGATTGAGTACTACATTGCACACAATGACAATTTTGTATTGTATGATTATTACATAGACGATGGATTTACAGGAACCAATTTTAAAAGACCAAGTTTTTTGAAGATGCTCGAGGATATTGAACAGGGCAAAATCAATTGTGTAATCGTAAAGGATTTGTCACGTTTTGGAAGGGACTACATCGAGACAGGAAAGTACCTGGAACGTTATTTTCCGGAACGCGGGGTTAGGTTTATTGCGCTTTCTGACAACATCGACAGTAAGAAACAGGCGTATGATATGCTTCTTCCGATCAAAAATATATTTAATGAGCAATATGCACGGGATATTTCCAAGAAAGTGAACGCAGCTATGCATACAAAACAGGTTGCAGGGGATTTTATAGGCGCATTTGCTAAATATGGATACAAGAAGTCGCCTGAAAACAAGAATCAACTTATTATTGACGAGTATGCTGCCGATGTTGTCCGCAGGATCTTTGACATGTACATAAGCGGAATGGGGCAGAGAAGGATTGCTGCGAAATTGAATGAAGAGAATATACTTTGCCCTTCGGAATACAAACGCCAAAATGGATACAATTATAAAAATAGTAACAAGTTAAGCAGCACGATATATTGGACATACAGCACAATTCATAGGATTATCAGTGACGAGATGTACATCGGAAATATGATCCAGGGAAAAACACATCGAAAAATGCGCATGGGTGTAGAAAAAATTGCTCAGGACCATTGGATCAGAGTGGAAGGTACGCATCCGGCGATCGTAGATGCGGATACATGGGCTAAGGCACAGAAAATGATGAAAATGAGAACGCGGGAGTTAGATTTAGAGAATAATATAAGTATCTTTGCGGGAGTGCTGAAATGTGGCGATTGTGGAAGAGCTATGGTAAAAAAGAAATCTTCCTGGAGTAAGGACAGACATTGTTATTATAATTGTGGTACATATAATCGCTCTGGGGCTCAGTTCTGTACACCGCACACGATACGTCACGATGTGATAGAACAGATCGTGTTGGAGGATCTGCACAGGATAATACTAAATATTGACAATTTGAGAGAACTGATATCTAAAATTGACATCCAGAAGAATAGGCTGCACAACGTTGAATTTGATATCGAGCGTCTGAACGCAGAACTAAATACACTTTTCCGCAGAAAAAAGTCAGCGTATGAGGATTATCAGGATGGGATAATCACCAAAAGTGAATATTTCGAGTATAGAGATACATATGAAGAACAAATCGCAAAGCAGCAGAAGAGTCTTGCTGCCCTTGAGAGACGAAAAAATACCAAAACAAAAGAGAATATATTTGAGTATGCATGGGTACAAAAACTATTGGACATGAGAGCGGTTGAGCAACTGGATAGAAGCATCGTTCTTGACATGATCAATGAGATAAAAGTATATAGTGACAAAAGAATTAAAATCGTTTACAATTTTTCTGATGAACTGGAGGCTGTTTTGTGTTTTGAAACTGAATGAAATTACTCCCCCATAATTGCATTACCATGGGGGAACGACGACACGCAGGAAATCATGAAAATATTGAAAAAACACGATGTCAAGGTCACTTTTTTCATGACAGGCGGATGGGTGGAGTCATATCCGGATGATGTAAAGATGATACTCGCAGAAGGTCATGACCTCGGCAACCATAGCCAGAATCATAAGAATATGAGTCAGTTGTCCGATGCTGAAAAAGAAGAAGAAATCATGTCAGTGCATGATCAGGTCAAAAAGCTCACCGGATATGATATGTTTCTGTTCCGTCCGCCATATGGTGATTATGACGCCAAGCTGATTAAGACGGCACGGAAGTGCAATTATTATCCGATTCAGTGGGATGTTGACAGCCTTGATTGGAAGGATTATGGCGTGGATTCTATCATAAAGACGGTTACGCAGAATGAACATCTCGGAAATGGTTCGATTATTTTGTGTCATAATGGTGCCAAGTACACAATGGAGGCACTGGATACCCTGATCAAGACACTGAAAGACGCAGGTTATCAGTTTGTGCCTTTGTCTGAGCTGATCTACAGAGACAATTACTCTATGAACCATGAGGGAAGACAGATCCCAAATAGTCAATAAAGATTCTGTGCAGTTCCGAATAAAAATGCTCATAAAGGGGCTTTCATTGATCTTCATCACTTAAGAATGAGAGATGTGCAAGCCCCGTGGAGCTGCCATGCTGTCCGTTTCGCCCATTTTATCAGAAACTATTTAGCATATTGGATAAGCTGTATCTAATATGTTGTTATGAGTAGGTTGCATAACATTTTTAATTGATTATGTGCAGGAGGGATAGCCGATTGAAAAATGGCAAACAGGAAACAATACGCTATACCATTGAAAGAGAATTTTTATCAAAAATCACTGTCACAGAACTTGTAAACCGGATTATTCAGACCCATATAAAAGAACAAACAGAAAAAGAAGTTGTTTCTGTTTGAAAAAGCATTGGAAAATTCGCTCCTTTGTAGTAAAATACGTTCAAAGGAAGCGGTTGAAAGGTAAACGATTATGAGAAAACATATACTTTTCAACGTGGCTGAATATATTAGGTTATCAAAGGAGGACGGCGATAAGGCAGAAAGTGACAGTATCGGAAATCAGAGAAAACTGATTACAGATTACTTAAAAGAAAAGGACGACCTTGTTCTGTATGACACCTACATAGATGACGGTTTCACGGGAACGAATTTTGACCGTCCGTCATTTAAGAGAATGATTGCAGACATAGAAGCCGGAAAAGTGAATTGTGTGATTGTGAAAGACCTATCGAGGTTCGGACGTGATTACATTGACACTGGAAAATATTTGGAACGCTATTTCCCGGATCATGAGGTGCGTTTCATTTCCATTACAGATAATATTGACAGCATGAAGCAGGCTTATGATATGCTGCTGCCCATAAAGAATATCTTTAATGAGCAGTATGCAAGGGACATTTCAAAAAAAGTCCATGCTTCCATGAAAGCCAAACAGCGGGCAGGGGAATTTATAGGAGCGTTTTCTTCCTATGGATATAAGAAATCGCCCGCTGATAAAAACAAGTTGATTATTGATGAATATGCCGCCGGAGTTATTCGCAAAATCTTCAGACTCTATATAGAGGGATATGGAAAAATCCGTATTGCGGCTATACTGAATGAGGACGGAATCGTATGCCCGTCTGAATACAAAAAGATAAACGGAGATAATTACAGAAACAGCAACCGTTTAGACAGTACCTCATACTGGACGTATTCAACCATAAACCGTATTCTTCAAAATGAAATGTATATCGGTAACATGGTTCAGAACAAGAAAAGCCAAAGAATGAGAGGAAAGCCAAAAGCCCAGGACAAGGAAGACTGGATTGTGGTAAAAGACACACATGAAGCAATCATTGATGATGAAACATGGAGCAAGGTACAGGACTTGTTAAAGCGCAGGACACGCAATCCTGACCTAAACAGCAACACGAGTATCTTTGCAGGCTTTTTGAAATGCGGCGATTGCGGCAGGTCATTAGCAAAGAAAACGGGAACACCGGGACACGGTGGAGGTATTGTTAATTACTATTGTGGGACATATGTACGCTCCGGCAGACAATATTGTACTCCCCACCCTATACCGCATTTGGTTTTGGAAAAAATCATTTTGGAAGACTTGAAGGCAATCATGCAGAACATCGATAATATGCGTGAAGTCATTGAACAGAACCAGGAAACAGCAGTTACCGTAAAGCGGATAAATGAAAATGAGAAGACCCTTTTGACCGCTGAACTGGAAAAAGTGCGAAAGCTGAAAAAGGCTGTTTATGAAGATTACCGAAGTGAACTGATTTCCAAAGATGAATTTGTTGCATATCGGCAGGACTACCTAAAGAAAGAAGCATTATTGGAAAAGCAGCTTGAAAGTATTGATAAGCAGCAGGACGAAGCTGCGCCGGATATTTTTGACAGTCCGTGGATAAAACGTCTGTTGAAGCTTAGAGCTATTGATAAATTGGACAGAGTTATTGTTGTGGAAATGATACATGAAATAACAGTATATGAAAACCACAAAATCAAGATCACTTACAATTTTTCCAGCGAGTTGGAATCACTTTTCAAAACAATATATACCAACAAAGAGAATATCGGCTGATGTATCAAACATCAGCCGAAAATAACAAAAAAGTCCACATCTGCATGATACTGCCATACAAAATAAAGCGTATCACATCAGTATCATTTTACCGCAAGTTACCGCCGCACCATGGCAGCGGTAACTTGCGGAAAGTAACAAAACCAAGTATATAAGTGCAGCAATGCTATGTATTCTGTACAGTTTCGAATAAAAATGCTAATAAAAATCGAGCAGGAGATCCTGCTCGATTTTGTTAAAGTCTTTAAACGGATTAGTTAGCATCTGCCTCTGATGTAGCTTCCTCTGTAGAAGCTGTCTCTGTACCGGCTTCCTCTGTACCAGCCTCTTCTGTAGAAGCTGTCTCTGTACCAGCCTCCTCTGTAGAAGCTGTCTCTGTACCAGCTTCCTCTGTAGAAGCTGTCTCTGAACCAGCCTCCTCTGTAGAAGCTGTCTCTGTATCGGCCTCTACTGTAGAAGCAGGCTCCTCTGTAGCAGGAGTTGTTGACTCCTCTGCCGGAACTGTTGTATCAACTACGTTTGTCTCGTTTGTTGATGCCTCATCTGCTGTGGAACCGCATGCTGTAAGCATTGCTGCGCCTAATGTAAGTGCCATAACTGTAGCTAAAATTCTTTTCTTCATAATTTTCTCCTCCATTTGCGCGATGCGCATGCACTATGTAGTGCGAAACTGATTGTCAGGAATAAGGTTTTTGATTTGTTATTCCTGTTGTGCCTTACAAGTGATAATTATACATCAATTTTTGCAAAGGTCAATAGTAAAATAAAAAATTTATTCATTTTATAGTTACTTTATATTTACGAAGCGTTCACAAATTGTTCACAAATAACGTCAAAAGGCACAATAAAGGACAATGATTTATGGGGAAAATGCCTTAAAATCCGGCTCTTGTGTGTGATGCCGAGTGGTGCTATAATTGTGTGTGCGGAGGCGCAAGGAAGACGTGGAAGATATTGAGGTTACGTATGAGGAATTTAAAAAAATATACTGCAGGAGTAATCATTGCGATAGCGGTGATGCTCCCGGCCTGTGCAGAGAAAAATGAGCAGCAGACGATAATTGAAAAAAGTATATCTGAGGATAGCGCAGGGGAAATATCCTATCAGGGGATGCTCCCCGAGCCCATAGTCTTTGAACAGAAAAATACATATGACACATTAAATGTATCAACCTATATTACCAGAATAGACAATACATATTTTATAGCAGACTGTTATCACGACCAGATTATCTACCATGACAATATCACGGATCCGCTGAACCAGTGGGATGTGTTGACGAATGAGGTTCATTATGCGCACACGGTCGCTTCGGATGGAATGATGTTGGTTGTCGATGATACGGAAAATAACCGACTGATGGTATTTCAGAAGACAGACGAAGGATATGCGCATACCCAGACATTGGAAAACATAGGGATGCGTCCCCATTATGTCCAATATGATGAGAAAAATCAGGTGTTTATGGCATGGAGCTCGATCACAGGGGAGATGTATCTGATTAAGAGAGCAACAGAGCCGGAACAGAATGGCATCTATCCGCTTTATGTAGACAAAGTTTTAAAAATTGATGAACTGTATGGTGTCTATGTGCGGTCATTTACGGTTATGGAGGATGGCATTTATTTCGTGTCAGGACATAACAACCAGAAGATAATAAAAGCGGCAGTAAATGATACGGGGGATGGGTTTGATCTCGTCGCAGAGTACAGCGTTGCAGACGAGATTGCGGGGATGGTACAGCTGACAAAAATCGGCGATTTTTATTATATAACAATATCTACTGACAATCAGGAAAATCAGGATTTTGCGACAATTATCAGGACGCGGAACCTTGAAGAGCTTGCCGGCGGGCGCTATGAGGACGTTTATGATCAATTCGGCGTGTCAGGAGGAACGCCGTATTACATAACGGAAATCGAAGGCCGATATTATATGGCGCATCACAGAACCGGTGAAAATATCATAGCCTTCGATATCAATAATAACGAGATAGAGAATGTTGAGATTATTTATTAATACTTATCCGGCAGATCTGCCAAAGCCGTGTATAAATGGCGACAGAATCAGCAGCGGCAGGGCATAGAAGGCAGCGTATGCGTATCGGAACTCGTTGGCGACAGGAGTAGCGATGCATAAGGTAGCAATCAATAGTACAAATGGCAGACAGATCAGAGCGCTCGCAGGGCGTCCCTGGCGCAGGCCAAGGGCAGCGAACAATAATATTGCCCACAGGATCAGTCCCATACTCCACAACATTCCGTAGAGCGGAATCATCTCAGGAAGTTTGAACAGGATTTCTTTTATTTTTATGATGACGGGGCCTCTTATAACAGGCTGCCAGGTGAGTCCGAACTCATTTGGATAGATGCCGTCCGCCAGTCCGACCTCACAGTCGACATCAGGATACCAGTATCCTTTTGTCTGTGCCACATACGCATCAAAGTAAGTCTTTGGGTGCATGGTTCCGATTGAGAACCACACTTTGAAAAATGCAGTCTTGTGGGATTCAAGAAAGTCGCTGTTCGGACGTATCAGTTTTTTGATGTTGTCAGAGACGTCGGGCTGATACAGCGCGGCAGCCTGTTCCAGGTCCATAATCTGTCCGAGAAATTCCGTTTCATTTTCCGTGAGTGACTCTCCGTTTGCAACGACACGCGCGATCTGCTGTACTGGTATAGACAGGGATTCAACATAATCAGCCTGTCGGATTTCGTATACGTGCATGACCGGATATTTGACGAAGAGTGCCAGCAGCAGGACAATAAGGTTTACTGGAAGCATGACCCTGAACCATTTGCGATAAGTGAACAGGATAAAGGGCACTGATAGCACGAGGGCATACCAGCCATTTGAGCGCAGCAGGCACAATAAAATGCCGGCTATCGTATAAGGAAGCAGCAGAGTAAAATACTCACTGCATTTTAGCTTCGGTATCGCATCGGAGGATGCGGCAAAACTGCCCCGCAGCAAAAAGCGCGTCAGTGCTGCGGCAAAGAGTGTCATGCAGCCTGCAAATGGAATATCTTTCCAGATTGTGACAACATACATGCCATGATACGGTATCAGGGCATAGAAGCATATGGCAGCGATCAAAACGGGCATGATGACATTCGCTTTCTGCAGTGTCCGCACAACATATCCGGCGACATATGCCATAAAAAGCATCTGCGCGATCGTGTACAGGGCAAGTCCTGTGTGCGGATCAGCGGTGAGGGACTGTCCGATGTTGTAGAAGATGCCGATCAGCGCTGTGTGGACGACGGAATGGTGGTTGGACAGCTCGTAAGCGCCGATAACCTGTGCATACTGGTTGATGCTGTCGGGTGTCATGACGCCGGGGAATTCGTACAGGAAGTACGGGAGCCAGCACAGAAGGCATATCAGGAAAGTCAGAAATGGAATCCACGCGTAGGAGTACCCGGAACCAATGAGCTTCAGGTTAGCTGCATTCTGCAAAAAACATATGGATAAATAGTAGTAGATCAGCAAGAGCCCCATCCCTGTGAGGAGCAGAATGGCAGAGCAAAAAAGCCGGCTGGTCGTACTGCCCAGGATCACAGGATACTGGGCGGAAAGCGTAAAGATACAAAAGAGCGCACTCAGGATCGTGGAGAGTGTCATATCTCCAGAAATAATATGCCCCTCGACATGATCGCTGTGAAGCTTTGCGAAGACATACAGTAATATGAAAAACAGAATGATGGAGCACGGATTTTTTGTGGACATTCCGGTAACGCGCATTATGGCAAAAAGCGACAAAAAACTTTTGACAAAAATCTTTAGATAATACATATTGAACCTCCGCTTTAGTATAAGGATTTCATTTTAATGGAAAAATATACTATATTTTAATAGTAGAATGAAATTCTTTTGGAGTCAACAGACATTGCATAAACTTGTAAATTTTGTTAATATAAAAACCAGAGCAAAAACGAAGCAGTTTCATGGAGATAAAGAGCAAAGGAGTATGGAGGAAGGGCAGGCATGAGTTGGGAAGAGAATGTACGGAAAGTGGTGCCGTATGTGGCGGGCGAACAGCCAAAGAACCAGGATGTCATTAAATTAAACACAAATGAGAATCCGTATCAGCCGTCGCCGAAGGTTGCAGCGGTGATAAAGGACTTTGATTGTGATGTATTGCGCAGATATCCGGATCCGGATGTGTCTGCGCTGGCGGATGCGCTTGCAAAGCGCCATGGGCTTGGCAGGGAGCAGGTCTTTGTCGGCGTCGGTTCAGATGATGTTCTTGCGATGTCGTTTTTGACATTTTTTAATTCAGGGAAACCGATTCTGTTCCCGGATATCACGTATTCCTTCTATGATGTGTGGGCAGACCTGTACGGAATACCTTATGAGAACCAGCCGCTGGATGAAAACTTCTGCATAAAAAAGGAAGACTACCAAAAGGAAAACGGCGGCATCGTCATAGCAAATCCCAACGCGCCGACCGGCGTGGCATCAGAGCGGTCTGTGTGCGAGGAGATTATCAGTGCAAATCCGGATTCCGTTGTCATCATTGACGAGGCTTATGTGGATTTTGGCGGGGAGAGCTGTGTGCCCCTGATTGAAAAATATGAAAATCTGCTTGTAGTGCAGACGTTCTCAAAATCGCGTTCCATGGCGGGAATGCGTATCGGATATGCGATGGGGAGTAAGAAATTGATTGAGTACCTCAATGATGTGAAGTTTTCCTTCAATTCTTACACGATGGGTGCCATCGCAATTGCGGCGGGAGTAGCTTCGGTGGAGGATGAGGCGTACTTTGCGGAGACGACGGCAAAGATTATCGCGACGCGGGAGCGCACGAAAAGAGAGCTGGCCCGTCTTGGATTTGTCTTTCCGGACTCAAGGACTAATTTTATCTTTGCCGCACACAGGACTGTTCCGGCGCAGGAGATTTTTGATGCGCTCCGTGCAAACAGGATGTACGTGAGACATTGGAATAAGCCGCGCATTGCCAATCATATGCGCATTTCCATAGGGACGGATGAGGAGATGGACAAGGTACTTGCGTTCCTTGAAGCGTATCTGAAGGGCAGGCAATAATAGAATGTGGGGCTGGCACACAGGACGTCGGCCGTGCAGGAAGGAACATATCACGATTCTATAGAAATTATAGAATCAAATATTAAATAAAAAAGAAAGGCGAATGTAATAGAATTATGAAAGAGTTTATCGTAAACATTTTAAGGGGCATGGTGATTGGAATCGCGAATGTGATTCCGGGAGTCAGCGGTGGAACGATGATGGTTTCCATGGGAATTTATGACAAGCTGATCCTGGTACTGACACATTTTATCAGGCGCATGAAGGAGGCGGTTGCGCTTCTGGTTCCGATTCTGGTCGGGATGCTTCTGTCCATCGCGATATTTGCAAAGATATTTTCCGAGATCCTGTTTCCGCGTTTTCCGCTGCAGACCAATCTGTTCTTTATCGGATTGATCCTCGGTGGTCTGCCTGTCATTTATGGGAAGGTAAAGGGAAATACGATCAGGATTCCACAGATCATTGCATTTGTGCTGTTTTTCGTGATGGTGGTTGGATTTGCCCTTGTCGGCGAGGGCGGCGGTTCGAGTGCGGACATTTCCTTCAGCGTCGGAAATGTGATCCGGCTCTTTGGCGTTGGTATTATTGCGGCTGCGACGATGGTGATTCCCGGTGTGAGCGGATCGATGATCATGATGATTCTCGGCTATTACAACACGATTATTGATACCATCAATGCGTTTATCAATGCGCTGAAAGCTTTTGATATTGCTGCAATGCTTGATACGTTCGTGGTGCTGGTGCCGTTTGGTCTTGGTGTGGTTGTTGGCATTGTCGCGGTGGCCAAGCTGATTGAGTTTATGCTGAAGAGATTCCCGCTGGTCACATACTGGGCGATTATAGGACTGATCGTGGCTTCGCCGTTTGCCATTCTCATCATGATGGAGATTGGCGCAATCGGTGTTGTGGAGATTCTGACAGGGGTTGTCCTGCTTGCAGTTGGGTTCTTTATCTCGCTAAAACTGGGGGCATAGCGTGAAAAGGACTTCTGATTGCTGTGTCATTTCCGCCTGCGGCGAAGGCTGCTCCGCGGAGAAGTACTGAGTTTTATAACGATTTGAGATTTCTGAAAGCGGAATCAGGGAGGTGCGCGTGGAGGCATATACAGATTTTGCAAGTGTGTATGATCAGCTGATGGACGAGACGCCGTATGGGCAGTGGTGTAACAATATCGTGCAGGAGCTGGAGAAATATGGCATCCGGGACGGATTGGTGCTTGAGCTGGGCTGCGGCACGGGGAGCCTGACGGAGCTTCTTGCTGCGCGCGGCTTTGACATGATCGGCGTGGACAGTTCGGATGAAATGCTGAATATTGCCTGTGAAAAGAGAGAAAAATCGGGTTACGATATTCTCTATCTGAATCAGGACATGCGTTCCTTTGAATTGTACGGAACGGTGCGGGCTGTCGTGAGTGTGTGTGACAGTTTAAACTATCTGCTGGAAGATGAGGACTTGACCGCATGTTTCCGGCTGGTCAATAATTATCTTGATCCGGGCGGGGTTTTTATCTTTGATTTCAACACAAGATACAAGTATGAGACTGTGATCGGGGACAGTGTGATCGCTGAGAACCGGGAGGACTGCAGTTTTATCTGGGAAAATTATTATGATCCGGAGCGTGACATCAACGAGTACGATCTGACCATATTTGTGCGCAGTCCTGGGGAGGCGGAGTCTGGCCGGGAGCTTTTTGCCCGCTTTCAGGAGGTTCATCTCCAGAGAGGTTATACTTTGGAGGAGATGCAGCGGTTCATAGAGCTTGCCGGGCTGGCATTTATCAGGGCGTATGATGCGGATACACTCGGGGCGGTGACTGGGACCAGCGAGCGGATTTACTGTGTGGCGCAGGAAAATATGAAAATAAAACGAAAAGAAAACGAAAAGAAAATCTAAGGCAGTAAAGGACACTGCCTAAGATTTTCTAAGTTTCGTTTGGCAAATTTGCCAATGAATAATGTAAGATTATTAGAGGTATTAGAAGGAGTTGTTGTATGAGTGATTATATAGTAAGAGCGACGGCAGCAAACGCACAGATCAGGGCGTTTGCGATGACCTCGAGGGAGCTTGTGGAGGAGGCGAGAAGCATTCACGATCTCAGTCCTGTGATTGCGGCGGCTCTGGGGCGGCTTCTCACAGCAGGCGCCATGATGGGAAGCATGCTCAAGGGAGAAAAAGATACGCTGACACTGCAGATTCACTGTGAAGGGCCGGTGCGCGGACTGGCTGTGACAGCATCATCTGTGGTGGATACCGCAGATGGAGCAAAGGTCAGCGTGAAGGGCGCGGCGCTTGAGCCGCAGGTGATGCTTCCGCCGAATGCGCTCGGAAAGCTTGATGTCGGTGGCGCTGTGGGAACTGGAATACTGAGTGTCATCAAAGATATGGGATTGAAGGAGCCGTATGTCGGGCAGACGCAGCTGCAGACTGGAGAGATCGCAGAGGATCTGACATATTATTTTGCGACATCAGAGCAGGTTCCGTCGGCAGTCGGACTCGGCGTGCTGATGGAGAAAGACAATACAGTGAAGCAGGCGGGCGGTTTTATCATCCAGCTGATGCCCTTTGCCGATGATGAGACGATCAATGCACTGGAAGAAAAGCTCAAGACGATGGACAGTGTCACCAGGATTTTAGATGATGGCAATACACCAGAACAGCTTCTTGAGCTTCTTTTGGGTGATCTGGGACTGGAAATCAACGATACCATACCAGCGCAGTACTATTGCGACTGCAGCCGCGAGCGTGTGGAGCGGGCGATCATCAGCATCGGAAAAAAGGACATTCGGGAGATGATTGATGATGGCAAGCCGGTTGAAGTCCGGTGTCAGTTCTGCAACAGATTATACAATTTTGGAATCGACGATCTTGAGACGATGATTCAGGGTGCAAAATAGGAATGCATCAATAGATCACACCGCTCTCTGGCCTGTCGGCATTCTCCGATGCGGCAGCTTTGTCTAAAGCTTCCGTGATGGCCTGCATCAGCAGCATGGAGGTGTAGCGGTTCTCCGAGCCATAGCTGATATTGTCGATACTCTGCTCAGACAGGATGACGGCTGCCAGCTCGGACAGCGTGGGGCTCATCAGTGGGTACAAGGTCGTTACGGACTCATCAAGGTTGGTCAGTGTGATGGAATTAATGTGGTTCTTGTCTACAGCGATCTGCAGCTCCACGTTGGTATTTCCGAGCAGCAGTGTGCTGGAGTAGATACCGGGAACGTAGCGGTTCTGTGCGGAAGAAGTACTGGTACTGGAAGTACTGTTCGGGGCACTATTTTGCGAACTGTCGCTGGTTTGGCTTTGTGTGCCGTTGGAAGTGCCGCCTGAGGTTCCGTTCTGGGTTCCGCTGGAAGTACCGTTTGGCGTGGTGCCAGAGGTTTCGTTTTGTGTGCCATTGGAAGTGGTGCCTGGGGTTTGGCTTTGTGTGCTGTTGGAGCTGCCGTTTTGGGATTTGCCCGCGGGAGTTGTCTGCGGAGCCGTCTGGGACGGAGTTTGTGACGGAAGCTGTGATGGAACTTGTTCCGCCGGCTCCTCTGTGTTCTGGGTTGGAGCAGGGGAAGCAGAGTCTTTTGCGGGTAAGAAAAGGGAAACTGCCACCATTATAATAAGTACACTTACAACCAGAAGCACAAGTGCATAGACTAATTCCTTTGAGCGAAGTACAACGATTTTTGTGTTAGAGCTCATATGTGAAGACTCCATTTTCATTCTTTTTATAATGGTATGAGAGGTGTGCGCAGATTATGCTTATCAATTGATAACAAGTTGCTGCAGTCCGGCCCTGGACCTTGTACTGTGCTGCAAAGTCCGGGTTGACAAAAAGTATATTCATATAGTAGTGTGAAGATTAAGATATAATCACAGAAAGGAATGGTGTGCTATGGCAAAATATACAAAGCAGGATATCATCGGGATGGTTGAGGATGAGGATGTCGGATTTATCCGCCTGCAGTTTACAGATATTGAGGGAAATTTCAAGAATGTGGCGATTACCGCCAGTCAATTGGAGAAGGCACTCAACAATGATTGTATGTTTGACTGTTCGCTTGTCAGGGGGATGCTGCCCACGGACAATGCAGATATGTTCCTGTATCCTGATCTTGACACATTTACCATATTTCCGTGGCGGCCACAGCAGGGAAAGGTTGCACGTTTTATCTGTGATGTGTACCGCGCTGACCGCACACCGTTCGAGAGCGACTGCCGCTATATTTTGAAAAAGGCATTGAAGGAAGCGACCGACATGGGATATACCTTTGAGGTGGGGCCTGAGTGCGAGTTCTTCCTGTTTAATGCGGATGAGAATGGCAGACCGACGACGAACACGAATGAGCAGGCGGGTTTTTTTGACATGGGACCGCTCGACAATGGTGAGAATGCCAGACGCGATATTGTGCTTACACTGGAGGATATGGGGTTTGAGGTGGAGGCGTCGCACCATGAGAAGGCGCCCTCCCAGCACGAGGTGGATTTCCGCTATGATGAGGCGCTCGCGACAGCGGACAACATTATGACATTCAGGCTCGCAGTCAAGACCATCGCGAAGCACCATGGACTGCACGGGACATTTATGCCGAAGCCGAGAATGGAGTTCTGCGGTTCAGGAATGCATATCAATATGTCGCTGCGCAAGGATGGAAGAAATATTTTTGACGATCCGGCTGATGAAAACGGGCTGAGCAGGGAAGCCTATTATTTTATGGGGGGACTGATGAAGCATGTAAAGGGCATCTGTGCAGTGACCAATCCCCTGGTCAATTCTTACAAGAGACTGCGGCCCGGATTTGAGGCGCCAGTTTACATTGCGTGGAGCACACTCGGGACAAACACTTTGATTCGCGTGCCGAATATGCGCGGGGAGCACACGAGAATCGAGCTGAGGAGTCCCGATCCGTCCGCCAATCCATATCTTGCATTTGCTGCATGTCTGATGGCAGGACTGGACGGTATCCGAAACAGGATCGAGCCGGAGGCGGAGGTGCGGGACAATATCAATGCGCTCTCGGAGAAGGAGGCCGCACGGCGCGGAATCCAAAAACTTCCGACTGATCTGTTCGCGGCGTGCGACGAGATGAAGAGGGATCCGCTGCTCCGGGAACTTTTGGGTGACCGCGTGTTTGAGCAGTATTGTGATTCCAAGCTTGCGGCGTGGAATGAGTATGATTCCCAAGTCACAAACTGGGAGATCGAGTCCTATCTATACAAGATTTAAGTACACTTCGAAGAAATGTTTCGACGGCTGGTTTTGACATGCGTCCCGGCATGATTTGGAGGTGTGCGGTTGACAAATATTATAGTAGTTTTTGCCAAAATAGAGGATGCCAGGAGCATCAAAAATGTTCTGGTCAAAAATGGGTTTCATGTGACGGCAGTATGTACATCCGGAGCGCAGGCGTTAAGCTATGCTGATGAATTTCATGACGGTATTGTCATATCGGGATACCGCCTTACAGACATGATCTGTGTTGAGATCAAGGAGAATCTGCCCGGGGGCTTTGAGATGATAGTGATGGCGTCGCAGAAGGTTCTGGCCGATGTGTCTGGCTGCGGCATTATCGGTCTTGCTATGCCGTTGAAGGTGCACGAGCTGGTCAACACGGCTGATATGCTGTCACAGGGGATTGTCCGGCGCAGAAAGAAACAGCGGGAAAGGCCGCGGGTCCGCAGTGAAAAGGAGGCTGCAGTCATAGAGAACGCAAAGCAGCTGCTGATCACGAGAAACAACATGACGGAGGAGGAGGCGCACCGATACCTGCAGAAACACAGCATGGACAATGGCACGAGCATGGCGGAGACGGCGCAGATGGTATTGGCTTTGAAATAAAAAACGAGACAGCGCTAAGGCGTCGGGGAACGCAGGAGCAGCGTTCTTCGCAGGAAATGGAGGAAATAAGGGATATGAATATTGTTTTATTGTCGGGAGGTTCGGGGAAGCGTCTCTGGCCCTTGTCAAATGAGATCCGGTCGAAGCAGTTTCTGAAGCTGCTCAGCGATGCAGACGGCGGTCATGAATCCATGGTGCAGCGCGTGTACCGTCAGATCGCGCAGGCTGGCATCAATGCTGACATCGTGGTGGCGACATCGGCCACACAGGTCGAGTCCATCAGGGGACAGCTGCCGGGGGATGTGGATATTGTGGTGGAGCCGGAGCGCAGAAATACGTTTCCGGCGATTGTGCTCGCGGCATCGTACCTGGAATCGAGGAAGAAAATGGATCCGGAAGAGACAGTGATCGTGCTTCCGGTAGATCCGTATGTGGATGTGGAGTATTTTGAGACATTCAAGAAGATGGATGCGTGCGTGCAGCAGGGCGGGGCAGACATTGTCCTCATGGGAATCACTCCGTCCTATCCCTCTGAAAAATATGGATACATCATACCAGGCGAAGGCGGAAGTGTGACAGGATTTAAGGAAAAGCCGGATGAGACAACGGCGAGGGAGCTGATTGAGAAGGGCGCACTCTGGAATGCGGGGGTCTTTGCCTTCAAATTAAAGTATCTGACGGGGATTGCTGACAAATATGTGGAAAGCAGGGACTTTTCAGATGTTGTGGAGCATTATGCTGATTTGAAAAAAGACAGCTTTGACTATGAGGTTGTCGAGAAGGCAAATGCACTCGCGGTGGTTCCGTACAGCGGCGCGTGGAAGGATATCGGGACATGGAACACGCTGACGGAGGAGATGCAGGAGGAGAGCATCGGCGATGTCATAATGGGGGAGGAGTGTGTCAATACCCATGTGATCAATGAGCTCTCGATTCCGGTCGTGGTGCTTGGCGCGCAGAATCTTGTTGTCGCGGCGGGACAGGACGGAATCCTTGTGTCGGACAAGCACAAGAGTTCGTATATCAAGCCGCACGTGGAAAATATTGATAACCGCCCGATGTACGAGGAGCGGCGCTGGGGCGAGTACAAGGTGTATGACTACAGCAAGTATGCCGATGGAACCAAATCACTCACAAAGCATGTCACAATCAATGCAGGCTGCGCACAGGATTATCATGTGCACAAGTACAAGGACGAAGTGATTACGGTGGCGAACGGACAGGGTGAACTTGTCGTGGACGGCTGTCTGATGAAGCTTTCGCGCGGCGACACAATTTCCATCAGGAGAGGTCAGAAGCATGCGATCAGGGCCTTTGAGGACCTGCAGCTGATATCGGTGCAGATCAGCGAGGATAACACAGAAGGCGATAAAGAGGTTTTTGACTGGAGTTGGGCAGCAACGTGACACAGGAAAGGATAAGAATATGAAATTTACAAAAATGCATGGCTGTGGAAATGATTATATCTATGTAAATGGTTTTACAGAACATGTTGACATGGAAAGGAAGCCGGAGCTTGTGAGACGGCTCAGCGACAGGCATTTTGGCATCGGCGGGGACGGTGTGATTTTTATCAATCCGGGAAAGAGCGCCGCGTTCGAGATGGAGATGTACAATGCGGACGGGACGAGGGCGCAGATGTGCGGGAACGGTATCCGCTGTGTGGCAAAGTATGTCTATGATTACGGCCTCACCGATCAGACAGATATTACCATTGAGAGCTTTGGCAAAGTGAAGTATCTGGAACTCACACCCGGAAGCGACAATAAAATATCGACTGTAAGAGTCAATATGGGCGGGCCGATCCTGAAAGCGGCAGAGATACCTGTTATTTCCGATAATGAGCAGGTTATCAGTGAGGAAATCGAGGTAAACGGGCAGGTTTACAGGATGACCTGTGTCTCGATGGGGAATCCCCATGCAGTTGTTTTTATCAGTGATGTTTTTGATGAGAAAAAAACGGATATGAAAGACTTTGACATCGAAGCAATCGGACCGTATTTCGAGAGCCACACCCGTTTTCCGGAGCGGACAAATACAGAGTTTGTGCGGGTCATTGACCGAAACAACGTGCAGATGCGCGTGTGGGAGCGCGGAACAGGGGAGACGCTCGCCTGCGGAACCGGGTGCTGTGCGACGACTGTTGCCTGCGTGCTGAACGGGCTGACAGACACAAAAGTAAATGTCAAAGTGCTTGGCGGTGAGATTCTGTGTGAGTGGGACAGGCAGGAAAATCTGGTCTACATGACAGGTCCCGCAGTTACAGTATTTGACGGTGAGATTGATGATGAGATGATAGTTCGGGAGGATATCTGAGATGCTTTTCCCAAGTGAAGTTTTTTTGTTTGTGTTTCTGCCGATTGTGCTGGTGGTGTACTATGCGCTGTTGAGAAAGACAAAAATGCTGAAAAATATATTTTTGCTGGCGGCAAGCCTCTTTTTCTACGCGTGGGGTGAGCCGACCTATGTATTTTTGATGATCGGTACGATATTGGTAAACTGGCTGTTCGGTATCGCCGTGGATGCGCTCCGCGACAAAAAGGCGGCAGTGCGGATTTTGTTTGTGCTGCTGGTGCTGGTCAATATCGGTACACTGGGGTGGTTTAAGTACAGTGAGTTTACCGTGTTACAGATCAATCGCTTCCTGCACACCAATATCCCGGTGCCGATCGTGCCTTTGCCGATAGGTATTTCTTTCTATACATTTCAGGCGATGTCGTATGTGATCGATGTGTACAGGCGGCGTGGCAGGGTGCAGAGAAATCCGCTGCAGGTGGGACTCTACATCGCGCTGTTTCCGCAGCTGATCGCAGGACCGATTGTTCGTTATGAGACGATTGCAGATCAGATTCAGAACAGGGTCGAGAATTTTGCGGACTTTTCGGCGGGTGTCACCCGGTTCTGCATCGGTCTTGGCAAGAAGGTTCTGGTTGCCAACAATATGGCGGTGATTGCGGACAATGCGTTCAATCTGATCATCAACGGTGAGTTTCAAGCATCGATGGGCATGGCCTGGCTTGGGGCGATTGCGTACACGCTTCAGATTTTCTTTGATTTCTCGGGATATTCGGACATGGCAATTGGCCTGGGACAGATGTTTGGGTTTCATTTTGAGGAGAATTTCAATTATCCCTATATTTCCAGGACTGTGTCGGAATTCTGGCGCAGATGGCATATCTCGATGCAGACATGGTTTCGGGATTATGTGTATTTTCCGCTGGGCGGCAGCAGGGTTTCCAGGCCAAGGCTGATTTTGAATCTCTTTGTCGTATGGCTGCTGACTGGAATGTGGCACGGTGCAAACTGGACCTTTATCGCATGGGGACTGATGTATTTTGTGATACTCACGTTCGAAAAGCTGACAGGGCTCAGCAAAAAGGAGTATTGGTGGGGACATATCTACACCATGGTGCTTGTCATTATCGGATGGGTGATCTTCCGCTCGACAGGGATGGGGAATGCCTTTCTGTACATCAAGGCGATGTTTGGCATCGGAGCTAAGGGAATCTTTGACAAGGCAGTCTGGGCATACATCGCGCAGAACTGGATATACTTTGTATTTGCAATCGTTGGCTGTGCGCCGGTTATGCCATGGATTGACAGGCAGTTAAAAAACAGCCGGATTTGGCAGGTTGTATATACGGCAGGCATTCTTGTGTGTCTGGTGGTCAGCGTGTCGTTTATCTGCAACAATGCGTATAATCCTTTTATATACTTTAATTTCTGACAGATTGGATAGGCGGGCAGGCTGTGTGGAGACAAAACAATTTTGAGGGTCTTGGAAAGGACAGGATATCAAATGAAGAATAGGGATAAATGGATTGCGGTCGCTTTTCTCGTTTTTATACTGGTGATACCGCTCGTGACTGTGGCAGGGAATATACTGCCAGGCCAGCAGGGGGATGCGCTGACAGAGGCGGAAAAGGCGGTCCTGGAGAATAATGGAACGATAACGGAGGGTGTGGGGACCCAGACGGAGAGTGCAGGAACAACAGCGCAGGGCAGTCTGACTGAGGTGACAGGATTTGCAAGACTCCAGAAGGGAATCAATCAGTTTACGGATGGTCTGTTTGGCCGGACAAAGCTGATCTCCTTTAACACCGGACTCACTTCAATGCTCACCGGAGGAACGTATATCGAGTCAACACAGACGCTCAAGGGAAAAAACAACATGTTTTTTTATAAGACGGAACTGGACGGAAAGCCGATCTGGGATTATATGGGAATCAATCATTTCACTGGGGAGGAGATGGCTGCGATCGCAGCAAATCTCACAGCGACAAGGGATCACCTGAACGCAAAGGGGATTGAATTTTACACCATGTGTATCCCGAATAAGGAGATTATCTATGCGGAGAATATGCCTGACACGATCGCGCGGGTGAACGAGGTCTCCCGCGGGGAACAGCTGGCGGACTATCTGCATGAGAATACGGATCTTGTGTTTGTCTATCCCAAGGAAGCGCTGATGGAGAACAAGGATAAGATACAGCTCTATTACAGTACGGATTCCCACAGCAACCAGGTCGGGGCGTTTGTGAATATGCAGGAGTTTTTCAGGACAGTTTACGGCACACACGCGGAGATCGACTCTGTGACATTCCGGACAGACGCCACAGACTATGCAGGGGATCTGGTGACGATGGCGGGGCTGACAGAAAAATATCCGATTGATACGGTGTATGTGTTTGAGCAGGATTCGGCGGACAAAGCACAGTATCATGACCAGGTTCTGTTGTTTGTAGGTGATTCCTTTGGCGGATTTCTGTCACAGGTCTGCAAGGGGTATTACAAGGAGGTCTATTGGGAGGACGCGCGCGATTTTCAGTACAGCATGCTGGAACGGTATAATCCTGACGTTGTAATCTGGGAGCGGGCAGAGCGCTACTGTGAGGTGTTTGCGGAACCTATTTTGATTAAATAGCACATATTATCCATAAAAATACAGAGGAAAATACGTATATAGATTATCAGAGGTCTTTGCTTTTTTCCAGAGGGGAGTCAGTGTGGAAGAGAAACAGTTCAGTGCATGCATGGAGCGCATGAAATCCGGCGACAGGAGTGCATTGCATGAAGTCTATGAAGCATATATCGGATATATATACACGATTGTGCTTCAGACCGTATCAAACCGCGAGGATGCAGAGGATGTGACGAGTGAATTTTTTATGAAACTGTGGCGGCTTGCGGATACATATCGTGAAGGAAACGGGCACAGGGCATGGATGGCTGCGATTGCCAGAAATATGGCAGTCGACCTTCTGCGGAAGACAAAACGCGAAGTGCTGACGGAGGATTTTGCGGATACGATGGCAGAAAACGCCTCAGATGTCTCGATAGAACAGGAAGTGATAGCCGATATGAGTCTGCGGCAGGCACTCGACACGCTCAAACCGAAGGAGCGGGAGGTGGTACATCTAAAGATTATGGGGGAAATGACTTTTCAGGAAATAGCAGATATTCTTAAAATTCCGCTTGGGACAGTGACCTGGCGCTATCAGAATGCGATTCAGAAGTTAAGGAGATGCGGTTATGAGTAAAGATTTGGAGAGGGAGTACAGGGCGCTTGTGGACAGCGAAGTGCCAGATCTGTGGGCCCGTATCGAGGCGGGGCTGGAAGAGAAAACGACAGCTCCCGAAAAAACTGAGACTGGTTTGCACATAACGGATTTTCCGGTGACAGATTCCCCGACAGTGAATATGCGTGACAAAAAGGTGGATTTTAAAGTATGGGCGTGTGTGGCGGCGTGTGTGTGTGCGGCACTGATCGTGCCAGCTGTGGCGAGGACTGCGAAAATGGGCAGTAGCGGTTCCAACAATTCAGCCCCCAATTATACGGCACAGGATACAACGCCGCAGGCGGCGGAGTTTCATGAGATGGCAGAAGCCGCGGGACAGGAGGCGGCAGCATGCGAGACTGGTGAAGATATTGCTGCCCTGGCAGATGAGAATCGTGTGGCTAACACTACAGTTACATCAGACAACAGCAATGCGGGAGCGGATTATAGCGCAGACACAGCCAATGCTGGAAGCGCCGTATTGGAAGAGGCTGTTGAGGAGGAACAGGAATTGAACAGTTTTCGGGTCACAGTCACGATCCTGGACACGGATGTCAGCACAGACGGTGAAATCCTGTATACGGCAAAGGTGATTGTGTCGGAGAATCCTGATATGCAGGCGGACAGCGAGATAGAGATTTTTCATTCTGCAGCGGCGTCAGAGGGGACGACAATGCTGGAAAACGCTCAGACCTATGATTTGACGCTGTGTGAGGAGTATTCAGAACACTCTGGTCAAAAAAGAAAATATGTTCTAAATGATGAGGCGCGCTGAAAGTACGCCGATTGAAGGCAGGCGTGAATATTTATGTAAAAACGGAGAAACAATAGGAATATGTACTTTGGAAGCTTCGGATTGGAAAAAATAATTTCCAGAGTACAGGATTAGGAAAAGGAGGGAATACTCTTATGAAGAAAAAAACAATTGCCAGTAAAATAGGAGTCATTGCTGTGGCTATGGCGCTGTCGATGACAATGCTGACCGGATGCGGCAAGGGCGACGACAGGAGTTCCGACGAGGTATCGACAGAGGAAAGTGCGGATACCGCAGGGATGGTGCATCTGAACAGTGCGGATGAGGTGTCCGCATTTTTCGATGAAGTGTACGGGGGAGTGGCAGAGGATCTGCTCCCTATGGATGTCTCGACGACAGAGCTCGCTCTGGAAGACACAGACATGTTATCATATCACACAGGTCTGACAGACTTGGACGGCATTGCGGGTGTGTATCTGTCGGAATCGATGATATCCTCTGTAGCCTACAGTGCTGTGTACATCAGAACAACAGATGATGCGGACGCAGAGAGCATTCGCAAACAGCTCATGGACAATATCGACCCGGCAAAGTGGATCTGCGTCACGGCAGAGCAGGAGTACGCGGTGATACTTGGAAACGATATCTTTTTCGTGATGGGACCTCAGGATACCGCGTCGGAGGTGCTGGCAAAGGCGATTGCAGCGGCAGAGTCGAGAAATATGAAGGTTTCTGAAACGCTCGAGAAGGCAAACCCGATATAAATCAACATAGTAGGAGAGGCGTATATGCTTTTTTCCAGTATTACATTTTTATATTTTTTTCTGCCAGCCACTATTTTTCTGTATTTTGTGTCGCCGCAAAAGGGCAGGAACTTTGTTCTTTTTGTGATGTCACTGCTGTTTTACGCATGGGGGGAGCCGGTGTATGTGCTGCTCATGCTTGCGCAGATCGCAGTCTCCTACGTGCTTTTGTGGCTGGCGGAAAGATTCAGGGAGAGAAGGGCAGCCGGAATATTTTATATTCTGTCTGTTCTTTTGCCGTTTATGGCATTGTTTTACTTTAAATACTTTAACTTTTTTATGAATACGGTGTTCGGAATGAAAACGAAGGCGGTCGCGCTTCCGATTGGTATATCCTTTTACACCTTTCAGATCGTGAGCTACTGTGTGGATGTGTATCACAGGCGGGTGGAGAGGCAGAAAAACATTGTCACTTACGCGGCGTATGTGACGCTCTTTCCGCAGCTGGTGGCGGGACCGATTGTTCGGTACAGTGAGATTGAACAGACACTGACGCATGGGGCAGACTTTTCGAAGATACGTGTGCGTTTCGGAGACGGTGTGGTGCGCTTCGCGATAGGGCTTGGAAAGAAGGTGCTGATTGCCAATGTGGCCGGAGAGTTTGTGTCAGATATTGCGATGCTTGGCCAGCGCAATGTCCTGCTTTCGTGGGCATATGCGGCTGCGGTAGCACTTCAGATTTATTTTGACTTTTCGGGCTATTCCGATATGGCAATTGGCCTGGGGAGCATGCTGGGATTTCAATTCCCAGAAAATTTCAGATATCCTTTTATCTCCAGGAGCGTAAGTGAGTTCTGGAGGCGGTGGCACATCACGCTCGGCGCATGGTTCCGGGATTACGTCTACATTCCCATGGGCGGGAATCGTGTCAGCTTCCCAAGGTGGATCTTCAATATTCTTGTGGTCTGGCTTTTTACGGGGCTGTGGCATGGGGCCGGATGGAATTTTATCGTGTGGGGTCTCCTGTTTGCGGTGCTTCTTGTCTTTGAGAAAGGCGTGACACGGTTGGTCTGGCGGAAGCGATTCCTGCCGGAGACTGTGGAGAAGATGTTTTGTCATGTATATGTGGTCATGGTGATTCTGATAAGTTTTCTGGTGTTTCACAACGACAGGCTGTCCGATGCAGCCGCGGACATACAGGCGCTGTTTGGCGCGGGCAGCCGTATCGCCCATGATGTGGGTGACACACAGATGACGGTGTATTCGTATCTTATGAGAAACCGGGTGGTGATGCTCTGTATCGGATTGACTGGCTCGACGCCGGTTCCGGCATGGTTATGGACGAAGCTGCGGGAGCGGATACAGACGGGCGCGGCAGGGGACAGAATTGTTCATGGTTTGAGATCTGTTGGGGCGGCGGTGCTCCTGGTACTGTGCACGGCATATCTGATTGATGGGTCATTTAATCCGTTTTTGTATTTCAGATTCTGAAGTCTGGGTTCAATTTTGACTTGATTATTTAGCGGAGGATTTTGTAACAGGGATTTCGAGGAGCGTGTTATTGGTGGAAAAGTGGATTTTAGGTTTTGTGATTTGATTCTGAATGCGGGCTGAGAGTGAGATAGATAATATGTTTTGAGTTGGGATTCTTAAGTTCAGCAGGTGTTATGGCATTG
Source organism: uncultured Lachnospiraceae bacterium (assembly GCA_947177165.1). Taxonomy (GTDB): domain Bacteria; phylum Bacillota; class Clostridia; order Lachnospirales; family Lachnospiraceae; genus COE1. The sequence continues at coordinate 24,185 of CAMWTP010000055.1, forward strand.
GGGGTGGTTTTGTGAAGTGCGGCAAATGGGAGCAGGGAATTGCGTTTGGCAGTCTTATAGTCTGTCTGGCAAGTATGATCGTGGTATTGACTGTCAGTCCGGAGGAAACGGTGTCGAGAGCGGAGCGGCGGCGTCTTGCGGAAAAACCGGAGCTGTCATGGGAGAGCCTGATAGATAAGTCTTTTATGGACGACGCGGAGAAGTATCTGTTAGACCACTTTCCATTCCGTGACGGACTGCGGCGCATCAAGGCGTATTTTGCCTATGATGTACTGCGGCAGAAGGAAAATAATGATATTTACGTGGTACAGAATCACGCTGCAAAGCTGGAATATCCGCTGAATGAATCGTCTGTGGAGCGTCTTGCGGAAAGGATGAGATGGCTCAGGCAGCAGTATTTTCCTGAGCAGAATGCATGGTATGCGATCGTGCCGGACAAAAATTATTTCCTGGCGGAAAAAAACGGGTATCCGTCAATGGACTATGAACGGATGATCAGGCTGTTGTCGCAGGAGCTTGCAAAGGGTGCAGAATTTGGCTATATCGATATTATATCTGACCTGGCGATTGACGATTACTATCACACGGACACGCACTGGCGGCAGGAGCGGATTCTGGATGTGGCACACCATATTGCGGACGCGCTGGGAGTGGGCGGCTCTTTGAATTTCTCAAAGGGATACGACACTGGTTTCATAGAACACACGATTGCGGATTTCTATGGTGTGTACTACGGGCAGGCGGCGCTTCCCATGGAGCCGGACACGATCGTGTATCTGACAGACGAGGTGACTGATACGGCGGTCGTGTGGAGTCTTGAGGAGAATCTGCTGAGCGGGGGAGAGGCTGGAAAAGTGCGCCTGCCCGGCGAGGCAGGCGCGATAGTAAAACCTGTGTATCAGCTGGAGAAACTCGAGGATGGGAAGAGCCTTGACAAGTATGATGTGTTTGCAGGCGGTGCGTCGTCGCTGCAGATAATCACGAGTCCGGACGCGGTAGCGGACAGGAGGCTGATCATTTTCAGAGATTCCTATGCGAGCAGCCTTGTGCCGCTGCTGCTGGGGGCATACAGTGAGATCACGCTGATCGACCTGCGCTATATTGATTCTGCGCGGGTTGGGGAGTATGTGGATTTTGCGGATGCGGATATCTTGTTTCTGTATAACACGTCGATTGTCAACCATGCGGAGATGCTGAAGTGAGAAGTGAACTGCCTGCCATTCCGAAGCAGGAGTAGGTTTTATATACTTCCATAAATCGGCCTTTATATATTGGGACTATTTAGGAACTGTTTTAATATATAAGGAGCTGTAGGAAAATAAGTGATGCAACTTGCGCAGGATATTTCTTCGAGGATGTATGTCAAAAAACGTAGGCGTAGCGGGCTACGGCGAGGCTTTTTGACATGCATAATCGGAGAAATAGACAAGTCAAGATGCGTCAGTTATTTTTCTACAGATCCTAAAGGCGGTGGAAGGATATATGTCACCTTACCTGATGGAGTTCACCAGAATCCATTTCATAAACCCGGTCACAAAGCAGGTCAATATCTTCTCTGTTATGGCTGATTATCAATATCAGCTTTTTTTTCATTTTTAGGTCTAACAAAAGTTCTCTTATCTCTCCAACTCCACGATTATCTAACCCATTCATGGGTTCATCCAGCAGGATAATATCGGGATTTTCCATAATAGCCTGTGCGATTCCAAGACGCTGACGCATGCCCAGCGAATATTTTCCTACAGCTTTCTGATCCGCAGGATCAAGCCCGACCTGGGCAATACATTCCCGAACTTGTTCTTTTCCAATCATATTTTTGATGGAAGCAAGATATATTAAATTTTTAAATCCGGATTCTGTGGATAAGAACCCCGGTGTTTCAATCAGAAATCCCGTATCCTCAATAAATTCTGTATCATACCCGATTCGCTTCTTCCCCACCCACACCTCACCTTTTGTGACAGGCATGAATCCGCAAAGACATTTCATTAAAACTGTTTTACCAGAACCATTTCTTCCCACAATTCCATAAATTCCTTGTTCAGGTATTTCGAGATTTATATCATTTAAGATGATTTGACCTTTTATCACTTTTGTAACATTTTTAAAGATGATGTTTCGCTCATTCATTCGTTTTTCCACCTTCTGTATTTTCGGCTGCCTAATAGCAGACATATTAAAATAAACAGTATAATTGTTACTGCGAAAAATGAGGCTGCATATTCTACTGTCAGACCATATGATATATTGTTTCCCGACAGTGCTTTCAATTGTGCGAGCGTCAATGGCGAGAACAAAAATGCTTTGGGCGTCCACGAATTATGAATCATTACATCCAAAAATACAAACAGTGAGGCAATCACAATCCCAACAGGCTTTTGTGTAATAAAATTAAATACATATACAATGAATCCCAACCATGTTACACATGCCCACTCTAATAAAAAACTAATTCCGGTTGCCCGGGCGGGTGAGAACGCCCCGATAATATAATCATATACATAAAACGGAACATCAAACTGCATTCCGGCATTTGTTCTGGCCAATGTTCCCCAGATGATACCCCATTCTTTATTAAAATCAAGCCTTGGCAAAAGACTGACAACACTGATACCCTAGATAAAACCCACAAATATAAAGGACATTGTCACAATATATAGAATATTTCCAATCTGCCAACAAAAACTCCCTGAGCGTTGTATGATATAACAATGGGCCGTTCCCTGAAAAGGTGCAGTGCAAAACAGAAAGACTGCGCATACTGCAAAAACGATCTGACAGATAAAGTCATTGGTTAAATGCGGCAATGCCCATGGAGTAATTCTTTCTCCCACAGCTTTTGAAAATTCTGCCACAGGCGCTAAGTAAGAGTCAATAAAAATTGCAAGGACAATGAATAAGAGCAATACTCTGATTTGTATCATTTCCTGTTTTGTCAGGTAGAAAAATATCCGCAGACCTTTATTCATTTTCAATTCTCCATTTCAATTTTTTATAAAAAAGTTTATTCAACAGAATCGTTAGTATCACTACAGAAAGTCCAGTGCATAAAAGAGTAAGGGAATCTGAGCCAATAGAACTTCTTCCTCTGAGCCATAAATCCAGCCTAAGGCTCTGCGGCACATTTAATATCCAATACCCCCGCCCGAGCAGAAATGATATTATCAAAGGAGACGCAACAGTGATATAGATGTTCGGAAAATAAACAGATACGAACAAAGCTGTCTCTGCCCATAGTCCCCCTGACAAAAATAATAGAAAGAAAGCAGCCCCAAAATAAGGATATCCATTTTTGTTTTGTAATAGTAAAAAGTACGGAAAACCTTCTGCCTCGATTAGTCTGCCAGTGTCGAACAGCGGAACAAACAACCCCGCAATAGCCGTAAAGGAAATTCCTCCGGCAAGCGTGGACAGGGCTCCTGAAAAAAATACGGATACTGCCTTAGAAATGCAATATCTCTTTTTTCCTGCTTTCATAATTAATGACTTCATCATATTTGAGTTATGTTCTTTGCAAAAACTCAATGCATAGGGAAGCGTTGACAACATCGGTATTACATAAACGCTGTAAAATCCTCCATATACAATAGAGTTTATCCAATAATAGTGGACATCAACACTTGCACCTGGCTTCCACAAAAATGGGATCTGATTCCAGGTATCCAGACAAATACACAGGACAACACCAATCACAACAATGAAAAATCTTATTGTGATGCTCCTTTTTATTTCAATCCAGATCATATGCATTAATGTTTTCTTACTGCCCATAAGACAAATTGCCTCCTGTGACAGCATTAATTCGTTCCGCACTGCTTGACACATGCCCGTCTTCTTCAAGCCAGTCTGTTTGTACACACCAATAGGGAGATAATCGGAACAGATCTGGATTTTCCGTATATGGTACAGGGATATACTCCAGCCATACCTTGGATATTGTGGCTTTTGAGGAGATGATGGTATTGGAATAAATATCCTTCACTTTCTCCAGCGCTGTTTCCGCAGATATCAATGCCTGTGTCTGTGTATCCGGTTTTACGTCAAACAGGCCATTCCTGCAGTACAAGTAGCGAATGCCGTCCTTATCGATCAGCATTGTAACATTTGTTGCAGAATCCCAGAACAGATCAACTGCCATTGAAATGCCTGGTTCATCTAATCCGTTGTAAATGGGGAGTCCGTCCTTTGTCAGGGCATAAGCAATGTAATAGAGATTGTCCGTTTCCGATACACTGATTTCATGGGTTATGCCCATTTCCACTTCCTTCTGATAGCCGTCTCTCTGCATTACATCGTTCTGTAATGCTGCAAGATCCTGGTATTCCAGTGAAAATACTGCAATCGCTTCAGAATCCCACCCTGTAAGTTCCTTGATTTTGTCTTTGCCGCTTTGTACGGCTTCGTCCGCACTCTCAAAGTCCAGATCCCTGGTTTCCTCTTTTTTGTAGGATTTGGCGGAATAGGCTGATTCAATCATTGCAACCAGTTCATCATCTTTTTTTAAATCCCGGGCATATCTGAAATACCCTTCATTCGTGCTGAATTCGCTCCCGTCGGGAGCTTCCGCAGTATACGCACCAGGATAATTTGGATTATCCGTTATAATCGGTTCCGTCTTTAAAAATACACCAATATCTTCTTTGGGAACTGCCTTTTTTGTCAATTCATACTGCACATACTCCAGATTTTCTGGTATGATAATTTCTGCGTCAACTACCAGCTGATCTGTTATCACTTCGCTGATATGATTTTCTGTCATAGCCACAGTGTTTTCCTGAATACTAATGTTTTCCGCATTTTCCTGAATACGGATGCTTTCCGCAGCGGGAGACTGTATATCTGAACAGCCCGTAGATAGAAAACTGAGTGAGAATGATAATAAGATTGGTAATATTTTTTGTTTTTTATCGTATTTATTCATAAGTAACTCCTCTCTTAATAATAATACCTGTGAGCGATAACTTATGCTGACAGCCCTGATATATCCCTCACAGGTATTTTAATGAGACATCAAATATTTAAGGTGCAAACCGTCCTGAAATATTTAAGCTTGCTACGCCGTCATTTTTGGTTCTGTGCATTTTACAGCCAAAGATATTGGCGGAAGACATATTGTTTCTGACTGCTCCATAGATTTAGTTATTTTATGTGTGTATAAATGTATTTTGGGTTTACTGCACCAATGGAATCATCTCCTTTCCGCGTTGTTGGTTTTTATTATAATTATATTTTTTTACAATGTCAATATAAAAAAATAATTAGAGTAAAAATATAATTTATAACTTAAATTATATTGACATCATCAAATTATTGTGTATAATATTCTTTATAAAATATTTTAGTTAATCGTTATGAAGGCAGGTTTATGAATGAAAAAAATACTAAGTGGACGTGAGTTGGAAGTAATGAAAATTTTATGGAGCAGTGAAAAACCGCTGGTTGCATCAGAAATTGCAAATATACAACCTTCATTAAGTATCAATACAATTCATTCCGTACTGAAAACACTATTGAAAAACAAATATATAGAAGTGGCGGATATCGTTTACAGCGGCACCGTTTTGACCAGAAGCTATATACCGTTTGTGACATTAGCGGATTACCTCAAAGAGAACTTCTTTTCTGCATCAACCCTGACAGCGGTTTCGTCGTTTATTGAAAAAGAAACTGACCACGAAGTCATTGAAGAGCTGGATAAATTGCTGCAAAAGAAAAAACAGGAATTAGAGGAGGCATAACATGTCATTTACCTTTGGTACATTTATATCAAATCTATTTTTCAGCTGCGTGTTCATTTTTTCCATAACTGTCTTATTACATATTAAAAAGATCGTATCGGATAAAACGATCAAAATCATATTGGTTTGTATCCTTTTATCCATATTGAGATTATTTGTGCCAATTGAATTGTTCTTTACAAAGTCATTAAGGTTCAGTAAGTTACTTCCAGATCTGTATGACGTGTTTAAAATTTCCTTTTTGGATGGTCGTATCAACGTGAAAAAGATACTGACATTTTTATGGGTTGGTGTCGCAGTGATAAAAGGTATCTTTGAGCTGTATAAATATATGCATTTCCGCACACTGCTCGATGTGATTCCCAATATTTCAAATAAAGAAACAGACGATCTGCTCAGACAGCTTGGTGTACCTGAAAATAAAATACAAATAAAACAGCTGGATGTTTTTTCACCTGTTATTTTAGACCCGATTCACCCCGTCATCATATTGCCTAAAAAATTTTTAAGCCGCAAAGAATTATTCTTCGTGCTTGAACATGAAGTAAATCACTACAAGCATCATGATTTATGGTTAAAATTTATTGTTGCGTTTCTTGAAATAATCTATTGGTGGAATCCATTTGTAATGTTATTGCATAGACAAGTCAATACAATAACAGAAATAAATAATGATATAACGATAACTAAAAATATGAGCTGTGAGGAACAGCTGGAATATCTTCATTGTCTTCTTAAAATGGCTGACTCGGGTAAAATGGAACTCCGGAGACATGTATTGGCATTTACCGAGAATGATAAAAGCAATATAAGACAGCGTTTTGATATTGTGTTAAATAACGAATCCCCTTCTAAACGCGCCAAATGTCTGGTTTATATTGTTCTAGTGTTCACGGTTGGCTCTTTCTTTATTAATTTTGAGCCAGACTATCCTGTTCCGCAGAGTGGATATGTCATAACAGACAGGGACAATACCTATTTTCTGAACAAAGAAGGCAAATATTATTTCATCATTAATGGTATCAATATTGGCATGGTAGAGAAACCAAAAACACAGGAGTTCCCCATAATTATGGAGAAATAGGACACTTACGAATGGGTATATCAAGCAGTTAATGGCAAAACATATAAGCGTCTATTTAACAAAACAACTGGAGAATGGGCTTTCAATACGGCAATAACCTTGTGAAGCACAACGTGTTTTACAACGAATCTGTTTTGGGTGTGTATCTCTTCCTGCTCCGTCCGAAGAGAGTCGTCAAGACACGCCCTGCGCCAATCTTACAACAATGTAAGAAAATATCCAAAAATGTAAGCAGAATCGATGGCTGTCTTCCTCTTGTTTTGTTATGCTGAATACAGTTCAAATGTGACAAGGCAAAACAGGATTGAGTGAGGAGGAGCATCAAAATGAGAAAACAAATAATTATCTGTATAGTGGTCATGTGTTGTTTCGTGACAATCGTTACAGGATGTGGAAGAGGTACAGTGGATGTTGATATGGGGCTGGCACAAACCGATGTAAGCACGATTACCGTTCCAGAGGATGTGCTGGTGGTGGGGCTGGGGGAAGCCAGCCACGGTGTGAAGGAATATCAGGAAATGAAGGCTGGGGTGTTTCAGGCGCTTGTTGCGCATAATGGCTGTCGGACTTTTGTCATAGAAGGTGATTTTGGGAATGCATTGAAAGTAGATGACTATATTCATGGCGGGTCTGGTACTGCGAAGGAAGCTGCTGCCCTGATCGGATTCCGCATTTACCGCACAGAGGAGATGGAGGAGCTGATTCAGTGGATGCGCTCTTACAATGAAACTGCCGGGGATGGCGAAGATCTGCATTTTTACGGGATGGATATGCAGTGGGCTGACAGCAGCAAGGAGTATGTATTTCAGATATTAGAACAAATCGACTCAAATATCAGTTCACAGTACAGGGAGGCGTTCGCTTTCTTAAATGATGATGAAATGTATGACATCAGTTCGGAGGCATTTGAGCAGGGATTGTCTGTGGCGGAGAGTCTGATACAGGAAGTGGACAGCGCAGAAGAAAATATTGTGGAGATGTTTGGAAGTGAAACGTTTGCATATGCGCGAGAGTGTGCACAGAGCATTTACAACTGCTGTGATATCCGCAAATCCGATCGTGAGTATAATGCGGTGCGGGATCGTCATATGGCGGAAAAAGTGAAGTGGTTTATAGAACATGGCGATGGAAGTGTCATTTTTATCAACGGACATAACGGGCATATCGGGAAGGTCAATTGCACACCGAATTATGACTGCCTGGGCAGGCTGCTGGCGCAGGAACTGGGGGAGGGTTATTTTGCCATCGGCACGGATGCAGAAGTCACTTCTTTCAATTCCCAGACGGATGATGGATTTGAGGAATTGAGGGTAGAAAATCAAAATTTTCTGAATGCATTGACAGGAGAACTCGCACAGAACTATTATTATATCGATTTTTCAGCGGCGTCCGCAGATGATCGCTGGAGCAAAATCATATCAGCCAAACAGAGGATCACTTCCTTAAATGTAACAGCGATGACGGCCACGAAGGCATTCTATACAACAAAAATCATACCGAAGGATACTTTTGACGGCATGATTGTCTTTTCCGAAGTCTCACCCACGACGCTTGACCAGTAGGAGGATTCCAGCGCTGTCCATGCAGTTTCATCCATTGTTTCAGCATACACAGCCTGTTCCGGATCTGACCTGACCCGGAACAGGAAGCTTCCAGTCGAAAGCGGGGATTTTGCCAAAACAGCGGCGATATTTCTCTGCAGCACCACGCAAAACAAAAATGACGATGATTTTTGAAAATGCCCAAAATGGGCGCAAAAAACAGCCAATTATATTTTCAATCTTGATCTTATCGCCCCATCATCCTCATCTTTTCCAACAACTTCAAATCCACTGCCCAGGCATAACCGCTCCGATGCTTTATTTTCTGGATGCCAGGACGCATATATATACTCAACTGTTCCATAAGGAAATGTTTTTATGTATTCAATGATTCTTTTTATTGATTCTTTTCCAATACCTTTTCCCTGATAATCCTTTGCAATCATTAATCTGTAAATTTCATATCCGGGAGTATCATCAAAATCACATTCTTTTTCATATGTTATAAGAGTAAATCCTATCATTTGGTCATTACAGTATATTCCAAATGGGATACATCTGTAATATTGTTCTGCGTCCTCTTTATTTGCATCTGAATGCGCATATGCCTCTGCCAGGCTAAAAATGTTTGGATTTACAAACTGTTTTTGCCAATCATGTACGTCAAGTTCAATGCACTCCATCCAATTATCGTGATTTATTTTTTTCAATTGAACCATAGTTATTCCTCCACAATTCCCGATTGAATAAAATCGCTGTGCGATGGCCTGCCAAGGCTGTGACATAGCAATTAGTAGTATTGTTAAATCACCACAATCAACAATCAAACAGGATCGACCTTCCCACTGTTTATGAAAAGAATACCATGCTTCCGCTTGGTTGGCAAGCGGTTTTGTGACCCCAATGCACCTCCGTGTAAAGCAGTGGTTACTATTCACGGCTTGGGAGCCGCTCATGGTAACGATTCGGGGCGATATTCAAAATTTTGCTTCGCAAAAATCGCCCCTCACTCCTGAATCATGTTCTCACGGAATGCGCAGTTCAGCGCATTCCTGACCCGTGAACAGTAACAAGCAGTGTTTCTGATTACTGGGGCTGGCACAAACCGATGTAAGCACGATTGCTGTTCCAGAGGATGCGCTGGTGGTGGGGCTGGGGGAGGGTTATTTTGCGAAATCCTTTTTACCTGGAATGATAAAACGTGGGTATGGACGTATTCTGAACATTGGATCAACTGACTCCTATATGCCATGCCCCTATGATGCGGTTAATGCTGCGACATAAGCATATGTTCTCTCTTTCTCTAACGGACTTTACCAAGAGCTAAAAGGCACTGGCGTTACGGTAACCTGCCTTTGTCCAGGTGCAACCCAAACCTTATTTGCAGAAAAAGCAAATATCCATAATACTCTGCTTTTCAAACTTTTCGTGATGCAGCCAGAGGTTGTTGCCGCTATTGGCTACAACAACTTGCAAAGAGGGAAGCATGTGAATCGGGTCATTCCATCCAGCTTCGTCCAATTTTATTTTATAAGGTGCAAACCGTATTTCCTTTTAGGGGATGAAATGCTATAATAAAGCCATCGGCAAACGGGATTTGTGAAGGAAAGGAAAAAATTATGGAACGAAATCAAAGCGGACGGCAAGAAATCCCGCAAACCATAGAGGAACATATTGATTTTATGACGAGAAGGTATCTTGAAACAGGGAGTGTATTCAAGAGCATTGTCGCAAGGATTGGATTTTTTCCGTATATGGAATGCCTTGGGAAAGTGCTGATGGATAAGGATTGGGATAGGCTGAACAACCTTATTTATCAGGAAAATTGTTTCAGAAGTTTGTGTTCTTTGATGTGTGGAGATACTCATTATTGGGCTTTTCTTGACATGTTGGATGCTCTTGCGGTGGGAAATATGAAAACACTGGATTTGCTTGTCCCCCATAAGACAGAACCGGTAACAAATATTTTTCCTGCATACAGACCTGCCACCAATATGCTGATCGGACTTTGGCGCAAGGACAGCAGCGTTTTGGATTATGCCGTTCCAAGGGCAAAGAAATTTGTGTCTGGAAAAAGGCCGCAATGGGAACGGGCGACAGTAGCTTACCTGCTTGCAGTGTATGATAAAAGTCCGGGAGAAGCGGGAGTACAATTAGAACTTTTGTGTAAAGGAGTTATGCGGGCAGATTTTGACGCTGATACGGATAAAGTGCTTTTTGTGCCTGCACACGGATTATATCAGCTTGCTGCCTGCTTGTGGGACAAAGAGCTGTTTCAGCAGCTGCCTATGCCAAATCACAAGATTTTTTCCAAAGAATACGCTGTTTGGAGAAATACACATGAGATACAGCCAGAGTTATTTGTAAAATATCCTGATCCGATGATTAACAGTATTTTGATAAATCCTGAAATTGAAATGTCTTAGGAGCGTGACATTTCTGTGACAATTGGCTGATATGATAGCGGAATCACAGACAAATCAGGATTTAATAAAGGGAGGAGACCAAAATGTCAGAATTACACAGCATTCCGCTTACCTGCAAAGAAGGCGTGTACAGCGT
>CAMWTP010000056.1 GCA_947177165.1 uncultured Lachnospiraceae bacterium
TACAGCGGGCTCTCTATTCAGGGTGGTGAAATCACCGATTTCACCATAGCTCCCTTTCGCCCGCTACAGCGGGCTTTTTAATCAGGGTGGTTATTTCTCTCCGATTTTAGGCCTCAACACCCTTATCCTGCAGATACTTGATAATAGATCCGACTGTTGTGATCTGCTCCAGATCCTCGGGCGGAATCTCCACACCGTACTCCTCCTGGAATGCGTCTACCAGCTCGAACAAGTCAAGAGAATCCGCGTCCAAATCCTCCTTGAAACGTGTCTCCTCCGTGATCTCCACACCCTCAATGTTCAACTGCTCCTCGATGATCTCTTTTACCTTTTCTAACATGTTTTGTTCCATCCTTTCTTTCCATAAATTATTGTTTTTGTACTTAAATAACAATTTCAATACTTTAATTTGCTTTGAATATCAAATGTTTTGATTTTCAAATATTTTGACTTTCAAAGTATTTACTTGCTACAGAATATACCCAGGCAGCCAAATTGTCAACTACTTTTTGCCATATTTTTCCCGTTTAATATTTTATTTATAATTTATATGCTTTGACTGACCGCCTTCAATCCATATTCGCTACAATCTGCTGCCCCTACCATTTTCTGAGATAGCTTATCACAATATAATTTTCCTGATCCGGCTGCTGCCAAAATGCCTCGTCATTCTGGCTGTCGTAAATCGCCAGATCCGACATTCCCCCATACGGATATATATCAATATATTTTAGTATATTCCCGGAATTATGCTCCTCAATATACGCCTTTGCCGCTTCGTACCCCGCATCGCATCTGATCACTTTTTCCCCTTTTGTATGGAGCCAGTACACGTCAGATATCTGAATCTTTGTGCGATATACTGTCCTGCTGTCTTCCGGCAGGTTCAGCGACTCCATGCACCAGATAACCGGTATTTTCCACCCTGCCAATATATAGAATAAAAGCGTTATTGTTATCAGCAATACTATTTTTCGCGATGTATTTTTCATGGTTCCAGCCCCCTTTGAGCATTTGACGACATATTCATCACCATTTTTCATAAGAACACACATTTTTTTTAATCACTGCACGCAGCTCCACGAAGCACCCGCACGCCCTGCACATGCCCGCCTCCAGATAATCACACGCTTTACAGACAGACAGGCGCTCCTCATAGAGCGCCTGATCAGCTTTGATATCCTCATCCAGTCTCTGGATGTAGTCGTATAGATTATCCATGTAGGCTTCCCTGTCCATCTCGCGCAGGAGGCACTTTCGGCAGTGTTTTTTATTTTCCTGTTTCCCGCCTGTCTCCAAGATTGTTTCCTCCGCGTTCTATAACCAATTACCCATTACAACCACATGAACTTTTTCGCAAAATGCTATATACCCAACAATGACATTGTACTGTCCGGCGTTTATTTTACCCTGAACTGTACCACACTGCATGCCGGTATCGTAAATGTGACACCCTTGTCAGTTATCTGGAAATCCTTAAACTCCTCTTCCCTGACCTTGTCAGGATCTTCAAAAGTGTTGTAAGCATCCATCTTGTTGGTGACGATGGCAGCTGTCACATCACCCGGGTGAAGCTCGGTGAAGGCAATCTCCACTGTCTCGCTGTCTGTGATGGAGAGATTGTTGATCGTGACTGTCACGACGCCGTCCTTGTCGATGGAAGCGGACTCCTGTAGGTTGGGAACCATATAGTCCTCATCCAGACCAATCTCCTTTGTGCCATCAAAATAACTCTCCACAAGCTCTGCGTCCTGGTGATACTTGTACATATGCAATATATGGTATGTCGGCGTGAGCAGCATTTTCGGTCCATCCGTAAGGATGACTGCCTGCAGGACATTGACTACCTGCGCAAGGTTTGCCATCCTGACACGGTCACAGTGCTTGTTGAACACATTGAGCGTGAGACCTGCCACAAGCGCGTCGCGCATGGTGTTCTGCTGGTACAAAAATCCCGGATTCGTCCCCGGTTCACAGGTGAACCATGTTCCCCACTCGTCACAGATCAGCCCGATTTTTTTCTCCGGATCGTATTTATCCATGACTGTGGTGTGCATCTTGATCAAATCTTCGATATAAAGCGCCTTGTACAAAGTCTTGTACCATGTCTTCTCGTCAAACTTTGTAGCGCTTCCCTTCTTCTCCCATCCTTCCGGGTGCACATAATAATGCATTGACAGTCCATCCATAAAACCATGCGAGCCTTCCGGCGCATTTTCATAGCATGTCTTTAACACTTCCTCTGTCCAGTAGGTGTCATCCACGTTCGGACCGCCGCAGATCTTAAATATTTTCTGGTTCTTTTTGTAATTTCTCACAAACGTCTGGTATCTTCTATATAAATTCGCGTAGTAGCCCGGTGTCATATTTCCGCCGCAGCCCCAGTTCTCGTTGCCCACTCCAAAGTAATCGACATGCCACGCTTTCTCGCGGCCATTCTGTTTCCTGAGCTCCGCCATGGGAGAGACACCGTCAAATGTCATGTACTCCACCCACTCAGACATCTCCTGCACCGTTCCGCTGCCGACATTACCGTTGATGTAGGTCTTGCAGCCAATCTGTTCGCACAACTCAAAGAACTCATGTGTGCCAAAGCTGTTGTCCTCGGTCACACCGCCCCAGTTTGTGTTGATCATTTTCTTTCTCGACTCTTTGGGGCCAATGCCGTCCATCCAGTGATACTCGTCCGCAAAGCAGCCGCCCGGCCAGCGCAGTACTGGAAGCTTCATCTCGCGAAGCGCCGCCACGACATCATTTCGCATACCCTTTGTGTTGGGTATCTCAGAATCTTCCCCCACATAGATGCCCTCGTAGATGCAGCGTCCGAGGTGTTCCGAGAAATTGCCGTAAATCTCTGCATTGATATGCCCTTTTTGGTTCTTTTCGTTGATGTAAAGTTTTGCCATTTTAAAAATGCCTCCTGTTTTTGCCATTTATTTAAAATTAAAAATTGGTATGCCATTCTCCCACTTGATTTTCATAAGCATGGTGTGCCTGTTTGGATTGTAGAGCGGATCGCCCTCGATGACGCTCTCCTTGCGGGCATGATATACAAGGATATCATTTCCATCTTCGTCCACTGTAAAGGAATTGTGTCCCGGTCCGTACACTTCTATGGAAGGATCGGAAGCCAGCACCGGATAGCGCTCCTTCTTCCATGACAGCGGATCAAGTAAATCCGCGCCGCTGTCCGCCGTGAGCATGCCCATACAATACGGCGCTCCTGTCTCGCTTGCGGAGTATGTCAGGAATATTTTCCCATCTCTTTTGAGCACAGCCGGCCCCTCGTTTACCCAGAATCCAACTCTCTCCCAGTCGTAGTCGGGCGTGGTCAGAAGCACCTGCACGGTCTTTAATTTATTGGGCGTTTCCATCTCAGCGATGTACAGGTTGGAAATCTGCTTCCCGACACCAACCTTCTCTGCCCACACATAATAGCGTTTTCCGCTATCCTCAAACACAGTGGCATCCAGCGAGAATGCACGGAATGAAAACGCGTCATCGTCTGCACACTGCATCATTCCCAGCTCTTTCCATGTCCCGGTCATCGGGTCATCGTCTGCGCACTCCAGCACGTAAGGGCGTATTTTCCAGATATCGTCCTTCTCCCCGCCGGCAAAATAGATGTACCATTTTCCATCTAAATAATGAAGCTCCGGTGCCCAGATATGCTCGCTCATGATTCCAGACGCATGCTTCTGCCAGATTGTCACTTCCTCAGCGTCCGCGATTCCCGCAAGCGTGTCCGCGCACCGCAGGATGATCCTGTCATAAGCCGGCACGGAAGCCGTAAAGTAATACTTACCGTTGCCCTGCCTGCATATAAACGGATCGGCTCTCTGCAGTATCCATGGCTCATTATATTTTAACTGTGTATCCACGTCCTATTTTCCTCCTGTTCTGCCGCTTTCTGTAGTCAGCCTGTTTCCGATTCAGCCGTGTTACATCATCACTATTCTCCTGTTCCGCTGCTTTCTGTAGCCAGCCTGTTCCTGATAACACGCACACAATCGTCCATTTTATTTTTGCTAAAATTGAAATAGTTCAATCATATCTAAATTATAAAGGTTTTTGTATTTTTTGCAACACATTTTTTCGGAATAAGTCCTTTTCGTTATATTATCTATTTTTGTATATTAAACTTATTCAATTTTCACAATATATTTTTTTTCAGTTTGTGTGTTATTGTTCAGATTAGCATTTAACAGAATATCCCCTGTTCTATCCCCTGCCGCTCACACTGACCCCATAATCCGCCTCCGCGCAGACGCCGCAGATCTTCTCATATGCAGAGCTGGTTATCAGAAAGCTTGTGATCTCGAAATCCTCCAGCCCCGTCAGCACCATCATGTTGACGATATTTTCTCCCTGATAGTCTTCTGCCCAGATCATCACAGGCGTGTGATCCAGTGAATAGAGAGCTTCATTCACGACCTCAATGCCTGCACCTTCTCCGTCAAAATGCACGTATTCACAGATATTCGTGCTGCCCGAATGCAGCAGCTCCTTCTTATATCGTTCTGCCACACCGTCATTGTTCAGATCACACTGGTACCGATAGTCCTCATCCCCGGACAATACTTTCTCGCCACTGCCCACAACTTTCCCGTACTCGTCAAACACTGCTTTGTATGTGAGGGCATCCGCTGCGAGCTGCTCTGCATACGGCCTGTACTCCTTCTGCGTGTACTGTGCCAGCGCAAACTCATAGCTGTCCGGGGTCAATATAAGATCTGCCTGTTCCACAATCCCGCCGTCCTCAAAGCAGATGATACTGATGCCGTCATACCGGCCTTTCGCGCGATTATAGCTGGCACAGCGCAGATAATTTTTTCCTTCATAATTGATATTGGAAAATCCTTCCTGCGCGGAGGAATACACGTCGGTCTTCAGATAGATGCCGTTCCCCTGTCCCTGATAAAAGACGTAATCCTTCAAACCATCGTTTCCAATGGAGGATTCGGAATCTTCCTGCGCAATAATATCCAGAATACCGTCATTGTCACCGTCCACCATCACCACAGTATAGGGATCTTCTGTCAGGCCGCGCGCCACCGCATGGCGCAGATCGGGATTGTCCTTTGCAATCTCCAGGATTTCTTTCTCCGACAGCCATTCTCCGGTTCTCTGCGGAACAAGCTCCCACGAACTCACTCCTCTTAGCAATGCATCCATCGTCTGGTTCAAAAGCCCCTGCGGAACATATCTCATGTGGCTCATGCCGTACTCCATGGCATGAAAACGGGTGTAGGTTTCTGCAGGTGCCATTTTGTCATAAAAATTTTCGTACAGCGCACGCACTTCGGCACTGCCCTGCTGATACTCCTCCAGCATAAAGGTCTGATTAAATTCCGCGTTGGGATAACCAATAGAATCCTGTCCCTGAATCCGCACCGTCTTCCCGCGGATCTGCGCCCTGCACTCGCGCCTTTTGACCAATGTATCCTGTATTCCTGTCCACTGCCAGAGTGTTTCTGTCTCATCGATGTCATTCTGATTTTCCTCATCTCCATACACAGACTGGTATCCCCAGATCACCTCTGTTTCTGAAAATACCGCCTCGCTCTGCAGCTGCATAAATTCCTCCGGCACATCTGCCTTTTCATAGCATTTTTTTCCGGGCTTCCACAAATATAGTCCCTGCGATGAGAATTTGATGTCTGTATATCCGTCAAAATTGTAATCCTTACAGATAAGCTGCTCGTCAGAAGCCGGTGTCTCTACCTCTATTTTCTGGTAAACATGACTGTAGTCCCCATCTTTCATCAGGTTGAGCCACCGCTTACCGTCCTGCGCTGTATAGCAGAATGCCAGAAAGGAATCCTCCCCTACCGTGAGCTTGTCGAACCATACGGCATAGCTGTCGTCAAGCTGGTCTCCGCCTTCGCGGCCGCCATCCGCCCAGCAGACATCCCGGTTATCCAACATCTTGCCAAAGCCGCATGCGGATTCATCGCTCATCTCCTCCACGATATATATATCATTGCCGTAGGTCAATATGTATCCATTTTTGTATCCGCAGGTGTAGGTAAAAAGGTTCGTACCTGTCTCCGCATCCCTATGGCGCAGGCGCAGGGTAATATCCGGCAGCAGGTCCAGCAGCGCGCTTGCCATCGCCCACTCGTTCGAATCCCCTGACCTGTAGTGCGCAATCCATATCCTTGGCGCCAGGACTCCGTTTCCAGCCCCTCTCAAATCAATCACGTCACCCGCCTGTTCCGGTTCCTGCACTTTGACTGACACTCCATTGGGCAGTTCCAGGACAAGCTGTCCGTAATACAGGAACCCTTTTTCCGTTCTGATCTTTGTGTCAACCTGCGTCAATATCGACCGGGGCTGTTCCCAATAATCTCCTGCCCGCACGCTGATCTCAGGCAGGACGCCCATCTGGTCAAATATCATGACCAGCACAAGCAACAGCATTTTTAAAAGCAAACCCAATGATACACTCATACCGCTTCCCCCACATTCTGACATTTTTTGTTCATTATAAGGGAAAAATGCATCAAAGTTGCATCATGTACTTACCAAAGCGCTTCTCTCAGTCCGCCAGCACAAAGGAGGCCCCATTTGCTGTCTCACTGGAATTTCCGATATACACCCTGAATTCTCCGTCCTCGCTCACATAGTTCATATGAATGTCATGAAAACGCAGCATTGTCTCCGCAATCTCAAAACATACCTCCTTTTCCTCCCCAGGGGCAAGTTCGATTTTGGAAAAGCCCCGCAATTCCCGCACAGGGCGCACCACGCTTCCATGCACATCTTCTATATACATCTGCACCACTTCCTGACCGCTCACTGCGCCGGTGTTTTTCACAGTCACGGCGGCACAAAGCCTGTCGGTCCTGCACATGCGCTGTGCGCTCAGCCGCACTGGTCCGACTGCAAATGTCGTGTAGGACAGACCGTAGCCAAACGGAAAGAGCGGTTTGTTGGGAATATCCAGATAGCGGGATACATACTTCTCTTCCACACCTTCCGTATACGGGCGCCCCGTGCGGAATTGTCCGTAGAAAACGGGAACCTGCCCCACCGAATACGGAAAGCTCATCGAAAGTTTCCCTGACGGGTTCGCATCCCCAAACAGCACGTCCGCAATCGCATTTCCGCCCTCTGTCCCCGGCATCCACACAGCCAGAACCGCCGCTGCCTTCTCGCTGATTTCCCGGATATCCAACGGCCTGCCGCTAAAGAGCACCACTGCTACCTTTTGATTCACCTCGCACACCTTCCGAAACAGTTCCATCTGGTCAGCCGGAAGGGTGATATCCGCACGGCTTGCCGCCTCGCCGGAGTGCAGCCGGTGCTCCCCAAGCGCGAGCACTACCTTGTCTGCACTTTTTGCCAGCTCCACTGCCTCGCGCAGCAGCTTTTCCGAGTCCTCTGCTGTCTGCCCAAACCCTTCGGAAAGTCCGCATCCCTGCGCAGAAAGGATTTTCTCATACCCCTTGTTCCGCAGACCGTCCGCGATGGATACAGTCGTATCCGGGCTCCCAAACATGGACCACGCCCCGTAGATTTCTTTATTGGACACATAGGGGCCGATCAGGGCAATTTTTTCCTGTTCTTTTTTCAGCGGCAGAATGCCATCATTTTTTAGCAAAACAAACGTTTCTACCGCCATTTTTCTGGCGGTCTGTCTGTGCTCCTGACACAGCGCCAGTGCCTTTTCCTCCGATGCGTCGGCATCTTTATACGGATTCTCAAACAGTCCGAGATCATTTTTCAGCTTTAAGATGCGAAGCACCGCCTCGTCTATCAGGGATTCACTGACGATTCCCTCCTCGACCAGCCCCCTCAGGTTCTTGCAGTAGCAGTTTGTCATCATGTCGATATCCACACCTGCTTCCACCGCCAGCCTGGCCGCTTCCCTGTTGTCTTTTGCCACGCCGTGTCTGCACATTTCTTCTATTGCGCCCCAGTCGGAAATTACCACGCCGCCAAATCCCATCTCGTCCCGCAGTATCTCCCGCATCAGCCTGCGGCTGCCGGAGGACGGAATTCTGTCCAGAGTGTTGAAACTGGTCATAACCACAGCCACGCCCGCATCTACAGCCGCCTGATACGCCGGAAGATAATCATCCCGCAGTGTGCGTTCAGACAGCTCCACCGTGTTGTAATCCCTTCCTGCCGTCGGCGCTCCGTACGCTGCAAAGTGCTTGACACACGCCGCGATCCTGCCTTTTTCCCGCAGTCCTTCCCGCCCCTGATAGCCTTCCACCATCGCTCTGACGAGACACCCGTTCAGCCATGCATCCTCACCGGTGGATTCCATGACCCTGCCCCATCGCGCATCGCGCACCAAATCCGCCATCGGCGAAAAAGTCAGGTGCAGCCCCGCAGCAGCGGACTCTCTCGCCGCAGCTGCAGCTCCCTCCTCCACCAGCGCCGGGTGAAACGTGCATCCCTGCGCGAGCGGAATCGGAAAAACCGTCCGAAACCCATTGATGATGTCCGCCATAAAAATCAGCGGAATATGATGCGGCTGTTTCTCCATGTACTCCCTCTGAATCGTCATCAGCTTTTCGGCTCCCACAGATCCAAGTACACTTCCCGCCTGGCGGATTTCCTCCTCCGTGAAACCTGCCGTATTGACAGGTCCGGTAAGTACTCCTTCGTCCTCATAAAACATGCCGCTCATCTGCAGCATCTGGTCAACCTTCTCCTCAAGAGACATTTCCTTCAATAAATCTATCAGTTTCTCCTGTACCATTCCATCTCCCTTTCTCCTGTACCTGACAGGATTGACATCCTATGACAGAACTGTGACGATGCTCTGCCGGATGGTCTCTATTTTGTCCGCCTGTGCCTCTTCCGGGCAGAACGGATTCGCGCAAATGTCTCTCCCTGTCAGAAACGCATAAAAAAGCGCCCCGAGCAGGAACCGCCCGTAGATCATATGCATGTGGTATCCGTCCCGGCACAGGCTCTGCTCTCCGTGCTCATAGCGAAATCCCGCCCTCCGGCGCACCTCCTGTATGACATCGGCGCTGGGAATCAGGCGCATCCCCAGCTGTGCCGCTGCCCTCGCGTAACAAGCCGTGAGCTTTTCATACATCTCTTTCTGGCTGCAGTGATACCGCACAAATGCGCTGTGCGCGCTGTCCTGCTCGTATGCCCATGTCTTGTGCAGCAGAAACTCGGCACCAGGACAGCACTGCCGCAGACATGCTGCCAGTTCTGTGAGCCACGGCTCGTATGTGTCCCATATCCCGCTGTCGTGGCTGGCCTGCTGCATGAGGACATAATCCCATGTGTCCTCTGTCAGCGCCTCCTGCAGAGACACCATTCTGCCGTCAAAGCGTCCATTGAGCTGATATTCATATCTCTTTTCCCCAGAAACAAAATTCTCCCGATGCTGCTGCAGACTGCAGCCTCCTATATAGAGATTCACTGCCCTGCAGGAAACCCCCGCCGCCTCACATATGTCGTGCAGATAGTACAAGGCATCCTCGCTAAAGCTGTTTCCCACTGCCAACAATCTGATCTGATCCATTTCCATCCCTCTATCCTTCCATCTGTCAGCAGACTGGCGCATGTCTGCCGCGTATTATCGCATCATCTTCACCGAACCGCGCTTCATGATAACGGAGTCACAGACAATATGCTGTGTCTTCTCCCCGCGCATCATGCCGTGCAGGAGAGAGACCGCAGAGAGTGCCATCTCCGTCGCGGGCTGATACACGGTATCGAGTGTGGGATTGTAAAATTCCGCCATCTCAATACCGTCAAATCCAATGACGGAGATATCCCCTGGTATCTGTTTCCCCGATGCCAGAACCGCTTTCGCCGCTCCGATTGCCAGAACATCCGAGAACGCAAACACCGCTGTCATGTCTGGATTTTTCTGCATCAGACTCTTCATGGCCTGAAATCCAGAGCGAAAGCCCATACTGACAGACGGGAGCCCCGGCGCGATCAGCTTTTCATCCACCGCAATGCCATTCTCCTCCAGCGCCCGGATATAGCCACGGTAGCGCAGAATGTTCGGCGTCACGACATTTTCGATATCTTTATACAAAAACCCAATCCGGCGGTGTCCCATCTCGATCAGGTATTTCGTTGCGCGGTATCCTTCCAGCTCGTCATTGATCGTGACGCTGGAATACAGCACGGGATCGACGTTTCCCTCGGAATTTACTGTGAGCAGGACGCAGGGAATCCCAAGCTGCCGGAACTTTGCCTCCGTGTACGCGGAATAGGATCCTCCCATAATAATCAGCCCGCACAGATTCCGCTGCATCGACTCACTGATGGCAAAATCCAGCTCATCCGAGTTCTCATCCACGTTCTGAATCAGAAGGGAATACCCCCTGGATGCCACCTCCTGCTGTATCGTATCAATCATTTTTCCGAAAAAAGGATTTGTTATATATTTCACAAACAGCGCAATATTGTCGGACTGTGTCAGTTTCAGATTGCGCGCACTGTTATTGGGAATATAGTTATATTCATTAATGACATCCAGAACCTTCTTGCGTGTCTTCTCACTCACATAGCCGGTCTGGTTGATAACCCGGGAAACCGTGGCAATCCCCACGCCCGATAATTTTGCAATGTCCTTAATGTTCATATTCGCCATTTCTTTCTCTCACTTTCTCTGCATGGTATTGGAATTTTTCATGAAATATCTGGTTCCCTGTCTGTTTTCGCATGAGATCGTTTCCGTCCGGGCAGTGTGTCGAGATGCACGCAAGCATAGAAATGGAGCTGCAATATGCTTGCAGCTCCATTTTTGTCCAGTCAAAGATATTCCCCAACACGGTATTTGGTGCTTTTCCTTACCCAACAGGTGTAAAGGCCTGAAGCTGTGTCTTTAGTTCTTCAATCACTGTATCAACTCCCGCTGACGTAAGCTGATCTCTGTACTGCTGCAATGCAGTATGGACATCCTCTGTCTTGCCAAGCATCAGCTGAATGCCGAGCGTCGAGTTCACATTCGAAATTGCGGACAGCTCCGCCTTTACGTTGGCATCATCAAAACTGAATCCGATATAAGGATCATCGATATGGTCCGCTTCCCACTCAGCCATTTTCTCATAACGGCTGGGATGCTCCACTCTCAGCGGAATCTTGTATTCATTGTTGCTGAACGCCCACGCGGAGAAACCGCCGCCGTCCACATCCTCATTGAAGGAAGCCGGCTTTTCCAGATAACCGTCCACGATCTCATACTGGCGTCCCTCAATGCCGTTCTGCCACAGTCTGTAGTAAGACTCGTCTGTCATAAACTTCTCAATTGCCATCAGGCAGCGCTCCGGATGCTTGCTGTTCACATTGATAACAGTCAGATCCTGTGCCGGAGAGCTCTTGATCACCTTGTCGTTGTCCTGTGCATAGTACCATGCATCGACATCCTGGTCAGGGAGCTGCCCGTGGATTGCTGTATAGTTTCCGGTCCAGTCAGCCATGTGCGTGATGTAAGCGCTGCACTGGCCATTCTTGTACATATCCTTGTCGCCGGTGGAAGCAGACAGGATATCCGTCGGCCAATACCCTTTCTTCTCCCACTCGTCCAGCTTTATCACAAACTCCTCAAACTCGTCTGTGAACGCCGGATGAACCACCTCTTCATAATTGTTGTAATCAGTACATACAAGATACATCTCATTGGTTGCGATGCCCGGCGCGGGAACCCAGTTGCCGGTCATACCTTCCAGCATGCGGTAGAAATCCATCGCCACCTCCGAATTGCCGTTGATCGGGTAAATGCCGTTTGCCACAGACGCATCGCAGTATGCTTCCATGGATGCAAGGTCTGTCACCTCCGGAATGCCCCACGCACTGCAGTTTGCCTTATTGTAGACAAAGCCATATGTATTGAAGCCCGCTCCAAGGTTTGGAACGCCATAAATTCCATCTGCTGTGGACGCCGCTGCCCATCCTGACGCACCGATTTTTTCTTTCAGCACCGGCGCACAGCTGTCCAGAAGACCAGATATCTCATACAGGGAACCCTGCTTTGCCAGCGTATAGAAAGGAACTGCTGTGTTGATGGACGCATAAGCCATGTCAAATTCCTCACCAGACGCCCACAGCAGGGGATATTTTGTGTTGATATCTCCCCAGTCAATGTAGCGGACCTCAATGGAAGTGTTCATATCGTCTGTCAGCTTTTTGTTGATTTCTTTTAGAATGTCCTCATTTGCTGCCCCAGGAGAGCCGTACAGATAAAGGGACAGTGTGACATGCTCGGAAAGATCGACTTCCCCTGCCCCAGACTGCTGCGCACTTCCATTGGAAGCATTCTGATCTGCGGTGCCCTCACCGGAAACAGTTCCGTCCGCCGCACCGCATCCTGCCAGAAGCGTTCCAGCCATCGCAGCACATACAATAGTAACCATAACTTTTCTTAATCTCATATTTCCTCCTTATTTTACCAACCTTTACCAGAAAAGTAAAGGAGTTTTAGCAGTAACAATTCCTTCTACCCTTTCACACTGCCAACAGTCAGACCGCTGACAAAATACTTTTGCACAAAAGGATAGAGCAATATAATTGGTCCTGTCGTCAGTACGGCCGTCGCCATCTTTACAGACTGCGTGGGAACCATCCCCGCATCGATCACATGTCCCGCATTGGTCAATGCCTCAATGCTTGTCTGGTTGATCATCTTCTGCAGATAATACTGCAGCGGATATTTGGACGCAGTATCGATATACAGGCTGGCATTGTACCACTCATTCCAGTATCCCAGCGCCAGGAACAGCCCTACTGTTGCCAGGGACGGGATTGCCAGCGGCATAAAGATCTTCAGATAGATTGTAAAGGGACCCGCCCCGTCCATCGTCGCGGACTCATACAGCTCATCCGGTATGGATTTCATAAAGTTGCGCATCAGAAAGATGGACCATGCACTGACAAGTCCCGGCAGAATCATTGCCCAGATATTATCCTTTAAATTCAGATATCTGACATACAGGATATAGGTGGGCACCAGTCCGCCTGAAAACAGTGTGGTAAAGTAAATCATGAACGAAAAGAAACCTCTGTATTTAAAGTCCTTTCGATTCAGCACATACCCTGCCATGGACATAATCACAAGTCCCAGGACTGTT
Organism: uncultured Lachnospiraceae bacterium; assembly: GCA_947177165.1. Classification (GTDB taxonomy): domain Bacteria; phylum Bacillota; class Clostridia; order Lachnospirales; family Lachnospiraceae; genus COE1. Next base: position 13,062 of record CAMWTP010000056.1, read on the forward strand.
CCCACGACAGTGATCAGTATCGTCGTCTTATACGCATCCAGGAGCTTCTTGGGATTGTCCAACAGATAATAGTACGCTGATGCCGTCCACTGCTTCGGAATAAGCTTGTATCCTTCGCTGACAATTTCACTCTCCGTCATGAACGACGAGGTAATCATCAGCACAAACGGAAACAGGCACACTGCTGCAAACAGGCCGATCACCACATAGCAAATCACAGACAGCATCCGGTTGCTCTTGCCCATCTTAATCCGAGAGGCTGGCGCGTTTTCCTTTTTCGATTGTCTCATACATATTCCCCCTTATCAAAACAGTGCGCTCTCAGGCTCAACCTTCCGCACAATCAAATTGATCACCATGACGAAAATAAGTCCAAATACCGACTGATACAGTCCCACTGCCGCACTGGACGAAAAGTTGAAGGAACCCACCAGGCTGCGGTAGACGTATGTATCAATAATATCCGTCTGCGCATAGAGCAGGGAATTCGTCCCAATCAGGTTGTAGAACAAATCAAAAGACCCCCTGAGAATGCCGCCCAGACCGAACAAAACGAGCAGAATAAAGGTCGGTTTGAGCAGCGGCAGCGTCACGTGCCGGATTCTCTGGAAACGGCTCGCCCCGTCAATATAGCACGCCTCGTAAATCTCGCTGCTGATGCCCGTGATTGCGGCCATATAAACGATCATGCCGTAACCGGTCGTCTTCCATATGTAGAAGAATACAATGATATATTTCCATACACCCGGCGTGGAATAGAAGGAGATGCGGTCCATTCCCATGTTCACCAAAAGCGAATTGATGAAACCGTTGTCAAAGTTAAAGAAATTGTATGCAAACACGCCGACTACTACATAGGAAATAAAGTGCGGAAGCAAAATTACCGACTGGGAAATCTTCTTGAAGACCTTGTTCATAATCTCCGAGAGCATGATCGCCAGAATAATCTGGATCAGGTGGCTCAGCAGCAGGAACACTCCATTATATAGAAGTGTGTTTTTTGTGATTCTTGCCAGATCCCCGTTTCTGATCAAAAACTCAAAGTTCTTGAACCCCACAAAATTACTGCCGAAAATCCCCTTGTTCGGGTTGTAGTTTACAAATGCCACATAAGCGCCGGGCATCGTCACATAGCAGAACACGATAAAATATGTGATTGCCGGAACCAGCATCAGAAACAGCACCCAGTTCTTTTTGACTTCTTTTATAAAGTCCTGAAATCCTTGTTTCACTTTCAATACCATTCCTCCATTCTTAATATTTTCCCGGTTTTTCTTTTGTTTTCAGAAAACGTTTCCATTTCTTTCGACATATTTATCATAAATCATTCCATAACTAATGTCAATCTATCACTTTTGCCATAAATTACATGCTGTTTTTATCAATAATTACCAACAAGAATGGCGGCATAATCCACAATCACCTCTCTCTTTTTGCCTGTCTTCAAGATTTTTTCCATATTTCCACAATTCCGCGCTGCCGTTTCTTTGTTGCAAAATGCACATTTCAGCCTGTCTTCTTACATTTATTATTGACATTTTAGATAAACAATCTTATAATTGAAGCACCGGACTACTTTATTTTCATTTTATCTTTCGATAATTAAGAAAACGTTTCCATATGTGTTTATACTCTCTTTAATATGAAACTGCATTTATATAACATTACATGAATTGTATGAATATGAAGAAAAATGCGAAATTCATAATTCGTAATTCGTAATAAGAAAGGACTTAACCATATGAAAAAAATGAATCGCTTTCTTTCCATTGCACAGAAAGACTGCCGCTACACCTTTTTGCCCACCGGAGATATCTTCACCTTCACCCAGGGCGACATCCTGATCAATCAGTTCCGCGGAAACGCCAAGGACGGATCTCTCAACAATATCTATCTGCGCATCCATCATGAGCAGGGCAGCACCAGCTATCCCCTGCTCGGAATCCAGTCTGGCAGCACGCTCTTCTGCGCAGAGAACTGCCTTCAATACAGAGGCCGGGCCAAGGAGATCTCCTACACAGTGACATTCCGCCCTGTAGGCAACTGCTGGTTCTGGGATGTCTCTCTCAGCGGCACCGGGCAGACCGCAGAGCTTGTGTATGGTCAGGACATTAGCATCGCACAGGAAAACAATGTCTACACAAACGAGTTCTATGTATCCCAGTACCTTGATCACAGCATTTACCGCACAGAGAACGGCTATGTCGTCTGCTCCAGACAAAACATGGCTGTCAGCGGGCAATTCCCTTATCTGCAGCAGGGTGTTATCGGTGCAAAGGCTGTCCACTACGCCACAGACGGCTTACAGTTTTTCGGTCTTTCCAGCAAAGAAACGGGCCGCCCGGACGCACTTGCCGGAAATCTGCCAGACAGGAATCTGCAGTACGAATTTGCCTACACGAGTCTTCAGACAGAAGCCTTCTTTCTCAATGGAGAAAAGAAAATCTCTTTTTATGGCTGGTTCTCAACGGATCATCCCGCTGCCGTGACCGCCCCGGAATACCAGGACGAAATCATGGCCGCATATCATGCACCGTTTCGCGCTGAGGGCCCGCTCAAAGAAATGACACCTGTGCGCATCCGGAACATATTCGGAGCCCCCGTCTCTTCCGCTTCGTTTACAGAGGAAGAAATCAATCAACTGTTTCCCCAGCGGAATCTGGAGGAGCGAAAGGACAAAAATCTGCTCTCCTTTTTCACTGACGACCACGCACATGTCGTGACAAAGGACAAGGAGCTTCTGATGGAACGCCCTCACGGGACGATTCTCATCACACCGCCTGACCAGCATTTGGTCAATAGCGCATTGATTTCCTCCACTCAGTATATGTATGGTATCTTCAACAGTCATGTGGTAATCGGCAACACCGATCTGCACAAGCTCCTGTCCACCCCGAGAGGCTCACTGAATCTGTTGAAAAACAGCGGGCAGCGCCTGTATGTTTGTCTTGATGGATCTTACCGGCTGCTAAACCTTCCCGGACTGTTCGAGATGGGAATGAACTACACCCGCTGGTACTACAAGCTTAACGACGACATTCTCCGCGTGACCGCGTACACCGCAGTGCAGTCTCCCGACCTCATACTGGAGGTGGACAGCAAAGACGCCGTTTCCTATGACTTCATACTGACCAGTCAGCTTGTTATGGGAAACAGTGAATACGCAAATGACATCTCCTGTACGCCCATCGAACAAGGATTCCGCTTTCTGTTGGACAGCGGGACTTACCCGGGACTGCACTATGATCTGACGCTTCCCGGATGCCGCTTTACTGCCAGCGACGACCGCATTTTCTTTGAGGACGGGCTCCCCTTTGATGAAACCTTCCTCACGCTCTCAATTCCGGCATGTGCCCGCTTTTCGATGACAATCCACGGCTGCCTGACTGAGGACGAAACAGACTGCGGACAAATAGAACCAAAAAATTATTCCTTTGCGCAGGAGAAAGAAGCCGGTCTCCACTACTATGGCGGGCTGATCAACCACTTCTGTCTTACCCCGGCTGCTCCCTGGCGGCAGGCAGACATTCTGAACGAGACACTCTGGTGGTATGCACACAATGCCATGATACACTTTTCCATGCCGCACGGTCTGGAACAACCCGGCGGGGCAGCATGGGGAACGCGCGACATCTGTCAGGGACCGGTTGAGTTTTTCCTGACCACACAGCGCTATGATCTGGTGCGCGCAGTCCTGCTGAATATTTTTGCGCATCAGCACAGACAGACCGGAGAGTGGCCGCAGTGGTTTATGTTTGACCGCTATTCCATCAATCCCGGCGAATGTCACGGCGACATCATCTTCTGGCCCTTAAAATGTGTGGCGGACTATCTGGATACGACTGGCGACGTATCTGTGTTGACCGAAGAGATCCCTTACGATGACTGCGCACAGCACAGCACGCTCCTATCTCATATAGAAGCTGCACTCTCCACGATCACAGACACCCGGATGATTGGAGACACTGGTCTGATTACATATGCCGGCGGCGACTGGGATGATACCCTGCAGCCCGCAAAGGAGGACTTGAAGCAGCGCCTTGTGAGTGCGTGGACCGTCGCACTTGCCTATCAAACTTTCTGTGCACTTGGCAAAGCACTGCACACCGCATCCGAAAAACTGTCCGGACAGCCCGCCGGTAAAACCGCCGACATCCTGTCTGTTCAATTTGACGCGTTAGCCGGCCAGGTAAAAGAGGCTTTCGGGCAAATACTGATAAAAGATGGTGTCATTGCCGGATTTCTTGACTGCGGCGACACCTATACCTACATGCTGCACCCCTGCGACGAAGTGACCGGCATTCACTACCGGCTGCTGCCGATGACACGCAGCATTATCGCTGAGCTTGCCAGCCCTGCACAGGCCCGACGCAACGCAGACTTGATTTGCGAACACCTCAAATGCCCGGACGGTGTGCGGCTGATGGACAGACCCGCCAGCTATGACGGCGGCGTCAGCCACTTATTCAGACGCGCAGAACAGGCCGCCAATGTCGGGCGTGAAATCAGCCTTCAGTACACGCATGCGCACATCCGTTATATTGAAGCGATGGCAAAACTGGGAAATGCGCGGGAGGCATGGGATTCCCTGTTTTGTGTCAATCCTATCCTGATCCAGGACACAGTGCCAAATGCCTGCATCCGGCAGGGCAACATGTATTTCAGCAGCTCTGACGGTGCCTTTTCTGACCGTTACCGCTACGCGGAGGACTTCCATCTGCTGAAAGCCGGAGAAATCGGCGTGAAGGGAGGATGGAGGCTGTATTCCAGCGGCCCGGGCATTTATATCCGCCAGGTTATCCAGAACATTCTGGGCATTCGGCTGATGAAAAACGCGCTGCTGCTCGACCCTGTCCTTCCACCGGAAGCAGACGGGCTTCAGTTTTCCTTTGACTGCTTTGGCAGCTCCTTCACCTTCCGCTACCACACAGGTGCGGAAATGTCCCCCGGGCAGCATATGCAGATTATGGATGGCGGCTCCGATCTCGTCTTCCAGACGCTTCCCAATCCATACCGCGCAGGCGCATCCATGCTCCCGCGCGAAGTGCTGGAACGTTCCAGCGGCACACTTGACATCTATATCAATTAATATTATTTCAGGAGGTTTCTATGAAACTATTATATCTTGGAACCGCAGCAGCAGAGGGGTGGCCAGCCCCTTTCTGCCACTGTGAAAACTGTAAAACAGCGCGAATCAAAAAGGGAAAAAATCTGCGCAGCCGGCCGCAGGTGCTAATCAACGATGATCTGCTGATGGACTATGGTCCCGACACGTTCAGCCATTCCCTGCAGTATGACCTGGAACTGGACCGCGTCAAAACTGTACTGCTCACGCACTCCCACTCCGATCATTTTCATCCGCTGGACCTGATTCTTCGCTCCGCTCCGTATGCATTCGGCCAGGACAAGGAAGCAATGCACTTGTTTGGAAACGAAAAATGCCACCAGATGTACCAGGAGCTTCTGGTTCATCCGGAAGCTCCCGAACACCTGGCGGCTGATGTGCACTTTACGGCAGTGCAGGCCTTTCACTCCTTTGACTCTGGCGGCTATCACATCCTGCCGCTCAAGGCAGTGCACGACCCCAGGGAAAACTGCCTGCTCTACGCAGTGTCGGACACATGCGGCAAGACCATCTTTTATGGAAATGACACGGGTGCCATCTGTCCTGAAACGTGGGATGCAATCCGCTCACTGCACTTTCATCTGGTCAGTCTCGACTGCACGATGGGCACCGCCTCTGCCTGTGAAGGCCATCTGAATCTGGAGGCATGTTTTCAGATACGGGAAAAGATGCTGCAGGAAGGCTGCGCCGACAGTTCCACAGTCTTCATCGTCACACATTTTTCCCACGGGTGCTGCCCTCTGTATGACGAGCTTTCCGCACTGGCTGCCGCGGGAGGGTTTCTGACCGCATACGACGGGATGACCGTTGCTGTCTGAGCTGCCTCTCCAAAAAACTTTACTCAAAAAGACAAACCCGACACACCCCGCTCTGCTATAATGGTATTACGATATCGGAAAGGGGACAATTACGTTATGCAGAGACGACATGTAGATATCAATGAACTGTATGATTTATTTCAGGAGAGGAAGGACTGCTTTTTCGTCCTTTGCGACATCAAGCATATGACAGCAATTAACGATATATCAAGAAAGGCCGGGGATCTGGCAATCTTAGAGCAGATGCGGCGCATGACTGCGGTGTCGGGCGAGGAGGACATCACATTCCGCATCGGCGGCGATGAATTCTGTATCCCGACAAGCAGCAGCGATCAGACCTATGCAGAGCAGATCGCCGAGAAGATCCGCGGCATGAACGGGCAGACATTTTCCTATGAAAATCAGGAAATACCGCTGAACCTGTATATCACTGCGGTAAGCATCAAAGAATGCAGCCGCTACGACGAAGTTTTTGCCGGACTGCACAATGCACTCAAGGCAAGCAAGGTATAAACAGATACAAAGCCCCGCCTTTTTTGGCAGGGCTTTCTATATGATTCATTTTTACATGATATTTATCTCAAATACTACTCAAATAACTTCCCTTCTATATCCTGTCTACAGTGCATGACTCTCAAAATGATCACCTGATTTCCTCTAATCTGAAACAGGATATAATACTCATCCACTGACAGTTTCCGAACTTTTAATGTATGTTCTGGTTCAGCATCCATTACGCGGATTCTTGCCGGCATATCAGATAATGTCAAAATCTGACTGGCTATCCGATCATACTGCGCCATTGCTGCTTCCGGTGCCAGATCTTCTAACGCAATATAATTGTATATATTTTCCATATCTGTTTCTGCTTTTTCTGTCATAAGCACCTGATATTCTCCCATTATGAATGACTCTCCCTAAACTTCGCAAATACACTGGCTGCATCTTTCACCCTTCCGGATTCAGCATCATCAATTCCCTCCTGTATCGCTGCATGAATTTCTGACGTTGACATGGAATCCGCCTCATACGATCTTGTATTCGGAATTGTTATCGGAAACGGGATTCCCCCTACAAGATTAATCTGTTTCAAATACATATCGATCGCTGTTGACATTGAAATCCCCATTTCTGACAAAATCTTTTCTGCCTGCTGCTTGGCATCTGGGTTCACTCTGCAATTTAAAGTTGCTGTTTTGCCTGACACAAAATCACCTCCTGAAAAAATTGTACTGCATTTGTCATCACATATCAACACCTATTTTTTGTAATACGCCTCCTGCGCGCTGTACAATTCGCAGTACGTCCCCCTGTTGGCCAGGAGCGTCTCATGGCTGCCCTCCTCCAGAATCCGCCCGTCGCCGAGCACGACGATGCGGTCACAGAATTTGCAGCTGCTCATACGGTGCGAGATGTAGATGGCCGTTTTATTCTGAATCAGCGTGTTAAAGTTCTCATAGATTTCTGCCTCCGCGAGCGGATCGAGCGCCGCCGTCGGTTCGTCCAGTATGATAAACGGCGCGTCCTTGTACAAGGCTCTCGCAATCGCAACTTTCTGCGCCTCGCCGCCCGAGAGCAGCACCCCCTGTCCGTTCTCGTGTCCGAGCAGCGTCCTCTGCTTCTGCGGCAGTTCCTGCACGCGCTCCCAGATACCGGCAAGTTTCAGTGCACGCTGCAGCCGCTCCCCGTCAACCTGCTCACCGGATGCAACATTTTCATCTAGGGGAAAATCATACAGGTGAAAATCCTGAAATACAACGGAAAATATCCTGACATACTCCTCATAATCATACTTTGCAATGTTGATTCCGTTCAACCGGATTTCCCCCTCCGTCGGTTCGTACAGACGGCACAACAGCTTAATAAGCGTCGTCTTCCCCGCACCGTTCCTTCCCACAAGCGCAAGCTTCTCCCCGATTCGGAAGGTCATGGAAACGTCCTTTAAAATATCCTGCGCCGTCCCCGGATAGCGGAAACTGACATGCGACAGTTCCAGCAAATACTCGTTGTCGTCGCGCTTCTCGATCGGCAGCGTGCCGTCGTAATGCATATTCGGACGTGTGATAAATTCCTCGTAAGTGCCCAGATATTCATTCATATAGTTGATTTCCTGATATTTGCCAAGCAGCCGCTGCACCCCGGCAACCATGGTGATGACTGCGCCAGCGTACATGGTCACTTCCCCGATGGTGATACTTCCCGCAATTGCTTTTGCAGCGATACAGATATACGTCACCGCCGCAAACATCTGCGCCGCAAACGTCGGCAGCGCCTGGCATTTCCCGCTGTAGCAGCCGCACTCTGTATACATTCTCCCCACTGTGCGGAAGCCCTCTGTCTTTTTGTACAGATAGTCCTTGAGTCCGAAAAGCCGGATATCTTTCACATAAGTCTCCCTGTTAATCAGGTTGAGCAGATATGCAGACAGCGTGTTGACCTGCTCGTTTTTCAGCTGAGTCTCTACACGGAATGCCCCTTCTTTTTGAGAGAAATAATTGCTCAGAACCATAACCAGCACAAATATCAGGATCATCAGCGCCGGCAGAAACAGCGACACTGTCATACTTTCCTTCGCACGGTCTGTCCGGGCAAAGAGCACCAGCACAAAACCACAAGCAAGGATAATTCCCGCAAGCTCCTGAAAAAACGCATAGATTGCCAGCAGCTGGCGCTCCACACCGCCCATGCCAATCTCTCCTGCGCGCACCCGGCGAAACGCCTCCAGCGTCTCTTTTTGGTCAATCATCCCGTATTCCATGGAAAATGCCTTCTGTGCAGTCCTTTTCTTAATCTCATCTGCACAGGGCTTACAGTAATGGTTTACGATTCTCTCGCACCCCTTTGCCGCAAGTTTTAGCACCAGTGTCACAATGACCATCCACACCACAATTCTGACAGCCGTGTCATATTTTGCAAGCACAAGACAGTCTAAAACGCCGGCATAAAACAGATTGTTCCCATACGGCACTGCCGCCGCAGTCAGGGCTCCGAGAATAATCGCCGCCTTGATCGTCCGATAGCCCTTAGTCTGAAAGATAATGTAATGCCACATCTCCCGAATTGACATATTTTTCTTCATGATAATCCCCCCATTCCCGACAAATGCCACTGTTACAGTTCCAGCACGCCGAACCATATTCCAGCCCGGCATACCTGAGCGGAATTCATTCAATCCGGCACACGGATATTGCTGCTTTCGCTGACGCCCTGACATGAATCGCAGCTGTTCTCAGCAGTATTCTGCATAGAATCATTGTAATATTTACACTGCACCTGAAACATTTCATAATAAGCGCCCTGCCTGCGCATCAGCTCCTCGTGCGTTCCCTGTTCCCGGACACAGCCTTCCGAGAGCAGGATAATCCTGTCGCAGAACCGGGTGGATGCAAGCCTGTGCGAGATAAAGAGCACACTCTTCCCCCGCAGCAGCGTCTGGTACTTCTCGTAAATCTCTGTCTCCGCCAGCGCGTCCAGTGCCGCTGTCGGCTCGTCGAGCATGACAAGCGCCGCGTCGCGGTAAAGCGCCCTTGCAAGCAGGAGCTTCTGCATCTCTCCGCCGGAAAGCGCGATGCCGTCCGGCGCGATATCTTTTCCGAGGTACGTGTCCAGCTGCCCCGCCAGGCTTCTGACCTTTTGGTCAAGTCCCGCCATCGTGAGCACCTCCCACATTCTTTCCCGGTCATACGACTCGGAGAGCGCGATATTTTCGGCAATGTTATAGGAAGTCTGAAATGGCTCCTGAAAAATAGCCGCCTGTTTTGCAAAATAGCTTTTCCTGTCCAGTTCCCGCGTGCTGACGCCGTTGACGTACACTGTGCCCGATGTCGGAAGATACAGCCCTGACATCAGCTTCACGATCGTTGTCTTGCCTGCACCGTTCACACCGACAAGCGCAAGCTTCTCCCCGGGCGCCAGACGGAAGCTGACATCATGCAGCGTCTCCTCCCCAGCGCCGCAGTACTGGTAGCTGACATGGTCAAACACAATCTCAATATCCGTCCACGCGGCACAGTCCGTCATCTCACCCGGCGGTATTTCTTCCTCTATGGCAAGATACGCGCGCAGATCATTGAGCATGTCACTGTCCTGCCTGACAGAAACCACACTTTTGCTGATCATGCCAATCCAGTTGGAAAACCCGGCAATCAGCCCCAGATAAAACACAAACTCCGAGAGCCGCATCCCCTGGGAAAGCTGCAGAATCAGATACAGATAACAGATCATGTCGCGCGCAGCGTCCAGTATTGTGTCCAGAATGTTACTGCCATACGTGCGCATATCCCAGCGAAAGTAAAGCTGCCTGCATCTTCTGATTGCCGTGTCAAACTTTTGAATGATCCAGTTCTCCAGCCCGAAAATGCGGATATCCTTGCCGCCCTGCACATCGTCCACCTCGCGGTTGACATAGTGCATTGTCATATGCTGCTCTGCAAGCGGGTCTTTGATCTTCTGATAATAGCGCGTCACGGCGTACGCTGCCGCCGCGCTGACTGCCGACATTCCGACGAGCATCAGCAGGATTTTCCAGTTCATGCTGCCCACAATCAGCGCATAGACCAGCAAACCCAGGACGCTTTTCACAAGCTCGGTGTTGTGGCGGAAAAATCCCTCCAGGCCCACGAAGTTTGCCCACAGACACTGATCTGACTTCTCCTTTAATTTGTGAATTTCTGTGTCCTCATACTGCTCCATACTGATCGTCAGATCCTTTTCAATCTGATCCATGATAAACAGTTCCGTCCTCGCCTCAATATACTGCCCATCATTGCACGCTTCCAGATAGCCTTTTACCATGTTCAGAATGCCATAGCCGGCAAATGCTGTCAAAACGCCAAAGACAAGCTTCTGTATAGAACTTCCCTGTTCCAGACTGCCTATAATCATAGAAGTGACAGCCATTCCCACAATCGGCACTAAGACGTAGAGCACTGCTTCCGCAATCGTGTAGAAAATAATCTTTTTCTTCTTTTTCCACAACGGTTCATATGTATACCGGTAATTGCTCCAGATGGAATACTGTTTCATTGTTTGTTCCCCCCTTTGTTTTTTCTACCTTACCATTCTTTCCCTGCTTTTGCACAGAAAAAGGCACAGATGGCAAAAATCTGTACCTGAATAGCATTTGTCCTCTCTATGACCTCTTTATGACCTCTCTATGACCTCTCTTTTCACAGCGGCAGCATAATCTCTGTCACAAATACGCCCGGCTCGTTCTTACGGTTGATGTAGCCGTCGTATTTGTCCACGATATTGTTGATCCGTTTCAGTCCATGCCCGTGATTGCCGCGCTTTGTCGTGATATACTCTTCATCCAGTTTCCGTATGACCTCATTCGTCGCATTGCTGACCGACAGATAGAGCTGTCTGCGCAGGATGCCAATATAGAGCCGGATAAACTGGTTTTCCGGCTCGACCTTCTCGCACGCCTCCACCGCATTGTCGATCAGATTGCCGATGACAACGCACAGGTCAATGTCCGACACGGCAAGCTCCTTTGGTACTGTCGCCTTGTAGTCCACCCGGATTCCCTTCTTGATCGCGAGGGAAATCTTGGAATTTAAGATGGCATCGGCATTGATATTTCCGGTGTTAAAGAGCAGGTTAATGTCGTCTAAATCCTGTTCCAGCCTGTCCAGATAGGCCCTTGCCTCCTCCAGATTATCCATCGCCAGATACGCCTTGACGGACTGCATATGATTGTGGTAATCATGCCGCCAGCCCCGCATCGTGAGATAGATGTTGTGCACTTCGTCGACCTCATTTTTCAACAGTTTGTTCTGATACGCTGCAATCTGTCTCTCGTACACGCTGTCCAGTATGCGGTACAGCAGATACACCGTCAATATCAAAAGAAAAAGGATTGACAGAATCATTATGATTGTATTCATGAGCGTTCTCCAAATCTTCTATCATAAAATGCAGTTCCTTACTCCCTGTAATACTCTATAAACCGCTCATTCAGCTCCTGATAGGCGCTGCGGCTGACAGGAAGCACTGTCCCGTCGGAGAGCATACATTCCGTGCGGCTGATTTTCTCGACATACGCGAGATTTACCACGAAGCTTCTGTGACATTTGACAAAAACCTCTTTCCTGTGCAGCATTTCCACGACTGCTGCCAGACTTTCCTTGATACGGACTGCGGAGTCGTCATTCAGATGCAGCTGCGTATAATGTCCGAGTACCTCCACGTAACATATGCTGCTCTCTGCCAGCTTTCTGACCGTGCCCTTCCCGCCAACCGTGATGCAGACGGTGTCCTCTGTATTGTCCCCGCGCTCTGCTGACAGCTCATCGAGCAGACTGCCGAGCTTCTCCATCGTGACCGGCTTGAGCAGATACCGCACCGCGTGCACCTCATAGCCCTCGATGGCAAATGTCCTGTCCGCTGTCAGGAAGGCAATCGGAAGCTTTCTGTCCTTCTCGCGGATTGCGCGCGCAAGCTCGACGCCGTTCATCTGCCGCATCGCGATATCCAGAAAAACGATGTCGTACGGGTAGTCGTCATTTTTAAACAGGAACTCTTCCGCGCTCTCAAATAAGACTACCTCCGCCGCTGTCCCCCGGCTTTCTGCCCACCGCATAATCATGCTGCGGACAAGCTTTGCCTGTGCAGCCTCGTCCTCACAATACGCGATACGCATGAATTCTCACCCTGACCTTCTATCTCTTTATCCATACAATTTCAAAATAATATGCTCCTTAATTCCGACCGGATTCCAAAACTAGCTCCTTGCTGTAGATGTAACTGTCAAAACAGACATCCATATGGTATTTCTGGAATAACGCCTTTTTCTCAACAACAAACCCCAGTCTGCCAAGAAGCCGGTTCGACGGCACATTCCCGACTGCGACCTCCGCAGTCACCTTCCCAGCCCCCTGCGCCTTCATCCAGTCAAGCATCAGCGAGAGTGCTTCACTCCCATATCCCTGCCTCCAGAATTTCTTGTGAATACAATAACCAATGTCATAAATTTTCCCCGTTTCATCTGGAAACATACAGCACGAGCCGATTCGCTCCCCGGTGTCTGCAAGCTCAATGACAAGATAATAGCCTGTCCCGCTTTCTCCAAGCGTATCGAGCGCCTTCTGAAAAGCCTCATCGACATACTCCCTCGCCGGGTCACTCAAGTACTTTCCGTTTTCTTCATCAAACCACATATCTGTGAGAAAACCAAGATCAGATTCCCTGTAGTTTCTAATTCTTATTTGGTGCGTTTTCCGCTCCTGACTGCTGCACAAGTCTGCCTGTATTTTCATTTCGACTCCTCCCAGCCCATTTCCCTGCCCGGAAACGAATCCACCCGTTTAAACAATACTGTATTCCATCATCTCATAGACCAGTCTTGAGCCCTCCGCAATCTCTGCCGGAAGCAGCGCTCGCGCGACACATTTTAGCTCGTCCGACACGTCGTCCTCCTTCTTCAGATACGCATAGTCGCCCTCAAGACTGTTCACCGTGTAATAAATCCTGTCCAGCAGCATCTCAATTCTCCCCGATGATTTCCTTCACTGCCGCCGCAATCTTATCGCACTTGCAGTTCGCAAAGAAATACTCCCTGAACTTCCCGCCGCTCAGCGCACCCTTGCAGAGCTCCCTGTCGAGTTTCGGCAGAATATCGCACAGGTCAGCATGGGTAACAGTCTTTACCTCGTCGAGAATCTTCTTGTTTCTCTGCTCCGGCACAACGCGCTCCTTCGGATATCCTCCACCGCCCGGTGTGCAGAACAACTTTTCGAAGATGTATTCCAGATTGAGCTCTCCGCCCCAGCCGAAGTTCTCCGCAAACGGAAGCGCCACACAGTTCCCGTCGTTTACCTGTGAAAATAAATATGCGTCAAGCGGTGACTCGATATGACCGCAGAGCACCCTGGGAAATGCGTTGCACGCAAGCATAGCGCCTTCGCCTGTGCCGCATCCTGTTATGACAAAATCCGCCGCCCCGGAGTTCAGAAGTACTGCTGCCAGAATACCGTTCTGTACATAAGTCAGCTGGTGTTCATCCTCCGCAGTGTACATGCCATAGTTAAATACCTCGTGCCCCATCGGCTCTACGACCTTCCTGAGTGTCTCGCAGATCATGGCATTTTTTGCCGCCTGGCTGTTTTCGTTGATCAGTGCAATTTTCATGTGTTGTCCGTCCTTTCCTTTTTCCAAATTATTGCTGCCTTTCCTGTCCTGACTTTACATAGCTCTAGTATAGCACTATTCCCAGTATCTTTTCCACTATTTTTGTATATTGCTGCGTAACACATAATAAACAAAAAGCATCACCATTTTATATTTTTTTTGTTAATTTTATACATTTCTCATTGCTTTCGCAGTCGTTTTGAGCTATATTGTATATATAGAAGTAATAACGCATGCAGAAGCTTCGCGCACATTCTCCATCCATCTGTTTTTGTATGAAACAATCACGAAAATGTGCATAATATATTAGAGTGGCAAAAGGGGTCAATTCAATTATAACTGCATGCATCAGGGGGGCGGAATTTTTGATCGCAAGAAAAAATGAATTTCAAAATGATATACTGAAGGAAATGAACAGTGAAGGTATCTATGAACCGCCAAAGGCTCTCTCTTTTATATCACCTTCTAAAATGGAGCGTATCCCTCAGGAAGAGTACGACCAGCTCGTGGAACCATACCGCGAAGCCATGACAAGGCTCGAGGTCCGTATGAACGGATTGAACGAAGATTACCGGAAAAAATACAGAGATTATCCAATCCACAATATACAGGCCCGCATCAAGAGCAGAAAAAGTATCGAAAAAAAACTTTCCAGCAAAAGTCTTCCAGTCACAGCCTACACGGCGAAAGATAACCTGACCGACATCGCAGGAATCCGTGTAATCTGTTATTTTGTGGAGGATATCTTCAGCATCCTCTCGCTCGTAAAGACGCAGACTGACCTGCTGATTCTGAAAGAAAGCGACTATATCCACTATCCCAAGGACAGCGGATACAAGAGCTATCATATGGTACTTGGCATCCCAGTGTACCGCATCGAGGGGATGCAGTATTACCCTGTAGAAATACAGTTCCGCACGCTCGCCATGGACTTGTGGGCAAGCATGGAGCACCGCATCTGTTACAAGGGTGAGACGCCCGACGAGACCACTGACGCTTTCCGCAACTATTCCGGAGAGCTCTCCGAGATGGAACGGCGCATGAAGCACCTGCTCGACGAGATCCGCAGGGACAATCCACAGGAACCAATGCAGTAAATAATAGGAACAATCTCTGATTGTTCCTATTATTTACTTTTAATCTCAATAGTAATGTTACAGTCCGCTATGAACTGGTAATTGGCCTCAAGCCCATACGCAATATGTATTTCGAGACAGTCCTCGCACTCTGTCACAGTGACTTCCCGTGTGTCCATCGCAACCAGGATATTTCCAAAAGGGGTAAAATAGTCCGTCATGGTCTTTTTCCCCTCGGAAAACACCAGCTGCACATTGATGGGACCTTTTTTCCAAAGCGAAAATTCCCTGCCCTTCAGCTTGATCATATTTCTGACTGGCTCTGGGAAATCTTCCATGACCTCCTCATAGCGTATATAATGTGCATCGTTTCGGAAATAATACTCTCCGGGGCAGATCGTCTCAATCTGGTCAAGCTCCTCGTCGGACGCCGACTGCCCCACCTCATTGTCAACGAACTGAAGACCGCGTATCGATATCAGCACTTCCTTTGTCATAATTTCTACCTCCTGCGTTATCCGATTCAGCGCAGCCACTCCAACAACGCAAACTTATATTGAATCTCCACTGTGGATTCCGCATCTGACTCTCCATTCGTGCCTCCATAAAAATAGGAATCCATAAACTTCTCCGCATCCTCCGCCGTGAGCTCCTCCCCGTTCTCATCAAGGATACAGCTGAGTCCCGACTGCATAAAAATCTCAGGACTGAGTGCACCGACCCACAGCACGACGCCAAATGCCATCAGTGTATTTATTAAATATTTTTTCCACAAAAACATATGTCCATACCTCCCATTTCCAGCAACAATTTCTCTCCTATTCGTAAGTATGGACATAAATAAATTTTTTATACACTTTTTCTCCGATCATCTTTTTCCAGCTGGAGCTGCTTGATAATGGCTTCCTCCTGATTGTTGATGTGCTTTCTCACCACATCGGCCGCCGTAACCTTATCTTTCTTTAAAATACTGTGATACATTTCAAGGTGCTCCTGCTGCAGCATCTCATGCGACGAGGCATCTTTCAGGTACTCAAACCGATAGCGGTACATCTGCTCCGACAGATTGCTGACCAGCTGTATCAGTCTGGCATTTCCGGTGGACAGCACAATCTTATCGTGAAATGCCACATCTGCCTCCGCAAGCATCCTTGTATCCTTTGTCTTGACAGCCGCCTTGAAATTCTCACACGCCTGATAGAGACTGTCCAGATCTTCCTGTCCCATGCGCTCGCAGGCAAGCTCGATTGCAAGCACGTCCAGCGCTCGCCTGACCTCCATGACATCCTTAAGGCTCTTCAACGTGATCTGCGCCACCTCAGCGCCGCGTCTCGGTATCATGATCACCAGCCCTTCCAGCTCCAGCTTCCTGATCGCTTCACGGATCGGTGTGCGGCTCACGCCGAGCTTATTTGCAAGGTGAATTTCCATCAATCGCTCTCCGGGTTTGAGCTTTCCGGTGAGTATCTCCTGCCGCAGTGTATTGAACACTACATCCCTGAGCGGTAAATATTCATCGTCCTTCATCATGCTCATATCTGCCCTCCAATCACGAATCCACGTTATAAAATTCAGTTACAATTACCTGTGCATTGATCCCCTTTGTTTTGAGTGTCTGGTCAATATAAACTGATGCTGCCTGCGCAACTCCCTTCTCCCGGTAGACACCGAAAATGCTCGGTCCGCTCCCGCTCATCACCGCATTCAACGCATCGTTTTCCATCATCATCCTCCTGATGTCTGTAATAATTGGATGCTCTTTCTTTGTCACGGTTTCCATGACATTTTCCATGCGGTCGGTGATTCCCTCCAAACTTCCCTGTTTTAATGCCGCAACCATACCATCAATATCCGGATGGCGTTCCATCATATCAAGCTGAAGATGCTGGTATACCCATTGTGTTGACACCATGATCGGCGGTTTCACAATCAAAAGAAATGCCTCCGGCGGCGCCGGCAGCGGCGAGAGCTTCTCTCCGATTCCCTCCGCCAGAGCCGTGCCCCCCATGATGCAGAACGGAATATCCGCACCAAGCCTCACGGCCTGCTCCATCAGCTGCTCCCGGGTAAGTCCAAGCTCGTACATCTCATTCATAGCCAGCATTGTGGCGGCTGCATCTGTACTTCCTCCCGCCATCCCTGCCGCTACAGGAATATTTTTTTTAAGCCTGATCTCCACGCCATGCTGGATATTGTACTGCTGCTTCATAAGCTTTGCCGCCCGAAAGATCAGGTTGTTCTCCAAATCCCCCAGATAATCTCTGCTGTCGACTGACAGTATGATATCCGGATCCTCTCTTCTCTTAAACTCCAATTCATCATAGATATCAACCATCTGCATGACTGTTCTGATTTCATGATATCCATTTTCAAGGCGCCGGCACACATCAAGCGCCAGGTTAATCTTTGCTCTTGCCTTGTAATTTTGTTTTTCCATCCGTTTCCCCTTTTTGTATTTTTTTTAGTACAATTTTTTATATTATATAAGAAAAACTGCAATTCGTCAACAGTTTACAAAGTCTCGAACACAATCACCATAAATAAACTGTTTTTTCAATCACGCTCTGGACAGTGAACTGACTGTCTTTTATAATGAATACACAGAGATACACAATGTCTGATACAAACTGCAAACGGGCAGGAAAAAGTGTTTTTTATGGAAATTTATGCGAGGTAAAAATCATGTATCTGGTATCCGTTTATTTTGACAATTCTGCCGCGAAAAGAATACAGACACTCATCGATCAGGTTGCTGCGGCATCAGGAAATCATTATATGACAGACAAACAGGTGCCGCCGCATCTGACGCTCTCCGCCATCGAGGCCCGAAGTGCTGAGGTGCTGATCCCTGTTATGAAAAAGCTGGAGGGAAGGCTGCAGCAGGGCACGGTACAATTTGTCACTGTCGGGCAGCTGCTTCCATATGTGCTGTATACCATGCCTGTGCTGAATCCTTATTTGCAAGGATTGTCAGAACAAATCTATGATGCAGTATCCATAATTCCAGAGACGACCGTGAGCAGATACTATCGTCCCCATTCCTGGCTGCCGCATGTCACCCTCGGCAAGACATTGTCAAGAGAACAGATGCGGCAGGCGTTTGCTGTCGTTCAGGACAAATTTTCCGTATTTGAGGCCCAGGTCACAGAGCTTGGCCTTGCCAGCGTGAATCCGCATGATGATGTGCTGCGCTTTCCGCTATTGTAGGTTTGTCTGCACTCAGTCCACCGATTTCAACGACTCCGCCATATTAATCATATCGAGTTTTACAGACATCATCCGGTTGACCACCCAGGTAAACGCAAAGGTCAGCAAAACGCTCAAAAGGTAGCTTACCGCCTTGATATGGATATCGAAGGACATCAGGTCAATGTCAACCTTATGCATGACATACAGATGCAGCGCTTTTCCCAGGAGGAGTCCAACCGCGCAACCAATCCCCGTCAGCACTGTATTTTCGCGAAATACATACAAAGCCGTCTCATTTCTGTAAAATCCCAGCACCTTGATCGTCGCGATCTCGCGGATCCGTTCTGTGATATTGATGTTGTTCAGATTGTAAAGCACGATAAACGCGAGTGCCGCCGCGCAGGCAATGATGACAAACACGATATAATCCATGCTGCCCATCATGCTCGAAAAGCGCACCAGCATATCCGCATTGACAGAAACCGCTGTCACGTGATCCGCTTTCATCAGCGCCGCTCCCGCCGCATGCGCGTCCTCTCCTTCCGCCAGATTGACATAGAGATTTTTGTAGGATATCTCTCCCATCGCTCTTTCATAAGTCCCGGCGTTCAGATATACGTAATTGTAAATATAGTTCTCGCAGATACCGCTGACGACTGCCTGAATTTCTTTTCTATCCTCATCATACAACTGTATCGTGTCACCGAGCTCAATATCATACCGCTCTGACAGCTTCTCGCAGATGACTGCCTCGCCGCTCTGCGGGTATGCGATTGCCTCCCCTTGGGAAGTGTGCAGATCAATATACTCCCCTAACCGGTCCGGATCCTCCGCAACGATCAGATTCACCGACTTCACACTGTCCTCTGTCTCCATATCCATTGTCGTTTCCAGCACGGCGAGATAAGTTCCGCCGTATGTGTCAAGCAGCTCCCTCAGTTCATTCAGGGAAGCGTCCTCAGCGTCACGCACTTCGTCTTTTAAAGTAATGCCGAGCTGGTATGTCTGGATTTCCCCAAACTGCTGATCCGCTATATCTGTGACAGAATCCCTTACTCCAAATCCGGTCACCAACAGAGCCGTACAGCCGCTGATACCGATCACCATCATGAGAAACCGCCTCTTGTAACGGATAATATTTCTCACAGATACCTTTTGCAAAAACTTTAACCGGTTCCAGATAAAGGGCACCCATTCCAGAAAAACCCGCTTTCCGGCTCTTGGTGTCTTAGGACGCATCAGATCCGCCGCCACTTCCTTCAACTCCCGGCGGCAGGAAAACCATGTCGTCCCCATGGAACACAGCAGTGCACAGGCAAGACAGATCACTGCCGTCCCTCCATCAAAGGTAAAGACAATGCCGCCCATATCATACATCATCCCATACGCCTGCCAGATCACAAACGGAAAGAGATGAATTCCCAGAAAATATCCCGCGATGCATCCAGTCAGCGCCGCGCTTCCCGAGTAGACAAGGTATTTCCCCATAATCGTCGCTTCGCCGTAGCCCAGCGCCTTCAGCACGCCGATCTGCGTGCGCTGTTCCTCCACCATGCGGTTCATGGTCGTCATGCACACCAGCGCCGCCACCAGAAAAAAGAATACCGGAAAAACATTTGCCAACCCCTCCACAATGCTGGAATCGTTCTCAAAGCAGGCGTAACCGATATTGGTGTCCCGGTCAAGCACGTAAATATCCGGTTTTTCAATCGCAGCGATATCCTCTCTTGCGTCTGCAAGCTCCCGCTCTGCATCTGCTATCTCCTCCTCAAACTCCGCATAGGCGTCATTGTATTCTGCCCAGCCGTCTGCAAGCTCTGTCTCTGCGTCCAAAAGCTTCTGCCGGCTCTCCTCCAGCTCTGCCTCACCGTCCGCAAGCTGCCTCCTTCCGCTTTCCAGCTGCGCCTCACCGTCCGCAAGCTGTCCCTCCGCATCCGCAAGCTGTGCCATCGCCCCCTCAAGCTGCTGCATCATCGCCTGATACTGCAATAATGCTGCCTCATCCAAATATTCCACCGGTGTGGCGTCCGCCTGCTCCATCGCTGCCGTCAGCTCTGCCCGCTGCTCCTCCAGCGATCTCCTCGCGTCAGCAAGTTCCCGGGCCCTGCTGTTTAGAACCTCCCGGTTGTCTGCAAGCTCCGCCTCACCGTCCGCGAGCTGCTCTCTCCCGTCCGCAAGTTCCGCTTCGGCGTCTGCAAGCTCCTTTCTCGCATCGGCAAGCTCCGCTTCGGCCTCCGCCCTCTCATCCGCAAGCTCCTTCTCAGCGTCTGCAAGCTCACTCTCCGCATCCGCTATGACCGCCTGATATCTGCGCTCACCCTGCGCATCACAGTAATCCTCCCACAGCGGTTTCCGCTCGTCCATGTAAGCGTCATATTCCTCCGAATAAATCGAATAATCCTGATCGAATCTCACGTAGATTTCCGTAAAGTACTCTGTTGCAAAACCCTCAGGCAGCAGATACATAAAACCGCTGATTCTTCCATTTCCAAGGGAAGTCGTTCCCCGCTCAAACTGGATATAAGCCGACGCCTGTGCGATGCCGACGACCGTGTACTGATGATGTGCAAAATTGTCGAGATCTTCCTCCTCATTATTTTCAGATAATACAATGCTGCTGCCTATAGCGCTCTCATCATATAAAACCGCGTCGACGACACATTCCGCATCGTTCTGCGGAAGCCTGCCTGCCACAACCTCCAGTCCGTTTATATCATTCATCAGGGAATGCGCCCTGATGACATCCTCATTCCCGTCCTCATCGACATAGAGAATATCTGCCGCCACTGCCCCCTCGACTGCGCGGACATCATCCTTCTGCGCCAGCGCCTCCACATCCTCCGCCTCAAACCCAAGCGTGGACAGCAGCCGGTAATCGTACAGCTGCTTTTCCTCCAGATACGCATTGGCGGACTCCACCATGACCGGCCTGGTTATCTTAAGCCCCGCAAAAAAACCGACCCCCATCGCCACAATCGCAAAAATAGCAAGATAGCGCCCCAGACTCTGCCGAATCTCCCGCAATGTTGTTTTTCTCATCATAGACTTCATAATACCACCCCTTATACAACACCCCATCACTTTGGCCGAAAATCCCAGACAGCGGCTTAGCCGCCACGCACTCTCTCAGCCCCAGAAGAACGCCGCCCTCTGCGTTCTTCCAAAAAACTTAGAAAATCTCAGACAGCGGCTTAGCCGCCACGCACTCTCTCAGCCCCAGAAGAACGCCGCCCTC